>JAUMZW010000007.1 GCA_030527925.1 Streptococcus sp.
TCTTTAATTGCTGCTACATCAGCTGTATCTAAGAAAAATTTCATGTTTACTCCTTTATATACCTTTACTTATTATTAGTTTACGCTAATTTAAAGGTTTTAAAAGTCCAATATACACACAATTAAAGTGGGGAATTTTAGACTGATAAAAAACAGTTCATAATCCGAACTGTTTTAGCTTTTAATAATGTCTTGTTCCTAAATTTTCATCTGGCATGTCATTAAACGACTTTTGATTGCGATAATTATAAAATTTACCTTGTAGAAACTTATATGCATCTAATCGACTTTCATAACGAATAAAAGCATCCTTAGCTCTTTGATCTCTTTCTTCTTGCCAAGTCTTTTCACTTTCATTCATTGCAATCTCATTTATCATAACTTGTGTATTGACCCAAGATTCAAATTCCTTTAAAAATTCTTTTTCATATGACATTTTTTAATTTTCCTTTATTTCTAATTCCAATGCTTTAGTATCTACTGTAATTTGAGCACCAATCGTCACTGTAAAGAGAGGTTGTGTATGAGCAAAATCCAAGTCATAAAGAACTGGGATATCCTTTAATATCGGGTGTTTGTCAAGAATAAAATGTAATAATTCCTCAGACATTTAGCATTCCTTTGGAAATCGTCCAATTAACAAGGCCTTTGGTTTAGGATAAGCTTGTAAAATAGAGGCAAGATTACGTTCAAACTCAATCCAATCCTCTTCTTCAGCTTCTTCAACCATTAAAATATAATCATTGGTTTTAGGTGCATAAGGAGTCCCTCTTAAGAGTCCAAACGTAGATAAATTCCCACCAATCAAGGTTCCTTCAGCTCTACCTTCTTGATAAATTTTCCACTCTGTATTTCAAAAGACAATTCAGCATCTGGTAGATACCATGGATTCGACCCATATATAAGACTTGGAAAAATTTTATAGTGTGATTTGGTCATAGCCTCTAACCAAGCAGTAGATTGATACTCTTATAGTTCATTCATCTTAAATCTTGAAAAACTTGGACCCATATAAGTGTACTGACCCGTTTTTGTATAGATAGCTGTTAATAAGGCGGTAGTATCTGAATAGCCACATAAAATCTTGGGATGCTTTGAGATAAGATCATAATCCAAATAAGGAAGCAATTCATTACTATTAAAGCCACCAATAGTTGCCATGATGGCATCTACAGAATCATCAAGATAAGCTTTATGAATATCATCTACACGACTTTTTATCGACGCTGAATGAACCATATCATCTTCAAAATAATGTTCAGAAAAAGATAACTCAAATCCTAATTTTTTTAGTCGGTCAATTGCAGCTTGGTTAGCTTCTAAACCTCCAATTTTAGCGATGGAACTAGATGGGCTAATTACCCTAATATGGTCACCATTCTTTAATTTTCTCATCTTAAACAATACCTTCTAATAAACCCTTCATAAAATCTTCAGAATCAAAAGTTCCAATATCATCAATTTTTTCGCCAAAACCAATAAACTTAACTGGAATATCTAATTCTTGACGAATAGCTAGAACAACGCCCCCTTTAGCAGTTCCATCTATCTTTGTCAAAATTAATCCTGTTAGTGGAGTAATCTTTGAAAATTCTTTAGCTTGACTAAGAGCATTTTGTCCAGTAGAAGCATCTAGAGCTAATAAGGTTTCATGAGGTGCTTCAGGTAATACACGTTTTATAATTCGTCCTATCTTTTCCAACTCCAACATCAGATTTTGCTTGTTCTGTAATCTTCCTGCAGTATCAATTAACAACACATCTACATTTTCAGAAACAGCACGTTCCATTCCATCAAATACCACACTAGCTGGGTCAGCATTTTCAGGTCCGGTTACAACTGGAACATCCACACGTTTTCCCCACTCGACAAGCTGAGCTACTGCTCCAGCACGAAACGTATCTGCAGCAACTAACAATACTTTCTTACCTTCATTTTTTAATCGATAGGCTAATTTCCCAATAGATGTTGTTTTACCAACTCCATTGACCCCAACAAATAGCATTACAGTGAGTCCATCTTGGTAATTGATTTTTTCATTATAGACGCCATCTTTTTCATAGATGTTAACAAGTTTTTCAATAATGAGACGTTTCAAATCTTCCGATTTTTTAACATTCTCTAATTTAGCTTCATAACGTAAATCTTCTGTCAGTTGTGTCGCAACATTCACTCCAACATCCGATAAAATTAATAATTCTTCTAATTCTTCAAAAAAATCTTCATCTACTCGTCTGAAATTCGCTAAAAAAGCATTCAAACGAGCTGCAAAACCTGTTCTAGTTTTTTTGAGACTTCGATGATACTTTTCTTCATTAGTCTCAGAATTATCTTGCACTTCTTGATGGCTAATTTCTACTATATCATTTTGAGAGGTTACTTCTTCATCTTTAACATAAGTACCATTATCAATCTTATCTTGAAGTTGTGCCTTTTGAGCATAGTATTTCGCCATAAACTCTTCTTGAGCCTTACGATTGGTAAGTTCTTCTATCGAATTCTGCTGTCTTTGCATCTCAATGAAGTCTGAATGACTTTCTGATGATTCATTTTCTATTTCCACTTTATTATTATCAATGTTACTACTTGATAATACATCATTATCATCAGACTCGGAAATCTCTTGCTCTCTATCTAACAAAATGTTACTAGGCTCATCTACATCTTCTAAGCCAGTAATTGCCACATCGTTAGATAGTGCTTCACTCTCTTCTTGTGCTTTACCTAATTCCTCTTTTAAAGGTTCATCCTCTTTTTTTTGACCAAATAGTCTATCAAATAATCCCATACTATACCCCTTCATTTAAGACGTACTTTTTAATCGCCTCTGCAACGCCATTTTCTTCATTTGTCTTTTCAGTCACAAAATTAGCATTTTTTTTGCTATATCTGAACCATTTGCCATTGCTACACCTAACCCTGCCCATGTTAGCATTGAAATATCATTTTCTTCATCACCCATTGCCATAACATTTTCTGCATTTAATTTCAAATGTTGGCAAAGCAGTGATAAACCAGCTGCTTTATGAACATCTTTAGGCATTATTTCTAATAAAATATCTCTAGATTTAAAAACTTCATAACGTTCATAAAACTCTTTTGGAAGTTTTTGAATCTGTTCATCTAAAAAATCGGCATCAATTACTGTTACAACCTTATTATAAATAACATCCTGAGGAATATCTTCAAAACATTCTAATTCGACAAAAGTCAACAAAGGGTTAGCAGTATGATATAAAGATTTATTACCTTGACAAGGTATGCTATATACAATACCATCACTCAAGACATCAAAAGGAAGTCCTAAGGGTTCTAGTATTTGATAAATATCTGATAACTGACTTCTGTTGAGTTCATTTTTATATAGAATACCACCGTCATTAGATTGAACTAATCCGCCATTAAAAGTAATACTGTAATCCTCACTTGAAGCCAAGTTTAATTCTTCGAGTAAATTACCAATCGCCATCAAGGGTCTCCCTGTAGTAATGACTATTTTTATCCCTTTTTCACGCGCCGCTTTTAATGCTTGCTGATTTTCAAAAGACACTTTTTTGTCATTATTAAATAATGTTCCATCTAAATCAAGAGCTATAATCTTTATTTTATTCATGACCTATCATACCCTCCATATAATACATTACAGATTCATCTTTGCAGTGACCGATAACTTGATCTGATAGCGCTTTTATGTCGTCTCTTGCATTTTCAGTAGCAATTGCATATCCAGCAAATTCAAGCATCTCTTTATCATTTAGGTTGTCTCCAAAAGCAATAATATCCTCAGGTTGATTACCAAGATAAGCCATTAGATGCCTTAATCCTGTACTCTTATCAACATAATTTAAAATAATATCAATTGATTCAAATCCTGTTGTGACTGCAGTCACTTCAGGAACCTCTTGATTAACCCAATCCTGACCACTTTCTACTAATTCTGGTGTAAAATTAGCCGTTAATTTAAAGATGGAATCTGTAATACTCTCAAAATCATCCACTTCTTGAACGTTGTCATAATAGTCACGAATATGATTTAAATAGTCTCTATCTACACCAGATTTAACATAAGAACCTTGTTTACCAGAAAGTAAGAAACGATTTTCTTCAAGATAAGGACATTCCTCTAGTTTAGATATCAGTTTAAGATAGAGTTCTTTTGACATGGTATCTTCCGAAATAATTTTACCAAATAATTTCACTACACTTCCATTTTCAGCAATAAGTGCCATTTTATCCTCAAACCCTTGAAACAGGATTTCTAGAGTTACCAAAGACCGACCACTTGCTGCAACAAACAAGTACTCTTTAGCCATAAAATCATCTAGTAACTGATTTAAACGTTTATGATCAAAACTACGTTCATGATTTAAAAAAGTGCCATCCATATCTGTTGCGATTATTTTTTTCATTTTCTTCTCCTAATCTTCCTTTCATTTTACCAAAAAATCAGCAATTTGAAAGTATCCAACTAACCTGATTACCCAAAAGAAGCTGGATAAAGCTACCCAGTTTCTTCTTTTCTTGATAAATGAATTCCTATAAGTCATTTATAATCTGATAGTATTAAAGTGAGCTGTCTCAACTAACAAAGAAATGATTAAACCCGATTTTCTTTTAGGGAATGAGTTTTTCAGCTTCCTTTAACTTAACTGATAAGATGTTAGATACACCTGATTCTTGCATGGTTACCCCGTATATACTATCTGCTGCAGCCATAGTCCCACGACGATGAGTCACCACAATAAACTGACTAGACTGGTCAAAACGGTTAAGGTAATCACCAAAACGTTTAACATTAGCTTCATCAAGTGCCGCTTCCACCTCATCAAAAATAACAAATGGAACAGTTTTAACACGAATAATAGCAAATAATAGGGCTAAGGCAGTTAGAGATTTCTCCCCACCACTCATGAGGTTTAAGGATTGTATCTTTTTACCTGGCGGTTGAACAGCTATATCAATTCCTGAAGTTAAGAGGTCTCCATCTGTCAAAACAAGGTCTGCGTTCCCACCACCAAACATTTGTCTAAATGTGACTTTAAAACTATCTCTTATCGCCTCAAAAGTTGCTTTAAACTGTTGCTTAACTTCTGTATCCATATCATTAATAGTCGTAACTAACAACTCTTTTGCTTTGTCTAAGTCAGATTTTTGTTGTACTAAAAACTGTAAGCGTTGATTAACTTCCTCAAATTGCTCAATAGCATCAATATTGATTGGTCCTAAATGTTTTATTTTACGAGTTAATTCTTTTAATTGCTCACGAGACTGATGAATATCTAAAACAGTATTTGCTTTCTCACAAGCTTCTTCAAAGGATAATTGATAATTCTCAGACAAGTCAAAAGCAGCCTGTCTTAATTTATCTTTCAATGATTGATTTTTAGCCTCAATTTGTGCTTGTTGACGAATATAATCTTCATTCTTTTGTGCTTCTTTTTGAAAAAGTTCCGCTAAATCTTCAAGCTGTGCCTCATGATCTTCTAACTTAAATTTTAATCGAATAAGTTCTGATTCGTCTTCTGACTTACGTTTTTCAACTTCAGATAACTCATTTTGTAACTTTCCACGATTAAAACTCATCTTAAAATTGTCTAAATCTGCTTTTTCACTTTCTAATACCTTTAAATTTTGTTGGTATTTTTTTAGTTGTTGAGTCTCAGTATTAATTCTTTCATTAAGAAATTTAATCTGATTAACAACATCTCTTTCTTCAAGCTGTAGAAAAGACAATTTTTCAGAAAGTTTAGCAACCTTCATAGTAAAACTATCTTTATTTTCTTTTAGAGATTTTATCTCCGATTCTAAAACTACCTTTTCTTTAGCTATCTTAGTAAGATTTTCTTCCAGTTCAACTTTTTGTTGTAACAAATCATCAGAATTCTTTTCTAGAGAATGTCCTTGCAACAAGTTTAGTTGTTGAGTCATTGATTTCCATTTTTCCAAGTCTTGCTCAAACGATAATTGGACTTTTTGTTCTTCTAATCGCGCAGTCTCTCCTTTTGCTTTTAACTCTTCTAAATTCTGCTTTAAGGCTGCTATTTTCTCATAATCATTTGATAAAGTACGTTCTAAATCATGATTAACTTTAAATAAGTCACCCAACTCTCTTGTTAATTCATCTAACTCAGGTTTAATAAAGGTTGTATTATTCTGCCTAACTGCTCCACCAGCAAAAGATCCCCCAGGTCTAATCTCACTACCGTCAAGTGTTACTATTCTTACTTGAAAATTGACCTTTTTAGCTGCAATATTTGCGTTTTCAATTGTATCAAATAAAACAATTGTCCCTAAAAGATTTTCAAAAATGTGACTCAATTCGGTAGGATATGAAACAAGTTCAGATGCTATCCCAATAAATCCATGACTACTTACTAAAGTATCACGGTATTTTTCTTGAACAAATCGAGGTTTAATAGTTGTCAACGGTAAAAAAGTTGCTCTGCCTTGTTTATTTTTTTTCAAAAAAGAAATAGCCTGTTTAGCTGTAAATTCATCTTTAACTATTATATGTTGACTACTTGCCCCCAATGCAATTTCAATTGCAATTTGAAACTGTCTATCAAAAGTCATTTGCTCACTAACAGCTCCAATAATGCCACCAATCTGATTTGCAGACTGCAAAACCGCTTTTACTCCCGAATAAAATTGACTATGATTTTTTAGAATAGACTCTAAGCTATTCTTTCTAGCTTCTTTAGACTTTATTTGATCTAATTGATCAAAATAATCCGTTTGCTTCTTGCGATACAACTCTTCTTTCTCAGTTAAAGTATGTTGTTTAGCCAAGTATTTTTCACGTAATATACTGACAAAATCACTTTTTTCATCAAGCAATTTTTGAGAGTTGTCTTTTTTTTCATCCAATTCAATTAAGAATGTCTTTAGTTGCTCTATTTCTTGCGAAAATTCCTGAGAGGCTTGTTCTTGACTATCAATGTCAGCAAGTACAAGGGTTAATTCATTAGATAATTGTGCTTCTTTTTGTAACAACTCTACAAAAGATTCTCTTTTTTTCTCTACTAAACTATCTGGATTTTCCGATACTTCTGCCTGTTCTTGTTTAAGAATCTCAATCTCTTTTTTTAATTCATGCTGTTTAAGAGTCAATTGATGTTTTTCTTCATTTTCAATACTAATCTTATTTGTTAAATCTTCACAATCCTGCTTAATATTTTGAATATTTTTTAACACAGTACTTGCTTTTTCTTGATTTTGAGAATTTTCAAGACGATTAACTTCCAATTGATGCTGATAATTTGAAATTAAACGATTTAACTCAATTATATCTGATTGCTTTTGTTCTATTTTATCCGATATAGCATGTCTACTCTGCTTTAATTTTTGATTTTTTAATTCATTATTTTCTTTAAAAGTAAAATAGTGTGAAAGATTTTGTTTAACCTCTGCTAATGCATTTTCTCCCTCATGCAATTCTAGTTTTTGTTCATTGATGTCATAAATAAGAACATCCAAATGAAGTTTTTGTCTTTGGTTATCCAAATCTAAAAATTTCTTAGCGACATCTGCTTGTTTTCTTAAAGGGAGAACCTGACCATCTAATTCATAAATGATATCTTCAAGACGGTCAAGGTTATCCTGTGTTTGAGATAATCGATATTGTGTCTCTTTCTTACGAGTTTTATACTTAAGAACACCCGCAGCTTCTTCAAAAATCATACGACGTTCCTCAGGTTTACTCTTGAAAATATCTTCCACTTTACCTTGTGAAATAATTGAAAAAGAGTCTCTCCCTAGGCCAGTATCCATAAATAAGTCATGAATATCTTTTAATCTAACTTTTTTACCGTTCAACAAATAGTCACTATCACCATTACGATAAATATGACGCTCTACTCTAATTTCCTCTGATTGCTCTTTAATAAAACCATCAGAATTATCTAACAAAACCGTTACTTGTGCATAATTCAATGCCTTGCGATGTTCCGTCCCAGCAAAAATAACATCTGGCATTTTTCCACCACGTAAACTCTTAGCACTGGACTCACCTAAAGCCCATCGTAAACTTTCCGTAATATTACTTTTACCCGATCCATTTGGACCTACAATAGCCGTAACCCCTGTTTCAAAGTTAACTCTAGTCTTATCTGCAAAAGATTTAAAACCTTGTAATTCAATTTCTTTTAAAAACATGATTTCCTCATTGTAATCCTGCTAGAGCATTCTGTGCTGCACTTTGCTCTGCAATTTTTTTTGATTTTCCAAACCCTCGACTTAGCACAGTACCATTGACCAATACGACTACTTCAAAAGTCTTAGCATGAGCCGGTCCAGTTTCTTTAACAACCTTATAATCAATCTGTACGTCACCTTGTGATTGTAAAACCTCTTGTAAGCTTGTTTTATAATCTTTAACTTGTTCAAATTCACCCTGTTCAATTTTGGGAATCATTACTTTTGCTATAAAAGATTGAACAGCAGAAACACCTTTATCCAGTAATAAAGCACCTAAAAATGCTTCAAATAAATCTCCTAAAATTGTATCACGATTTCTCCCACCTGACTTTTCCTCACCATTTCCTAACTTGATAAAATTATCAAAACCACAAGAACGTGAAAAACTAGCAAGACTTTCTTCACGAACAATCATTGAACGAAATTTGGACAATTCACCCTCAGCTTTTTGAGGATATTTAACAAATAAATATTGTGAAATAAGTAATTGCAGAACAGCGTCTCCTAAAAATTCCAAACGTTCATTATGTGAAATCTTTAGGACGCGGTGTTCATTAGCATATGAAGTATGAGTAAAGGCAGTCTCTAATAATGTATTATCAGTAAAAGTAATTCCAAACTCATCTTTTAATTTTCTCTTTAATTCTTCCATTATTTCTCCTTTACATGTTTTCTATTATATCAAAAAACAAAGCAAATCTAAACGACAATAAAAAGAGCCTAAGCTCTTTTAAATCTTTGTTAAAGGCAAAGCCGTATCTGGAGAAGTATCATAAATCAAAAAATCATGGTCTACTGCAAAATCTGCCTGTAATAAATTATTCTTCATTGTTAAATGAGCCAATTCTTTAATGTTATTTTCCTTACTCAAATGGCCTAAATAAATCCTCTTTGTTTTATTTCCTATTGTTTGAATCATAGTTTGAGCACCATCCTCATTAGAAAGATGCCCCTTATCAGATAAAATTCTCTGTTTTAAATGCCACGGATAAGATCCTGACCTTAGAATTTCAATATCATGATTTGACTCAATCAAATAACCATCTGCATTTTCAATTAAAGAAGATAAGCGATCACTCACATAACCAGTATCTGTAAGCATTACAAAACTTTTACCATCTTTCATAAAACGATAAAATTGTGGATCTACAGCGTCATGACTAACTCCAAAACTTTCAATATCGATATCTCCAAGAGTCAAGGTATTACCTTTCTCAAATTCAAAACGATGCTCTACATCAATTTTACCAATTAAATTTTTGCTATCCATAATGGCCCATGTCTTTTCATTAGCATAGACATCAAGATGATATTTTCGTGCTAATACACCCACTCCCTTAACATGGTCACTATGCTCATGTGTAATAAAAATAGCATCTAAATCATCAGGTTTGCGATTAATTTCAGCTAAAAGACTGGTAATTTTTTTACCAGTCAATCCAGCGTCAACTAAAATTTTCTTTTGCTTTGTTTCTAAATAAAAACTATTTCCTGTCGAACCTGATGCAAGGATACTGTAACTAAAGCCAATATCGGTCAATCTTATTCTTCCTCCCATTCATCTTCTGTAAAAGCATCTTTTTCATACGGCAATACAATAGTCAATGTAGACCCTGATCCATATTCACTTTTAGCCCAAATAAAACCACGATGTTGCTTAACAATTTCTTTTGCAATAGCTAAACCAAGTCCGGTCCCCCCTTGTTGGCGACTTCTTGCCTTGTCCACTCGGTAAAAACGGTCAAAAATCAATGGAAGGTCTTTTTTAGGAATACCCAGCCCTTCATCAGAAATGGAAACAATCAATTGTTTTTCAGTTGTTCTCATTGTCGTCGTAATCTTACCGCCATCCGGAGAGTATTTAATAGCATTATTTAAAATATTTTCAATTACTTGTGTCATCTTATCTGGATCAATTTCAACCCAAATAGGATTCAAAGGATAATTTCTAACGATTTCATAAAATTTTCCAGCAACAGTATGTTGATTTTTAACCAAGTCAAATCGGTTTAAAATAGCCGTCATAAAGGCTGTAAAATTAATCATTTCAACCTCTAAATTAGTCACTTGATTATCAATCCTTGAAAGATTCAATAAATCAGAAATCATTCTCATCATCCGATTGGTTTCATCCAAAGATACCTTAATAAAACTAGAGGCAACTTCTTCTCTCAAAGCTCCCTCATCCAATGCTTCTAAATAAGATTTCACAGATGTTAGCGGCGTACGTAACTCGTGACTAACATTTGAAACGAATAAACGGCGTTCTCTTTCTTCTTTTTCTTGTTCTGTTGAATCATGTAAGACAGCAACTAAGCCAGAAATAAAACCACTCTCTCTCCGATTTAGGGCGAACCTAATTCTCAATGTCACAAATTCTCCCATTCCATCACGGCGATTTAAGACGATTTCAGGAGTTTTAGCCAATAAATCAGAAAATGTATAAGTATTATCCGCTCCCAAAATATCAATAATACTCATACTGTATGCCTCATCACTCGTTAAATTTAACTGTTCCTGAGCCATTTCATTTATCATGATAATTTTACCTGAGCGATTAGTTGCTAACACTCCATCAGACATGTAAGCCAAGATACTAGCCAAACGATTTTTTTCTTGTTCAAGATTTTCATGTGCTAATCTAAACACTTTTGATAAATCATTAATCTGCTCAGATAGCTCGTACATACTAGAATAGCGACTTATCACTACATCATCAGATGTCTTACCTAAAAATAAGTCATTGATTTTTTCTTGCAATAATTTTACATTTTTTGATAAGCGATAATCTCTAATTGCTATAAAAATAAAGTAAAAGGCAGCTAGTAATAATAGAATTAGTATACCTAACTCTACCAATGATAAGTTTTTAACAATATTATTCATGGACTTTCATATAATATCCTACACCTCGTCTTGTCAAGATATACTCTGGACGGCTAGGGATATCCTCTATTTTTTCACGTAATCTTCTAATCGTAACATCAACAGTACGAACATCTCCAAAATAATCATAGCCCCATACTGTTTCAAGCAAATGTTCACGTGTCATCACTTGACCAATATGAGTTGCTAGATGTAATAATAATTCAAACTCTCTATGAGTGAGCTCAATCTCTTCACCACGTTTTTTGGATACAAAAGCATCTGGTAAGATTTGTAATTCACCAATAGTTAAATCACCTGAACCAGAGCTTGCATTCTCTTCTGCCACAGCAGTCTCAATATTCTCTGTTCTTCTAAGATGTGCTTTTACTCTAGCCAGTAATTCTCTGTTTGAAAATGGTTTTGTTACATAATCATCTGCGCCGATTTCTAAGCCAATTACCTTGTCAAATTCACTGTCTTTTGCTGAGAGCATGATGATTGGAATATGACTTGTTTTTCTAATTTCTTTAGCAACTTCCAAACCGTCTAACTCAGGTAACATCAAATCAAGAATGACCAAATCTGGTTCTTCTTCTTCAAACTTCGTAACTGCTTCACGTCCATCAAAGGCAGTAACAGTTTCATACCCTTCTTTATTAAGATTAAACTTTATAATGTCTGAGATTGGTTTTTCATCATCTACAATTAATATTTTCTTCATACTTTACCTCTTCGTAAGTTTATAGTTTTACTAAAGCATTTATTTATCCCCACCATTATAGCAAAAAAACATTTGAAAACAAAATGCCAACTGTATAATAACTTTATCTATGTATAATATGTTGAGAATTTTCTGAATTTATTTGACATTTTAGAGTTCCTATGATAAACTAAATTCTACTTTATGTTAGATTATCTAACAAAATAAAAGAAATAAAGGAGAATCTCATGGCACTCATTGAATTCAAAAATGTTGAAAAATATTATGGAGATTATCATGCACTTAGAAATATTAATCTTAAAATTGAAAAAGGCCAAGTTGTCGTTCTCTTAGGGCCATCGGGCTCTGGTAAATCAACACTAATTCGCACGATTAATGCATTAGAATCAATTGAAACTGGAAGCTTAAAAGTTAATGGACACGAAGTTGTTAAAGCCGATCCTAAAGATTTAGTCCAACTTAGAAAAGAAGTTGGTATGGTCTTTCAACATTTCAATCTATATCCTCATAAAACTGTTTTGGAGAATGTTACACTTGCTCCTATTAAAGTATTAGGTAAATCACAAAAAGAAGCTGAAGCAATTGCAGAACAATACCTCGCATATGTCAACATGTGGGACAGAAAAGACTCTTATCCTGGAATGTTATCTGGAGGTCAAAAACAGCGTGTTGCTATTGCTCGTGGTCTTGCTATGCAGCCTGAATTACTTTTATTTGACGAACCAACATCTGCTCTTGACCCTGAGACAATAGGTGACGTTTTAACTGTCATGCAAAATCTGGCACACGAAGGGATGAATATGGTTGTAGTAACACATGAAATGGGATTTGCCCGTGAAGTTGCTGACCGCATCATCTTTATGGCAGAAGGAGAAATCCTAGTTGATACAACTGATGTTCAAGGATTCTTCGATAACCCTACTGAACCAAGGGCTAAACAATTCTTAAGTAAAATTATCAATCATACTAGTGAACGTGTCGCTAAGAAGTAATGAGAGGAGAGACTATGGTATTAAAACATGTTAAACATTTAATAGCACTTATCCTAACGATTGGTATTATTTTTACCCTACAAACCCATGTATTTGCCGATACATCTAGTCAACAGATCCAAAAAATTAAAAAAGCAGGGGTCTTGAAAGTTGGTGTTAAACAAGATGTTCCCAACTTTGGATACTACAGTGCTGAATCTGGCGATTATGAAGGAATGGAAATTGAAATTGCTCGTAAAATTGCTAAATCACTTGGTGTCGATATTCAATTTACCGCTGTAACGGCTCAAACTAGAGAAGCTGTCATGGACAACGGACAGGTTGATATAGTTATCGCAACATACACCATCACTCCAGAGCGTCAAGCTAATTATAATTTTTCAACTCCTTATTACACAGACGAAATTGGCTTCTTAGTGAACAGATTAACAGGAATTTCAACAATTAAGGACCTAGATGGAATGACAATTGGGGTTGCTCAAGGATCGACAACTAAAGCTGCAATTACAGAATACGCTAAAGCTAATCATTTAAACTTTAAATTTGCACAATTAGGTTCTTATCCAGAACTTGCAATTTCTCTATATGCCAAACGAATTCAAGCATTTTCAGTTGATAAATCAATTCTATCAGGGTACCGCAGTAATAAAACTAAAATTTTAGATGAAGGGTTTAATACTCAATCCTACGGAATTGCAACTAAAAAAAGCAATACAGAAGTTAATGAATATATTAATTCATTAATTGAAAAATGGCAAAAAGATGGAACGTTATCAAAAATTTACAAAAAATTTGATTTGAAACCAGCCGTAAGTTCAAACAATTAGAAAGGAGCATTCTAGTGATTTTTTTAGCAACAACTACTCCAACTAGCCCATTTACTTTATCAAGATGGGGCGACTTCTTTAATCATTTTGGAACATTCTTAGGAGGTTTCTTTTACACAATTGGTATGTCCATTGGAGCCCTTCTTTTAGCATTGGTGCTAGGTATCCTTTTCGGAGCAATGAGCTCTTCAAAAAATAAAGTCCTAAATATTTTAGCACGTATCTACGTTGAACTCTTCCAAAACACACCACTGTTGGTACAATTTGTTTTTGTCTACTATGGCTTAGCAATTCTATCTAACGGACTAATCATGATTTCTCCTTTCTTTACAGCAATTCTATGTATTGGAGTTTATCATGGCGCCTATATTGCAGAAGTCATTCGCTCTGGTATTGAAGCAATACCTAGTGGACAAACGGAAGCTGCTCTTTCTCAAGGATTTACCTATAAAGAAACAATGCAACTCATTATTCTTCCTCAGGCGATACGTATAATCTTACCTCCAATGACCAACCAAGTTGTTAGTTTAATTAAAAATACTTCAACTGTTGCTATTATCTCAGGAGTAGATATTATGTTTACTGCTAAAGCTTGGGCATATGAAACTACAAATTATGTTCCTGCCTTTGCAGGTGCTGCAATCCTTTACTTTATTGTTTGCTTCCCGCTTGCTACATGGGCTAGACGTAAAGAAGAAGAAAATAAACAATCGTATTCACTTTAGAAAGGAGAATAGTTCATGTCATCAGTTTTTACACCAACAAATATAACTTTTATTCTCCAAGGTCTTCAATTAACCCTTTATATTGCATTTTTCGCAATAGTATACTCAACATTTTTCGGAACTATTCTAGCTGTTATGAGAAATGGAAAAAATCCTATCTTAAAGTTAATTGCTAGTATCTATATTGAGTTTGTTCGTAATGTTCCAAACTTACTTTGGATATTTATTGTATTTCTTATTTTTCAAATGAAATCTACACCTGCTGGAATTACAGCCTTTACCATCTTCACCTCTGCCGCTTTAGGTGAAATTATTCGTGGTGGTCTTAATAGTATTGATCATGGTCAAACAGAAGCAGGTTTATCTCAAGGATTAACCCATTTCCAAATTTTCATTTATATTATTTTCCCCCAAGCATTTCGAAAAATGTTCCCTGCAATTATTTCTCAATTTGTTACAGTTATTAAAGATACATCACTTCTTTACTCTGTTATCGCTATACAGGAATTATTTGGAAAAAGTCAAATTTTAATGGGACGATATTTTGAGGCTAGTCAGGTTTTCTCATTGTATGCCATTATTACATTCATTTATTTCATAATTAACTTTATTATTTCAATTTTAGCTAGAAAGTTAGCTAAAACATGGGAACAATCAGCAGAATAAAACAGCTAAGATATCTTAGCTGTTTTTTATATTCTTAAAATATAAAGAGTCTTAAATTATATCAATTCAAGACTCTTTAGTTTTAATAATCTAAACTATCAGCATGACCAGCTGCATTTCCTACAAAGTAACCTGTTTTACAATTGATAGAAAAGAGATATGTTCCATCTGATTTAAACATATTATAATAACCATTTCCATTAATAATATTAACAGGTTCTAAAATATAATCATTTCCAGAGAAATACCCTCTCTCATGTGATACTTGAATAATTTTTTCCAAAACTCCAGGATTAAAATTCCATGCTGAATTAGAAGAATCTGCAATAAGGTTATAATTATAAGGAACGCGAGATAGTGTACGTTGTATATTTGTCGCACTACTCAAGCCAAAACTACCGTTTTGACTAATAACAGATTCTACAGATTGATTTGACGTAGATATCTGAGCTGATGGAGCAGATATATTAGAACTACTAGATTCTGTGGCAGTAGTAGTCTCTGTACCAACAACTTCATTTCCTATAGATTGAATTGGAGATACAACAGCAGTCCCTTGCCCCTTTTCTGAAGATATAACAGATTGTATCAAGTTATCCAATGTGGCATTTCCCGTATTTAATGTCTCACTTGATAAGTCATCTAAATTCGAACCGTCTTTTAGACTAGACGTTACAATTTCACCATTTACAATAGCATCTGACTCATATTTATCATTAACTGATTTAACCGCTGCAATCTGTTTACTTAATGAATCATATTTTGCTTTATACTCTTTATAATGACTAGAAGAGTTTTGTTTCATTTTTTTCAAAATTGCTTCTAATTGAGGCAAATTATCAAATTCACTATTTTTTAATTTAGTTTTCTCTGCATCAACAAAAAATTTATCATATAAACTATTAAATTCTGATAACATTTCTGTATCATCAGACTCTGTTGAAGAACTCTTCGTCACAGAAGAACTACTACTAGTTGTCTCTGAAACATGAGATGTTTTTTTATAGTTCATCCAGTAGGCAATTGATAATAAGACTGCTAAAAATAGCAACAAAATAGCAATCCACCATGGTTTCTTTCTCTTTTCTTCTACTTCTTCAACATAAGTTAATTCAGCATCATTATTTGGATCATAAAAATTATTATCGACTTCCTGAATGAATGGTTCTACTTCTTCATTTGATTTTCCATTTTCTTTTATGGTACTATCCTTAAAAATTTTAGAAGATTGCAGTGTTTCAGTATTATCCTTCAAAACCTCATCATTAATTACTTGACGTTGCTTTTGGATAAAATCATCTAGCGTACTTGTATCCAAACTTTCAAAATCTTTAGATGTCGTTTCAAATTTTTGAGATAATATATCATCACGATGTTTTTTGATATATTTATCCAGCACACCATCATTTTCTGTTATTCCTGCTTTCAAATCCGAATCTTTTCGTACAGCTTCCTCAATCGTAAGACTTGTTGCCTCATTAAAATCTAGACTGGGCTGTCCATTTTCTGATTTTCTATTTTCATTTTCCAATTCTTTAGACATAACAAACCTCTCTTAATTATTACGTTTAACTCTTTCACCAAAAAATTGATACAAATCAACTTTTAAAGTACCATTATATAGTTTTCTTTTTTTATCTGCTAAAGTGCCAAATTTGGCTTCAAAGCCCTCATCACTTGTCAAAATAAATTTACTCCATGTTTTTAGAGGAGCAAATACTTGACCCATTTCATTATACAAGATATTAATTGCCTTGTCATCTAACAATCTTTCACCGTAAGGCGGATTTGAAATAATAACTCCATTAATTTTATCTGTTCGTAAATCTTGTAATCTCATTTGCTTAAATGTAATAATATCAGCTAAACCAGCTTCTTCAGCATTCTTTTTAGCAATTTCAATCATTCTCGCATCAATATCAAATCCAGAAATATCTAACTGAATATCATAATTTGCTTTCTCATCTGCTTTATCTCTAAGAGAATCAACTAAGTCGTTATCAACCCAATCCCATTTTTCAAAAGCAAAGCTACGATTAAATCCCGGAGCAATATTCATACCAATCATAGCAGCTTCAATACAAAATGTTCCTGAACCACAAGTTGGATCTATCAAAGGTTTATCTGGATACCAGTTTGAAAGCTCCAAAATAGCAGCTGCCATATTTTCTTTAATAGGAGCTCCCCCTTTTTCAACTCGATAACCTCTTTTAAACAAACTTGTTCCAGTTGTATCTATCATTATAGTAACCTTATCCTTTAAAATTGAAACTTCAATTTTATATTCAGAACCAACTTCTTGTAACGGAACATTTTCTGGACGATGATAAAAAGCTTGTAATTTTTTTACGACAGCTTTTTTTGTAATAGCTTGAACACTTGGCTCATTATGTAACTTTGATTTTACGCACTTTGCTTTAGAGACAGGGAATTTTGCATCTAACGGCAAGTAATTTTCCCAATCTAAAGAAAAAACTCCCTGAAACAATTCTTCAAATGATTTAGCAGGGAATTCACCAACAATAATTTTTATCCTATCAGCTGCACGTAACCACAAATTCGTCTCAATAATTGTTGAAATATCTCCATCAAAAATAACCTTACCATTTTCAACCTGGCAGTCAATACCAAGATGTCTCACTTCTTTTCCTACAATTGCTTCCAATCCTGCTGCAACAGTAGCAACTAATTTATATTTTTTCTTCATAATTTACCTTTTTTAATATCATTATTACAAAAATGAAATAAAAGCTAGCAAATGCTAGCTTTACCTATTATGCAATTTTCTATAAGCCATGTTTTGTTCCAGAAATAACTAGGTATTATTTCCTTCGATAATCATCTGTCTACTGTTAAACAGTCAGGATAGAATGTTCATTTCCAACTATCCCATGCCCCTACCAAAGTTTGGGTTGCTAGCTTGAGGGGTTTACCGCGTTCCATTTTTTACGTTTCCATAAAAACTTCGTCACTGTGGCACTTTAAAAGCTACTATGACATATCTATAGACTTAGTCAGTTTGCTTGCCGTAAGATTTTACTCTCCCTAGGCTTATTTTTTCGCCTAGCACAATCACTACTGACATCTCAGTCAGTGCTAGCATGGACTTTCCTCATGTAATACCATTACACGCGATTATCCAAAAATTGCACTATTAAATTAAACTTATTCTACAATTTGTTTACCAAAAACTTCTTTTTCTAATCTACTAATACGTTTTAAAATATCTAGGTTTGTGGCACTAACCGGTGGAGTATATTCCTTAAAATCTGATTGATTCACTTCACTTCTACTTTGTGGTATCGTTCCAGTACCAACCTGCTTAGATTGACTAAGAGGGCTAACTGTTCCATCATATGAAGGTTTCGTCGATAACCCCTCAGTAGATTTTAATGAGGCAATTTCTTGTTTTAATTTTTGAATTTCTTTAATATACGTTTCATAATCCTTTATAACATCATCTAGAAATTCATCTACTTCACGGGGATCATATCCACGCATAACCTTTTTAAAATCTTGTTCATAAATATCTTTAGGGGTATAAATTATACTTGACATTTCTTTCTCCAAACAGTTCTATTCCATTTTCATTTTTCATTACTATAATACAGAATTTTACCTTAAAAAGCAAGTTTTTTAGCCTTTATTAAATAAATTTTAGCATGATATTCTGTAAATATTCCACTAATTAAAATTATTAACACTTAATGTAACTTTTTAAATACAGTTATTTTTAAAATAATGATTTTTTATATATGACAGAAAACCAGATATCTTACATTATCCATTTCATAAAGTAATACAACGCTTTTAACACTTTTTTGATTCATTTATTCTATTGACTCATTCAGTTTTTTAAAATCAATTTTGGTTATTAAATAATTTTTTTTCTCTTTCATTGACATATAAAAGTAATCAAAGTTAGTCTTGTATTCCTCATCATAAAAGATATATGCTTCATCAGTATGCTCAATACAAAATTTTTGGAAACTCCTTAATTGATGAACCGATTCAAAGCCGTCAAAAAAATATTTTATAAAATCAACACTTTTAAATTTTACTATCTTGTTTTGATTTATTTCTGACCAATTTGCACCATGATTTGAAAAACAAAAAAATGTAGCTATTTTAAATTTATAGTCTTCCTGTAGAGTTAATAAAACTTCTAACACCCAAAACTCGAAGCCTAATTTACCAGTAAAAACGAACCATTCTACTCCATTATCTAAATAATTAATCAAATCCTTTCTAATCACTTTTTTAATATATTTTACTTTCATATCTTTTTCATTAAATATACCTAGTTCCTGAGAAGTGTATCCTGTTATCAAGACAATCATTTTATATCCTCCTTTTTAAATTTATGGTATAATTATTTAATGTTTTGTTTCTATATTAGGAGTATTAATGGTTAATTATCCACAAAAAATCCATCGAAATTCCCTCTCTAAATCTAAAGAGAGTCATATTGAATTTGCAAATAGAGGGATGAGTTTTGAAAAAGCAATCAATGCTACAAATTCCTACTATCTGAGTAGAAATATCGCTGTCATCCATAAAAAACCAACGCCAATTCAGATTGTTAAAGTAAACTATCCCATACGAAGTAAAGCAAAAATAACAGAAGCTTACTTTCGACATGCTTCTACAACGGATTACTCAGGTGTTTACAATGGTTACTATATAGATTTTGAGGCTAAAGAAACAAAGCAAAAAAACGGAATGCCTATGAAAAACTTTCATTCTCATCAAATAGAGCACATGGAGAAAGTTTTACATCAAAAAGGGATTTGTTTTGCACTATTACATTTCTCAAGTAGACACGAAACGTATCTTTTACCTGCAAAACATTTGATTTCATTTTATCAAATTGATAAAGGAAAAAAATCCATGCCATTAGATTATATCAAAAAACAAGGGTACCTTATAGAATCCTCAGGTATTCCTCAAATTCCTTACATCGACATAATAAAAAAAATATACTTAGGTGGTGATTAAAACGTGAATGTTTTTAAAAATCAAAAATTTACAAAATACTTAAAATATACACTAGGTGCTTTACTTAGTTTCATTATCCTTGTTATTCTAATAGGAGGACTAGTATTCTTCTACTATGTCAGTAGTGCTCCTAAGCTCTCAAAAGCTGAATTAAACTCTACTAATTCAAGTTTAATTTATGATAATAACAACAAATTAATTGCCGACCTAGGTTCTGAAAAAAGAGAAAGTGTCTCTGCAAGTAGTATTCCTTTAAATTTAGTTAATGCTATTACTTCAATTGAAGATAAACGTTTTTTCAAACATCGGGGTGTTGATATTTACCGTATTTTTGGTGCTGCTCTACATAACTTTACAAGCTCAAGTACTCAAGGTGGCTCTACTCTTGACCAACAATTAATAAAACTAGCTTATTTTTCAACAAATGAATCTGATCAAACATTGAAACGTAAAGCTCAAGAAGTTTGGCTCTCTCTCCAAATGGAAAGAAAATACACAAAAGAAGAAATCCTTACCTTCTATATTAATAAAGTTTACATGGGTAATGGTAATTATGGTATGCTAACAGCATCTAAAGCCTACTATGGAAAAGATTTAAAAGATTTATCTATCGCTCAACTTGCCTTACTTGCAGGAATACCTCAAGCACCAACACAGTATAATCCATATGTGAATGCTGAAGCAGCTCAAAAAAGACGAGATATTGTTTTACAGCAAATGTATAGCGATAAGGAAATTTCTAAAGCTGACTATGAAACAGCACTTGCAACGCCTGTATCTGATGGACTCCAACCACTTCAAGAAACTTCTAGTTATCCTAAATATATGGATAACTATCTCAAACAAGTCATTGAAGCCGTAAAAACTGAAACCGGTAAAGATATCTTTTCAGCTGGGATGAAAGTTTATACCAATATTGACGTTGAGGCACAACAACATTTATATGATATATATAATACAGACTACTATATTTCATATCCTGATTCAGATTTCCAAGTAGCATCTACAATTGTAGACGTTGAAACTGGTAAAGTAATTGCACAATTAGGTGCACGTAATCAAGACACCAATATTTCATTTGGTACAAACCAAGCTGTACTTACTGATAGAGATTGGGGGTCAACAATGAAACCTATCACAGCATATGGTCCCGCTTATGAATACAATGCCTATACTAGTACTGCCCAAAGTACAAATGACTCTTTCTACTACTGGCCAGGAACTACTGACCAATTATTCGACTGGGATAGGCAATACTATGGTTGGATAACCGTTCAAACTGCTATTCAACAATCTCGTAACGTTCCAGCTGTTCGTGCTTTAGAAGCTGTTGGTCTAAACAAAGCTTCTAAATTCCTATCTAAATTAGGAATAACATATCCCGAAATGCATTACTCAAATGCTATTTCGAGTAATACTACTGAAACTTCTTCAAAATACGGTGCTAGTAGTGAGAAAATGGCTGCTGCCTATGCTGCTTTTGCAAATGGTGGAATCTATTATAAACCTCAATATGTTAATAAAATTGAGTTTAGTGACGGGACCACTAAAACGTTCCATTCGAAAGGAACTCGAGCTATGAAAGAGACCACAGCATACATGATGACTGATATGATGAAGACAGTTCTAACATACGGTACTGGTACAAAAGCACAAATTCCAGGGGTTATCCAAGCTGGTAAAACTGGAACATCTAACTATTCAGATAGTGAAGCAGCTACCATCGGACAAAATCTAGGCCTATACTCTGATTATGTAGGAACATTAGCTCCAGATGAAAACTTTGTGGGCTATACTACAAAATACGCAATGGCTGTATGGACAGGGTATAAAAACAGACTAACTCCGGTGTATGGTGATGGTCTGAATGTAGCCACTGAAGTTTATGCTGCTATGATGGGATATCTAACCAATAACACTAGCGAAGATTGGGAAATGCCGAGTGGACTATATAGAAGCAAAGGTTATCTCTATTTAAACTCCTCAAATAGTAACAATTCTACCACAGCTTCTGTTTATAATAACATTTATTCTTCATCATCAACTTACGATTATACAGAAGAAGAAAGCTCGACTTCTGACTCAACAACTTCTAATACTGAATCTGAAAAGTCACAGTCTGACAAAGATAAATCAAGTAATCCTACAACCTCTAGTAAAGAAGATAGTAACAATTTTGATCAGTAGTTTATATAATAAAAACTAGAATGTCAATTAAACACATTCTAGTTTTTTATTGTCTCTCAATGATAGTGGATAACTAAATTTAAATACGCCAGTCGACCAATTTCGTCTTTGATTTTGTGATATTTAAAGTAATATGTATATGAGTTGTAAAATTTTCAAAGTTCTGATAACCAATTCCATTAATGATTTAGTATTCTTATCTTGTAATGGAAAAACTAAAAGTTGATAGAAGTATTAGGGAATAGTTTCATGGTTTGGATACTTATTTTATTGAGACCCCTGTTTATGTGTTAAACAATATAGAGACCATAAAGGACATTTTTTCTTAACGAGGCTAGTTTCTGAATTCGATTTTTTTCTCCATACAATACCTATAGACTGTAAATTGGTAGTCTAATATAGCTTATTCGTCCTATGGAAGTATTTTTTTCAAGGTATCATTTAAGATGATTTTTTTATCTAATCTCGACGAGTAGTGATGTTAGTATAATTTCATAAAATTATTTTTTATGATGGTTTGGTGCTTTTCATTAGAATTCTTATGGAATTTTTTGTGTACTCAAAAACTCCATCATATCTAGAGGAGCTTTACACACTACAGATATCATAGAGTCTTTTTTTATTCTTCACTCTCAGTTACCGATTCTGATTTAGAAGATGTTGAGGTTGACGATGAGGATTCTTCTGTCTTCACTTGAGAACTTGAAGATTGACTCGTTGACGAATACTCTGAATCACTAGAACTATTTGTGAAGTCCACAGCTTGACCTGCAATATAAAGTACAATTTCACTATTATCAGTTAAATCAATATTAGTTCCATAGAAGGGATCTTGCGCAGAAATCACACTTGTTGACCTTGGATTACTAACTTCCATAAATCCACTTGCATAAGAATAGTTTTGCTCATAAACCTTTACCCTGGATGAAGAAATTTTAAGTTTCTTCAAAGTTGCTATTGCATCAGCATAGGTCATACTAACTACATTTGGCATTGCTACTGTCTGAGAAGTTGCTACCGTAAATGTTAACTTTATATCAGAATCTTTAGGATTGATTTTAGAACTTGAATCTGGAGATTGACTGATAATAATACCATCTTCATAATCATTTGTTTTAACTTCTTTAATTTTTATTTGAGATTTTTTAAAACCATAATCTGAAACTAATGTTTTAAGTACAGACTTGTAATTTTGACCAGTAAAATCATCCAGTTCAATTTTTGAATTACCTATTGAAACATAAATATCAATTGCAGATCCTTGTTTTTTCTTTGAATTACTGTCAGGACTGGTTTTTACTACTAAACCTTCAGAAATAGTATCACTCGTAATCTCTTTTATATGTCCAACCTTTAAACCAGATTCACTTATTTTTTCTTTTGCTACAGCTACTGTTTCACCAGAAACACTAGGAACTGACACTGTTTTATTTGTAGTAAATAGAAAATATCCAAACAAAACAACTAATAACAATACAAAAGCTATAAAAATTTTAACTAATAATGAAAACAATCTTGTTAAAGCAGTTTTAGTATTTTTTTTCTTTTTCTTTTTTTGTGGATTAACTTTTGTTGATTCAAAAATCTTATCAGTAGGTACCTTCCCTGTATTAATAGGAGCCTTAGGTAAAACCTTGGTTTGTGTCAAATCCTCAAATGAAAGTTTTTTAACTCTTGGACTACTAAGAGATTTAGACAAGTCTTGACTCATCTGTGTTGTAGATAAATAACGGTCTTCTAATTTTTTTGCCGTTGCTTTTATAACAACATTTTCAAGTGCTTGTGGAACATTTGGGTTCTTAGTAGTGATAGACGGTAGTGGTTTTTGAAAATGTTGAAGTGCAATTGTAACTGCACTGTCACCATCATAAGGTATCTCCCCTGTCAACATTTCATACAAAATGATACCCATTGCATAGATATCACTTTGGACAGTAGCTTTAGAACCCCTAGCTTGTTCAGGAGATAGATAATGAACACTACCTAACATTGAATTTGTTTGAGTTAAACTTGTCTCAGCAAAAGCAACAGCTATACCAAAATCCGTAACCTTTACCAAACCATCCTGAGTCAATAGAATGTTCTGAGGTTTTAAATCTCTATGAATAATCCCTTGTTGATGTGCTAAAGTCATTGCTGAGAGAATCTCTGACATTATTCGAACAACTATTTCATTAGACAAAGGTTTATGTGTTTGAATATACTGCTTTAAATCCTCACCATCAACATATTCCATAACCAAAAACTGTTGACCATCTTCTTCACCAATATCACGAATCCCAACAATGTTAGGGTGACTTAGTTCAGACATTGCACGTGCTTCTCTTTGAAATCTTGCAATAGCTACTTGGTCTGTTTGATAGTTTGTTCTTAAAACTTTAATTGCAACATCTTCGTTATCTAAAATCAAGTCATTGGCAAGATAAACATCTGCCATCCCTCCTCGACCAATGGATTTGATGATGCGATAACGACCGGCAAATAATTTACCAATCTGAATCATTAAGCTGCCCCACTTTCAACATTATGGATTAATGCAATCGTAATATTATCAAGGCCTCCATTTTTATTTGCAAGGTCGATAAGCTCTTTATTTTTTGCAGATAAATTAATATCTTGATTTAATACTTCAACAATATCTTCATTAGATACCATATTGGTCAAACCATCACTATTAATGATAATATAATCACCTTCTTCAAACAGGTGTAATCCTAAATCAATTTCTAGTGGTCCTTCTTGTCCAACAGATTGAGTGATAATATTTTTTTGGGGATGATTAATGGCCTCTTCTTCAGAGATTTGACCTGCTTTTAGTAACGCATTAACTAGAGAATGGTCACTTGTTAACAACTTATAATCGTGTTGTCTAACTAAACCTATACGAGAATCACCAACGTGAGCAAATAATGCTGCATTATCAACGATGATAAGTACTTCTATCGTCGTTCCCATTCCCTTATAATCTTCTGATTGACCTAATTTATAGATTTTATCATTTTCTGCTTCAATAGTTAATGTTAACCAATTTCTAATTTGGCTCAAATCTGTTAAATTATTATTTACCCAACTTCGTCCTAAATCAGTTACTGCCATCTCACTAGCAATATTACCTGCCAAATGTCCTCCCATACCATCTGCTAGGACAATCATCGTAATACCAGCCTTATTATCAAATTTATTGATATAATCTTGATTATTTGAACGTTTCTGTCCAATATCTGTAATTAAAGAAATTTCCATTCGTTTCTTTCAACCTCATCATATCTATTTTCTTAAAATACACGCTTCATTTGAGCAATGAAAAAACCATCTGTTTGATAAAGTTCAGGTGTTAAAACGACACAACCATCTTTTATCAAATCTTCCTTAGGATGTGTTAATTCAATCTGTACAAAATTTGGGTGAAGTTCTAAAAACTTCTCTATTACTTGTTTGTTTTCCTCATCAAATATCGTACAGGTACTATACGTTATTATACCACCTTTTTTCAAGGTTTGACAAACACTGGAAAGTATCTCAAGTTGTATAACTTGTAACTCTGATAAATCCATTAGATTCTTTTGGTATTTAATTTCTGGTTTACGTCTAATCAATCCAATACCTGAACATGGTGCATCAACTAAAATTTTATCAAACCTATCTTGCTTAAAATAGTTATGAACTAGTCTAGCATCCATCTGTTTGGTACTAATAACCTCGCTCACACCTAACCTTTTTGCATTTTCTTCAACAAGTCTTAATTTATGACCATGTAGATCCAAGGCTATCACTTGTCCTTTTTTTAAATAACTAGCCATGTGCGTCGTCTTCCCGCCAGGTGCACTACAAGCATCCAAAATAATATCGTCTTCACTTGGTGATACATAGTGAGCTACTAATTGGCTAGACTCATCTTGAATCGTTACCAATCCATTGATAAAAGCATCAGTTTGACTAAAATTCCCCGACGGTGATACAAGTGCTGTAGGAGCTATCTCTGATATAATGAGGTGAAAAGTTTCTTTCAATTCTTCTTTATTCGCCATATCAATTACACGCAAACTTGCTTTGCTCCGAGTAAACAAGCTTTCTAAAATATTAATTGCCCTGTCTTCTCCATATTGTTCAATTAATTTTGAGACTAGCCACACAGGTGTCGAATATTCAATAGACAAACGTTTATTCCTACGCTTAATACTAGTTATATCAGGTCTATCCGATGCTATAAACCTTCTTAGAACTGCATTAACAAATTTTTCAGAACCTTTTTTATTTCCTCTATTTTTTGCTATCGAAACAGATTCATTAACAATAGCATGTTCAGGTATCTTATCGAGATACAATATCTGATAGACACTCATTAGCAATAAAATATATACCCAAGTATCTAACTTATCTCTATCCTTGATATAATGAGAAAGATACCATTCTAGTGTCAATTTACGTGATAATGTCCCATAAACAAGTTCCGTCACCAATGCCCTATCTTTACTATCAAGATCAGTATGATTTAAAGCATGATTTAAAGCAATATTCGAATATGCCTTGTCAATTAAAACAGATTCCAATATTTTCAAAGAGAGTCCACGTGTCGTCTTCTTCCAATTATTTGCCAAGAATATCTCCTACTTCTAAACTTCGCCCATGACCATTTAAAAAGTCTGTAATAATCAATTTAGGCTTCCCTGAAGGTTGCACAAGTTCTAATGATAAGGCTCCTTGACCACAGGCAACCACTAATGAACGTTTTGTTTTTTCAATGATTTCTCCTGCATGACCTGTTCCTTCACTCATATGAGCCTTATATACTTTAAATCGTTCCCCATTCAACAAAGTATAAGCTACCGGCCAAGGATACATCCCCCTAATTTGATTAAATAAATCACGTGAGGACCTTGTCCAATCAAGTAATTCTTGTTCTGATGTAATATTAGGAGAGAAAGTAGCCTGTGATTCATCCTGTTTTTCTGTAATCAAATGTCCAGCTAGATAGTCAGGTAATGTTTTAAGAAGTAAATCACGCCCAACAATTGCTAGTTTTTCAAACATTGTTCCTACATTATCCTCATCTGAAATCGGTATAGAAGCTTTTGAAATCATATCTCCTGCATCCATTTTTTGAACCATTTCCATAATCGTAATTCCCGCTTCTTTCTCACCATTCATAATTGCGTAATGAATTGGTGCTCCTCCTCTATACTTTGGAAGAAGTGATGCGTGCACATTAATTGCAAAATTAACGGAGTTAATCAATGACATGGGTAAAAACTGTCCAAATGCTGCAGTCACAATACCATCAGCATTTAAGCCTTTCAATTCCTCAAGCTCTAAACTACCAGATAATTTTTCAGGTTGAAAAACTCTTAGCTGATATTTAATCGCAAGCTCTTTCACGGGTGTCATTCGTAATTCCTTTTTTCGACCAACTTTACGGTCAGGCTGTGTTACCACTGCTAAAATCTCATAAGATTTATCAGCAATTAAACCCTCTAAAACTGTCGCTGAAAAATCGGGTGTTCCCATAAATATTAATTTTGTCATATTTTACCTCATATTGCTCTATATTATACCATATTCAGTATGAAATCAATGAATTAAGCCTCAAGCAAAACTTTGTGGCTCAAAATCAATGATCAGTCTTAAATCCTTGTTTTCTGACATTTGACTAAGCTCTAAAATTTGATTTAAAGTTTCTTCTAATTGGTTTTCAAAACGATACTTTACAATAATTTGATAGTGATACAAATTATGCGTCCGTGCTATTGGTTTTGGTGTCGGACCTAAAATCTGGATTTGGTGTGATAACTGTTGTTTCAACAATTTTAAAATTTCATAAGATTTTTCAACCAAAAAATCCTCATTTCTGTGAGATAAAGAAATTCCAACCGTAAAATAATAAGGAGGATAAGATAAGTTTCTTCTAATACTCATCTCATATTTATAAAATCCTTCATAATCTTGATTCCTAGCAAACTGAATCGCATAATGCTTGGGATTATAAGTCTGAATAAAAACTTTCCCTTCTTTTTCCGCCCTACCTGCTCGACCTGCAACCTGTGTCAATAATTGAAAGGTACGCTCTGAAGCTCTAAAATCAGGTAAATATAAAGATGTATCTGCATTTAGGACACCAACAAGTGTCACATTAGGAAAATCCAAACCTTTTGCAATCATCTGTGTACCAATCAAAATATCCGCTTCATGATTACCAAACTGTGTTAGTAGTTTCTCATGGGCTCCTTTTTTTCGAGTTGTGTCAACATCCATTCTAAGTATTTTAGTATTTGGGAATACCTCAAGCAATTCTTCATAAGCTTTTTGCGTCCCCGTTCCATAATACTTTACATTTGTACCATAACAATTAGGGCACACTCGTAAGATTGCTTTTTTAAAATCACAATAATGACAATTCATACTACGAGTATCCATATGAAGAGTTAATGAAATATCACAATTAGGACAGGTATCTACATGACCACAATCACGACACATCATAAAACTAGAATACCCACGGCGGTTTAGTAACAAGACAGCTTGCTCACCTTTTTCCAAGCATCTTTTTATTTCTTCTAATAATTTAGGAGTATAATTTGAAAGACTTTGTTGACCAATATAATCCCTAAAATCAACAATAGATACCTCAGGTACTTTAGCTAGAGGATTTGCTCTTTCTGTCAACTCAAGAAAATGATAAACACCTTTACTAGCTCTAGCCCTACTCTCAATACTTGGGGTAGCAGAACCTAGTAAAACAATTGCATGATTGTACTTTGCCCTGAGGAGGGCAACATCTCTAGCA
This sequence comes from Streptococcus sp., assembly GCA_030527925.1. Classification (GTDB taxonomy): domain Bacteria; phylum Bacillota; class Bacilli; order Lactobacillales; family Streptococcaceae; genus Streptococcus. The sequence goes on from JAUMZW010000007.1 coordinate 28,961, forward strand.
TGATACCTAGGATTAGACTCCTGCTTATAACTTGCTTCATGCTCCTCATCAATGATAATTGCACCAATATTTTCTAAGGGAGCAAAGATAGCTGAACGAGCCCCTACAACAACCTTAGCTTCACCTCGTCTTATTTTTCGCCACTCATCAAATTTTTCACCATCAGAAAGACCCGAGTGCATAATAGCAACTTGTTTTCCAAATCTAGAAATAAAACGATTAGTCATCTGAGGTGTTAATGAAATTTCTGGTACTAAAACAATAGCTGTTTGACCACGTCTTAACGTTTCTTTAATAATATGTAAATAAACCTCAGTTTTGCCAGACCCCGTTATCCCTTCAAGTAGAAATGGTTTACTATCTTGACCCATTTTTGATAATACCGTATCAACAACATATTTTTGTTGTTTATTTAGTTCTAAAGATTTTGACGGATTAATATGTTCAAAATAGATATCTGAACGGTTAACTGACCTTTCTGTAATGAGGATTGCCTTTTCTTTTATAAAAAAATCAACTACTGCCCTAGAATACAATTTATACAAGTCTGATAATTCTTTACTTTTACTACAAGTTAATAGATAATCTCGTAATTCTAATCTCTTTTTAGCCTGTTTCTTTATGACTAACTGATCTAGTACATTCCTATCAACTTTGAAAAATTTTTTTAATTTGATGTTCTGTTTATCTTTTGCAATATAGTTAATTTCTATTTGTTTTTTAGCCAATAATGTCATCACAAGATTTAACTTTTCTTGTGATAATTGGGAAAATAATAACTTAGATTGCCCTTCAAAAATAAGAGACTTATGCTCAGTTGACATAGTATTTTTAGGGATAATTTCCTTATCATAGCTAGAATTTAATAAATTGGGTAACATTGCCTTCAAAATTGTGATTTTATAAGAAAAAACCGTATGACGCATTTCATTTGCCAACCATAATTGCTCTTGATTTAAAACAGGTTCTACATCTAAAACCTCTTTGATTTCTTTAAGTTCATCTTCATTACCTATAAATATTTCTGTAACAACTCCTTGAATCAAGCGATTGTTACGACCAAATGGAACATGAACTCGCATCCCAATAGATAATATATCTAACATACTATCTGGAATAGCATATGAAAAAGTTTGATCCGTTTGAAATAATGGTAAATCAACAATAACATTTGCAATTTTTGTTTCCATAACTCCTCCTATGATAGTAAAAATCAGAAAAATCTAAGATTTTACAATCCTAGATTTTTTCACCCTCTTCTTCTTTTTCTTTAGCAATCTGCTCTTTGATTTTACGCTCTTCTTCTAATTTTGCAAGGCGTTCTGCCTCTTTTTGAGCACGAACCAATGCTCTCTTAGCCTCAGGATCTGGATGAATAACAACTTTTCCAGCTTCAATTTCTTCTAAGGCTTGTAATGTTGATTTTACTGAATCAAATTTAGAAATAGTTTTTTTAGCACCTAAATCTAATTCATGAGCACGCTTTGCTTGTAAAATAACAAGCGAATATTTAGATGGTACTTTATCTAACAAAGTATCAATTGAAGGTTTTAACATCATAATACGATTTCTCTTTTCTATTTTAAATATGTTTCATCATTTCATCATAACGACCAATCACACGATCTACACGGAAATGTTCAGATTCAATAATTTTTTTAACACGGTCAGCAGCTAATGGAACATAATCGTTAACAACAGCATAATCATATAATTTCATTAACGCTATCTCTTCTTTTGCACGTTCGATACGTTGAGCAATGACTTCTTGACTATCTGTCCCACGTCCAACTAATCGATCTTTTAGTTCTTCTAAATCAGGTGGAGTTAAAAAAATAAAGACACCATCTGGAACTTTTTTCTTAACTTGAAGTGCTCCCTGTACTTCTATTTCAAGAAAAACGTCAATTCCTTTATCCAATGTTTCATTAACATAAGATAACGGAGTCCCGTAATAATTCCCTACATACTCTGCATACTCAAGCATTTGACCTGTCTTAATAAGGTTTTCAAATTCTTCTCTTGTGCGAAAATAATAATCCACACCATCAACTTCTCCTGGTCTTTGGGCTCTCGTTGTCATTGAAACAGAGTACTCAAATTGATGGTCAGGTGTCGAAAAAATCTCTTGTCTAACTGTTCCTTTTCCAACCCCAGAAGGACCTGAAAAAACAATCAATAAACCTCGCTCAGACATATCACACTCCTTAAATATCTTTCTGTTTAGTTTATCAAAAAAACGACAACTTTTCAAGATATGGAAAGAATAAACCTTCTATAAGTATGATTATGCAAAATAAAAAGGAACAAAATTCCTTTTTATTTTGCATAATCTACAGCACGCATTTCACGAATCACTGTAACTTTGATATTTCCTGGATAGTCCAAATTATTTTCAATTTTTTCACGAACTTTATGAGAAAGAATAACAACCTCATCATCAGAGAGCTTCTTAGGTTCAACCATGATACGAATTTCTCTTCCTGCTTGAAGAGCATAACTTGTTTTAACTCCATCAAACTCCATTGCTATTTCCTCTAAATCACGAAGACGTTTGATATAGTTTTCAATAGATTCATTTCGAGCACCCGGTCTTGCAGAACTCAAAGCATCTGCTGCAGCAACCAGTACTGCAATGACACTTTCAGGTTCAACATCGCCATGGTGGCTAGCTATCGTATTAATAACAACTGGTGATTCTTTATATTTACGAGCAAACTCAGTTCCAATTTCAACATGGCTACCTTCAACTTCACGATCAATTGCTTTACCCATATCATGTAAAAAGCCAGCTCGTCTTGCCAATTGAACATTTTCACCAAGTTCCCCTGCTAAAAGTCCTGCAAGCTTTCCAACCTCAACTGAATGCCTTAAAACATTTTGACCATAACTCGTTCTAAATTGAAGACGACCCATAATCTTAATCAAGTCTGGGTGAAGATTGACAGCACCTATCTCAAAAGCAGCAGCTTCACCATATTCACGAATTCGGTTATCCATTTCTTGACGATTTTTTTCAACAAGCTCTTCAATTCGAGCAGGATGAATACGGCCGTCTTTCAGCAGTGTTTCTAGAGTCATTCTAGCAATTTCACGTCTAATCGGATCAAAACCTGATAAAACAACTACCTCTGGTGTGTCATCAATAATCACATCTATTCCGGTTAAACTCTCTAAACTACGTATATTTCGACCTTCACGACCAATAATACGGCCCTTCATACTGTCATCAGGTAAATGAACAGTTGTTATAGTCTGCTCAGTAACATATTCTCCAGCCATACGCTGCATGGCTTGAGATAAAAGATTTTTAGCCTTTTTGGATACTGTATCTTCTATTTCACGCTCAGCTTCTTTAATACGCATTGCAATTTCGTGAGTTAAGTTATTCTCAGTTTCCATTAAAATAACTTCTCTTGCTTCTGCAATTGTCATAGCAGCAACTCGCTCTAACTCAGCTTTTTTCTCAACTTCTAGTTGCGAAATCTGCTCCTCACGATTATCAATATTTCTAGATTTATCCGTTAAACTTTGTTCTTTACTCTCTAACTGTTGTTCTTTCAAAGAGAGATTCTCATCTTTACGGTCAAGACTTGAGGCACGTTCTGATAAGCGCAACTCAATCTGTTTAAATTCTTGACGTTCAGATTTAAACTCAGCTTCAATTTCTTCACGATATTTTCTAGCTTCTTCTTTTGCCTCTAAAATTAGCTCTTTTTGACGTGCTTTAGTTTCACGTTGAGAAGTTTTCACAATATTCTCAGCCTCTAGAGATGCTCTCTCCTTCAAGCTTATTGCTTCTTGTTGGGCATTAAGAAGGGTTAATTCAGTAGTTTCTTTCACTGCTTTCAATTTCAGAGAAATAACTACATATCCCACTATCAAACCAATGAGGGCAGTAACGATAAAAATTATAATACTTAACATTTTACTACCTCAAATTTTAATAATCTTTATACAAAGACTATCTTTTAGTTTATCACAAAAGTGCATTTTTCACAATTTAAAATATTAAATCTTTTTTTAAATTATGGTATGATAAAGGCAACTATTTAATAAAGGAGTAACCTATGACTAAAGAAATTATCGTAGAAAGTTTTGAATTAGACCATGGTATTGTAAAAGCACCCTATGTTCGATTAATATCAACAGAAAACGGACCTGTAGGTGATGTCATTACAAACTTTGACATTAGATTTGTTCAACCTAATGAAAATACTATTGACACTGCTGGTCTACACACTATTGAACACCTTTTAGCAAAATTAATACGTCAACGTATTGATGGTATGATCGATTGTTCTCCATTTGGATGTCGCACTGGCTTTCATCTTATTATGTGGGGGAACTGTACTGCTGAAGAAATCGCTAAAGTAGTTAAATCCAGTTTAGAAGAAATCGCTAATAGCATAACCTGGGAAGATGTCCCTGGAACAACTTTTGAATCTTGTGGAAATTATAAAGACCATAGTCTTTTTTCTGCAAAAGAATGGGCTAAACTTATTTTAGAACAAGGAATTTCAATCAACCCATACAAACGAGAGGTTATCTAATAAACACTTAATCTTTTTCTATGCTTCATTGTCTGACCCTTGCAAGAGGCTTAAATAAAACTGCTAACTAATAAAAAAACAAGAGAAATATAGAAACTCTCTTGTTTTTTTATCACCTTTATCATTTTGATTAGAAACAACACAAATATGTCAATTTTTATTGATAATCCTAAGCATTAAAACTTTCTGTTAACTGAGGTACAACTTGTTTTTTTCGTGACACTGCACCCTCTAAAAAGGCATGATTATCATTTAATTTAAAGTTAAATGCAGCTTCAACCTTATCCATATGTTGTCCAAGAGCAAGAATTTCAGAGTTTGAATTAATGATATCAGTTATCATTAACACAAAATCTGTATAACCATTTTCTGTCATTGCGTTAGTCATTGCTGTTTCGATTTCTTCTTGACGATTTAAAACTTCAGCAATATCGACTGTATTAACTTGTGCTACACGAACTGGATTTCCATTTAATTCAAATGTTTTTGCATCAATATCAATTAATTCAGCAGCTGTTTTACTAGCCAAGTTTGTTCCTGCTTTTAACATCGCTAAACCATACTCCTCTAAATTAACGCCAGCAATATCCGCTAATGCCTTAGCAACAGCTAGATCAGTCTCATGAGTTGTTGGTGACTTTAACAGTAATGTATCTGAAATTAAACCTGATAATAATAGACCAGCAATTTCTTTTGGAATAATAACATTATTTTCCTTAAATAATCGATAAACAATTGAAGATGCTGACCCAACTGCCTCAAGACGCATATAAAGAGGATTAGCTGTTTCAAAATTTGCCACACGATGATGGTCAACAACTTCTAAAACCTCAACATCACGGATATCAGAAATAGATTGTTGAAATTCATTATGGTCTGTTAAAATAACTGAACTTACACCCTCAGCTTTTGCAGACTCCACCACACGTGGTACATCCATACCAAAGTAATCTAGCACGAATGTTGTTTCTTCATTTGGTTTTCCTAAAGCAACCGCTTCAGCATCTACACCTAATTCTCTTTTTAAATAAGCATAAGCAACTGATGAACCAATAGCATCTGAATCTGGATTCTGGTGCCCGAATACAAAAATTTTAGACATTTCTTTACCTCGTCATTTTTTTTCAACTTATTTTAACAAAATTTTAAGGATTAAGCAAAAAACTAAGCTGTAGATACCCTTTTAACATTATCATAAACACAAAATAAAAAATCCTATACTAGTCATTTTCTAACTTCAGTCTATAGGATTTTTCATCTTTTTAGGTTAATCTATACTATCCATAAGCATCTAACCATGAATACGATTCATATACTCTTGATAACTCTCTGTTTGCATTAATTCCTTAGCATTTTTTACTCTATCTGCTGATGGTGGTTTTACTCCCTCCAGAGTATAAGGAATTCCTAACTCACGCCACTTAAATTCACCCATAGTGTGATAAGGTAAAACCTCAAATTTATCAACATTTTTCAGTGTTTTTACAAAGTCACCTAGTTGTTTTAAATCATCATCAATGTCTGTTAATCCAGGTACTAATACATGTCTAATCCATACAGGGACGCCTTTATCAGATAGATATCTTGCACAATCTAAAATATTTTTATTGGTTTGTTTGGTAACAATGATGTGTTGTTTTTCATTGATTTCCTTAATATCAAGCAAAACAAGATCTGTAACTTCTAATAATTTATCAAAAACAACTAAATATTCTGGTTTATTACGAAATGGAAGAGCACAAGTATCTAGGGTACAATGAATCCCTAATTTTTTAGCCTCTGTGAATAAGGCAGTGACAAACTCAATCTGTAAAAGAGCTTCTCCACCCGATACAGTAATACCACCTTTTTTACCCCAAAAATGACGGTATTGTAAAGCCTCATTCAAAACATCTTCAACTGTGCGTTCTTTTGAATTATTGGTTTCCATTGCCCATGTATCAGGATTATGACAATATTGACAACGCATTTTACAGCCTTGCATGAAAACAATAAAACGTATTCCAGGTCCATCTACTGAGCCAAAACTTTCTGTCGAGTGTACTAATCCAGTTACTTTTTTATAATCTATTTCAGTCATTTCTTTTCATCCTTTTTTGTAACCGTTTTTATATTTTCATTATACCACTTTTCATAAAAAAAAAGCTAGGTTAATACCTAGTCTTTTTCAATATACTGTTCTATATCAGATACACGAAGCCGTAATTTAACAACCCTGCCATCTTTTACCTTATCATTGGTAAATGTCAATGTTTTATCCTTACTTTCACATGTAAAAGTTTCTTTAGTTCCTTGAGCTGGAATACTGCCAACACCAGTTAAATAATACCCTGCAATAGTATCAATATTATCACTGTCCAACTCAGTATCAAAATAATCATTGAAGTCATTTAGATTCATATTGCCTGAAACAATATAAGAACCATCAGATAACTCGTAGACAAATCGTTCTGCTTTATCAGTCTCATCATCAATCTCACCGACAATCTCTTCTAATAAATCCTCAAGCGTTACTAAACCAGCAACCCCACCATATTCATCTAATAAAATTGCCATTTGATTTTGTGTTTTTCTTAACTCTTTCAAAAGGTCATCTACAAAAATAGTTTCTGGAACAAACAGAGGTTCTTGTAAGATTTTTGAAAGGACAATATTATCAAAACCATCACGAAAACCAGCATCTAATATACGTTTTGTATGTAAGACCCCGATGATTTTATCCTTATCATCATCATATACAGGAATACGTGAATAATTTTGCTTTAATATTTCCTCAATATTGTCCTTGGTATTGTCATTAATATCGATCATGAAAGCATCTGTACGAGGAACCATTACTTCTCTAGCCATCAATTCATCTAAAGAAAAAATCCCTTGTAACATTTCAATTTCATCTGCATCCAATGTTTCTTCACTTTTTGTAAGGATGTATTCAATTTCATCTCGTGTCATTTTCTCGTCTGCATCATCAAATTGCATCGGAGTCAAACGGCTTAATAGATTAGTTGAAGCCGACAAAAACCACACGAAGGGAGTTACAATTTTACCTAAAAAAATGATAATTGGAGCTGAAATAACTGCTAAATTTTCCTTAAGGTTCATTGCAATACGCTTAGGATACAATTCTCCTAATACAATTGAAACATATGTTAAAAAAATCAAAGCAATAATACTTCCTGCAGTCTTAGCTGTCGCTGTGTCACCTAGCCATTTGGCTACTACTTCACCTAAAGAAGCTGATAAGCTTGCCCCTGATAATAAACTAATAAATGTTATCCCAACTTGGATTGTCGAAAGAAAATTATTCGGATTTTCTAACACACCTAATAGTCGTTTAAATTTCTTATCACCTTCTTCTGCTTTTTGTTCAACTCGAGAACGGTTAAGAGATACCATTGCCATCTCACTAGCCGAAAAGAATGCATTTAGTAATGTTAAAAATAATAATAAAATAAATTGAAAGATTAAGGACTGACTGCTAGGGTCTTCCATGATAGATACTCCTTATTTATAAATATAATGCTATTATTATACCATAGATTTACTAAATTACTATATTTAAGCTTTAAAAGAGCTACGTTAATAAAATCTTTTATGCTATAATATCCTCAATAAAGGAGGGAGAAAATGTCAGTTATTCATCTTGACAATGTTAGTGTCAAACGAAATGGAAAATTATTATTAAAAGGCTTAAATTGGTCCGTCAATAAAGGGGAATCTTGGACTATACTAGGTCTAAATGGATCAGGAAAAACAAGTTTACTCAAACTATTAATGGCTGAATATTTCCCTACTGAAGGAGTTATCACTGTTGCGAATTTTACCTTTGGCAATGGTGACTTAAACCCACTTAGGAAAAAAATTGGTATTGTTAGTTCATTCATCTCTGAGAGAATTTCTCCACAAATGATAGCTGAAAAAGTTGTTCTAACTGGAAAATTTAAAAGCAGTATCCTATACACTTCTTACGACAACAAAGATATTAATGAAGCACGTCAAATGTTAGCCGATTTAGGAGGAGAAAAATTAATAGGAAGACCGTATTATAGTCTGTCTCAAGGAGAAAAACAACTACTTCTAATTGCAAGGAGTTTAATGGATCAACCTGATATTCTTATTCTTGATGAGGCTACAAGTGGACTTGATTTATTTGCAAGAGAACAACTATTACAACAGATAGGACGTATCAATCTCCTCAACAAAAAAACAAGTGTCATTTATGTCACACATCATATAGAGGAAATCACTACTAATATTTCACATGTACTCCTACTTAGAAACGGTGAAATAATTGCTCAAGGTCCTAAGAATGAGATACTGGTAACAGATGTTTTAGAGAACTTCTATCAAGACAAAATCGCTTTATATGATATTGCTGACGGACGTTTTTTCATACATCCCTTTCTCACTCAAGATTAAAATGTTTACAACACACGTAACCAATTTCATTAATTGTTTTATGATTTTAGTTTCCAATTCTTATACTATCATTATGTCTGTAAGTTTTTTGATATATCTGCTTTACTTTATTTCTACAAAAGTTGTTTAAAATACAGAGCTAAATAAAAAAGGTCATATTATCATTAAAACCTCAATCATAATCATTAACCGTTTTTTTAGAATTAAAGAATGACATAAATAAAAAAAGTCCTTCGACTATCCATTCGAAGGACTTTTTAACTTACTTTGGAACAATAAAGTAAATTATCTTGTATTATGAATTTCCTCTAGCTTGAGAGATAACTTGATAAGGTATGGTATTGCTTGCTTCTCTCAATGAGTAACTTTCTAACTTGTTAACATTTTGACGCAAATGTCTTGCTGTCTTCTCAGTAATTAGCTGATTTTTTTCATATTCTGAAATCAATTTGCGTTCAAGATAATAACCTCTTAACATCTCATCAATATTATCTGGTTTCACTCGTGTTAAGACCCTCTCTACAAAAGCCCCAGACTCCATAATCTCTGCTTCTCTTAAACGAGAGTGCTTAAGAAAGGCTAACAATTCTGGATCATAAACGCCATCAAGATCAGCTAAACTTTCTAATACAAGTTCAGTATTAATCAAGTAAAGCTCCAATAAATGCTCACGATTCGTAGAGGTTAATTTAATATTCTGAGGCTTATCCTTTAGGAAATCTCGCATTGTTGGGGCTAATGTAATAAGTTCATGAAATAATTTTCTGCCTACCCTTAGACTAATTCTGAAAAAATATTTAAATGTCGAAACAAATCCTCGATTGATTTTATCTTCCAAGTGGTGAAGGTAACGTTGATAAATACGGTATTCAATAATATCAATTTGTCCTTTTGAAAAATAGTATTCTAAACTATCACTCTCAATTCCAATAATCATCAATCTAAGATAAGCTAAATCTTTTTTAACTTGAGCAGACTCAGCATCTAAAATTAAATTTTCAATACGACTATTATAATTATCAATAGCTGCATAAAGAGGACCTTTTTCATCAGTCAGTGCAATATCTTCTTCCAATACCTGAATAACGTCATTTAAAATAGCAATCTGCATAGGGTCTTCAGTATCTTCTATTTTTTTATTTCCTTTATTCAGTATAGGAAGCACAAGCATCCCTGTTAAAAAGCTTAACAAAGTTACAGATCCTACAATAAAAATCAAAACCGAATAATCATAAGTATCTAATTTAGGTAATAAAAGGATAGTAGCAATCGATACCGTTCCTTTAACACCAGAAAATGTCAAAAGTAAAACATCATCAAATTTGAAGGTTTCATTTTTATTTTTTGTATTGAAAATCGCATAGATTGAAATCATTAAAAAGCGTATAACAAATAATAGCAGTGTTACAACTATAACAACTAAAAATAAATGTAAATTACTAATTTCCTCATTCTCTAAAGCAGGCTTTAGAATATCTGTCAAAACAAAACCAAATAAAATAAAGACAAAACCATTTAAAATAAAATTAATTGCATTCCAGACAATCATACTCACACGATCGACCTCGGCATCAAATAACCGAATTTTTTTAAACCGACTGGCCTGTGATAGACCTGAAATCACACAAGCAATGATACCAGAAACTCCCATTAATGAAGCCACAAAATAAGACAAAATCGGTAATGTCAACTCCAGTAATAATGCTCCCGTAACATCAGCTGCATCAATCTTTTCAAGTAATGATAAAAATGCTCGATTTAATAGTGAGATAACTAAACCTACCAAAAAACCACCTATGATTGCCCAAAACAATTGAAAGCTCGCTGTTAAAAGTGAAAAGCTACCTGTTATAAGAGTTGCAATAGCAAACTGAAAAGCTACCAAACCACTGGCATCATTAAGAAGACCTTCTAGAGTTAAAATCGTGGAGATTCTTTTAGGAAAATTGAAACGCTTTGATATTGATAAGAAAGCTACAGCATCCGTTGGAGCTAATGCAGCACCTAGGGCAAAACTAGCAGCCAAAGGAACTTCAATTGAAAGAAGTTTTCCAGTGACATAACCAATAGCCAACATTGTAATAAAAACTGTTGGTAAAATGAGATAACTTGTGATTTTCTTATATTTTATAAAACTAGAAATATCACTTTCTTGACCTTCCCTAAAGTTTAAAGGAGCAATGACAAAAGCTAAGAACAATTCTGAATCCAGCTCAAACTCATGTTTTTTTAGCAATAGACCAATGCCAATTCCAAAAAATAATTGAATCATAGGCAAAGGAAATTTAGGAAAAATACGGTTAATTACATTTGAGACAATTAACATTAGAAGAAAAATAATAACAATAAGTAATGGTTCCATATCTTCTCCTAATTCTTATGTAACGATTTTAAAATCTCCAGACGTTCTTTCTGTTTTAAAATTTTAGTTTCAATTGTATTTAAATCTCGATGCTCTCGTAAGAGTTGACACCTTTGAACTTCCAAGTCAGCTAGTTTAGCCTTAACAGAAGCTGATTTTTGTAATTGTTGTTTAGGTAAATCAACACGATGTGTTTCTTTTTCAAGGTATTTATGTCGCATCTCTACTAACTTCTCATGGAAGTGATTTTCTAAACTCATTTTTTCTCCTTTATCGTTTTTCAATCATAATCAAGAATGGCGGTGTATTTTTCTGATTTAGAGCTTGATAAGACATTACTGTAAAATTATCTTGGGGTAAATGAGATACAAAGGATAAAATCGCCTCCTTTTCATCATTTCCACCATCATGTCCGTAATAGACCATAATCGCTACACGACCTTTATGCTCGAGCATATCTATAATCTTCTCTAAAGCCAATAAAGTTGTCTGAGATTTTGTAACAACAGATTTATCAGCTTGAGGAAGGTAACCAAGATTAAAAATTGCAGCTCGTATCTTAGAGACATAAGTATCTACATTTTCATGTCCATCTAGAATTAAGCAAACATTTTCAATATTTTTTTCTTTTAGACGACGTTTTGTATTCTGAATAGCCTGTTCTTGAATATCAAAAGCATATACTTTTTGGCAACGTTCAGCCAAAAAAATTGTATCATTACCATTACCCATAGTAGCATCTACACAAATGGCATCTTTATCAAGAATGGAGGTTAGAAAGTGGTGCGAAAACTCTAAAGGTCTTTCCATAACATTCTCCTTTATTTCATTAAAAAATTTTATCATAATTTGCCGATTCTTAATAGAAAAAATTTATAGAATTGATTAAATTACTAAATTAGTATCTTAATAACACCATAAAAAAATTGGATAACTCCAATTTTTTTACTATTCAATCTTATTTTTGTTTACTCTTAAATCGCCATTCAAATCGTTTTTGAAGATAAAATGGATAAAGTAAAGATAAGAAGGCTGATCCTAATAAAAAGCCTGCCATAACATCTGTTGGATAATGTACACCTACATAGATTCTTGAAATCCCTATTAGTAAAATGAGTACACCAAGTAATAGCGCAATAACCTTTTTAAGTATAGGACTTGCCATACGTTGGTACAACACAATAGCTAGTCCACCAATAATCAATATACTCCCCATAGAATGTCCACTTGGAAACGAATAGCCATGTGCTTCAACCAAATGACTAATACTAGGTCTAGGGCGTTGATAAATATTTTTTAAGCTTAAAATACAGATAGCAGAAATCAAGCCATTTCCCACCATATAGTACGATTCAACATACCATTTTTTATAACTGAAAAATAAGAATACGATAACAACTAAAATCACTTGTGTCGAAGTGTTTCCAAGTACTGTGATACTTGAAAAAAAAGTTGTCCAAAACTGTGGTAATTGCCCTCTAATGGCAGTTTGTATAGGTGCGTCAAATGATTTTAAAACTTCAGGTGTAAACTTGACACAATATCCTAACATCACAAAAGCTAAAAAAGCAAAAGATGACCACAATAAATAAGGTTGTTTTGATTTTATCATTATTGTTTATGTCTTTCTAATAAGGAACGACAAGCAAGATAAACAATATAGAAGGCAACGGATAAAATAATTCCTTCGACAATATTAAACGGAACCACCATGCCAAAGAGATATTTTCCAATACCAATAAATTTCCCGATATCAAAATTGGCAAATTTAGCGTAAAGTGGAATTGCATAAATAAAGTTTAAAAATACCATCGCTACAGTTAACACAATTGTAGCTACTATACTTGCAATAATATAACTTACTGTTCCTCTATGTTTTTTCCAAATAATAGCAAAGGAAACTAAAAATAACCCTAAAGCAACTATATTCATAGGTAACCCTATATAAGTATTTGCACCTTGATTATCCAATATCAATTTTAGTAATGAGCGAATTAACAAAACCCATAAACCACTCTTTAGGTCGAAGAGGACCAATGCAAATAAAATAGGAATGATACTAAAATCAATTTTCAAAAAATCTGCACCAGGTATAATCGGGAAATTAAAAAATAATAACACGAAAGATAACGCAGATAAAATAGCAATCATTACTAATTTACGAGTATTTGACAACATAAAAAATTCCTCCAATTTTAAAAATTGAAAGAAGTCACAAAGAGTATACAAAAAACCCTTAGCCTTCTCCCATCCAGACTTTACTGTCGGTTGTGGAATTTCACCACATCAGCTTTCGCTCGCGGACTTCAAGTTATCTTGTTACCGCCGGTCGGGAATTTCACCCTGCCCTGAAGACACTCTAATCATACCAAAAAAAGCAAACGTTTGCAAGAAATTTGCACACATTTACTTTCAAAATAATGTCAATTATATTAGCCCGTCCCACTCTTGATAGAACTCATCTAGAAAGGTTAGCATAAACTCATGTCTTTTAACCGCTAGTCTTTTAGTAGTTTCTGTATTCATTAAATCTTTAAGGTGTAACAATTTTTCATAAAAATGCTCAATCGCAGTTCTTTCATTCCTAAGGTACTCATTAGCACTTAGCAATTTCACCTTATTTAAACATTCTGGATTATGGATTATCCTATTTTTAGAACCTGAATAAACCATTCACCGTGCGATACCTATCGCCCCAATAGCATCTAACCTATCAGCATCTTGTACAATTTGCCCATTTAAGTTCAATTTCTGCTTTTTTTAAGGTTAGTTCTATAAGACATTTTACTAATAATATCACTAATTTCATCTATTTCATCAGAAAACAATCCAAATTTTTGAAAATCTAATTTTAGTTCTACCAGTGCTTCTTTAGGATTATAAACCAATTTATCATCTATCAAATCATGCAATAAAGCTCAAAGCTGACAAATAAAAATATCTCCTCCTTCAGATTTTGCTAACTTCAAACGTAACTCTTTTACTCGGTAAGGATACCACCAATCGTGACCACTAGCCTCACCATGAGTTTGATTAAAAACATAGTTTTCAATAGTGTCATAAATCTGTTTTTCCCTATCATTCATCACTTTAGCTTATCTTTCTCATAGGTATGTGTCAATTCTAAGCCATTGAAGTTTTGTTGCCTTAGAGCCTCATAAACAATCATACATACCGTATTAGAAACATTTAGGCTTCTAACATGTTGGTCATTCATAGGAATACGAATAGCCTTATCTGAATATTGACGCATAAATTCTTCTGGAAGTCCTTTATCCTCACGACCAAACATAAAATAATGGTCTAAGCCATCATTATAAGATTGATCAGAATAGACCTTTTCTGCAAATTTCGAAACCAGATGAAGTTCTCCCCTGTAAGTAGTCATAAATTCCTCAAGGTCATTATAAAAATAAATATCTAGTTTATCCCAATAATCTAACCCTGCTCTCTTCATTTTTTTATCATCAATAGGAAAACCCATAGGCTTAATGATATGAAGTGAACTATCTGTTGCTGCACAAGTTCTAGCAATATTGCCTGTATTTGCTGGAATTTGTGGTTCAAAAAGAACAATATGATTTTTCCCATTACTTTTTTTATGACTATGATTTTCTAAATTCTCAAACATATTATCTCCTTTTTAGATTATTATATCAAAAAACCACATGACCCGGAGTTAAAACTCAGCAAGTCATGTGGCTGCAACCTATTCACTAACTTAAATCACAACAGGTCTGATTTAAATTAATCAATATTTGTCATCTATTATAGCATGTTACATAACAATGTCAATAGTTACAAATCCTTTTATTTTTTTAAATGATACGAATAGGTTGAAACAATAATATCTTCATGCCATCTTAATCGTGTTCTTAGACGTAGGCTCATTTGATTATGCAAAATATTTTGCCAATTGTGTTTTGGAACAAATTGAGGTATTACTACAGTCATAGCTTGACCTTCTTTTGTTACCTTATGAGTCATCTCCTCAACAAACTTAACAGTTGGTGATACAATATCACGATAATTAGTCTCAATATTAACGAATTGAACATCTGGAAAACAAGAGTAAAATTCTTCTTTGATTTCTCTATCTTTATCTTGAGTTTCGACAGTTGACACGTGCATAGCAATTACAGTATCACCAATACTTCTAGCGTAATTGACAGCACGAATTGTAGCCTGAGTCATCGTTCCAACTAAAATTAGAACAGTGTTTCCTTTAAATGAAATACCTGATGTCTTAGTATCGATTCTTAACTGTTGAGCCACATTATTATAGTGGTGTTTAATAGAATAAAACAGACACATTAAAACAATGATAATCGGAAAGAAAGGCCAGATATTGCCTAATCTAAATATGAGTAAAATGGCAATAATAACGTAACAAATGACTGCACCAATAATATTAGCTACTGAAAATCTCATAAATTGAGACCCATGCTTTTTCTTCCAATGAACTACCATCCCTGTTTGAGATAAGGCAAATGGAATAAATACACCTATTGTATATAATGGAATTAATTTTTCAGTAGAACCATCAAATATAAACAAGAGCAAGATTGCTCCTAAGGCTAATGTGATAATCCCATTTGAATAACCTAAACGAGCTCCTTTTTCCATAAATAAATGTGGCATATACTTGTTTTTAGCCATATTAAAGGACAACATAGGAAAAGCCGAAAAACCTGTATTTGCAGCAACAGCCAAAATAAGAGCTGTCGAAATTTGAAAAAGGTAGAAAAATACTTTTCCAATAGGAGAGTCTCCAAAAATTCTCTGTGCCATTTGGGCTAAAATAGTGATATGTTCTGAAGGAGTGATACCTAACCAATAATTTAAAAAGGTAATTCCCGCAAACATAAACGCTAGAATGACAGACATAATCATCAAGGTTTTGGCTGCATTAACAGGTTTAGGTTTTTTAAAGAAAGGAACGGCATTTGAAATAGCCTCAACTCCTGTTAACGATGCAGAACCACTGGTAAAAGCACGTAAAATTAAAATCAACCCCACTCCAGGAACAACCTTCCCTATATGGGCAGTTGGTGTATAAGCGACATGACCGGTGAAAATTTGAAAGATACCAAATACTAATAAACAAATTGTCGTTATAATGAAAAGATAGACTGGTATCATTAGCGAGGCAGCAGATTCACGTAGCCCACGTAGATTCATCAACATTAATACTAATACTAGAACTATTGAAATTGATAAGTTATGTTCCTTTATCATAGGAAAAGCTGACGTTATCGCATCAGCACCAGATGAAACTGAAACAGCTACTGTCAAAATATAATCAACTAGAAGACTACCACCTGCAATAAGTCCTAAGCTAGGAGATAGGTTTTCTGTAGAAACAACATAAGCTCCTCCTCCTTTAGGATAAGCATGGATAACCTGTTGATAAGATATCGTTAGACTAGCTAGCAAAATTAATACCGCAATACCTATAGGTAAAGACCACCAAATGGCAGCACTGGAAACAGCAGTTAAAACTAAAACAATCTGTTCTGGACCGTAAGCAATTGATGATAATGCATCACTAGATAACATAGCTAGTGCTTGCATTTTACCAAGCAAATGACCATCTGAACTCTGATCAGACTCTAAAGGGTCTCCTATAAAAAAGTTTTTAATGTGAGTAAACACTTAACAACCTCCTAAAAAACATAGAACTAATTATAAACTTATCATCTCACTTTTGCAAGATGAATAACCAATATTGCTAGAAATTTTAAGTAAAAAGGAGTATGATAGAAGATATATTTTGGAGGTTATAATGAGAATTATTGTTATAGGAGGCGGAAAAGTCGGTACTGCCTTATGTCGTGCTTTGGTTGAGGAAAAGCACGATGTCACATTAATTGAAAAAAAAGAATCCGTTTTAAAAAATGTCAGTAAACGTCTTGATATTCTCACTATTTTAGGTAATGGTGCTAATTATAAGATTCTTGAGCAGGCTAATGTTGAAAATTGCGATATTTTGATTGCAATGACAGATACGGATGAACTCAATATGATTTCTGCCATATTAGCAAAACGTATGGGAGCAAAAGAAACTATTGTACGTGTGAGAAACCCTGAATACTCTAACGCATATTTTAAAGATAAAAACTTTTTGGGTTTTTCATTAATTGTAAATCCAGAACTTTTAACAGCTAGATATATTGCAAACTCCGTTGATTTTCCAAATGCTCTATCAGTAGAACACTTTGTTAATGGACGTGTAATGATCATGGAGTACAAGATAGCAGATAATGGAAAACTAGTTGAAATGAGTGTCTCTCAATTCAGAAAGAAATTCTCTAAATTGGTTATTTGTGCGATCGAACATGATGGTAAACTAATTATCCCAGATGGTGACGCTATTATTAGACCAGGGGACAAAATTTTTGTAACTGGTGCGCGTGTAGAAATGATTCTATTCCATAACTTTATTAAGGCAAAAGTTATTGAGAGTATACTACTTATTGGTGCAGGACGTATTGCATACTATCTCTTAAATATACTTAAAAATACCACTATTCATGCTAAGGTTATTGAGTCTAATCAAGAGCGTGCCGAATTTTTTAGTCAAGAATTTCCAAACGTTCCAATTATTTTAGGTGATGGTACAGCTAAAAATTTACTCTTAGAAGAAAATGCTGATAAATTTGATGCTGTAGCAACTTTAACAGGTGTTGATGAGGAAAATATTATTTCATCTATGTTTTTAGAATCTATCGGTGTCCAAAAAAATATTACAAAGGTCAACCGTACCAGTCTGCTTGAAATTATTTCAGCAAAAGAATTTTCAAGTATTGTTACCCCTAAAAACATTGCTGTTGATACCATGATGCATTTTATTCGAGGACGTGTTAATGCCCAAGACTCAAATCTTGATGCCTTACATCACGTTGCAAATGGTGAAATCGAGACGCTCCAATTTTCAATCGGTGAAACTAATAAATTAGCAAATACTAATCTTGCAACAATTAAATTCAAACCAAATGTTTTAGTTGCTGCTATTATTCGTCAAGGAATAACCATTTTCCCAACAGGACAAGATAGTATTAAGGTAGGGGACAAGGTCGTTATCGTCACACTCCTAAAAAATATAAATCATATCTATGATTTATTAGCGAGGTAAACCATGAATACTGGAATGATTCGATATTTAACATCAAAACTACTTATTATTGAAGGTTTGCAGTTATTTGTTCCTCTAATCGTAGCCTTCATCTACCATGAAAGTAGCCATATCATTTTTAGCATTTTATTGACTATTTTATGTCTGTTTAGTATTGGCTTTCTTGGTATCGCTTTTAAACCTAAAAATTACCACATCTATACAAAAGAAGGAATGATTATCGTTGCTCTTTGCTGGATACTTTGGTCCTTTTTCGGAGCACTTCCTTTTGTATTTTCTGGTCAAATACCTAGCCTTATCGATGCCTTCTTTGAAATGAGTTCTGGTTTTACAACGACTGGAGCAACTATTCTTCCTGATGTCTCTGTACTATCACATTCGCTATTATTTTGGAGAAGTTTTGCCCACCTTATTGGTGGTATGGGGGTCCTTGTTTTTGCCTTAGCTATTATGGATAATAGCAAAAATAATCATCTTGAAGTCATGAAGGCAGAAGTACCTGGACCCGTTTTTGGTAAAGTTGTTTCAAAATTAAAAGATACGGCACGAATCCTTTATCTGATTTACCTCATCATGTTTGCAATTTTTGCACTTATCCTATGCCTAGCAGGCATGCCAGTATACGATAGTCTGGTTATCTCTATGGGAGGAGCAGGAACGGGTGGTTTTGCTGTGTACAATGATTCCATTGCGCATTATCATAGTGATTTAATCGCAAATATCATATCTGTTGGAACCTTAATGTTTGGTATTAATTTTAATCTTTACTACTTCATATTATTACGTAAATTTAAACTTTTCTTTAAAGACCAAGAACTAATTACTTATTTTTCAATTGTTTTCGTGTCGACACTATTAATCTGGTTAAATACTGGCGGTCTTTATCAAACAGTATCTCAAGGAATCGAATATGCCTTCTTTGAAGTAGCAACTGTCATCACAACAACAGGTTTTGGGATAACAGATATTACAAGCTGGCCTCTATTTTCACAATTCATTCTTCTACTATTGATGTTTATTGGGGGGTGTGCAGGGTCAACAGCTGGAGGTATCAAAGTAATGCGTGTATTGGTCCTAGGTAAAATTTCAAAAAATCAAATTGAAACCAGCTCACAACCAAATCGT
This sequence comes from Streptococcus sp., assembly GCA_030527925.1. Taxonomy (GTDB): domain Bacteria; phylum Bacillota; class Bacilli; order Lactobacillales; family Streptococcaceae; genus Streptococcus. Next base: position 48,555 of record JAUMZW010000007.1, read on the forward strand.
ATCACCTCACTTAGTCTAAACGGTGAAACTTTAGACAAACAGACACAACACAGTATTTTAAAATACTTTACCGTCTATTCAGCAATACTAATCGCACTAACACTTATCTTATCTTTAGATAATAATAATTTTATGATTGTAGCAAGTGCAGCGGCATCTACTTTTAACAATATCGGACCATTATTAGGAACTACCGATACCTTTGCAATTTTTAGTCCATTCTCCAAACTTATTATGGCTTTTGCTATGATTGCTGGTCGACTAGAAATCTATCCACTACTCTTTTTATTCCTACCTAAAACATGGTCTAAATTTTAACAACAAAAACACCTCCCAACATTGGAAGGTGTTTTTAAATGTCATTACGATGACTTCTTTTTAAACTAAATACTTCAGGTACAGGGTCATATCCACCTTTAACACATGGATGACATCTTAAAATTCTAGCAATCCCCATTATGACTCCTTTGTAACCATGTTTTTCAATCGCTTCAATCATATAATGTGAACATGTCGGTCGATACCTACAAGTTGCAGGAAAAAAAGGAGAAATAGTAGTCTGATAAAAACGAACCAGTGAAATTAAAATATACTTCATTAGATTTTATTGACAGACAAATTATGGAGTTGACTAATTTCTTTTTTATTAAGACGTCTTGCTTCTCCTGGTCTAAGTCCAGTTAAATTCAAAGTCCCAAACTGAGTTCTAGAAAGTTTATCAACCAATAAACCAACAGATTCAAACATTTTCTTAACCTGATGATTACGACCCTCATGGATGGTTAATTCAACAATTGACCTATTTTTATCTGCTTCTACCTTAATTATGTTATAGCGTGCTGGCTTAGTCTTTTTACCGTCAATAATAACACCTTTAGTCAAAGGACGTAGGTTTTCTTTTGTCGCTATTCCTTTAACACGCGCTAAATAGACCTTATCTATCTCATTTCTTGGGTGAATCATTTTATCTGTGAAATCACCATCATTTGTCAAAATCAAAAGACCAGAAGTATCCCAATCTAGCCTTCCAACAGGATAAATACGTTCTTTAACTTGTGGCAACAAATCGATAACCGTCTTTCTCCCCTTTTCATCTGAAACACTAGATATAACCCCTCTAGGTTTATTTAATAGATAGTATACCTTTTCTTCATTATAAATTGGACTACCTGAAACCTCAACAATATCCCCCGATTTAACAAGAGTTGCTAATTCAGTAACCGTTTGTCCATTTAAAGTGACCAATCCTTTTTTGATAAGTTCCTCAGCCTTACGTCTGCTAGCTATTCCTGCATGTGCAATATATTTATTAATTCTCATTTTCTAATTCTATTTCCGTTTCTCTAAATAAAACAAGTTGTTCATTTTCAACATGGATATCTGAAATATCAACAAGTTCGTCTAATTGATTTATACCCATAAAATCTAAAAAGTAATCCGTTGTGGCATAAAGATTTGGGCGACCTATCACTTCTTTTTTTCCAGCTTCTTTAATTAATCCCAATAAAACTAATTTACTAATAGCCCCACTTGAATTTACACCCCTAATCTGATCAATTTCAATTCTGGTTATAGGTTGTTTGTAAGCAATAATTGACAAAACTTCTAAACTAGCCCGTGATAAGCTCTGATTGATAGGTGATTTAGCATAATCTTTTAATAATTCAGAATACATCGCTTTTGTCACTAACTTGTAGGTTTTAGAAGTTTCGATAAGTTCTAAAGCAGAAGAATCATTTAGGTTGTATGCATCTGCTAATTTCTCTAACTGTTGTATCAGAGCTGTTGGAGGAAGATGTAAAATCTCCGAGAGTTGTCTTAAACTTAATCCCTCCTCACCAGCAACAAATAATAAAGCCTCTATCTTAGCTAAATGGTCCATAACTGTCCTTTTCTAATCAAAATATCTGAAAATTCTTCTTTCTGCTCTACGGATACTTCATGAATCTTAACTAATTCTAACAAGGCTAGAAAACTCGAAACCATCTCATACAAACTCTCACATGTATTTAAAAAAGTCGTAAATAAAAGCTCGGTTTCATTAGAAAGACGTGTTTTTAACGAAATCATTAAATCATCTATCTTATAATCTTCTTTTTCAATAATGGCTTTACTAGACTGTATTTTATGTTGCTGCCTTGAGATAACCTGTGAAAAAACCAAAAAGATATCCATAACTGTTTTATCATGAGCTAACTTTGCTTCTTCGACTAAAATCTCTTGTTTTTCTTTGCTAAAATTCTTAGCACGTTTTTCATGTTGTTCATTTAGTCGATGACTTACTTCTTTAAAGCGACTATACTCCTCAATTTGACTAAGTAATTCTAATTCAGGATCCTCTTCAATAATACTATCAACTACTTTAGGTAATAATTTACGACTTTTAATTAACATCAATTGACTAGCCATTACCATATATTCCCCAGCTACTTCTAGACGCATGACTTGTAGCGTCTCTATGTAAGAAAGGTATTGTTCAATGACATCAACAATTGGCACGTCGTAAATATCCATCTTATAGCGTGAGACCAAATGTAGTAGTAAATCAAGTGGTCCTTCAAAATCTTTTAAAATTATATCCATTATGTTCTAAAATACTTTTCTAAAGTTGTAGGACTCTTTAAGCCAAGTTGTTTCATAAGTTCAAATAAACTTACTCCCAAGTCAATTTGTCTCAAAATATACTGTTCTCTTAAACTTTGAGCAGTCATATCTGCGTAACCAACTTGTTCAAGATATCTATTTAACTGATTAAATGCCCATTGGCGAGAATAGGGTCTCCCCTTAAAATCAAATAGGTAATTCTTTTGACCATCTTGTAAATCTTCCAAAAAGGGAAGTAAACACTCTGATACATTTAAAATTCTAAAAAAAGCCTTTTTTTCAACCCTCAATATTTGAAAATCACTATTAAAATCTGTTTGTTTCAAATGTAAAATCTCAGTTGGTAAGAGCCCCAATTCAAAAATCAATAAAGCAATATATTGCCCACTCAATCCATCTTGATTTTTATCATATAAAACCTCTAAATCAATCAACTGATAATCTTTTTTATGATTGCTATTTTTTTTCGATAATAATTCAAGTTTATAAAAATGACTAATATGCTTTTTAAAGTAGAGAAACTCCAAAAATTGATTCACTGCCGATAATTTTCTTAATTGAGCAGATAATGATAGCTGATTCAAATGTGCTTGGTAAATTTTTAACTTTTCCTCTGTAATCTTCTGCTCCACTAAATGATTAAACTGACGTAAATCATAAAAATAGGACTTATAACTATTTTCTGATAAATCTTTACAATCTAAAAACTCTATAATCCAATTATTCATGTGGTTTAATCTCATAAGTTTTTGTAAAATTATGCAACAAACTATTTATTGCTTTTAAAATGGATTTTCTTGTAATGATCCCTACAAATTTTTCGTTATTATCAACCACAGGTAAAAACGGATACTCTACTAGTTTATGCATAATCTCTGTCAAACTAGAATCGGTATGAACAACTTCGATAATATCATTAACCATGACCCCTATATCTGTTTGTGACATTTCCCATTCTGTTAAAAAGTGTTTGTCTTGATAGGACATAATATCAGAGATGCTAATCGTTCCCTTATAAAACTTTTCTTTAGTGATTACAGGCACTCTAGAATAGCCATTATGAGCAAGTAGTAATAACACATGGTCAGCATTATGTGTATCAATGAAAATAGCAAGCTCAGATTCTGGAATAAGATAATTATCAAGATGTTCTAAAATAAAGTCTTCAAATTCTTTAGCAATCATCGTTTAAACTCCTGTGAAAGTCCTGAAAAAATCTGATGTTTCCTTGTTAAAAAATCAACTTTAATTTGTTCGTCACTTATTTCAACTTTGGCATAAAGTTTTTCATTTATCTCACCTCTAGGTTGTGAGATGCTTCCGGGGTTTAAAAAGAGAGTTTTTCCATTTTTCCAAGCAGCAGGTCTATGGAGATGACCATATAGACATAGATCTGCATCTTCTTCTTGTGCTAAAAAATCAAGCTTATCCCATGAAAAATTTATATTATATAGATGCCCATGAGTTTGAACAATACGAAAACCGTCCAAATCAACAACTAATTTTGTTGGAAAATCTGCTAAAAAATCACAATTTCCCAAAACAACATAAATACCATCCCAAATAGGATCTAAAGAATCCAACTCTGAGTCCCCATTATGAAAAATAGCATCTACTTTACCGATATAACGAGATTTAATTTCTTTAACGATTTCTCTATCGCCATGAGAATCACTCATTACAATGATTGTTTTTGTTGCCATGATGGAAAGACCTCCATTAATTTTTTAACTGCTTGACCTCTATGTGAAATTTTATTTTTTTCATCTGCTGTTAGCTCTGCTGAAGTTCTACCTGTTTCACCCACTAAAAATAGTGGGTCATATCCAAAGCCATTTGATCCTTTTGCATCAAATCCTATATAACCTTCCCAGTTAGCTTCAACTACTAAACTTTCTCTGTGAGGGGCAGCTACAACTAGACATGTATGAAATTGTGCTTTTCTATCTTTCAATTCAAAAACCATAGCAAGTTCATGCAACAGTTTTAAATTATTTTTCTCATCTGTCGCATCCGGACCAGAAAATCGTGCCGACCAAACACCAGGCATTCCACCAAGAATATCAACCTTTAAACCTGAGTCATCAGCTAGTACCATTTGACCTGTCAACGATGCAATTGTCTCAGCTTTTAACCTGGCATTTTCTTCAAAGGTTACTCCTGTTTCCTCTACTTCTGGTAATTCTGGATAATCATTTAAACTTTCAACACTTATCCCTATTTTTTGGAACATTCGCCTAAATTCTTTAACTTTTCCTTCATTATGTGTCGCAATTAAGATACTATCTCCAAGTTGATGCTTTAAATGATTACCTAATATAGTATCCACAGAAACACCTTCTTTTGGCGTCAAAACAGAGTACAAAGTCCCATTTTCACTAATTAAAATAAGTCCTTGATGTTGTGTCATCGTCAAAGAACGGGTATAGACTGTATTTATAATATCTAGTAAAAAAGTCAAAAATTTAAGGTCCGATGAGTACGATACTATATGGACAGATAGGTTAAGATCACCTAAAAAAGACAAGCTATGTAACACTTTCATTGCATTATCTTTAACATCTCCCTCAAATGAAGTGATATTCAATGACTCTACATCACACTTTGCAATGTACCAATCCTCATCATCTTTATACTCGTATATTTTTGTTGACATTTTTTTCTCCTAAACTAGATATTAACATGTTCCACATGTATAGCTTGACCTAACCATTGCTCAGCAATGACTTTAAAACTTTCTTCACTTGCTGTTGTATAGAAGCGATGTTCCAGTAATGATGGCTCACAACTAGCATTAATCTGAAAATAATTAAGTAAAACTGAGATATCACGGACGCATTCTGCACCGCTATCAATTAATTTAACATTAGGCCCCATGACATTTTGGATAATTGATCGTAAAAGAGGATAATGAGTACATCCTAAAACCAATGTATCAACTTTTCCAACCAAAGGTTCCAAAGCTTCATAAACAACTTTTTTAGCAACACTTGATGACATCTGATTTGACTCAACAATTGGAACAAATTTAGGACATGCCACACTCTCTACAATAACTTGTGGAGCTAAAAAATGAATCTTTTTAGAATAGACATCTGATTGAACTGTCATCGGTGTTCCAATAATACCAATCCTACCTGTTGATGAAGATTTTATCGCTGCACTAGCTCCAGGTAAAATGACACCTAGGACTGGAATATCTAATGCTTCTTTGACTTCTTCCCAAGCAACTGCTGTTGCTGTATTGCATGCAAAAACAATCATTTTCACATTTTTAGTGACTAAAAAATTAACCATATCCCAAGTAAACTCTTTAATCTGGTCAACAGTCCTGGGCCCATAAGGTGCCCTAGCAGAATCCCCAATATAAACAATTTTTTCATGTGGGAGCTGTCTCATTAACTCTTTGACTACTGTCAAACCTCCAACACCTGAATCTAAAAAACCAATCGCTCTATTATTCATTACATTACTCCAAACATCAAAAAAACTCAGCAGACAGAGCCAACTGAGTTTTTCATTCTGAGCCCCGTTCTTAAAGAAAGGGTGTTTTTAGGACACACCTTGCTCGACATATACCTTCTGTTTTAATAAAAGGGTATCCTTAAAATCAATTTATTTTTTTGATTTTGCCGCAGCAGCTTTTGACTGTTTTACGATATTACGGTAAGTTTGTTGAATTTTAGCTTCGCTAGGTTTTTGACCCATTTGGCTCATCATTTCACGAATTGCATCAGGCGTCAATCGTGGATGTTGACTAATTTCTTTTTCAATCTGTTTACGTGTAAAAAATACACCTCCAGTAAAACCTGCAAGGGCTGCAATAATTAATAATAATACCCAAAGGAAAGTTGTCATTTTTATTTCATCTCCTAATCTTTATGATTATTATTATAGCAAAATTAAAGGTTTGTGACAAATATACGCTTAATCTTCAAAATTAAAGCCATATAAGGTTGAAAAATAATCCTCAGGTTTTTCTGCTCTACGAATCATCTCTACATTACCATCAAGCTTATAAAGTAATTCAGAAGAACGAAGCCTTGCATTATATTGGTAACCCATTGAAAAACCATGAGCTCCTGTGTCATGGATGACCAAATAATCACCTATATCAGTCTTGGGTAATTCTCTTTGAATTGCAAACTTATCATTGTTTTCACATAAACTACCAACTACATCAACTACTTCATTTACTGTACTAGTTTCTCTATCAACATTAGTGATATGATGATAAGAATTATACATAGCTGGTCTTAAGAGATTGACAGCACAAGCATCAACACCAAGATAAGTACGATAAGTTTTCTTTTTATGGGTTACTTTTGTTACTAGATGCCCGTGCGGAGCAAGCATGAAACGTCCAAGTTCTGTAAAGATTTTTAAATTTCCTAAACCAGCTGGTCTTAAAATAGCTTCAAAAGCATTACGTACACCTTCTCCAATCACAGCAATATCGTTAGGTGTTTGATCAGGGTGATAGTCAACTCCTATACCTCCTGATAAATTGATAAAATCTAAAGAAATCCCCAGGTTTTCTTTTATTTCAACAGCCAGTTCAAATAATGCTTTAGCATGAACTGGATAATAATCATTTGTAACTGTATTTGAAGCCAAAAAGGCATGAATACCAAAGGTCTTAACCCCTTTTTCTGCCAATTCTTTATACCCTTTAAACAGTTGTTCTTTTGTCATTCCAAACTTAGACTCTTCAGGATGGTCCATAATATCAGTTCCTAGTGAAAATACACCACCCGGATTGTATCGAAGGGAAATCACTTCTGGTAAGCCAGATTTTTTTTCCAAATAAGCAATATCTTCATAAGCATCTAAGTTAATAATAGCACCAATTTTTTTAGCAAAATCGTATTCCTCGATAGGGGTATTATTTGAAGAGAACATAATATCTTTAAAACCCAATTTATCAGACATTAATAACTCAACACCTGTCGCACAATCCACACCGCAGTTTTCTTCTTGTAGAATTTTTAAAATGGTTGGATTTGGTGTCGCCTTAACTGCAAAATACTCTTTGAAGCCTTTATTCCATGAAAAAGCTTGATTTAGCGCACGCGCTTTTTCTCTGATCCCTTTTTCATCATAGATGTGAAAGGGTGTTGAGTATTTGGCTACAATCTCATGTAGAGCATCTTTTGTTAAAAATGGTTTTTTCATAATTCTCTTCCTTCTCTTTAGTTTTTTTATTATACCATAAATTATCAGAAAATTTTTACTACTTTTTTATTTACTCATCATATAAAAAAAAAAGAGTGATCAATACCACTCTTAAAATACTAATCACTATTGTTTCCAAAAAGACGTAATAAACTAATAAATAGATTGATAAAATCTAAATATAGACTTAATGCCATCGAAATAGCCCAAGCATCTTGAACATTTCCACCTGTTGATTCATAGACACGTTTAATCATTTGATTATCATACGCAATCAATCCTGAAAATAGTAAAACAGATAAAATACTAATCACATAACTAATAAAGCCATTACCAATGAAAAGATTAATCAAGCTAGCCACAACAATGCCAATCATAGCAGCCATAATAGCCTTAGAAAATCCCGATAAATCTTTCTTTGTTGTAAAACCGATTAGAGCCATTACAAAGAAAACAACTGCTGAGGATAAAAAAGCTTGGATGACTGTAGCACCTGTGTAAGCTGCAATAATAAAACTTAATGTAAAACCGTTTAAAGCTGAATAAGTTAAAAATAATGGTAAAGCTGCAGGAGTATTTTTTCTAGCTGCACTACTTGCCATAAAAACTAAGGCTAGTTCTAAAAAAATTGCTCCATAATAAATCACCGAATGACCTGACATTATTGCAATCATATTATCTCTGAAAACATATAACATCAAAAATGAAACAAAGGCTGAAAGACCAATGCCCATACCAACTAATCCATAAATTTTAGCGTAAAATTGATTGATACGACTATCTGTTTGTGTATAAATAACGTTATTATTCATTTTTTCTCCTTTTTATCTAATAAATAATGAAATTTTCTACCTTTTTCTATAACTTTTCCAATTGGTCTACTTGCTTCACGTACTGCCCAATACTTATCCACCATTGTTACAATATACCCTTCTTTAAAACGTGGGGGTGCTATCGTTGCACCCCACATATGTTTTAAAATGATATCTTCTTCCTTCTCAGACAAGATAGTCAATTTTCTAGCATTTTTTACAGCAATTCTTGGATGGACCCAAGCATGACTTTTATTAAACTTTGTCACTCGCCAATCATAATAAAAAAAATCATGAAGTAAAGCACCTCTTGCTGTACTTCTAGCATCCCAACCTAATTTTTTTGCAATCTTATAACTAGTGAAAGCAACATTAATTGAATGCTCTAACCTTGTAGAATGATTATGTTGAACAATTTTTGATAGACGTTGAAATCTTGGATGACTAATCAAATGTGAGACATAAGTCATAAATTCCTTATCTTTTTCATAGCGCTTCATAGTATTCACCTCTATTAAGCTATTATAACAAATTTTCTTAAATAAAACGAAACATAAGTATGCCAGCTGCTACTGCAACATTCAGACTTTCCGAATGTCCTGGCATAGTAATATGGACTAAGACATCTGCTTTATTTTCAACCAATTCTGAAATACCTTTCCCCTCATTCCCCATAATAAGCGCAAAATTTTTTTGAGGACTAATTGACTGGTAATCTTTTGACTCCTTAGAAAGAGTTGTTGCCATTATAAAAGTCTTATATTGTTTTAATATATCTAAGATACTGACAATGTCTTTTCTAATGATTGGAAGATGAAAATGGCTACCCTGCATGGAACGTAGTGTTTTCTGATTATAAATATCTGCTGAATGATCCGTTATAAATACAGCAGAATAACCTGCTGCATCTGCAGTTCTAATCATTGTTCCCACATTCCCTGGATCTTGAACATCCTCTAAAACTAAAAATTTTCCAGAAGTGAGTTCTGAAATAGTAACAGTTTGATAGGCCACCTCTACTACTATTCCTTGGGGTGTTTTTGAATCTGATAATTCTTTAAGAATTTCACTGGTCACAAGATATGTATTTTGATAAGAACTTACCTTATCTTGATAACCGTCCACAATAAATATTTTTAAAATTTCAACACCATAGGCAACAGCCTCATCAAATAAATGCCACCCTTCAATGAGATACGATGACTTCCGATATTTTTTTTGCAATAATTTTTTTGTTTCCTTAATAACAGGATTTGATTTGGATGTAATTTCTTTCATAAAATTATTATAACATAAGCTCATAAAGTAACGACTTTTAACTATGCTTGCATTGACAAATCTTTGATAGCTATGGCAAACTAAGAGAATGACATATTTGTATTATCAACTCAAAAAATTAAGCAGTAATATTGATAAAATTCTATTGTTATTTTTCACTTCTTTTATTCTAATGGATTTTATTTGGATACCTTTAAACTCCTTTGCTTCAGAAAGCCTCCTATTTTTATCAGGTCACGACTACCTCTCTCAAAGCAATATTTTAGCTGTCTTAACTGAAAAATGGTGGATTACTCTATTATTTATCCTACTACTCATATCAAATTTATGTATTGCCTATCTTCAAATGGCTCTCATCTTTATCGGGGTAAATAACCTAATCAAACAAGAAGATAAACCTCTCATTATTTATATTAAATCAGTTAAAAATGATATTGTTGAAATCTTGCGGACATTTCATCTCAATAAAGTCTTCTTTATCCTGGCTTATAGTATTATTCTATTCCCTTTCTTACGGAAAGTTTTGAATATTTATTACTTTAACAAGCTTATCATCCCACAATTCATTATTGATTATTATGAAAAAAACGATTTTCTAGCTATCATTTTCACTCTAGCTCTCATCTTATTTTACTGGCTAGCAACACGAGTAATGTATGCCCTCCCTATTATCTTTTTTAACCACAACAATGTCAGATATGCTCTAAACTACTCTTGGCAAAAAACCAAAGGAAAGCAACATATTAAAACCTTTTTTAAACTTCTTTGGATTATCACACTACCAATTGTACTCTTTTTTATTGTCTCCCTTATCTCTGTTTTTGTACAAACCTGGGCAGATAAACTCCCAAATACTATTGCTTTAAGCATAGCTCTCATTCAAGTTGTCATTATCAAAATTGCATATTATCTTGCAATTGCATTTTTTATGATTCGATTTATCCACCTTCTAACAGGAGACCATCTCTCTATACAACCAAAATCAGCTCCTAAATATCGAATCAGTCTTATAATTCTTGCCATATCATCTCTTATCTTTATTTATGAAGGCTGGTACAATATTTCTTACCCATATTCTAAATTACCTGTCACAATTTCACACAGAGGAGTAAGTGATAACAATGGGGTCCAAAATTCTATTGATGCCCTTAAAAAAACCGTAAAACTGAAACCTAATTATGTGGAAATGGATGTTCAAGAGACTAAAGATGGTAAGTTTGTGGTCATGCACGACAATAACTTAAAAAAACTAACTGGTCATAATGGAGAAACTCATGACTATACCCTATCTGAACTAACTGCCATGATCAGCTCTGAAAATGGACAATCAGCACCTATACCTTCTTTTGATGAGTATCTGACAGTTGCTGAAAAGCTTGACCAACCTTTACTAGTAGAAATTAAAACAAATCTATCCGATTCTAAAAATATGATGAAACATTTTTTAGATGAATATGCTGAGCGCCTTATTAAAGATAAATCTCTTATGCATTCTCTTGACTACCATGTTATTTTATCTATAAAAAAATATGCCCCAACTCTAGAATGCTACTTTATTCTCCCCTTTAATTCTGTGTATCCTAGAACCATAGCCGACGGCTACACCATGGAATATTCATCTCTAGATAAATCATTCATTTTAAAATCACAGCAACACCATAAAAAAGTTTTTGCTTGGACGCCAAATGACAGTGATACTATTATGCAAGTTTTACAACTTCCTGTAGATGGAATTATTACCGACCAATTAGCCTTACTCAATGAAGCCATCACTGAATTAAAGACTGATTCGAACTACACAGGAAGACTATCTCGTTATATAACGGGTCTAACACAACTTTGGTAAAAAGTTTATATTTTATATATATTTAAAATCCGTCTAACCTACTAATCGTTAGACGGATTTTACTTTTATTTTTAATCTCTTACTTTATCTATATTTTCTTTTTTTATCTATTTGACTCATGAAGCCTAATAATCCTAATGATAATAAGAAGTAGCCTATAGATTCTTTATGACTGCTATCAGATGTATTAGGTAAACTATGATTCCTCATAACTCTACTCATCTCTACAGTTTCTTTTTCAACATGTAAATTCACGCTAGTAACTTCACTCGTTGTCATTACCTTATTCAATTGACCAATTTCATAGTTATCTTTATGATAAAGTGTATTGTTCATTACCCCAGTTCCAATAGCTATAATTTCTGTAACTGGTTCTTTTGTAACAATCGGAGCCAACATCTTTTCTGATTTAACGGTAGAACCATCTCTAACAACCTCTTTAAACAGTTGACGTTCTCCAACTTTTCCTGACTGAAGTACTCGACGCTCACCTAAACGAAGACTGCTATCTTCTTGTTCAATTGTTTTATAAGGTATAGATTCAGTCGTAACAACAAGTTCTGGTTGTTCATAATAGACAGACTTATCTCCTTCTGATGGTAAAACTGAACTTTGAACTACACCAATAGCTATAATTTCTGTAACTGGTTCTTTTGTAACAATCGGAGCCAACATCTTTTCTGATTTAACGGTAGAACCATCTCTAACAACCTCTTTAAACAGTTGACGTTCTCCAACTTTTCCTGACTGAAGTACTCGACGCTCACCTAAACGAAGACTGCTATCTTCTTGTTCAATTGTTTTATAAGGTATAGATTCAGTCGTAACAACAAGTTCTGGTTGTTCATAATAGACAGACTTATCTCCTTCTGATGGGACATTCTGAGTCACTTTCATTTCTTCAGGTGCTTCCCCTGGAAGTTTTAGACCAATTAAATCTACTGTTTTTCCGTCAAGAGTTTCAATTTTTCCAGACTCTATACCAACAACTGTAGCTCCTGCATCTTCTGGTGTAGCACTGAATAATACACTATTTCCTTCATACTGTGTATAAAATTTTATGTTATGTCCATTAGATAATTTCAAAATTGGAGATTGGTTAACCAAAATATTACCAGAAAAAGGAACATATACAAAATTTTGATCCAACTGACTTGGCGATAAAACTTTTATACTAGAATCACTTTCTTTTGTTAAAAAGTCAAAATTGAATCGTTTAAATGATAGCGTAAATACATTTTGATTAGGTTCATTATGTTCGTATAGTAAACCAAATTCCTTTTCTCCAATTTGTTGCAAGGCATTATAAGCATAACTTCCACTTTGAATCAATCTCTTAGATAGCCAGGTTAGTTCCCCAGTATCAGACACTTTAGCCAATCTTACATAGCCATTTTGCCTTTGTGGTCCATTAGCATTAGCTAATATAATATATTCTTGTCCATCTTGAATCGTTGAAATGGCATTTAATTGAACATACACATCATTAACTTCACTATAACGTTTTATTTCTGGTAGCCAAGTCTCTCCACCATCTTTACTTGTTGCAACTTGAAGATCACCCGTTAATCCTCTCATAAATAATTTGAGATCACCGTTTCTAAGTTGAACAACACTTGATTCTGTGTTTTGAGCCAGGTTATTATTCATTGTACTAGAATGTATCTTCTCTCCATTAACAACTCGATTATCATTAACAGCAGCTCCAGCCTTCCATGTCTTTCCATGATCATCTGAATAAATTAAACGTGAAGATTGAGAACCTTGCAAATGAGAAATATAATTGGTTGAATAAGTCGGAACTAAAATTCTGCCAGCATGTGGACCATATTTTAAAACTAAGCCTGTTCCAGGACCATCACCTAAAAATTTCATCCAATCTTGTTTCACCATAGTAGTGATATCTGTTGGTGCTGACCAAGTTTTTCCATCATCATCACTATGCGATTCCCATAAATAACTATCTCTTGCTACTCTAAATGGTGATGTTTTATTTGTGATAAAATAGATATTCCCTAATAGCTCGTCTCCTTTATAAAGGTCCCCTTTATCACTATACTTAGATTTTACTGGATTAACCACAACATGATAGTCAGTTTTTTCACCTTGCGGAGAAAAAATCTCTCCATTTTCTCTTATAGTGTATAATTGTTTTTCACCAGTTTTGTAAAGGGCTTGATAAAATTTATCTCCTACTTTAACATATGCTTGTTCTTTCTTTTCTGTCATCCCAAATATTCCTCTACCTTCAGGATACATATCATAGATAGCAAAAATACGTTTAGTAACTGGATCTTGTACTAATGCCATATCAATACTGATTGGAGAACATTCATCTGCTTTTTTAGGATTTGGATTATCTCTTAAGTTCAAGATATTTATTCTATCACTCCAAGACTCACCATTATCTTCACTTCTCTTAACAATCATACCAATGTCACCCCAGTCTGAAGGATGAAGACGTCTTTCATCGGCACCAGCAATCAATGTTCCTTTATCAGTTCGTAATAAGGCTGGAATACGGTAACTTTTAATTCCATCCTTATTAGGTTGGTTGTTATTTCCACTTTCAAAAATATCTTTTTTAGATGTTAAAACCGCTCCCTCTGGAAGAGTTACTGGACTTTCATATCTCTCTAAATAACGACTCCTATCTAAAACTTCAGATGGTGTTAACACTCGATTATAAACTGTTACATTTCTAAAATCAATATCAGCACCCCAAACTAAATTATTAGCACGATTAGTTTTCCCTAACTGTAAATAGGAAATATCAGGCATATCTTTGATAAATTTAGCAGTTTTATTAGTTGTCCTAGATAAAGTACCATTTACATATATTCTAACCTGACCTTTCCCATTATTAGCTTTTGAGTCTAAAGATACTGTTACAGAATTCCATTCATTTGGTTTAATTTTCAAAGGAGCATCATTGTAATTACCATAATATTGTTCTCCATTAGTACCTCTACCTTCTGTAATTGCCACACCATTATTAACAGCTACTGTAAAGTACTCATTTCGCTTTTCTTTACTAGAAGCAGATAAAAGGTTATAAAACGCAGGTGCGCTTTCTGATGGCTTAAATTCTATATGAATAGTAGCATCAGTTAACGCCTTTAATTTTTCAAGGTCATCTGTTAAATCGATTCTTTGATTATTAGAACTATTTGTGGAAATATCTTCTTTAACAAGTACCTCATTTTCTCTGTAAGAGTCTCTTGCATAGAAATCACGCTCAGTACTTACCTCAATTGTAGAATTCGAATTTAAAGGTGTGGAAACAGATTCTTCACTAGTATTAACTTCACTAGTATTGATAGCTTCCTTTTCAATATTATCATTAGACAAAGATGGAACAGAAACAGTATTTACAACGTGACTGTTTTCCATATCTACATTATCATTGATTGCTACTCCCATTTCATTAGCACTCACTGGTGATAAGCCAATGATTCCCATACCAATTAAACAAGAGCCAACACCAACGGCAAGTTTTCTAATGCCATATTTAGGCTTTTTCTCAATAAATTTCATTTTTACCCCTTTTGTAAGTGTTTTCTTTTTTATGTTAATATATCACTTTTTTATCAAGTTGTCAAAATCATTTAAAAATTTTTCTAAATACATAAAAAAACCTAGAAACATTTAAATTTTAGATGAAAAAAAGTCCCATTTGGGACAACTTTCTTCTATTTAATTCTTAAATTTAAACTATAAAAATCTTTAGGGTGAAAACTGTTTATAATCACCAGTATATTTGGCCCAAGACTTTGTTAAAAAGTCGTTGTTAATCTTATATTCAGGTGCTCTAGTCGGATTTGATAAAAATGGATTAATAGCTTTATCAAAGGCTAACCATCCAACCCATCCAAGATGAATTGTGTCCTCCATAAAATAAGGTGTTGTTCCTTGATTTGAAAAATCTGCAATATGATTAAAACCTTGACTTTCCAATTGATATCTAATTTTAGAAACTGTAGCCTGATAATCAGACATATTTAAGCCAGTATAATCTGCCCATTTTTGATTAACAGGAGGAATCACAAACATAACATTCGTTTTAGATTTTGCAAACTGGTTTAACACAAGCTGTAAATCCGTATATTCAGCTGATTTTAAATAAGAAAATTTATATTGCGAATTTTTTAGTTTCGCTAATCGATGATTGATTTTTTTAAAATAAAATACATCATTGATACCAAACTCATTACTTGTTGTTTGCTTTTTTGCATCATTAATTGCAATTTTAGTTAATTTTTCATATGAAAAATCATCTGGTAATCTTTCCAACTGAGGTTTAACTAATTTTTCATAATTTTGATTGGGCTTAACAATAAAATCACTAAAAAAATTATCCTCACGCTGACTAATTTGACTTCTAAAAGAAATGTAAGATTTGTCAAAATCTGTTAATGACTCACCATCTGAAATTTTTTCCAAAATATCTTTCATCGTTACAGTAGGATTTAGAGCTAGAAGTCTTTGAGCTGCATATTTAGAAGGTAAATCTCCATTTTGATTTTCTAAAAAACTAGCTAACTGTCCACTATTGAAATATTGTTGAAAAGCTGCTAACTTATAACCTTTTGCTGTAAACCATTGTGGTGATATTACATAGACAACTGACTTATTTTGAATAGCTGGAAGCATTTGTTGCATCCCAAAATACTGATTCAACGATGACGTCCCTCGCTCACCTAAAAAATAAGGTCTATATGTTCTATTGTATTTTTCAGCCAAAACCGCTGGATGCATACTGTCAAATCTTAACCACTCTGATGAGCCAAAAAACGGGACATAATTTTGAGAGTTATCCGAAAAAGCCTCTGTCTTTTTTGTCTTACTCTTAAATGTACCTGAAGTTAATGTAACTGCTAGTTTCTTTTCTTGTTCCGCATGATGTGAATATCTAATAGGATAGAACAATAAAATAGCTAAAACCATTAGAAAAGCACATAAAACAGGTCCTAAAATCAACCACAAGCGTTTAAGCATTTTGTAATTCCGCAATCCCTTCAACTATCTTATTTGCTGTATTCCAGTCATCACGTCCAAATTCAGAAATCGGGACACGAATATCAAAACGATTTTCTATCTCAACAATCAAAGCAACTGTTCCCATACTATCCAAAACACCCGCATCGAATAAATCCTCATCCATAATGTCACTGACATCTTCCATAAATAAATCATCAATAATTTCAATCACTTGTTCTTTAATATCCATTGTTATTCCTCTCATTTTTTACCAAACCATAGTATATCTAAAAATCCTGAAAAAAGTAGGAAAGACAGCATAACAACGTTAAATGTTATGAACATTCCTAAAGCTCTTGTCCATTTATTTTCGGGTAATAATGGTTGCTTGTTTTTGCGACGCTCTTTGTTAAGAGCTTTCTTTTTATTAAGCCACATATCATTAACAACTAGTCCTAAGCCATGAAATAAACCGTATGCAATATAATACCATGTTACCCCATGCCAAAATCCCATAACTAACATATTAATGATGTACGCTAAATGTGATAATTTTACTCTATCCTTTATGATTCTCTTTTTCATTAATAGCATAACTAATCTCATGAAAACAAAATCCCTGAACCAAAATGATAAACTCATATGCCATCTATTCCAAAATTCTTTTAAATCTTGTGATAAGAAAGGTTTATTAAAATTAATAGGACTTCTGACTCCCATAAGATTCGATATTGCTAAAGCAAACATACTATATCCTGCAAAATCAAAAAATAAATCTAAACCGAAGGTATACATAACCCCTAATGTCGCAAGGTTAAACAAACCACCCTGAGCAACAGCTTCTTCACGTAATGGTAACAAGAGAATATGTCCAAAAATATATGCCAAAATAAATTTATATAAAAATCCTAACATAATATATTTGACACTCTCTTCAAGCATGTCTAATAACTCATTTTTTGATGGGATTTTTAAATAGTTCTCGTTAAATCTTCTAAAACGATCAATTGGTCCACTCGAAAAAGTTGGCATAAATAACATAAATCTTAGAAATTCCCAAAGCTTAAGATCCTTAATGACGCCATCTCTTAATTCTACAATAGTACCAACAGCTCTAAAGGTAATATAAGAAATCCCCAAAAAACCAAAAAGTGACTGATGACCACTAATTGCAGGAGCTACTTTTATCCAAGCTAAAGGAAAAATTGCTAACAGTGAAGCAAGATAAAATACCCACGATTTATCCTTTTGTTTACGATAACTAAGATAGAGAAATACAATTACAATCTCCCAAACGACATAGGCTAATAAATTATAAACCTGTGTCAGATGGTGACCAGTTAGCATCAAAACTATAAAAGTTAAACTAACAACTGCTTCGTAAATTGGAAATCGTTTTTTATAAAAAAGACCGATATAAATTGGCAAAACAGCTAGAATAATATAAACAAAGTATTGGGGATCCCCGTAAGGTTCTAAATGAGGTAGATGCTTTAAAACAGTCATCATTGTCCATTAACCTCATTTATCATTGCCTTAATATCAATCTTACCATTTGGTGTAATTGGTAAAGTCTCACGGTATAAGAATTTCGATGGCATCATGTAAGACATCATGATATCTTGTAAATCTTGCTTTATAGCCTTGGTTATCTCAATATCTTTATCAAACTGTTCTCTTACACCTTCTTTTAAAACCACATAGGCTAATAGGTTTTGAACTTTATGTTGTTTGTTATAGCGTGGAACAGCTATTGCAGACTTAATATACTGTGATTTGTTTAAATTTTGGGAAACATCTTCAAGCTCAATTCTAAAACCGTTGAATTTAATTTGAAAATCCATTCTTCCACCATATAGTAAGAGACCTTCATCTGTCATCGAACCAACATCGCCTGTGTGATAGGCTGGAAGTCCATCATAGGTAAAGAATGCCTCTGCAGTTTTCTCTGGATTATTGAGGTAACCTTTTGAAACTGCTGGGCCAGCTATTATAATCTCACCTTGCTCACCATTTGGAAGTTTATTTCCCTCTTCATCAATGATAAAAGTTGGCGAATCTTCCTTAGTGTAGCCTATAGGTAGTCGTGTTAGAGTTTCCATCATATCATCTGTGATAGTCACTGCAGACAAAGCTACAGTTGCCTCTGTTGGACCATAGGCATTAACAATAAGAGCTTTTGGAAATCTATCACGAAGTTTTTTTGCCGTTGACACCGTCAATTCCTCACCATCAAAATAAAAACGAGAAATTTGAGGCATCTTTTCTGCTGAAAAATCATCTGACAACATTGCCATATCGACAAAAGATGGAGTAGATACCCAAACTCTAACAGGAAGACTCAATATAGTTGCAAATAACTTTTTAAAATCTTGGGTAATACTACTTGGCAAAGCATATAAGGTTCCACCTAGAGCTAATGTTGGTGCCCAATACATAACAGAAAGGTCAAATGAATATGGGGGTTGTGCCAAAGTTTGTGGATGACTTGGAACATCAAACTCTGAACAACTAATCATCCAGTTTGTAAAACTAAGTAAATTATCATGTGAGATTTGAACACCCTTTGGCTTCCCTGTTGTACCAGAAGTAAAGATAATATAATAATTCTCATCACCTTTAACTGAATGCGTTACCGAATAAGGAGTCATTTCCTCAAAAGTCGATTTAATCTCAGAAATCAAAAGTAAGGGGATTTTAGTTGATGACAAAGGGAAATCAGCAATGCTAATAATCAAACTAGGCATTGCAACTTCTAAGATAGCTGATATTCTTTCTAGAGCAGAATGAGAATCAATTGGAATATAAGCATGACCTGTTTTTGTTAAAGCTACAAAAGTTGCTAACATTTCATACTCTTGCCCCCCAAATACAACTACAGGTGATCTATCTGGAAGTCCTAAACTATCAATCTTAGCTGCTAAACTATCTGAATCTCTTTTTAAGTCAGCATAAGTATGTTTATCACCTAAAACATCATAGACAATAAAATCTGGCTGTGTCTGTGCATAGCCATCTATAGTTTCAATCATATCTTTAATAATAGAATCCATCATTTCAACCCCTAAAATTCGTTATAAATAAATCCACCTTGACCTTGACCAAGATAGCTGAAAAAATACAATAAAGCAATAAAAATAACGAAATATAATAACGTTCTTGCTAAAAATAAATAGACTGTCTTATGTTGACTCATCTTTTCCTATTCCTTATCTTTTAGAATTTAGTTGTACTAAATTCTAAAATTTATCTATATTATAGTAAATAGTTATACTTTTTCTATTTTACCACTTTATTAAATATTTTATCAATAAAAACATTTCCTTAATATTTCTCTTTAATCCTCTTTGATGTAAATGGTATACTAATATAGAAAGGAGTACTGCTGATGAAAAAAATACATTTGATAATATCTGGTCGTGTACAAGGGGTGGGATTTAGATATGCAACTTATGCTCTTGCTCTAGAAATTGGAGAAATATACGGTAGAGTATGGAATACTGATAATGGTCAAGTTGAAATACTAGCACAATCTCCAAATAATGAAAAGTTAAATCAATTTATTCAGGGGGTAAAAAAGGGCCCATCTAAATGGTCAAAAGTCACCTATGCAGAAATCCGAATGGAACCTTTTGAAGATTTTCACGATTTTAAAATTCTGAATTAAAAATCAGACCTTTGTCCTATTGTTTATTTCTTAAAAAAACAGTAAAATAGATAAGTATTATTTTAGGATTAAGGAATAAAAACGTGAAAAAACAAACAAAAAAATTTATACTATTGAGTTTAGGACTATCGCTTCTACTCATCTTATCTGGATGTGTTCAACAAAAAAATGGAACACCCACAGGTGAAGGTTGGGTCTATCATTTCTTTGTTGCTCCTATGGGAAACTTTATTACTTTCTTTGCTAAAGATATGAATCTTGGTTTCGGAATGGCACTTATTCTTGTGACGATTGTAGTACGTCTACTTATTCTCCCATTAGGCTTATACCAGTCTTGGAAAGCAAGTTATCAAGCAGAGAAAATGTCATTTTTAAAACCAATCTTTGAACCAATTAATCAACGTCTTAAAAATGCCACTAGTCAAGAGGAAAAAATGGCAGCTCAAACTGATTTAATGGCAGCTCAAAGACAAAATGGTGTGAATCCATTAGGTGGTATCGGCTGTCTTCCTCTTCTAATTCAAATGCCTTTCTTTACAGGATTATATTATGCCGCACGCTTTACAAGTGGTATTTCTGAGAGCTCATTCCTCGGATTTAACCTTGGCAAGAGTTCTCTAATTTTAACTATTGTAATTGCTATCCTATATTTCATTCAATCATGGTTATCAATGCATGGTGTTGCTGAAGAGCAAAAAGCACAAATGAAAACAATGATGTACGCTATGCCATTGATGATGTTTATGATGTCAATTAACTTACCTGCTAGTGTTGCAATCTACTGGTTTGTAGGTGGTATTTTTAGTATTATTCAACAATTAATAACAACCTACATTCTCAAACCAAAATTAAAAGATAAAATAGCCGCTGAATTTGCAACTAACCCACCAAAGGCCTACCAAACGAATAAACAACTTAAGGATGTTACAGCTCAAACTAAACAACCTGTGACTACAAAAGCTATTCAAACACCAGTTAGACGCAATGCTGGAAAACAAAATCGTAAAAAATAAAAAATGAGACATTAATTTGTCTCATTTTTTATTTCTTAAGTAGCTTAGCTAACTCTTGTGCTAAAAGTTGCTGAGCAATTTGTGGATTTGCTTGACCTTTAGTTGCTTTCATCAAGAATCCTGTAAATGCTTTATCAGCATTTCTCTTTCCTGATTTAAAATCTATAACAGCTGCTTCATGATGAGCAAAAACATCATGTATGATAGGAATTAAAATAGCTGGATCTGAAATTTGAACCAATCCTGCCTCTTCGACATAAGCTTTTGCCGAACCACCATTTTTAGCAAGGTGTACAAATACTTTTTTTGCAATTTTAGAAGAGATAGTCCCATCAGCAATCAATCCAATCATTTCAACCAAATTATCTGGTGTCAAAGCAATTTGACTAAGCGTTTTAGACTCAGTATTTAAAAATTGAGCAACTTCTCCCTGCAACCAATTTGAAATTAGTTTAGCGTCCCCACCTAAAGCTACAGCTTTTTCGAAAAAGTCTGAAGTTTCTTTATTTGAAGTTAATTGTACAGCATCATAACTCGATAGCTGATATTCTGAAATATAACGATTACGACGTTCTTTTGGAAACTCAGGTAATTCATTTCTAACCTCAGAAATCCATTCATCTGATATCTCAAATAATGGTAAATCAGGCTCAGGAAAATAACGATAGTCAGAAGAACCTTCTTTAACACGCATTAAAATAGTCTCACCTGTTGTCTCATCATAGCGTCGTGTTTCTTGTTGGATTTCTCCTCCTGAACGTAATACCTCAGCTTGACGTTTTTCTTCAAATATCAAACCTTTTCGGACATTATTAAAGGAATTTAAGTTTTTTAGTTCAGCCTTAGTACCAAATTTTTCTTGACCGTATGGGCGTAAAGAAATATTGGCATCAACACGCATAGACCCTTCTTCCATCTTGACATCTGAAATTCCTGTATATTGAATAATCTCTTTAAGAGCTGTAAGGTAAGCATACGCTTCTTCTGGTGAACGCATATCTGCCTCAGAAACAATCTCTATCAAAGGAACACCTTGACGGTTTAAGTCAACATAAGAATAACCATCAGTACCATGCGTGTTTTTTCCAGCATCTTCTTCTAAATGAGCACGCTCAATCCTTATTTTTTTGCTAGAACCATCTGGCAATTCAATCTCTATCCAACCATTATAACCAATGGGTTCATCAAATTGAGAAATTTGATAAGCTTTGGGATTATCTGGATAAAAATAGTTTTTACGGTCAAAATGCATGTTTTGATGAATAGCCATATTCAATGCCAGAGCAGCCTTAATCCCACAATCAATAACACCTTTATTCATTACAGGAAGAACACCTGGAAATGACCAATCAATGATATTAGTATTAATATTTGGGTCTTCTCCAAAATGTGCAGGAGAAGTAGAAAAAATCTTAGAATTTGTTTTCAATTCAACATGGACTTCAAGACCAATTATTGTTTCAAAATTCATTAATTAGCACCTCCAAAGATAAGTGGTTTTTTCTGATGAAAATCAGTAGTAGACTCAAAAGCCGCTGCTACTTGATAAATCGTCGACTCAGAGAATTTTGGTCCAATTAACTGTAAACCAATTGGTAGACCTTGTGAAAAGCCTGCTGGAATAGAAATCGCAGGCAGACCAGCTAGGTTAACTGGTATTGTCAATAAGTCTGCCAGGTACATCGCTACTGGGTCGTGGTTTAAAGTATCTAAATCAAACGCTACACTAGGAGCTGTTGGTCCCAAGATTAGGTCGTACTGACTAAAGACTTTTTCAAAATCACGAATGATTAAGGTACGGACTTGACCGGCTTTTTTATAATACGCATCATAATAACCCGATGAAAGACTAAACGTTCCTAGCATAATACGACGTTTAACCTCTTCACCAAAACCTTCACTGCGTGTGTTAACATAGATATCATCTAAATTTTGATATTTTTCTGTACGATAACCATATCGAATTCCATCAAAACGTTGTAAATTAGATGAAGCTTCTGATGATGCTGTAATATAATACACAGCAACTCCATACTTACTATGTGGTAAGCTAACTTCTTCTACAATAGCTCCTAAATTTTCAAAATGCTTAGCTGCAGCTAAAATACTCTCTTTAATACCAGCATCAATTCCCTCACCTAAATATTCTTTTGGCAAGGCAATCTTCATTCCTTTTATATCTTGACCAATTTTACTAGTAAAATCTTCAACTTTGCGATTAGCCGAGGTTGAATCTTTCGTATCATGACCAGAAATTGCCTCAAGTAATTGAGCATTTTCAGTAACTGTTTGAGAAAAAGGACCAATTTGGTCTAAAGAACTTCCAAATGCAATTAAACCAAAGCGTGATACTCGTCCATATGTCGGCTTCAAACCAACAATGCCATTAAAAGCTGCTGGTTGGCGAATTGAACCACCAGTATCAGATCCTAAAGATAAACGTACCTGTCCAGAAGCAACTGCTGTTGCAGAACCACCTGATGAACCACCTGGAACTTTACTTTCATCCCAGGCATTTTTAGTCTTTTTAAAATATGAAGTTTCAGTTGATCCTCCCATAGCAAATTCATCCATGTTGGTTTTACCAATGACAATCATATCTTTAGTATAAGCTTGTGAAACACTCGTTGCATCAAAAATAGGCTCATAATTATAGAGCATTTTGGAAGCCGCCGTTGTTAAAATACCCTTGGTTGAAATATTATCCTTGACTGCTAGAGGAATACCTGATAAGACATTTGAAGAATCAACACCTTTTTCATCAACTATCCTGGCTTGTTTGATTGCTAAATCTTCAACAACTGTAATAAATGAATCAACTTTAGGTTCTTTTTGCTTAATATCTTTTAATGTTGCCTCTGTTAATTCTACAACAGATAATTCTTTTTTTACCAATAAATCATGTAATTCAGATACAGAATAATGTGAAAGTGTCATTAAGCATCTCCTCCATCTTCAAGAATAGCTGGAACTTTAATATAATAGCGTTCATGCTGTGGCACATTTTTAAATAAATCATCACGATTGTCACCTGCTTTAGCAATATCCTCACGAACAACTGTTTTTTGCTCTGCCATAGTTGTCGTTACTGGGATATCAGTTGTGTCAACTTCATTTAACAATTCAACCATATCAACAATTTTTGATAAGGTTATTGCAAATTCCCTCGTCTCATCGTCAGAAAATGATAATTTAGACAAATGTGCAACATGACGCACATCTTCCTCAGAAATTTTCATCTCAAATCTCTCCTTAAAATCTACATAGTCTCTAAAATTATACCATAAATTTTTAAGACTATGAAAATCTCACCAATAAATAATCCTACTCAAAATAAAATAAAAACCAGGTCTCACCCAGTTTTTATTCTATTAATTTTGCACCTAAAACATGTTCAAAATGATTTAATGCCCAGTTTTGGCTTTCATCTGATAAACTAGCAACTGCTGATACAGGGATTTCAATATCATATCCTAAATTATAAGCATCAATTGCCGTATGTAAGACACAAATATCAGTTAATACACCTGTGAGAATCACTGTTTTTATCTGGCGTTCACGTAACCTAATATCTAAATCTGTTCCAGAAAAAGCTGAGTAATGCCTTTTATCTAACCAAAAAACATGCTCATCATCTTTATTAGAGGAATAAAAATCAGCTAATGGTCCATACAAATCACGTCCTTTACTACCTATTAGGTTATGAGGAGGAAACAAACGTGTTTCTGGATGAAAAGAGTCATTATCATCATGTGCATCTATAGCAAAAAAGATATAGTCCCCACTTTCAAAAGCTTTTTTTGTCTCATGACAGATAGCATCTGAAATCGCTTGTGCTCTTGCACCAGCTGTCAATTTCCCGTCATCTGCTACAAAATCATAAGTGTAGTCAATTGAAATTAATGCTTTTGTCATTTTATCTATATTCCTTCAATTTATCGAAAATACCTTCATTAATAACCTTTAGATAAGTTCCTTTCATTCCTAGAGAACGACTCTCAATGATTCCTGCACTTTCTAGTTTTCTTAAGGCATTAACAATAACTGAACGTGTAATACCAATTCTATCAGCTATGACAGATGCAGTTAGACGTCCTTCTGTTCCATCTAATTCTCCTAGTATAGCTGAAACTGCTTTCATTTCAGAATACGAAAGTGTGTTTATAGCCATTGTAATTGCTGTTTGCTTACGAATATTCTCTTCAAGATTTTCAGCTCTAAGATAGAGTAACTCTATTCCAACTACTGTACTTGCCATTTCTGCTAAGATAAGATCATCCTCATCAAATTCCTTATCATTTCTCCAAATTAAAAGAGAACCTAGACGTTGTCCTCTACCATAAATCGGAACTATAGTAGTCACACCTTTAGGATAAATGTCCTGTGATTCCTGTGGAAAAATCGTTAAAGTATTGCTAACAGTGATGTTTTCTTCTGTGTCATAGACACGATTTGCTGCTTTAACATAATCTTTAGGAAACTGTTTTTGTTCAAAGAATTCTTCAACTCGATCATTATTTGTTTTATATTTCATTGCAAGGCCAAGAATTTGACCCTTTTCATCAATAATACAAACATTGCAATCGATAATTTCAGCGAGTCGATCTCCCATAATATTATATGGTAAATCCTCATCTGTCATATCCAAATCACGCTGTAGAATTGCATTAATTTTTCGTGT
Organism: Streptococcus sp.; assembly: GCA_030527925.1. GTDB lineage: Bacteria > Bacillota > Bacilli > Lactobacillales > Streptococcaceae > Streptococcus. The sequence goes on from JAUMZW010000007.1 coordinate 74,611, forward strand.
TTTTTGTAATAAACTTGCCATTATTTTTTTCCTTTGGTCTGATTTGCGTTTCAATTATACCAAAGAATAAAAGCATTTGCAATTAATTATCTGAATATTATGTTCTTTTTTAGCATTATATTATAATAATTACAAAAAGGTTGTTTTAAACAGACAACCTCTTTGCATTTTGTTTTCAATTATATAAAATTCAATATAATTTTAACGTCGATACTGCTGTAAAACACGTGTAATTTTCTCCTGAACCTTTGCAAGTTCTTCCACGCGCGGAAGGTAAACGACTCTAAAATGGTCAGGGTCTTTCCAGTTAAAACCTCTACCATGAACTAACATAACCTTTTCTTGCTTTAAAAGCTCTAAGACGAACTGTTCATCATCATCTACACGATACATCGTTTGGTCAATCTTAGGAAAAACATACAATCCTGCCTTTGGCTTCACTGCAGATAGACCTGGTATATCATTAATAGCCTTGTATATAAATTCTCTTTGCTCATATAACCTACCGCCAGGAATCAATAGTTCATCAACAGATTGATAGCCACCCAGAGACGTCTGAACGACTTGCTGAGAAAGAACATTTGAACATAACCTCATGTTTGATAACATGTTCAATCCTTCTATATAACCTTGAACATGCGATTTATCACCTGATAAAACCATCCAACCAACACGAAAACCACAAATGCGATGAGATTTTGACAGACCATTCATTGTCACAACAAATAAATCTGGCGCTAGGCTAGCAATTGGTATATGAACCTCACCATCAAAAACCATTCTGTCGTAAATTTCATCAGAAAAGATGATTAAGTCATTTTGACGTGCTACTTCAACGATATCTTCTAACACATCTTTAGGGTATAAGGCACCTGTAGGATTATTAGGATTAATCAAAACAATTGCTTTTGTATTTGATGTAATCTTGGATTTAATGTCGTCTATATCAGGATACCATTCTGCTTGCTCATCACAAATATAATGAACAGCTCTACCACCAGCTAAACTCACTGAAGCTGTCCACAATGGGTAGTCTGGCATTGGAACCAAGACCTCATCTCCATTATCAAGTAAACCTTGCATGCTCATCGTAATCAACTCTGATACCCCATTACCAATATAGATATCATCAATAGAGACATTGGGAAAATGTTTTACCTGACAGTACTGCATAATTGCTTTTCTTGCTGAAAAAATCCCCTTGCTATCTGAATATCCTTCACTTTGTCTTACATTTAAAATCAAATCATGAATAACTTCATCAGGTGCTTTAAAGTCAAACTCTGCTGGATTTCCTGTATTTAAACGTAAAATCTTTTCACCATTAGCAATCATACGATTGGCCTCATCCAAAACAGGACCTCTAATATCATATGCAACATGCTCTAACTTTGATGATTTTTCAAAAAATTTCATACCTTTTACCTCATGTTCTCTATTATAATCTAAATGACTTGAAAAACAAAGAAATTAATAGAAAGAAAATTGTGACTTTTTCCTCCAAATCATTCCATTTTATTTTTAAAAGCGTATAATAATATTAGAAAATAGTTTGGAGGTCGCAGTTATGTCAGAAAAATATAGACGAATTTTAGTTGCTATTGACGGTTCTTTTGAATCTGAATTAGCATTTGAAAAGGCTGTCAATATAGCACTTAGAAATGATGCTACTCTTTTATTAACACATATTATTGATACAAACATCCTACAAAGCGTAGCTACATTTGATAATTATATCTATGAAAGGTTAGAAAAAGAGAGTCAAGCTGTTTTAGATGCCTATGAACAACAAGCTAGAGAAAAAGGAGTTTCATCCATTAAACAAATCATAGAATTTGGTAATCCGAAAATCCAATTAGCAACCGAAATTCCTGACAAAGAAAATGTTGACTTAATTATGGTAGGAGCTACTGGTATGAACACTTTTGAACGTTTAATGATTGGTTCATCATCAGAGTATATCCTAAGACATGCAAAAGTTGACTTACTAATTGTTAGAGATAAAGAAAAAGTCTTTTAATGATAAGAAAAAACCTCATGATATGAGGTTTTTATCTTTTATTTTGTAAAGCTTTTTGAATCTGACGATTAATTTCTCTATTAATTGCCGCTTCAGGTGCAAAACGTTCTTCCCAATCATCAGGTTTTAAAATCTTGTGTGTCACTGGGTCAAAATGAGCTTTCCCGTCTGGAAAAATCTTTCCCATATTTGCCTCATGAACAATTTCAAAAAAAGGTGCTGGATCAACTCCTGATAAAGCAAATGAACCATAAATAAAATATAAAAGATCAACTAATGCATCAACTTGTCCTACTAACGGTGTCTCTAAATGCTCTTTTGATTTTACCTTAATGACAGCTTTATCAATTGCATCATGCAAAGAAGAAACCGAATCATCAAATAAGGTTGAATTATTCGAGCTTGTTGCATATAAGAATTCTACTAACTCCTCAATTTTAAAATTAGCACGGTTACTAGCTTCACTTTCACTAAATAGTCTTGGTATATTTTGTGTTTCACCATCCATCGTGTAATGAAAATCTCTGACTTTATTAAAGTTGTCATCTTTACTGTCAAAAGATTCTTTAGGACCAAATGAAACTAGACCATAGTGTGCTAAAGCTTTAGCTATTCCATCATTATTATTAGTAGAAGCAATATGATGAGCAATTGCTTTCACCATCTCATCAGCATTACCCATGGCAACACCGATACCGACACCTGATAACATTTCTATATCATTATCAGAGTCACCAAAAGCCATGACTTCTGTTAATTCAAAATCAAAAAGTTTTCCAAGCCGTTGTATTCCTTTAATTTTTGATTGATTTGCTGAAATTAGGTCTGCAGAATATGGACTACTTCTAGTAACTTTTATTTCTGGAAATTTCTCCTGAAGGTTTTTCGTTTCATCTTTTGTTGCGATTAGCACAACTTGATAAATAGACTCTTTAGCAATGGTTTTTAAAGCTTCATAATTCTGTGGTTTTAACCTTCTAATGATATGTTTAAATGAGTGCTGTACTGTTTTTGCGAACCTTTTGGGCACTGTAACGGCAACTAATTGACCTATTTTGCTCGTTCCCATATTTATAATTCTAGAACCAACTAAACCTGAAGCAGTCCCTAGAGAAATTTCACGTCGCTTACTTCCAGCATAATGAATAATACGATATAAAAGTGATTTAGACAATTTATTTTCGTAAAAAATCTTATCTCTCGAAAAAATATATTGGCCATTATAACAAACTGCAAAATCTAAACCTAAATTTTCTAAGAAAGGTTCAACAAAACCAGGTCCTCTACCAGTTGCAACGCCTACTAAAATCCCACGTTCTTTTAAATCTAAAATCGCTCTTCGAGTTGATTTTTGAATAGTTTTTCGGTCATTTAATAATGTCCCATCTATATCAAAAAAAACTGCCTTTATCGCCACTTATCCCTAAACCCACTTTTCTTTATGTTAAAATAGATTATAACACATTTTAAAGAAAGTATAAACGACATGAAAAAGATTCTAGTTTTACATACTGGCGGTACAATTTCAATGAATGCCGATGCTAATGGGCGTGTACAAACAAATGATGTAAACCCCATGACAAGGTTAGAGCATGACCTAAAGGATATTACCTTAACAACTATTGAACTCTTTAATCTGCCCAGCCCACACATCTGTCCAACAGATATGTTAACAATTTATCGTGCAATAAAAAAACACGCCCAGCATCATGATGGTATTGTCATCACACATGGTACCGATACATTAGAAGAAACAGCCTACTTCCTAGATACCCTGAACATTCCAAAAATACCAATTATTCTTACTGGAGCAATGCGAAGTTCTAATGAACTCGGTTCTGATGGTATCTATAATTTCTTATCAGCTATCCGAGTTGCATGCCATCATAAGGCTGCAGATAAGGGAGTACTAGTCGTCATGAATGATGAGATTCATGCAGCAAAATACGTTACAAAAACACATACCACTAATGTTTCCACCTTTCAAACACCTACACATGGTCCTCTTGGAATTATCATGAAACATGATATTCTTTTCTTTAAACAAGCTGAAGATAGAGTTCGTTTTGACCTCGATTCTATTAAGGGAGTTGTTCCAATTATAAAGGCTTATGCTGGTATGGGAGACGGTCTGTTGTCACTTATATCAAAAGAGGCTATCGATGGTGTTGTTATTGAAGCTTTAGGAGCTGGGAATTTACCCCCAGAAGCTAGTCACTCCATTTATCGTCTTATTAAGGAAGGAATTCCTGTCGTTCTTGTCTCTCGCTGCTTTAATGGGATTGCAGAGCCTGTATATGCCTATGAAGGTGGTGGAGTATCTCTCCAAGAAAATGGGGTCATGTTTATCAAAGAGTTGAACAGTCAAAAAGCAAGACTTAAGTTACTCATCGCCTTAAATGTTGGTCTTTATGGAAAAGATTTAAAAGAATACATGGAAGGTTAATCGCATTAAAATCTTAATATTCTGTAAGAATAGCTGCGTAATGAAATCCTTATCAATTAAAATAGTCTGTTCAATTATTTGACATCAGTCAATATTAGGAATACAATAATATTATGAAAATATAGGACGCTATGTATTTAAGGGCACCTCTAAAAACTTCAAGTAGTTGTTAAGTCAGTCCTATTTGTCTCCA
>JAUMZW010000032.1 GCA_030527925.1 Streptococcus sp.
TATCAACTGGTTTGTCGAACTCTAATTTAGTACCTTTTGGTAATTTGTCTGGATCTTTTAAGGAATCCTTAGCATTTGGTTTGTCGCCAATATTTACTGTGTTTTCCTTACCTTCTGGTGTATTCTTATCTGCATCCTTTCTTGGATCAACAACTTTAACCGTTACTGGAACTTCATCTTTAGAACCATCTGGATAAGTTACGATAACCTTACCTGACTTATCACCTACTGTGCTAGTATCAACTGGTTTGTCGAACTCTAATTTAGTACCTTTTGGTAATTTGTCTGGATCAACGATTGAATCACTTGCGTTTGGTGTCTTACCTTGTTCTACGGTTTGTTCTTTCCCTTCTGGATTATATTTATTATTATCTTTAAAATATTCATCAATAGCTTTATCAAGTTCTGTATTTTCTATCTGACCATCACCAAAAACATGACTTTTAGTCTTTCTATGAATTACATAATGTGATTGAGATCCAAAACTATATTTTAACCCCTTTAAATTTTTTAAATCTTCATCAGATAATTTTGATAAATCTTTCGTAAAAGTAATTACTTGAGAATTCGTAGAAGTTTGAACTTTAGTCGAATACGCTTTATCACCACTTGTTGCTGGCTTAGGATTTATATTTTCTAACCAAGATGATTGTACCCCATTGTTGATCCATCTAGAATTATTTTGCCAATCTTGTGTTGAAAAAGTATTTTGATCATGTTTTTGGCCTCTCTCACTTTTTGTATAAAAAGTAATTTTCTCAGGATTCAATTGCTCTGGCATAGAAAACCAATCGAGGCGCGACCATCCTCCTAATTGTTTATGTTTATAATTATATTCAAAAGTATATGTTATACTTATTGGCCTACCATTTTCATCTTTATTTACTTTAACCTCTTTTTTTAAAACTTCGTTACTATCAAAAGTATTTGATGAATTAGCTCGAAAAGAAGTTTCACCTACTGATGAATCTGATATTTTTATTGTGTTTTCATCTCTAATATTCAAACCATTTTCTTTTAATTTTGATAATATTAATGTAATATAGTCATTAGATGAATCAATTTGTTCAGCAGTCATCCACGAAGATAGTTCTAATTTTGCTTCTTCTATATTTTGAGAACCTCTTATGATTTGCGCTATTGCAATTTCTGATAAATTATCTACAACTTTTTTCTTATCATCAAATAATGTAGATAAATTTATTTTTTTTTCTACATCAATATTTGTATTATTTTTTGGTGATTTTTCTGATGTTTTTATTTCAGAATCAGTTTTAACAGTATTCGATTTTTCTGTTTCTTTTTTTTCAATAATTATATTTTGTGGTAATCCTTCTTTTTCAATTGATAATTCTGGATTTACTAATTCCCCTTCAAATACTTCTTGACTTTTTGCTTTTGGTGAATAAATATTTGATTCTAATAAAGAAACTTCTTTTTTTACAATATTTTTATCAGAATCAAGTGAATTAATAATATTTGAAGTATTATCTTTTTCTATATTCACCTTTATTTCTGTTGATAATTTATTATTATCTTGAATTTTCCCTAAAGCTTTTGATTCAACAGAATCTGATTGAACATTTATCCCAATTTCATCTTTTGCAAATGAATTATTAATATCCGAATAAACATCATTAATATTTGATTTCACATTACTAAAATCAGATGACTTCGCTGCATCTGATATTACCAAATCTTTTGAACTAGATCCTATTTCCGTTTCAATATCGGATGAAGCAGTTTTCGATAACGATTGCTCTATTGATACATTTGTAATTTCATTTGCATACACATTGCCAGATTGAATAGCATAAAAAGCTGTAGCAATTAAGACTGAAGCTACGCCCACACTATATTTTCTAATCGAGAATCTTTGTTTTTCTTTTCTAAATTCCATTATTTTAACCTCTACTTTATATTTTTCATTTTTTAAAAGAAACACAATCATATTATAATATTAAAGATATAAAATTGTCAATAATTAGGCATAATAATTGACAAATTGCAAGTTCAAGTTAGCCATTTAGTAAAAATTCTCTAGGAGATTTATAATCCAATACTCTCTTTGGATAATTGTTTATCTAATTTTCAATAAATGCAACTTGTTTCCGACTTGTATTTTTGTTTTCCTTAGGTAA
>JAUMZW010000008.1 GCA_030527925.1 Streptococcus sp.
TGTTAGTGTAGAACACTTTATAATTTCTGTCTAGTTTAGTGTAACCTATTCAAAAGAGATATTGAAATTGTACTTAGTGAAATGGCAGAACAGGTCGCTATTCGATTGAGACGAAGACATCAAAAAACTACCAAGGTTTCTATACATATTGGCTACTCGAAAGTTGAAATGAAAAAATCAATTCATACACAGATGAAAATTGAACCAACAAACCAAACTAAAATGCTAATTCAGTATGTTCTAAATCTATTCCATAAGAAATATACTTTAGGAGCTGTTAGACAAATAGGGGTTAGTTATAGTGGTTTTGTCGATGAAAATTACACCCTTATCTCACTATTTGATGACATTGAAACAATTGATAAGGAAGACAAACTACAATCTACAATAGATGAAATTAGAAATAAACATGGCTTTTTAGCCCTACAAAAAGGAACTGCCCTTTTAGACAGTTCCAGAAATATTGCACGAAGTAAATTAATAGGAGGCCACTCAGCTGGCGGCTTGGAGGGACTACAATGATTGATCGTTCTTATTTACCTTTTAAATCAGCAAGTGATTATCAAGATGTTAAAATGCAGAAATGGATGGGATTTTTTCTGTCAGAACATAGCTCTGCACTATACAAAGATGAGATTAAAATAGATGCTTCACCTAACTTAACCCTTACCGAAAAATTTCTCTTATTAAATCAAGTCTACACCAAACAGCTAAACACGCGCATAACCCTAGTTGAAAACAATACTAAAAAATATTACTTAGGGATTGTTTCTTCAATCACTAAACACAGTATCCTTTTAAAAAATGAACTAGGTTACAGAGAAGTCTCCATTGATGACATATTAGAAATAGGCTTAGTTGAGGAGGATTATCATGAATCAGCTTGATTTTCATCATAACGAATCACAACTTGACTATTTTAGTGATAGTTACAGAAAATTTGGGAAAGACTTCTACCGCTATTCAGCACTAGATACACCATTAACCTTTTTAACTGATGATATATTACTCACTATGGCAAAATCCATGAAAAATTATTTCAAACTTAACAAAGAAAACGCAAAAGATAACCGAGACCATTATTTTATTTTTAAAGTTGAAAGTCCTGATGAAACTAAGTTGATAAGAAAATATAGTTACCTGAAAACTGTTAGATTTTTAAAATAAAAACACCACTTATAATACATTAAGTGGTGTTAATTATTTATTGGACTTAGACTTAACTAATTAAACAAGTTTAGTTGATTTAATAATTCCCCAAACTCTTTAAATATGAATTTAATAGACTAAATAGAATAGAGGTTCTGTCAATAATTTTGTGTAAACACTCAAGTAGAGATTATTAAGTTATAAAATCAAGCTTTCTAAGGTATCAGAACAAAGTCCAAAACCATTATGAATTCGTTGTTGATTTTTAAAATTATAGTTTTAAAAATACTAAATAATGCATAATAAACTTTACGATTACGCTTCGACCTAAAATTCATAAAGCTATTTATGTCGTATTATTGTAACACCTTATTTCAAAATATAGTAAATGAGGTGTTATTTAAGTGTGCCCTTTTTATAGTTCAATAAGTCTTAAAAAGAAGACAGTAGCTTCAAAATAGTTACTGTCTTCTTAAATTTTTTTATTAAAGCCTTGCTAGACTTGACAAATGGTAGAAAAGAGCAACTATAGTCCTATAAATAAAATCCCGCCAAGTTTAACTTGGCGGGATTTTGGTGGGAAACAGTCCCCTTTTATAAGATATAAATCAGCCTAAGCAATTCATAAAACTCAATTCACTAGGCTTTCGCATTCAAATTGCGATACTCTATTATTTAAGAGTAACTGAAGCTCCAGCTTCTTCAAGTTTAGCTTTGATTTCTTCAGCTTCAGCTGCAGCAACACCTTCTTTGATAAGACCAGGTGCTCCATCAACAAGACCTTTAGCTTCTTTAAGTCCAAGACCTGTAATTTCACGTACAACTTTGATAACGCCAACTTTTTTGTCGCCAGCAGATGTTAATTCAACGTCGAATGAATCTTTAGCAGCTTCTTCAGCACCACCAGCAGCAGCTACAGCTACAGGAGCAGCTGCAGTTACACCAAATTCTTCTTCGATAGCTTTTACAAGATCGTTAAGCTCAAGGATTGAAGCTTCTTTAATTTCAGCAATAATGTTTTCAATGTTTAATGCCATTGTTATTTCCTCCAAAAAATGTTTTATTTAATATTATTTTGCCTAAACTAGGCGACTAGATGCATTATGCTGCATCTTCTTTGTTCTCTGCAACAGCTTTCACTGCAAGAGCAACGTTGCGAACTGGCGCTTGAAGTACAGAAAGGAGCATTGAAAGAAGTCCTTCGCGATTTGGTAATGTTGCAAGAGCCACGATTTCTTCTTTAGAAGAAACAGCACCTTCGATAGCACCACCTTTGATTTCAAGTGCGTCAGCAGTTTTAGCAAAATCATTAATGATTTTTGCTGGTGCAATAACATCTTCATTTGAAAAGGCTACTGCAGACGGTCCTACGAATAAATCTTTTAATTCAGAAAGACCTGCTTGTTCAGCTGCACGTGATAAAATTGAGTTCTTAATAACTTTAAACTCAACTCCGCTTTCACGAAGACTACGACGTAAAACTGTATCTTGTTCTACAGTAAGTCCACGTGAATCAACAACAACGATACTTGCTGCTGCTTTCATTTTCTCAGCAACGATATCAACTTGTTCAGCTTTTTTAGCAATAATTGCTTCACTCATTTAGGTTTACCTCCGTTATTATTTTTGGGCTAGATACAAAAAAATCGCACCTAAACCTAGACACGAAAGTACAAAGACGTAAATTATGACGTTTTGTGCCTCGGCAGGAATATTATGAGCATGCTCCCCTGCTGTCTTAGGTCAGTCTTAAAGACTTTAATTATTATAACCCACTTTAAAATTAAAGTCAACACTTTTTTCAAAAATGTTGACTTTAATTTTGATTAAATTGGCTATAATACAATTCAGAATAGAAACCCTTAGATTTCAATAGACTTTGATGATTTCCTTGCTCAATAATTTGACCATCTTTCAAAACAAGAATAATATCTGCTTCTTGAATAGTGGACAAGCGATGAGCTATGACAAATGATGTCCTACCTTGCATTAATTTAGCCATTGCTCTTTGAAGATGTTGCTCTAATCTTGTATCAACAGATGAAGTTGCTTCATCTAAAATGAGTATTTTGGGATTAGCGAGTAAAGCACGTGCAATTGTTAGTAACTGTTTCTGACCTTGAGAAACATTACTTGATTCTTGATTAAGTTGCATTTGATATCCACCTGGTAGTGTCCTAATAAAATGGTCAATATTAGCCATTTTTGCAGCAGCTACTACTTCCCTCTCAGAAGCATCTTCTTTACCAAATTTAAGATTATCCATAATACTAGCTTCATAAAGCCATGTATCTTGTAATACCATTCCAATTTCTCTTCTATATTTTTTTCTAGAGATTTGACTAATATCATAACCATCTACCAAAATACGGCCAGATGTTACATCATAAAACCTCATTAAAAGATTAATCAAAGTTGTTTTACCTGCTCCAGTAGGACCTACAATAGCAACCATTTGTCCTGGTTTTACCATCAAATTAAATTTTTTAATCAGCGGCTTATCGTCACTATATTGAAAATTAACTTGCTCAAATCGAATTTCTCCTAATATTTCCTTTGGAAATTCTAGAGTAGTCGTATCCCTCTCCTCTGCTTCGTCTAAAATTTCAAAAATCCTTTCTAGGGAAGATTGTGCACTTTGTAACACACCTGAAAGTTGCGTAATATTTTGGATAGGTTGGGTAATTTGCCACAGATACTGGACATAGGCTTGCATATTACCTAAAGTCATTTGACCTGCTAAAACTTTTAATCCTGAAAAAAGTGTAACAAGTAAATAAGTAATATCTGATATGGTATTTAAAACTGGCACCATCATTCCTGATATAAAGCTAGCTTTGAATCCTGTATCATATAAATCGTTTAAAATGCGTCTAAATTCTTTTTTAGACTCTTTTTCACGACCATATAATTTTATGATGTGGAATCCAGTTAAATTTTCTTGTACAAAACCATTCATCTCACCAAGTATGTCGGCTTGTTTTTTAAAATATGGTTGTGATTTTTTTAGAATGATTCTTGCAGCTAAAAAAGTTAATAACATACATCCTAGAACAATTGTAGAAAGTAAGGCATCTATATAAATCACCATAACAATAACGAAAACTAATGTCGAAACAGCACTAACAATTTGCAATAGGCTTTGTTGCAGTGCATTTGAAACTGTCTCAATATCACTCGTGAAACGCCCTAATAGGTTACCAAACTGATGGCGGTCACTATATGAGATTGGTAAACGATTTAATTTTTGGCTGAGATCATTTCTTAGTTTTTTAATTGACCCTTGAACTGTTTTAGTCATCAAAAAATTCGCATAGAAGCTACACAATTCATTTAACATACCACGAAGAAGATAAAGCGTTAGTATCATTAAAATATAATTAACATTTAGACTTGCAGAAGGTTCTTTACGAGCCATTAAAAGTAAATTGTTCGTTAATTCCGTTATGGCAAGACCTAGTATAAATGGTTCTAAAACCGATAAAAAGCTACTCAATAACTTTAGAAATAGAGCAGAATAAAAGGAAAACTTATAGTTTTTTAGATAAAACCATAAGCGTCTAAAATGATTATGCACGAGCTATTCCTCCATTCCTTCTTTAAATTGTGAAGCTGCAATTTCACGATAAATGTCATTACTTTCTAAAAGTTCTTGGTGTGTTCCTCTACCTACGATTTCACCTTTATCCAATACAATAATCTGATCAGCATTCATTATCGTTCCAATACGTTGTGCCACAATAATTACAGTGCTATTAGCCGTCACTTCTTTTAATCTTTTACGTACAATAGCATCTGTTTTATAATCTAGGGCTGAAAAAGAATCATCAAAAATATAAATTTCAGGTTGCTTAACAAGAGCTCTAGCAATCGCTAAACGTTGCTTTTGACCACCTGAAAGATTACTTCCACCCTCAGAAAGAATACTGTCTAATTGTTCTTTCTTATCTATAATAAATGATTTGGCTTGAGCAATATCAGCTGCATCCAAAAGTTCTTCCGTACTAGCTTCTTGTTTCCCAAATTTTAAGTTATGACCTATTGTACCTGTAAATAATAATGCTTTTTGTGGAATAAAACCTATCTTATCCCTAAGAGCCTTTAACTGATAATCTCTGACATCTACACCATCCACTAAAATCTTTCCGAAAGTCACATCATAAAAACGTGGGATAAGATTAACTAAAGATGATTTTCCAGAGCCAGTACTTCCTATAAATGCGATAGTTTGTCCAGGTTTTGCCGTAAAACTAATATTATGAAGAACTGGGTTTTCAGTCTCACCAGGATAGGAAAAAGTTACTTGCTTAAATTCTAAATACCCCTTTGATGCTGTTTGTGTAATAGGATTTTCTCTTTCAACAATAGATAAGGGCATATCCATAATCTCTTTAATACGCTTAACAGAAACAGACATCCTTGGATACATTGTAAATAAATTGGCAAAAAGCATAAAAGAAAATAGAGCGTGAAAACTGTATTCTATAAAAGCAACTAGTGTACCAATCTTTAATTGACCAGATTCAAGAGGATTTAGGGCGAACCAAACAATAGCAACTATCATTGCAATAATAATTTGAATAAATAACGGCTCTGTTAACCCTGTCAATGTAAATAGGCGTTGTGAGGTTATACTATAAGTTTCATTTTCCTTATCAAATCGTTTCTCTTGAAAGTCTTCGCGATTAAACGCACGAATGACTCTGATACCAGTCAAACTTTCTCGTATAATTTGATTTATACGGTCAAGAAGTTTTTGCTGTTGTTCAGATAAAGGTGCTGTTTTAATGGCAACATAAGCAATAACAACTGCCAAAAATGGTACCGATATAGCAACTAGCCAGGCTAATGATGGACTAGTCATAAGGATTAAAATAACACTAAAAATCATCATCAAAGGCGTAATGATACCTAATCTTAAAGAAGTCTCAGCAAACTGCATTAAAACAAAAGCATCATTTGTTACCCGTGTTACTAGAGAAGACACCCCAATGTGATTAAATTCTTGATGCGAATACCCTTGTAACTTATCATAAATATCAAGTCTAATATCTCTAATCATACTACTGGTTAATCGTGAAGCTGTATATGTTAATAATACTCGTCCCAACGACCCTAAAATAACAACTCCTAGCATGATTAGTATCCAAAAATAAAATTCACCTTTATCCTGCCCAACAATACCACGGTCAATAATAAAGGATAGAACTGTAGGAAGTCCTAAATTTACAAAAACAAATAACAACGCTCCAATAAAATCCAAAACTAACCAGATTGGATTTTTCTTAAGGTAATTCCAAATATAAATCACATTGCCTCCTAATCAGCCAATTCACTTAAATATTCGTATCGGTCATATTTTAATAAGAGTTCCTCATTTTTTTCATCTAATTCTTTTTGAAGATCACCTAATTTTGTATAGTCACTTGTATTAGTAGCCATTGCTTGCTCAATACTTACAATCTGTTCTTCTAAGTGTAAAATATCATCTTCGATAGTTTCCCATTCTTGCTTTTCAAAATATGAGAGACGTTTCTTCTCTGATTTTACTTTTTCCTTTTTAGTACTGTCTTTCTTTACTTTACTGTCTTGAGATTGCTCTATAAAAGCTTTTTCATCTAAATAATCAGTATAATTACCAAAGAATTCTCTTACCTTACCATTTTCAAAAGCCAAAATTTTATTAGCAACTTTATCAAGAAAATAACGGTCATGACTAACTGTTAAAACCGGACCTGAAAAATGATTAAGGAAATTTTCTAGGACAGTTAATGTCGCAATATCTAAGTCATTTGTAGGCTCATCCAACAATAAAACATTTGGTTTTTCCAATAGTATTTTTAATAGATAAAGTCGCTTCTTTTCACCACCAGATAACTTGGAAATAAATGTACCGTGTGTTGACCTAGGAAATAAAAATTGCTCTAATAAATCCGTCACACTCATTGTCCCAACACTTGTCTTGACTTCATCAGCAACTTCTTGTAAATAATTAATCACACGTTTTGACTCATCTATATCTAGGATTTGTTGCGAAAAATAACCAATACGAATGGTCTCACCAATATCAAGTTTCCCTTCATCTGGTACCAAATTTCCTGAAATAAGGTTTAAAAGTGTTGATTTTCCGACACCATTATCACCAATAATCCCTATTCTATCAGTGTTTTGAAGAATAAGATTAAAATGAGAAAGTATCGGCTTGTTCGGAAAAGAAAAGCTAACATCTTCAAAATTAACTACTTTTTTACCAATACGACTACTTTCAAAATTAATTTCAAGATTATCCGACGTCGTATTTTGAGAAATATTATCTTTTAACTGGTTAAAGCGATTAATTCTAGCTTGTTGTTTTGTAGCACGAGCTTGTGGTTGAGTTCGCATCCAAGCCAATTCTTGTTTATAAAGTTGCTTTTTCTTATGCAGTGTTGCTGAATCTCTTTCGTCTTGCTCCGCTCTAAGTCTAACATAATCTTGATAATTTCCTCTATATTCTGTTAACGATGCATTAGCAAGTTCAAAAATTCGAGTTGAAATATTATCTAAAAAATAACGATCATGCGTAATAAATAAAACTGTTTTTTTAGTGTTTTTTAAATAAGTAGCTAACCATTCAATGCTATCAATATCTAGATGATTAGTTGGCTCATCTAATAATAGCAAATCAGATTCATTAAGTAATACTTGAGCCAATTGAACACGTCTTCTTAAACCTCCTGATAAGTTAGATACAATTTGCCCAGTATCTGTAATCCCTAACTTTGATAAAACAGTTTTTACTTCACTCTCTACTGACCATGCATCTAAACGATCCATTTCAGACATGACTTTTTGAAGTTCTTCTTGTTTAGCATCATCATAGTTAGCCAATAAAAACTCATACTGTTTAATCAATTGCATTTCTTTCAAATCAGAAGATAAAACGGTATCTAAAACAGTTTTTGTCAAATCAAATTCAGGCTCTTGTGTTAAATAAGCAATCTTATAACCATTTTGCATAACCAATGGGGAAATATCACCATCAAAGCCTATCTTACCTGAAACAACATCTAATAAGGTCGTTTTACCCGTTCCATTAACTCCAATAATACCAATCCTATCTTCGTCATGTATAATAAAGGAAACATCTTTAAAAACAGTCTTATCTCCAACTGATTTAGTTAACTGTTCAACAATAAAATCACTCATTTCTTTCCTTTCTAATAAAGTCAAAAATAACTTCCTTTTTATTTTCTAATTGATTAAGTACAATCGCCTTTTCTATTTTTTTCAAGATATTGCCTAAATCAGGACCTGGTTGAAATTGGCATTCATTAATCAACATACCACCATTTACGACAATTTCACTTTTATCTTTAATATTAAGACTATCTTTTAAAAATCTTAATTGTTCCTTATCAAGTTCTAAACCAAAAGCATATCTTAGCTCTTCTGCTTGTAGCAATAAAGAATAACCACAAGTATATAAATCATAATGATTATAGGCTCTGTTCATTCTTTCACGATACAATGATACAATCGTTGTAACATCTTTTTGAAAGTTGACAGATGTCTTCCAAGCTCTTAAAAAGGAGCTAACATCTCTGATATCTATAGCAAGACATAGAGCTGCCCAAGCCTGTTCTGAACTTCCAAAAACGAAAGATTCAGAAACTTCCTCTAAAAAATTATCTAATAACAATAATTTTTTAGATAAATGAGGCAAATAACGATAAGACTCACAAAAAATAAAATAAGAGAGACCTTTTTTCCAAAAAGGAGAAGTCAATAGCTTATCTAATTCAATAAATGAACGTTCGATTGAAATTTTTTCAAGAAGCGAGCTACTTTCTTTCATCGCCTCTAAAGTTTCTTTCTCAATAATAAAATCAAGGTGAGCGGCAAAGCGAAAACCTCTTAAAATCCTTAAAGCATCTTCACGAAAACGTTCTTTAGCAACTCCAACTGCTCTTAACACTTTCTGATTAAGATCTTCAATTCCATGAAATAAATCAATTATTTCACCTTTATCAGTTAAAGCTAGAGCATTTATCGTAAAATCTCGTCTTTTTAAGTCTTCATTTAAAGAGCGAACAAAATTAACATGACTTGGTCTTCGAAAATCCACATAGACATCTTCTGTTCTAAATGTCGTGACTTCATACCCGTCATCACCATTTAAAACTAGAACTGTACCGTGTTCAATTCCGACATCAACAGTCCTTGAAAAAATTGTTTTAATTTCTTGTGGATAAGCACTTGTTGCAATATCAACATCATGTATAGGACGATTTAACAAAACATCCCTTACACTCCCACCAACAAAATAGACTTCATAGTTCTTATTTTTTATCTTCTCTAATATTGGTAAAGCCTTCTGAAATTCAGAAGGCAGATTGTTTAATTTCATAATAAATGTTCCAAACCGTATACAAGTTCCTTACGTTTAACAACTTCTTTAATTCCCAAATTAACACCACCCATAAATGATGTTCTATCATATGAATCATGACGTAGCGTTAATCCTTCTCCTTGTCCACCAAAAAGTACTTCTTGATGAGCCACCAAACCTGGCAAACGAACACTATGGATACGAAAACCATCGTACAATGCTCCTCTGGCCCCATCAAGTAATTCTTCTTCATCACTAATCCCTTGGTGTTTCTTTTCTCTTACTGATGCAATACGCTCAGCCGTTTTGATGGCTGTTCCACTCGGAGCATCCTTCTTATTATCGTGATGAAGCTCAATAATTTCAAGATTCGGAAAATATTTGGCAGCTTTTTCAGCAAATTCCATCAATAGAATTGCACCTATTGTAAAATTAGGGGCAATAAGACCACCTACTTGCTTTTCATGCGATAAGGAAATCAACTCCCCAATTTCCTTTTCTGTAAAACCTGTCGTTCCAACAACAGGTGCAAACCCATTTTCTAAGGCAAAACGTGTGTTTTCAAATGCTACTTTTGGGATTGTGAAATCAACCCATACATCTGCTTTACAATCTTGCAATTGTAATTTATCCGTATAAACTGGTACGCCATTAATGTCCTTTTCTGTAGCAAAAGGATCTAGTAAAGCAACTAACTCCAGTTCATCATCATTTTTAACCATATCATAGGCTGTAGAACCCATTTTCCCTTTAAATCCTGCGATAATAACTTTTATACTCATGGGTTTCCTTTCTTATTTTGGACTGAGAGCAACAGCTATTGCTCCTTCACCTAGATGAGTTGCAATGACAGCGCTAAACGGCGCAACTTCAATTGTGTCTATCTGTAATTCTGTTTCTAGTAATGCTTTAAATTGTAAAACCTTATATTCAGCTTTTGAGTGCAATAAAATCACATGATATTGGCTTATATCTTCAGTATTTTCTAGAATATTGACTAAATATTTTAGAGCTTTCTTCTCTGTTCTCACCTTACTAAAAACAACAATTTTTCCTTCTTCATCAAAGTACAATATTGGTTTTATATTCAAGAGATTACCTATTAAAGCCGAACCATTTGACAAACGACCACCTTTCACCAAATGGTTCAAATCATCAACCATGATATAGGCACGTGTTTTTGAAATATGGTGACTAAGGTGGGACATTATTTCAGAAAAACTTGATCCCTTGTCATAATCATTAAAAACAGTTTCGACTAAATAGCCCAGTGGACGAGATGTAATTTTACTATCTGGAAAAGTAATGGTCAAACCTGGATATTCATCTGGTAGATATTGAATATTTTGCCAAAACCCTGATATTCCTGATGACAAGAACAAACCAATAACATGAGTATAGCCTGTATTTTGAAGCTGATTTAAAACTTCAACAAGCTCTGAAAGATTAGGTTGACTTGTATGAGGAAGATTTTTTGAGTTTCTCATCTTAGCATAGAACTCTTCCAAATCAATCGTTTTTCCTTCTATATACGAAGTATTTTCAAAAATAATCGGAATATCAAGTACAAACAATTCTTCTCTATTTTGATAAGATTCATCAAGGTAAGCTGTATTGTCTGTAATAACTGCTAGTTTCATTAAATATTAAACTCCAAATTTACACCTGGTTGATCAAGAGCGATTTCTGTTACTTCATAAGTTAATCGCTGTACCATATCTAGTAAAGGTGCCGATAAACTTTCTGCTTCCTCTTGTGAAAATTCACTAGGTTCATTAACGATGCGATTCTTAATTTGAACAATTTGGGAAATTACACCACTTATAACAAATTCATCACGGACAATAATAAATTGTAAAACAGCTACAATAGATGTTTCCACTTTTATTTCATCACGATTTAATAATTGAAAGGTCACTTCAAAATTTGTTTTTGGTTCACCATTTTCTTTTTCCCATTCCAAATTTCTAGCATCATAATGGTATTGGTTGACAAATTCTTGTTCACGAATAATTTCCATGATTTTCTCCTAAGTATAATAATTTATATTATACCATACTTCTAATATTGAAAACAGTGTTCAAAATGAAATAACATAAAATATTCCTATTATGTTATGATGGACGTAAATAAGTTTAATTTGCCTTCACTTATCAAAATAAAAACTGTTCAACAATACAAGAAAAACCTCATAATGTTGAACAGTTAAATAATATGATTTTTAAGAAACAAAGATAACTTTACGTTGAATACCATAGCCTATAACAAATAGTAATGCTTCTGTTAACAATTTGGCTAAAGCTAAAGCAAGACCCATACTCACTAGCATATCTAGGAGAAAATAATTAAACGTTAACATGGTAATCACTAGGAAAAAATAATAAATCATTGATTTTAGGGGCTCTGCATTCTTTTTAAATACAACATTTGCATTTAGAAAATATTGTAAAGATGCACTAATTACTCTAGAGACAACAACAGATAAAAATAAATTTTTTGTTACTGCCATTAATAAAAATAGAAAGAATAAGTCAGTCAGTGCCGCGACGACAGAAGCCCCCGAAAACTTTAAAAAAGGTTTATAAATCATGAGAGAATCTTTTATTGGTCTAAAGTGTGAACTCTTATTCTCTTCTAAATATACCGTTTCAATTGGCTCTTCTAACAAGGTAATACCTGATTTTTTTGCATCAAGCAACATGTTGAATTCATACTCAAAACGGTCCCCTTCTAGCTTTAATAACCAAGGAATTAGTGAAGCTTTAACTCCTCTCAATCCTGTTTGAGTATCAGTAACAGGCTGTCTTGTTGCACATCTAAATAAGAAAGCAGTTATCTTATTTCCTAGACGACTTCTAAGAGGTACTCTACCAACAAATGCTCTAGCTCCCAGAACTATTGTATTCTCGGTATCAGAGACAGTATGAGCAACTTTCATAATATCCTCAAGTAAATGTTGGCCATCACTATCTGCTGTAACAATGACATCATCAGATGTTACTTTATTTTCTAAGTATGAAAATGCTGTTTTTAAAGCTGCACCTTTTCCTTTATTAGTCTCGTGTTCTAAAACCGTTATGCCTAATGCTTTTATATCATTAAAAAATGGTTGATAGAATGGTCCTGAACCATCATTTACAACTAATAAATTGGCCATTGATTTTTCTTGTAAATTTTCGACCAATTGAACTAGGCGTTCATCTGGTTCATAACTAGGAATTATAATATACATAACTGCCTCCTCTTATTTTTACCTATTTCCTGGACCATTACCTCCAGGACCACCGTCGCCAGGAGTCCCGCCAGGTCCTCCTCCCATACCACTATTACCAGTTTGAAGGCTAGCCGTTTCTGTCGTTGATTCGCCATCTACTGTAATGGTATATGTTTCACCTTCTTTAATATTTGCTGATGTTGCTAGTACACTTGTAAATGCAATATTAGCCGTATAACTTGCTATCTCTTTACCACTCGAATCAGTGATAGTAACCTTAGACCCTTTCTTACCGGAAACTGATGTTGACATCACAGATGCTTGTGTTGATGAAGAACTAAAACCTTGAGCCATTCCTGATGGACCAACAATAACCGCTTTACCTCCTGTTAATGTCGCTGTTCCATCGTAGTCAAACGGTGCATTTCCATCATTAACAGAACCAGAGACATACAATTCTCCACCATTCATCACAATATTTCCATTGGAGTCAATTCCATCACCTTCAGCAGTAACATTAATGGTCCCACCATCAATCATGATTAAAATATCAGTATCTTCTGACACAGACTGTCCTGGACCACCTTCTGATGCTGAGGCACTTGGGTCCGCAGCGTTCAAACCATCATCAGTTGCTGTAACTGTAACTTTTCCATCAATGATATGAATTGATTTACCTTCTAAACCTTCATTACTTTTACTAACAGTAATTGTACCACTAGCCACTACAAGAGCATTTGATGCATGTACACCATCATCTCCTGCAGCAATTTCTAACTCAGATTTTTCTAAGTAAATATTTCCTTGACTGGTATCTTCATCATTATCCGAATGTAAACCATCCTCATCAGATTCTATATTTAATTTTGCATTCGTAATATTTAAAGAATCATTTGTATTAATGCCATGTTTTTTTGCATTAATTGTATATGTACCGCCAGTAATATGAATACTATCATTACCTTCTACACCATGCTTATAATTTCCATTCAAGGTAAGATTACCATTACCATTAAGTGTCAAATCACTTTTTGAGAAGATAGCGGCATCCATATCCGAATCACTATGGTTACTTGAATCAGAAATGGTGTTTTTTGATCCATCTGCTAAAGTTATATAAACTTTGGCTGCCTTTTCTACTGCAATAGCAGCATCAGAATTTTCCATCGACACATTGTCAAGAACAATTTGTACCTCATCAGAGTCAGCAGCTGTAACTTTTATTTGAACATTTTTTGATGTTCCAGATACAATATAAGTTCCTGCTTTGCTAATTGTTACAGTCGAATCAGAAGTACTGACACCATCTCCAGATACCTTTGCACTACTATCTGATAATGTAATTTTAGCAGCTGAACTTTTATCATAACTTGCATCTAAATCCTTAGTTGTAAAATAATCCGAAGAAGTTGCTGATGACTTGGTTTTTGAAGAAGTTGACGTTTGATTTGTTGTCGAAGTTGTTGTTGATGACGTTTTTGAAGAACACGCCCCTAAAGTTAATAGGGCAATAGTTGATAATAAAATAATTTTAGATTTTGATTTTTTCAATAACATATTTTCTATCTTTCTAATACCTTTTTAAGTATCTATTTAAATGATTTAATCATGTTAAGAGTTTACTACTTGTTTCCTAAAGTTAACTAAATTTTTCCTTAAGAGAAGCTTAAATCCCCTTGAATCACATCATTCTTTACTTTTTGCTAAAAATTCCTCTTCCAATACTTAATACGAAGAAAAAAGTAGCCCCCCACCAATAAGGAGTCTCAAAGGTTGTCGTACGACCTGAAATCTCAATAATACCTTTAACAAGACAACCACTTACAATAATTGCAATACTTGAATTAAAGAGTAAAATAGAATATCGATTGTTTAACCATGTTAATCCTTTAATTGTTAAAATATAAACTATAGCTCCAAAAACAGTTGCTAAAAACATCAAACGCATATAAATTGAAGATTCTCCATACGAAAAATGTTCATATACAAAGTTAAAGATTATAAGAAAAACACTTAATCCTAATAAAGTAATTGCTGTTGTTTTGCTGCTTTTTTTAATATCCAATATAGACAATATCACTCACCGCTCTTTCTGAAATACTTCCACTAGTTGTAGGTTTATTAACTACTTGTCCATTAAAGTACATTGTTGATGACCCACCACCATCTAAGTTATAAGCCATTGTTGCTCCGTTATCTTTCATGACTTCAGCCAATTCATATAAGGTTAATCCTGAACTTTCATCCGTACGACCGTCAGAAACAACTACTACATAGTGAAGATCATCAATAACTCCAATTGCAGTTCTTGGATTATCCGCCATGGCACGACCAACCTCATCTGATGTTGATACTGCAATTTCACCATCCTTAACTAAAGTAGGACCAAATGTAAAAGTATTAACTACACCACTATCTAATAGTTTTTGTGCAGTAGTATCACTCTCTGAAATCGTTGAAAAACTACCATCTTTATACATGATCAAGTCTTCATAATCTGAATCACGCTCAGTATCACGATACAAATTACCATTTTTAATTACATACCCAGTACTATTTGCACCATAATAATCACCATTGATTGCAAATATGGCATTATTATTTTCAGCCATAGATGATGTCTTTTCCGTTACATTTGTTCCATAAGTACTTTGTGCTAAAGCTGTTTTTAAATAATCCGCACTAGATAATTGAATATCCGCTACATAAACTGTTGTATCATTAACACGTTTAGTCGTAATATTTATTTTAATGTTATCATCCTCATATGAACTATCTGTTTTAGTGACCTTACCTGTTGACGTTGATGCACTTTTTGTTTCAGATGTTGAACTCGATGTTGTAGTTGAGGTTGCTATTGGTGTTGTTGAAATAGCTTCTGCTAACACAAATGTTTTCAATAATGCATACGTATTAGCTGATAACAATACTGCTGAAAACAGTAATGTATAAAAATGTTTTTTAATAAATTTCATATTATTCCTTTCCATCATTTAAGATAGTCTTAGTTTACTTAACATCAATGAAAGAAAGCTTAAATTTTACTTATAGAAAACTTAAACTAAAAAACAAAAAGACAAACTTCAAATAAGAAGTTTGTCTTAGACTATGAGAATCATAAAATAATAATTCTTTTTTTTTAACTATTTACGTTTTGGAGGATTATGAATAGCTTCACCGATTGTATCTAACACTGCTTCATAAAGCACCTCAGAGAATGTTGGGTGACCGTGAATTGACATTGCAACATCATCTATCGTTAATTCATTTTCCATAATTGTTGATGCTTCATTTATAATTTCAGCTGCAGATGGACCAATTACATGCACTCCCAATATTTCATGGTATTTCTTATCTGCAATTACTTTAACAAAACCATAAGCTTGATTAGAAGCAATTGCACGACCGTTACCAACAAAACTGTTACGACCCACTAAAATATCTCCAAATTGCTCTCTTGCTTGATCTTCAGTGAAACCACACATCGCAACTTCAGGATGAGTATAAACAGCAGCTGGTGTATATTTCAAATTAGCTTTTCGTACATTTCCATGAAGAGCATTTTCAGCCGCTACTTCACCCATACGGTATGCTGCATGGGCTAACATCTTAGTTCCATTAACATCACCTGGTGCATAAATTCCTGGAATAGATGTTTCTTGATAATCATTAACTTTTATACGACCACGGTCAAGTTCAAGATTAAGATTTTCTAGGCCTTGAAGTTGTGGTACACGACCAATAGAAAGTAAAGCTTTCTCAGCAACAACTTCGTTACCATCACTTAATTTTAAGCTTAATTGATTGTTAACTTCTGTAATTTCAGAAACTCCAACACCAGTTAGGAACTTCATACCGTGTTTAGTCGCTAATAATTTTTGTAATTCAAGAGATACTTCTTTATCCATAGCTGGGATAATGCGGTCTGCCATCTCAATCACAGTTACTTCAGTACCGTAAGATGCATAAACTAACCCTAATTCAACACCGACAACACCACCACCCATAACTGCAAGAGTTTTAGGCAATTCTCTTAAATCAAGGATATCATCAGATGTCAAGACTAGCGGAGAGTCGATACCTGGGATGTTGATTCTAGAAACTTTAGAACCAGTTGCAAGAATAATATTGCGTCCTTTGAGTGTTTGACTTCCCACGGTAACAGTTTTATCAGGATTAACTGTTGCAAAACCGTCAATGGCAGTTACTTTATTAGCTTTTAGCAAACCTCTAACACCACCTGTTAATTGTTTTACTACAGAATTTTTAAAGTCAACTGTTTTGTCCATATCAATTGTATAATTTGTTGATGCTAAATTGATACCACGTCCAGCTGCAATTTTAAGGTCATCAAGAATCTCAGCATTTTTTAAATAAGTTTTTGTAGGAATACAACCCTTATTTAAACATGTTCCACCAAATTCAGATTTTTCAATGATTGCAATTTTACCACCTAATTGAGCACCACGAATTGCAGCGTAATAACCTGCAGGACCACCACCAACAACAATAATATCATACTCATCATCAGCCAAAGCTTCTTTTTGGGCAACTTGTGGTGATGTTTCTGAAGCTTTTGGTACTTGCATACCAGCTGCTTCAAGATTAGCAGTTGCTTCTTTAATATCTGTACTTGCTGTAGAATCACCTACAACTTCACCTTCAGTACCAATATAACCAATAACCTCTGTAACAGGAACAGTTTCACCATTTCCTCGAACTATCTTTAATAAGACACCTGAATCTTCTGCTTCAAGTTCCATATTTGTCTTATCAGACATAATCTCAAGCAAGATGTCACCTTCATTGACAGTATCACCCTCTTGTTTTTTCCACTCGATAATTTCACCTTCTTGCATATCAACACCAAGCTTAGGCATAATAATCTCAACAGCCATTATATTCTCCTTTAAATCTTTTTTCTACTAATCTTGTTTAAATCAAATTAATAATTCTAATGGATTTTCAAGCAATTTCTTCAAATCAACCATGAATTTGGCACCGTTCATTCCATCAACCAATCTGTGGTCAATCGTTAAACACATCGCCATAATTGGACGAATCACAACCTGACCATCTATAACGACAGGGGTTTGTACGGTTGCAGCAACACCTAAAATAGCAGAGTTTGGTTGATTAATAATCGGGTTAAATGTTTTTGTACCAAACATTCCTAAATTAGTGATTGAGAAAGTCGAACCAGACATTTCAGCTGCTTTCAATTTACCACTCTGAGCCTTTTTAATCACATCCTTAGATGCTACAACAAATTCTGAAAGACTCATCTTATCAGCCCCATGAACTACTGGTACAACTAAACCATCATCTAAGCCAACAGCGATACCCATATTGACAAATTTGTGAAGTTCAATTTCTTGGGCATCATTGATCAGAGAAGCATTTAGGTATCGGTGCTCTTCTTTCATCAAAGTACGAGTTACTGCTAACCCAATTAAATCCGTAAAGGTTACTTTAAGACCAGTCTTATTCATAATTGGTTCTAAAACTTGTTTACGTAGTGCCATCAAATTAGTCATATCAATATCATAGTTCAATGTAAATGTTGGTGCTGTAAGGTAAGAATGCGTCATACCTTTAGAGATGGCTTTACGCATCGCACTCATCTTAATCACTTCAACACCATCTGGTAAAGCTGCCTTAGGAGCTTCTTCCACTTTAACAGACTCTGATTTTTCAACTGGCTTATTAGCATTTAAATAGGCATAGACGTCTTCTTTTTGAATCTTACCACGCGCACCTGTTCCAACAACTTCTGATAAATCTACACCAAGATCCAAAGCAATTTTTCGTGCCAATGGTGTTGCTTTTTGTTGAACACCTTTAAAATTCTCAACATCATCTTTATGAACACGACCTTTAGCACCCGTTCCAGGAACAAGTGACAAATCAATATTCAAGTCACGTGCCGCTTTTCTAGCAGCCGGTGTTGCTCTAACAGGACCATCAGAAGCTTTAGAAAAAACAACTGTTTCAGATTTTGTTTCTTCAGCTTTTAACTCCACTGAAGGTTCTTCTTTTGGTTTTGTTTTAGAGGAGTCTTCTTCAGCTGAAACTGTTTCACCTTCAGCTCCAAGATAACCAATAACCTCTGTGACAGGAACGGTCTCACCATTTCCTCGAACAATTTTTAAGAGAACTCCTGAATCTTCAGCTTCTAGCTCCATATTTGTTTTATCTGACATGATTTCAAGTAAGATATCTCCTTCTTGGACTAAATCACCTTCTTGCTTTTTCCATTCGATGATTTCACCCTCTTGCATATCAACACCAAGCTTGGGCATTATAATTTCGATAGCCATTATCTCTCCCTTTCTTCCTATCTATTGAGAAGGTTTTACTTTTCAAAACTCTCCTTAAAAAGTCAGCCATATCATATGGCTAACTTAATAACTATCTAAGCTTTATTTGCAATATCATAGATTGCCTTCTTAATCTTAGTAACATCAGGTAAAATTGCTTGCTCTAAAACTCGTGCGTAAGGAACTGGAACATCCTCACTTGCTAAGCGAACAATTGGATGGTCTAAATAATCAAAAGCTTCACTTTCTGCAACCATTGAAGCAATCTCACCAATGAAACCACCTGTTTTATAAGCATCGTTAACTAATAATAATTTACCTGTTTTCTTAACTGAATTAATGATAATTTCTTTATCCAAAGGAATTAACGTTCTTGGATCAACAACCTCAACATTGATACCATCAACAGCCACTTCTTCTGCAGCTTGAAGAACACGTTCTAACATACGACCATAACTTACGATTGTTATATCAGTTCCTTCACGCTTAATCTCACCTTTACCAAGGGGAATATAGAAATCAGGGTCTTGAGTAACTTCTTCTTTTTTTCCGTATAATGCTTTTGGTTCCATAAAAATAACAATATTGTTATCACGGATAGCTGATTTTAACAACCCTTTAGCGTCATTAGCATTACCTGGAGCAACAACTTTGATTCCTGGAATATGTGTTAACCACGCTTCTAATGATTGAGAATGTTGAGCAGCCGAACCAATTCCTGAACCAGATGCCACACGGAAAGTGACAGGGGTTTTCAAACCACCACCAAACATGTAGTTGTTCTTAGCGCCATTATTGACAATAGCATCAAGAGCAATCGTGATAAAATCCATAAATGTTAAATCGACGATAGGACGAAGCCCTGTAATAGCAGCACCAACTGCACTACCTGCAATAGCAGCTTCTGAAATCGGTGTATCTTTAACACGTTTTGCACCAAATTCTTCAAGCATGCCAACAGAAGTACCGAAGTCTCCACCATAGACACCAACATCTTCACCCATCAAAAAGATTTTTTCGTCTTTACGCATTTCCTCAGACATAGCAAGGTTAACTGCTTCGCGTAAAGCCATTAATTTTGTTTCTGACATTTTCTATTCTCCTAGTTTAAATTTGATTTATTGACTTTTTGAGATGATACATTAATCAACCCAAACATCTTCAAATGCAACTTCTAATCCAGGCTCTGGACTATTTTGTGCAAATTCGTAGGCATCATCAACTTCTTTTTTAACTTGAGCTTCAATGTCATCAAGTTCAGCATCAGTAGCAATACCTTCTTTAGTTAAATAAGCACGGTATTTTAACATTGGATCTTTCTTCTTCCAACTATCTACTTCTTCTTTTGTACGATATACACCAGCATCTGCTGTGGAATGTCCAAACCAGCGGTATGTTTCTACTTCAACAATAGCTGGTCCATTACCACCACGAACGTGTTCTACTGCTTTTTCCATTGTCTCATAAACAGCAACTAAATCATTTCCATCTTTACAGTAAAATCCTGGAATTCCATACGCCTTAGCTCTAGTATATAGATGAGGAGTATTTGTCGCATTCTTAATGTCCATTGAAATACCATAACGGTTATTAATGATAAAGAAAATAACTGGTAAATGCCATGCTGCAGCCATATTAACTGACTCATGGAATGATCCTTCGTTAGTTGCTCCATCTCCAGAGAAAGCAACAACAATATTATTTGTGCCATTATATTGTTGTGTCAAAGCAGCACCAACTGCAAGAGCGTATCCACCACCAACAATACCATTTGTTCCATAATTTCCTTTTTCAAAATCCGCTAAGTGCATTGAACCACCACGACCTTTAGAAACACCTGTTGCTTTTCCAGCTAATTCAGCCATCATGCCATTTAAGTCCATATCTTTTGCGATTGACTGACCATGTCCACGGTGATTTGAAAAAATAATATCATCATACGTTAAATGAGCTACAGCTCCAACATTAGCCGCCTCTTCTCCAACAGAAAAATGGGTCATTCCTTGAACAAAACCACGACGAACTAATTTATTAATTCGCATGTCAAATTCACGAATACGCTCCATTTTTAAATACATATTCATATGTTGTTCTTTAGATAAAGATACCATATTGTCCTCCAATAATCTTTATTACTTTTATATTTTAAACCTTTTTTTCACAAAGTGCAACTTTTAAAACCCTTTGTAACTCTCTTATAATAAGTAGTTTTTTTAATTTTTGTTTTTTTATTCACAAACTTTCTTCAAAATTCCTATATTATAATGTTTTTAAGAGGAATTCATTCTAAATCTAAAAAAATGGAATTAAAAAGACAAGTTATAAACTTGTCTTTTTAGATTAAATTATTCTTCAAATTTAAAAATCCTAACAGAATAGAGTTTTAGTATTTTTTCAAATAGGATTCTAAAAAAGATGGCTAAAACAATAGGAATTACTAGCCAAGCCACTAATGCCGTTGTAAAAGATAGCCCTCCATTTACAGATGCAAAAAGACCTGTTAACCCGACTAAACCAAAACCTGCTGAAGCTGGTGTCCCTGTAATTGTGAAAAAAGGAACTAATAAACCTGTTAATGCTGCTGTAGAAACGATTGGTAAATAAGAAATGGGAGCTTCAAAAACATTAGTCATCATCATTTTCATAGAACCTAAAGCAATTGCAGTTGTTACTCCAGCTTTATTCACAAAGAAAGAGTGAACTACTAGTACTATACAGGTAGAAGCTACTCCCATTGCTGCTGCACCAGCTGAAAGACCATTTAATCCGATAGCTAAACCAATCGCAACTGTAGAAATAGGAGCTACAATCATAATTGAAAATGCAATACAAATAAGAATACTCATTACATATGGTTGAAGTTGCGTAAAATACATAATCCCTTGACCAATAAAAAGCGAGATCATCTTGACGTATGGTAACATAAATAAACCAAGTGTCGCTAATAGCGTTCCAACAACTGGAATTAGGACAAAACTAAAAGAATCAAATTTACCATCTAGCCAAAGTAAAACTAGAGCTGATATAGAACAAATCAACATGACATTAATAATATCACCAGTTCCGCTCGTATAAAACCCAGAGACAACTTTAGTTGCTGTTGTGATAATCTCATTAGATGCTTTTTGCTTCTGCACAAGCTCCAACAACTGATTAGCACCCACTAACTTAGTAGTGGCACCTGAACTTACAAATGCAATAGCAGTTAGCAAAGCAGCCTTCATTCCCTTAAAATTAAATTCAAAAGCTATCAATGTACCTATGATTCCAGATAATGCTGATTGAAATAAAACATTCGCAACACTCCAAGTCGCAAAAAAAGGATTATTTACAAAAAATGGTAATGCAAATAGAACAGCAAACATTGAATTTGGCAATAACGACACAATAACACCTATAGCTGTTCCATTTAAAACTTTGTGAATAAATGACTTAACTGTTAGAGACTGAATATCATTTGACATAAAACTCCCCCTTAAAATAAAAATCTCTTATTTACCTAATAAGAGATAACCAAACTTAATAAGATAGATTAAAAATACACTAAATGCTGATATAGCTATTTGTTTAAAAATAATCTAGTAACAAAGAATCTAATAACTATTTTTGTTTATTATAACATCTTTTTGTCAAAAATAGAACAGTAAATTAAAAATTTTCTGATAATTAATTTTATCGTTGGAGCTTTAATTTTAATAAATTTCTCTACTTTTCAATATGAACAAGATAATATTTTCCACAAAGAGTAACTCCAAACAAAGCTCCACCTACACTAGCAAACGTCCATATTGAAATGCTACGTGGAATGACAAGCATAAATCCAATTCCAAACGGCATAAGAAGACATGCAATGGTATAAATAGTTGCAATCACCCTCCCCATGTATTTTTTATCGACTTTCTCTTGAACCTGACTAAAAAAATGAATGTTAAAAACCGTTAAAAATAATTCAAATAATAAATTGCCTAAATAAGAAATTATAATGGGTAAACCCAATGCTGGTGCCAGTGAAATCAACAATAGACTTAAAGATGAAAATCCTAATAAAATGAGATTTGACGTCATAGAAGATTTAATTTTTGATGCAATTAGACCTGCTAAAATGGAACCAATTGCACCTGCACTGAGTAAACTTGCGTAAGCATCAGAATGATGAAATAATTTTGGTGTGAATGGAAAAACATAATTCATCATTGCAATGAATAGGTTAACAACAGATGCTAAAATCAATAAAAAGAAAATCTCTTTTTCATTTCTAATATACTTTAGCCCCTCCTTCATATCAATGATAATAGAAGATAGTGTCAACTCTTTAGTCATATCAGTAACTTGATTAATCTCCTTAATCAGATATAAACAAACAAAGGAGATGAAAAATGTCAGACTATCAATAACTAAAGTCATACGAATTCCTACCTGACTATAGACCAACAAACCTAAAAGTGGTGAAGATACCTTGATAACCTGAACAATAGTCTCCAACCTTGAATTATAGCTTAAAATTTTATCTTTTGAAATTACCTCTGGTACGTAAGACCGATAAGAAGGACCTGAAAATGAACTAGAGATAGCAAGAACAACATTTACTATAATTAAACCATAAACCAGAATATTATCACTTGGTATCAATGAAATGAGCAAACAAACTAAAGCACCTAAGGCATCAGTAAATAGTAAAATTTTTCTTCTTTTAATTCTATCAGCAAAAACTCCTCCAAATGGATTAATCAGAATTGAAATTAAAATATCCAATAGCTGATAAATTCCTAGATAGGTCTTACCAACTTTACCAAATGAAGCTAACCAGCTACTATTCCCGTAATCATATAAAATATTTCCCAGACTGTTTACAGACTTACTTATCATCAATTTTAAATCATTTTTTTTCATAATCTGTCCTCCTATACTCAATTATATAATATAAAAAGAAAGAAATAAAAAAATCCCATATTTGGGAATTTTTTTATTTCCAACGGTTGAACATCTGAAATTATAAATATTAAAGTTCGTTTTAAATTTTAGAAGTTCTAGAAAATGTTATGCTTAATTTATAAGTCCACATTTGTCCATTTTTGAAAATGGTTTTTAAAATAGGTCGCATGGTAAGTTGACTCCGTTATCTCAAAACACTTAATCGCATCCCTCATGATATCTTTTCCTAACTTTTCCCCTAACGAAAAACGTAAAAAACCTTTCTGGTACATTAAAATAATACGATGATAAGCCTTATGTTCTCCTTTTAGAAGAGGCTCTAATTTCATAATATAATATTTTGATTTTTCAAATAAAGTTTTTTCAATCGTAAGTTCAATAAAATTAAGTAAAAGAGATTCTATCACATTAATATAACTACCAACTTCATAATAATAGTGACAATTTAAAATCTCCTCAATAAAAGCTTCTAAAATACTAAAGTCAAAAAATCGATAAAGATTACCCAAAACAATTAACTCCTCCATTCCCCATATTTCTGTTGCAAAAAAATGGTCATATAAAAAATCTAGATTTTCTTGTGGAAAATGGTAGGAAGGATTATTTTCACTTAGAATCCCTTGAAACAAAATGTAATTTAATTTATTCTGGATGTCATCAGGGTGAGTATTGATTTCATCCTTTAACGATAGCAATACAAGTTCAAACGTTTTCCAATCCTCATCAAAAACGAGTTGTCTCATTTGATTCATCAGAGATATTTGATGATAACTCTCATAAGAATTTATACGGTGAAAAAATTCTGATGGAATGACTTTAATTTTATTTAGAAGGTGTAATAATTTGGATAAGGTAATATCTTATTCCCCTCTTTCAAAACGTGATATTTGAGAAATTGAAACTTCCTTATCTGAAATTTGCTTTAAGGAGATTTGACGCTGCTGACGTAATTCTCTAAATATTTTACCATAGTCATGCATCTATACTTCTAACACCTCTAACTCACTAGATTTTTCTTCCCATTCGAGTAAAAGTTTTTCCTGTATTTGTGTAAGATTATCGATTTCTTTTTGATTACTCATTAAAAAATCTGCGTCATTTGATGACTGCATATCCTTCTCATAACGATAAATCTCAGCTTCTATTTGCTCTAGTTTTTCTTCAATTTCCACGATACGCCGTTTTAATTTTCTTAATTCTTTTTGATTATCTTTTTGTAGCTTATAATCATTTGAAATATTTACTGACTCATCCGTTTTTTCAGAACAATTCTCGTTCAGCTCTAATAATTCTTTTTCGGATTTTTTATCAAGATAATAATCATAGTCTCCAAGATATAGAGTTGAACCATCTTGCGATAATTCAAGAACACTTGTTGCTACCCGATTGATAAAATAGCGATCATGACTAACAAATAATACCGTTCCATCAAAATCAATTAGAGCCTCCTCAAGGACTTCCTTACTATCGATATCTAGATGATTTGTTGGTTCATCTAAAATTAAAAAATTATTATTTTCCATTGATAATTTTGCAAGTAAAAGTCTAGCCTTTTCCCCACCTGATAACATAGAGACCGTTTTTTTGACATCATCTCCAGAAAATAAGAAGGCTCCTAAGCGATTTCTAATTTCCAACTCAGGTATCGTCGAAAATTCGTTCCATAATTCATCCAAGACAGTATTATTAGGAGTTAAATGCGATTGTTTTTGGTCATAATACCCCAATTCTACATTTACTCCTAATTTAGCTTCTCCCTTAATAAATGGAATTTGACCAATAATTGACTTTATAAGGGTAGATTTTCCTACCCCATTTGGGCCCACAATAGCAACTGCATCTAATTTTTTAAGATGAAGCGAAATTGGTTCTGATAAAATTTCTTGGTTATAACCCACTGCAGCTTCCTCTACAGTTAAGACAACATTGCCAGAAACCGTTTTAGAATGGAAAGTCATATTAGCTGATTTTTGTTCTTTGCTTGGTTTATCCAACCGATCAATTTTTTCAAGTTGTTTACGTCTTGCTTGAGCACGTTTAGTCGTTGATTTTCGAACAATATTTTTTTGAACAAAATCCTCTAATTTTGCAATTTCCTTAGCCTGCTTATCGTATTTTTTTTCCTCCAGAGCTAGTTTCTCAGCTTTTAAATCCATAAATTTAGAGTAATTACCGACATAACGATCAAGAGAATGCTTTGTTAAATCAAAAGTAAGCGTAGCCACCTTGTCCAAAAAATAGCGGTCATGGCTCACAATAATAAGAGCTCCCTGATAATGGCTTAAATAATTCTCCAACCAAGAAATAGTCTCAATATCAAGATGATTGGTAGGTTCATCTAATACGAGCAACTCAGGTTTTTCAAGTAACATCTTTGCTAATGCTAAACGTGTATTTTGTCCACCAGATAAAGAAGAAATCGGCATTTCCCACATCTCTTCTCCAAATTTAAAACCATTTAAAATAGCTTTAATATCTGCCTCGTAGGTAAAGCCCCCTAATAATCGAAACTCTTCGGATAACTGATCATACTCAGTCATAATATTTTCAAGAGAAATACCTGTCGAATCCCCCATTAATAGCTCTAGTTCCCGAAGTTTTTGCTCACGTTTTTGTAAGTCAGAAAACACTGATAACATCTCGTCAAAAATAGTTTTTTCGGATGAAAATTGACTATTTTGTGCCAGATAAGATAAGGATAAATCTTTTTTCTTATTTATTTCTCCACTTGTAGGTGATTCCTCCCCCACCAACATCTTTAATAATGTCGTCTTACCAGCACCATTTTTACCAACCAAAGCAATTCGGTCTCTTTCATCCACTTGAAAAGTTATATTATCAAAAAGCACATCACCTGAAAATGAGCGCCCTAATTTATTAGCTTGTAAAATAATCATAGTTTCATTTTAACAAATATTAGTTTTGAAAACTAGTCAAATAAACAAATAAAAGAGAGCTTATTTTCATAAACTCTCTTTACAACTATTCATTACTCATTGTATAACGATCGAACAGCATCAATGTCTGCTGATTGAATACTATAATATGACCCAGA
Organism: Streptococcus sp.; assembly: GCA_030527925.1. GTDB lineage: Bacteria > Bacillota > Bacilli > Lactobacillales > Streptococcaceae > Streptococcus. Next base: position 27,042 of record JAUMZW010000008.1, read on the forward strand.
AGATTGCATAACAGAATCTTCACTATCATCATGATTTAAACCAATAGCATGACCAAGCTCATGCTCAGCAGTATTAATAATTCTATCTTGCGAATAACCGAAATCATTTTCAAGTAAGTAATAGGTGTTTAAGGTAACAATTACTTTCTTCAATCGGTTGGTTAATGGATTAGTTTTCATTTCTGCAAGACCTGCTGCTTGACTACTGCTATCTGAATTTTCATATAAAATAATATCAGCACTCGACTCTGAACTAGCCTCTACAAATGTAAAAACTCCCGTTTCATTCCATGTCTCAATAGCAGATTGATAGGCCTCAACTAGAGTTGGATTAGTTGTTTTAATGTAGTATGTTGCACTAGGCTTAGACCACTTTGCCTGACTAGTGTTTGAAAATTGATCAATTAATCCTTCGCTTCCATTTTGGCTCACATTATTAAATAGATTAGTAACATTATTAACAGTTGTTGTAATATCTCTTGCAAATTGAGAATCACTGTGATTAGCATAGTAAACAAAACCAAAAATAACAATCGCAAAAAAGGCAATGACTTTAACCAAGGACCAAATTAGAGACCAAATCACATTAATTAAAAATTGTGGAATAAAAAATATAACTTTGAGAAAACTTCTCATATTTCGACCTCCCAGTCGTCAATTATGAAAGCTAGTATAACAATTAACATTTAAAAATTCAAGAAAAAAAGGCAAGGGTTACTAAATTGTAACGATTGCCTTAATTACGAAGTAAAAATAACTTGTTATTGAAATAAATGACTTTCTAACTTAAACGCTCTTCTTTTTGATAATCTATCGGCAACCATTCTAAAATTTTTTCTAATTGTTGATTCCAATAATACCATTCATGCTTTCCGTGATCGTTATGATATGAGATATCCAATCCTAAGCTTACTAATTGTTCAATTCCAACTTTGTTAGCCTCATACAAAAAGTCTTCATAACCACACCAGGCATAAAATTTAGTTTGTTTATCAAAATATTTCGTAAATTCAGTCAAAGAATTTGATTGAATATTTTTTGGTGTTAAAGAACCAAATACTCCTTGCCAATAGTCTATAGAACCTAAACCAGATTCATTCAACTGGTTTACATCAAAGTGTAAAGCTCCTGATAATGAAGCAGCATATGAAAAGCGATTAGTCAATAAAGCAAGTTTAAAAGCTCCATATCCTCCCATAGATAATCCAGCAATAAAGGTCTTTTCTCTTTGTGTCGTCATATTTGGAAAAAAACCTAATAAAATTTCAGGTAATTCTTTAGCAATAGCATCGTAGTACGATAAGCCATAATTTGTATTGGTATACCAAGCTAAATCCGTTGATGGCATAACGACAATTAATTCTGTTTTTCTTAATAAGCGTTCAATATTTGTTCTCTTTTGCCATGAATTTTCGTTTCCACCCATTCCGTGTAACAAATAAAGAACAGGAATGTCATTTAGTTCAACTTGTTTCTTTCCTATTTGATTGGCATCAGGATAGATGACATTAACCTGACGTTCCATTCCTAAAACTTCTGAATGATATTCTATTTTAAAAAATGCCATTTTTTCTCCTTTGAAAAAGAGTAGTTTAAAGATAACCTCTAATACTACTCTCGTTTATATTTATCTCACTTCCATAACAACTGGTAAAATCGCTGGACGGCGTTTGGTTTGTTCAAATAAGAATTTGCTAATCTCATCTCGAACTTGACCTTTTAACTCACCCCAATCAAAACTATCTTGCTCAAAATATTTTTCAACCGTTTTGTTGGCAAGCTCAGCACTCTCTCTCAAAATATCACGACTCTTCTTGACATAAACAAAACCACGTGTATTTATCTTAGCTTTAGAAATAATTTTCTTTTCACGCTTATTAACCGTCATAGCCACAATGAAAATACCGTCTTCTGAGAGTACTTTACGATCCCTAAGGACAATATTCCCAACATCACCAATAGCATTTCCATCAATCATGACATCTGAAGCAGGGACAGCTCCTTCATGTAAAAAGCCATCTTTTCCATAAACCATGATATCTCCTCGCTTCATAATATATATATTATGAGGTGACATACCAACCTCTTGAGCCAAAGCAGCTTGAGCAGCCAATTCACGATATTCACCCTGAATTGGGAATAGATATCTTGGGTGTAAAATATTTATCAAAAGTTGTAAATCTCTGCCATTGGCATGTCCTGAAACCGATAGTCTTTTAGTAATTAATTTAACAGAGCCACCAGCTTTATAGATTAAGTTTTCAACTCTTGCTACAACTGCTTCTTTTGCAATACTAGGAGTGGTAACAATAAATACTAAATCTCCATCTTTAATTTGAACATAACGGTGACGACCACGAGTCATCTTTTCCAAACCTTTTAAAGGTTCTCCCATACGACCTGTTTCTAATATAATTAATTCATGATCTTCAAACTTAGCGATATCTTTTGGTTTAATTAATAACGCATCATCAGCAATCTGTAATTTTTTTAGACGCAGAGCAGTACGCACAATATTCTCAACATCAAATCCTGTTAATACAACATGACGCCCAAAACTATAAGCTGCATCAAACACTTGTTGAATACGAACAAGATTACTTGCAACAGCAGCGACAATAACACGACCTTCTGCTTCCTCAATGACATTATGAATCTCATCTCCAACCTCAGACTCACTTGCAATTTGAGTTGTGCTAGTTGCATTTGCTGAATCTGATAAGAGCGCTAAAACCCCTTCTTTCCCAATTTCAGCAAGACGACCAAAGTCTGTCTTATAAAAGTCTTTTGCTGCTTGGTCAAATTTGAAGTCTCCTGTATAGACGATATTTCCTTCTTTCGTTCCTAAAACAACACCCAAACTCTCAGGAATAGAATGAGTCGTTTTAAAGAAGGAAACTAACACATCTGCAAATTCTATTTCTGTTTCACTATCAACAACGTGGAAATTATTAAATTTTTTAACATTACCATTATTTTTGACAAATAACTTAGCCAATTCAATTGTTAATTCTGAACCAAAAACAGGAACTTTTACCTCACTTATTAGATAAGGTAAGGCACCAATAGCATCCGCATGTCCATGGGTTAAGAAAATTCCCTGTACTCGTTCTTTATTTTCAATCAAATAATCCAAATTGGGAATGACAACATCTACACCTAACTGATCATTTTCAGGATACTTTAGTCCTGTATCAAGCACAAAAATTGCATTATTAACTTCAACAAGGTAAAAGTTTTTACCATTTTCACGAACACCGCCTAGAGCGATGATTTTTATATCAGTCATATAACTCCTTTTTCTTAAATTTTAAATACAAACGATCCTTATTTTTATAAGTCGAATTACTGCTATTTTTATAAAATTACATACTCTTTAATTATAGCTTTAATTAACTAAAAAAGCAAAAATCCATGGTTAAAAAATAAAAGTTGAAAACTTCAACTTTTACTCAAATATTTTATAATAATCTGCTAAGCTCATCTGCTCTTTGTCTTCTTTAGATAAATCTTTGATAATCTTTCCATCTTTCATAACCAACAATCGATTCCCATATTTTAGGGCATCCTCCATATGATGAGTAATCATTAAAGCAGTGAGTTGGTCTTGTTTGACAAAATGATCAGTAAGTGCCATCAATGACTGACTAGTCTTAGGATCCAATGCAGCAGTGTGTTCGTCTAATAGTAATAGCTCAGGTCGTTTAATAGTTGCCATTAGTAAACTTAGGGCTTGTCTTTGACCACCAGATAGGAGGCCTGTAGGTGTCTCTAAATGCTTTTCTAATCCATTGCCTGTTTTTAGTAATAGGGTTTTAAACTCATCATTAAAACGATGAAGTCTTCGAGGTATAAGCCCCCTTTTTTCTCCACGATATTTTGCAATCAATAAATTCTCAGCAACAGTCATTCTTGGAGCTGTACCCATTTTAGGATCTTGAAAAACACGCGATAAATAAACTGCACGTTTTTCAGCACTTAACTTTGTTACATCTTTTCCTAAAATTGAAATACGTCCAGAAGTTAACATCAAGGTTCCTGCAATAACATTAAAAAGAGTTGATTTGCCTGCACCATTACCACCAAGTATGGTTAAAAAATCTTGTTCATAAATATCGAGTGTCACGTTATCTAAAATAATTTTTGAAACATCTAAACCATTATTAACAGCTACCGTAGCATTCTTTAATTCAATTATTTTTTTCATTTTGAGAGAACCATACCTTTCAAAAACTTATCTTTAAAGTTTGGAACCATTAAACAGATTGCTAGAACAATTGCACTAAATAATTTAAGGTAATTGGTATTAAATCCTAATGCCAAGACCGCTAAGATTAAGAATTGATAGATAATAGACCCAACAGCTATAGTAATTAAACGTTCTAGTAAAGTTAAATTAGTTGCTAACAAAACCTCGCCAATAATGATACTTGCTAATCCAATTACAATAACACCAATTCCTTTTGAAACATCTGCGTATCCATCTTGCTGACTAATTAAAGCACCAGAAAGAGCAATAACACCATTAGATAGAATTAACCCCATTAACTCCATCTGATCGGTATTAATACCAAAACTTTTAGCCATATCTTTATTATCTCCTGTCGCAATATAAGCTTGACCTAATTTCGTATTTAAAAAGAAAATTAATCCAGCTATCACAACAATGATAAAAATAAAACCAAGAATCAATAAACTCATTTGTTGCGAAAAAGGTAGGAGATCTTGGATTTTTTGAGCATTCAACAATCCTAAATTAGCACGTTTCATTATCATTAACATTATCGAGTGACACGACGTCATGACTAAAATACCAGCTAAGAGAGTCGGAATCTTACCCTTTGTATATAGCAACCCCGTTACCGCACCAGCCACACAACCTGCTAAAGTAGCAATAACTGTTGCCATTAAAGGATTCATGCCATGAGTTATTAAAGTTACAGCAACAGCTCCTCCTAAAGGGAATGAACCCTCTGTTGTCATATCAGGAAAATTTAAAATCCTAAACGTCATAAAAATCCCTAATCCTAATATTCCCCACAGTAAACCTTGTGAAATTGTAGAAATAATCATTTTGCTCCTCTTCTTAAAATAGGGACAAGGAATGATCCCAGTCCCTATTACTATACCTACTATTTAACCATTTTAGCTGATGATTTAATATCATCAGGAATAGTAATTCCTAGTTCATTAGCAACCCTTGTATTAATAACTGGTTTTCCTTTTTTAATCACTTCAACAGGAAGTTCTGATACCTTCTTACCTGACAATAATTTCGCAGCCATTCTTCCTGTTTCAACACCTAGCTGATATTGGTCAATATACACTGAAGCAAGACCACCTTCTTCAACCATATTATCAACACTTGGAAAAATAGGTTTTTTTGCTTCCTTGGCTGGCATAACTACACTTGAAAAAGCACTAGCAATGGTATTATCAAGTGGCACCCAAACTGCATCAACTTTTGGCAACATCACTGACATTGTTGTTGTAATCTCATTTGTCGATGGGACAGAATAATCTTGCACCTCATAACCTTGTTCCTTAGCTAATTTTTTAAATTCCTCAACCTGAAGTTTAGAATTATCTTCACTGCTTGAATAGATAACACCAATTGTTTTAGCATCAGGTAACAATGTTTTCATCAATTCAATTTGAGATGCTATTGGTGTCTTATCTGATACACCTGTGACATTTCCTTCGGGTTTTTCTAAACTTTTCACTAATTTAGCTCCAACTGGATCAGTAACAGCACCCATAACTACTGGAATATTCGAAGTAGCATTAGCTAAACCTTGGGCTGCTGGTGTAGCTATCCCAATTAGAACATCATTTTTATGATTGACTAAAGTCTGACTCATAGTTGCAATCTTACTTTGATCCGCCTCAGCATTTAAAAAATCAATTTTAAGATTTTCTCCTGAATAACCTTCTTCTTTAAGACCAGCTTTAATCCCCTTATAAATAGTATCTAAAGCTTCATGTGTTACAAATTGAAGGACCCCAACTTTTGCTGTATTTTCAGTATTATCTTTAGTTGATTTTGAAAAACTCTGAAAACCAATTGCAACTATTACCACCGCAACCAATAGACACAAAATAGTTATTAAACGTTTATTTTTCATCTTATTACTCCATTCTAATATTTAACGAGACACAACTTTTAAAGCCTAAAAAAGCGTATAGTAATGACTACACGCTTCACATAATAAACTAAGATTAGCGCATAGATACTAGTTTAGAAGTACTCCAAAAGTCGTATCTATGTCACCCATAAACACAACTCACTTACGCCAATTTTGCCAATTTATCATAGACTGAGAATGAATCATCTTAGTTTTTTCCTTTCGCTTTTTTTATAATTATATCTTAATTTTTAGAATTTTCAATAGTTTTTAGTGTTTTTTTAAGATTTATTAGTATTACTATTATTTAAATAACAATCAAGTTCATTTTTCAAGCTTGACATGAAAATTTATTTCAATCCAAATATGGTATAATAAAAAGATAAATTTTAAGGAGGTAAAACATGTCTTTTGATGGTTTTTTCTTACATCACCTTATTCATGAATTACAAAGCGAATTAGTTCAAGGACGTATTCAAAAAATAAACCAACCTTTTGAAAATGAACTCATTTTATCTATCCGAAACAATCGTAAAAATTACAAACTTTTATTATCCTCTCATTCCGTTTTTGGTAGAATTCAACTCACTGAAACAGAATTCCAAAATCCAACGATTCCTAATACATTTACTATGATTATGCGTAAATACCTTCAAGGAGCCATTATTGAATCTTTAAAACAAATTGAGAATGATCGTATTGTTGAAATGACCGTCTCTAATAAAAATGAAATAGGAGACCATATTAAAGCGACCCTAATCATTGAAATAATGGGAAAACATAGTAATATCATTCTCATTGATAAAAATCAAGATAAAATCATTGAATCAATTAAACACATTGGTTTTTCTCAAAATTCATACCGTACAGTCTTACCTGGAGCGACTTATCTTTATCCTCCTAAACAAGACAACTATAATCCATTCACTATCAATGATGAAAAACTTTTTGAAATTCTACAAACTAAAGATTTGACACTTAAAACTTTTCAACACTATTTTCAAGGTATTGGTAGAGATACTGCTAATGAACTGATTAGCAATCTTAAAGATAATAAACTCAAAAATTTTAGGACATTTTTTGAGCAAAAAACAATTCCAACTCTAACTCTTGAAAATTTTGCACCAGTTAAATTTCAAGATGCTCAAAAGACTTTTGATAGTTTATCTCAATTACTAGATTATTTTTACCAAGAAAAGGCAGCAAAAGACCGCATCACACAGCAAGCCAGTGACCTCATACACCGAGTTCAAACAGAACTTGTCAAAAATAGAAAAAAGCTAAAAAAACAAATTGAAGAGTTACATTCAACTGAGTTAGCAGAAGAATTCCGCCAAAAAGGTGAACTCTTAACAACGTTTTTAAGTCAAGTTCCCAATGATAAAGATTCTGTTACGTTAGATAACTACTACACAAACGAACCCATAACAATTCCCCTTGACAAATCATTGACACCGAATCAAAACGCGCAACGCTTTTTTAAAAAATATCAAAAATTAAAAGAAGCTGTTAAACATTTGAATCACATTATAGAGGGAACTAAACAAACCATTTCCTATTTAGAGAGTGTTGAGATATCACTCCTTCATGCTTCCATAGAAGATATCGAAGATATTAGAGAAGAATTAATCGAAACTGGCTTTATTCGAAAACGCTCAAAAAACAAAAAATATAAACGAAAAAAACCTGAACAATACCTTGCTAGCGATGGTGAAACTATTATTCTAGTTGGACGAAACAATCTTCAAAATGAAGAATTGACTTTTAAATTAGCAAGAAAAGGAGAACTATGGTTCCATGCTAAGGATATACCTGGTAGTCACGTCCTTATTAAAGATAATCTTAATCCGAGTGATAAAATTAAAACTGATGCAGCAGAATTGGCAGCTTATTATTCAAAAGCTAGATTATCTAATCTTATTCAAGTTGATATGATCGAGGTAAAAAAACTAAACAAACCATCTGGAGCAAAACCAGGTTTTGTAACGTACACAGGTCAAAAAACACTTCGTGTTACCCCAAGTGAAGAAAAAATTTCTAACATGAAAATACACTAAAAGCACTAGATGAATCTAGTGCTTTTATATAACTCGTGAAACTATTCCACTGTTACTGCTTTTGCTAAATTACGCGGTTTATCAACGTCTAATCCTCTTTGTAAAGATGCATAATAAGCGATTAATTGCGTTGGGATAACCATTGCTATAGAGGTTAAGAATGGGTGAACCCTATTAACGATAAAACTATCATCAGCTTTATCAAGTCCTTCCTCAACAATTGAGAGAACATTCGCACCACGAGCCACAACTTCTGATATATTTCCTCTTGTATGAGCTGCAACTGATTCTGCACCTGAGATTAAAGCAATTACCGGAGTTCCTTCCTCTATTAATGCAATAGTACCATGTTTTAATTCACCTGCTGCAAAACCTTCACATTGGATGTAAGAAATTTCTTTTAACTTGAGCGCTGCCTCTAATGTCACATAGTAATCATTACCACGTCCAATATAGAATGCATTACGGGCTTTACCTAACAATTCTTCCACCTTTGTTGCGATAATTTCTTTTTCAGATAAAGTAGCTTCAATAGACTGAGCAACCAAAGATAACTCATGAACTATATCAAATCCAATTGCATCAGCATTACCATTAGCTTGTCCAACTGCTTTAGATAAGAAAGCTAGAGCTGCGATTTGTGCAGTATAAGCTTTAGTAGATGCAACAGCAATCTCTGGACCTGCATGTAAAAGCATAGTATAAGTTGCTTCACGGGATAATGTTGAACCTGGAACATTAGTTACTGTCAAACTCGGTATTCCCATTTGGTTTGCTTTAACAAGCACTTGGCGACTATCAGCAGTCTCACCTGATTGTGTTAATAAGATAAATAAAGGTTTTTTACTTAAAAGAGGCATATGATAGGCCCATTCAGAAGCTACACCTAATTCAACTGGTGTATCTGTTAATTGCTCAAGCATCATTTTTGAGGCAAAACCTGCATTATAAGATGTTCCAGCTGCTAAAATATAGATTCTATCTGCATCTTGGACAGCTTTTATAATATCAGCATCAATACTAACATTACCATTCTCATCAGTATAATTACTTATCAACTTACGCATTACAGTAGGTTGTTCATCGATTTCCTTTAGCATATAAAATGGATAAGTTCCTTTACCAATATCTGATAAGTCAAGCTCTGCAATATAGCTATTTCTCTCAATACTATCACCTTCATAATTTTGAACAATAACAGAATCTTTCGTAACAATAACGAGTTCTTTATCATGAATTTCCATATATTCGTTTGTTTCACGAATCATTGCCATCGCATCAGAACAAACCATATTGTATCCTTCACCTAATCCAATTAATAAAGGTGATTTATTTTTGGCCACATAAATTGTATCTGGCTCTTGTGTGTCCATCAAGGCAAAGGCATAAGAACCCTCAATAATTCCTAAAGCTTTTCTAAAAGCATCTAAAGTTGATAAACCTTCTTGAGCAAACTTTCCTACTAAATGAACTATGATTTCAGTATCAGTTTGACTTTTAAAAACATCACCTGATAAATAAGTCTCTTTTAACTCAATATAATTTTCAATAACCCCATTATGAACCAATACAAATCTATTATCTTCTGATACATGAGGATGTGCATTATCCTCTGTCGGTTTACCATGTGTTGCCCACCTAGTATGACCAATACCTACTGTACCTTCCACACGATTTCCTAATTTTTTTTCTAACTCAGCAATACGACCAACAGACTTTATCAATTGAGAGGTTTGATTTCCTCCAACAAAAATACCCGCTGAATCATAGCCTCTATACTCTAATTTTTCTAATCCTTGAATTAGGATATCTGTAGCATTATTATTTCCAACTACTCCAACAATTCCACACATAATATTAATTTCCTTTTCAATCTAAATTGGTATATATCTTTTTATAGTCGTAAAACACGATAAAATCAGTATATAATCTTTGTATGTAATTGTCAACTAAAAAATTGGTATAATTTATTTGTGTTTAAAAAAGGCATTAATCCATATATTATACCTCTAAAGATAAAGAAAAGCCCTTAGAAAGTAATTTCTAAGGGCGTTGTCTACAGTCTGAAAGGACATAAGGCCTATTTATTCATTTTTTAAAAAACCAAATTTAGACAATGGGTAAATTTTAAAATTAATAACACCTCGAATTTGATTTTTAGCAATCAAACCAAATTTACGACTATCTTTATTATTCTGTCTATTATCATTTAAAACCAGGTAATAGCCTTCTGGGATTTTAGTGTACTTTCCATTAGTAATAGACTCTACTGAAAAATCTGACGTAAATGGCAATTGACTATCATTTCCTGTAGTATAGGTCATTTTTTCAGAATCTAAATAAGGTTCATCGTAAAATGAATTGTTAACATATAGAATATCATCGACCATTTTAACATTTTCATCTTCGGTCCCAATGATACGACTGATGTAGTATACACCTTTTTCCTTATAGACAATAAAATCTTTTTTTTCTGGATTTCTATTTTGGTCAACAACAACAACATCATTTGTTTGAAGGTAACTATTAGAAGCAGCTTGATGAACTTTAAAAGTTGAAAAAACAAAAATTCTTAATAAAAAGAATACTAATATTGCTATAAAAACTAAAATAATATTTCTTATAAGATCACGTTTTACCATTGTTTCTCCTGACTATAAGTAACATTATAACATTTTTCTAATTCTAAAAAAAGAGAGAACTTATGACATCGTTCTCTCAATTTACAATTATAATTTATTTTACAGTACGGATGCGCATTGTATTTGTTCCACCAGTTCCAACTGGAACTCCAGCTACAATTACAATATTATCACCTGATTCAACTAAGCCTGACTCAAGAGCAGCTTTTTCTGCTACATCAAACATATCATCTGTTGAAGATGGCTTATCCATGACGATTGGAATAACACCCCAGTTAATCATTAATGATTTTTGAGTTTTTTCATCAAACGTTACCGCTAAGATATCAGCATCTGGACGATATTTAGAAATTAATCGAGCTGTATTACCTGATTCAGTAAGTGCTACAACAAGTTTAATATCCATAGAGTTTGTCGCATCTTTAACTGCAGAAGCAACAACTTCTGTTTTTGTAGAACGTGCAAATTTAGAAGAATCTACACGACCATATTCACTCAATAACGTTTGAGCGTTTTTATCAATAGTTGCCATTGTACGAACTGATTCAACAGGGTATTTACCGTTAGCTGATTCACCTGAAAGCATTGTAGCATCTGTACCATCAATAACGGCATTAAATACATCAGAAACCTCTGAACGTGTTGCACGTGGTTTATCAGTCATAGTTTCTAACATATTGGTAGCTGTAATAACAGCTTTACCAGCAGCATTTACTTTAGTAATAATCATTTTTTGGTAAACTGGTACCATTTCAAATGGTACTTCAATCCCCATATCTCCACGGGCAATCATGATACCATCTGCTTCTTCGATGATTTCATCAATATTATCAATACCTTGTTGGTTTTCAATTTTAGCAAATAATTTGACATGACCATTTCCAGTTTCTTCACAAATCGCACGAACTTCTTGAACATCTTTTGCAGTACGTACAAATGAAATAGCAATAAAGTTAAGACCTTGTTCTAAACCAAAGCGAATATCTGCATTATCACGTTCTGCAAGTGCTGGGAAAGGAATTTTAGTGTAAGGGATATTAACACCTTTTTGCTTAGCGATAATGCCATCATTTTCAACAGTTACTTCAAATTCACGTGTTGCTTCATCTTTACCAGTAACTGTCAATCCTAATTTACCATCATCAACTAACACTTGTTTACCAATTTCAACATCATCAAAAATATCCAAACCACCAGCAACGTTTAAAGCAATTACTTCACGAGTTGATTGAATTCCTTGTTTTGTAGCAACACGGATTTTTTCACCTGTTTTGTATGAATATTCTTTTGCATCACCTTCAAATAATTCCGTACGGATTTCAGGACCTTTAGTATCAAGTAAGAAACCAACTTTTTGTCCTGCAATCTCTTCAGCACGACGAACCGTCTTCATACGTTCACCTTGCTCTGAATGGTCACCATGTGAGAAATTGAAACGGAAAACATTAGCTCCTTCTTTGATTAATTCTGCAATTTTTTGTGCAGATGCTTCAACATCGAGACTTTCAGCCCAATAACCATCTTCACCAAATTTTTTACCACCACGGAATTCCACTGCTGGACCAAGTGTTGCTACAATTTTTACGCGTTTATTCATTCTTTAATGAACTCCTTCTAAATACTCTTCTAAACTAAATTAGTGTGCTAAATCACGATTTAAAGCTGCAAAATCAAGACGTGCTTTATGCGGATTGTTTACGACAATTTTACCTTCGGAAGTTAGGCTAAATAAAGCCCCCTCTTCAGCAGTACCAAGAATTGGTCTTTCAACTAATTCTTCATTGTGAATACCTACTGCTAAACCACCTTTTCCTTCTTTTAGTAGTTCAACAGCATGTGCACCCATCCAAGATGCAAGAACTCTATCTCTTGCAGTTGGTGAACCTCCACGTAGAATATGACCAAGGTTTGTAACACGAAGATCACTAGTATCTCCTGCTTCAATCATTTTCTTAGCAAACTCATCACCACTCATAACGCCTTCTGCTAATACGATTAAATGATGGTTTTTACCTTTATTTTCATAACCGTCCTTAACTGCTGCCACAACCTTTTCAATGTCAAATGATTCTTCTGGCACGATGATTTGATCTGCTCCACCAGCAATACCTGACCATAGGGCGATATCACCTGCGTTACGTCCCATTACTTCTACGACAAATGTACGATTATGACTTGATGAAGTGTCACGGATTTTATCAAGTGCCTCTGTCGCAGTTTGGACTGCTGTATCAAATCCAATAGTATAATCCGTTCCTACGATATCATTATCAATAGTACCTGGTAATCCAATTGCTGGAAAACCATGTTCTGTCAAACGCATAGCACCATGGTAAGAACCATCTCCACCAATAACAACAACACCTTCTATACCAAATTTTTTCAATTGCTCTATACCAGCTAATTGACCTTCTAATTGTGCAAACTCAGGATAGCGAGCTGAACGAAGGAAAGTTCCACCACGTGAAGTTGTGTTTGATACACTTCTAGCATCTAAAGGAAAAATATCTCCCTCTACCATACCAGCATAACCACGATTGATTCCGAAAACTTCCATTCCTTCAGAAATTGCTTTTCGAACAACTGCACGAATAGCAGAGTTCATACCAGGAGCGTCACCGCCACTAGTCAAAACAGCAATACGTTTCATTTGCTTGATACTCCTTTTATTAAATTAACGTTCTTATTATAGCACATTAGTTTTTAAAATTCTTTGTTTTATAAGAAATTTTATCGAAAAACCGTTTTCACAACGTGTTTTGAGAGTTCCTCTTCTAATTCTATTGATTCAGAGACTTTATACTTTTGACTTGCAATAGTTTCTTTTGAGGACTGGTAATGAATGATAACTGGAATATTCCCTGGATATTTTTTTAAAATATCTGAAACATCATAATCTAATTCATGATTTTCTAACAAAATCCAAAATTTCTTTAATGATATTATTTCTAATTGTGTCAAAATCATTTGTAACTTATCATCTCTAGATTGGATTTTTCCTTTAATATAATAAAACTCTCCTTCTCTCAATAAGGATTTTACTTTTTGGTACTCTGCTGGAAAAATTGTAACATCCAATTGATGATATGTATCTGAGACTGTTAAAAATGCCATTTGCTCACCTTTTGTTTTTGTTCTAATAACTTTAATGGAGTCTAATTGAACACATACAGTCTGAAGAACACCAGCATATAAGCTACTGATAGGTTGAAATGAATATTCAGAACTTTTTTGGATTTCTCTTAACGGATGTGAGGATATACCTATACCTAATACTTCTTTTTCAAATTCGTATTTCTCTTTTTTTGTGTAATCTTCTGAGTTTAGCCAATGATAGGCGTTCTCAGCAAATAAACTGCCTAACTCAGTTACAAAAATAAAAAGATTATCTAAATTTTGTACAACTTTTTTTCTATTTGGTTCAAACTCATCAAAAAGACCTGCATAAACCATTGGTAATATGAGTTCTTTTTTATGAAAATTTAAAGGAAGTTTCATTAGAAAATCCTCAATACTCGCATAAGGTTTATTCGTCACTATCCAGTTAATTAGATCTCTTGGAATTCCTTTAATGTGAGATAAACCAAGATTTATTTTCTTACCGTTGACTGTATCTCTAGACTGAGCACTATTAATCGAAAGTCTTGTGAGTGTAAATCCTAATGATATTGCGTCTTCAAGATATGAACCATTGGCATAATTAAACATGACCTCATAAAAGATATCACTATAATGTGTTTTAAAATAGGCTAGTTGAAAAGCTAATGCTGAATAGGCATAAGCATGACTTCGATTAAAACCGTAACCTGCGAATTTTACCATACGGGAAAAAATCAGCTTTGCAGAATCAATTTGGTGACCTTCTCTTACTGCCCCTTGTAAAAATTCATCTTCCATTTTAGTCATTTCAGAAAGATTCTTCTTAGACATGGCTCTACGAAGTAAATCTGCTCGACCTAGAGAAAAACCTGCATATATTTGAGCGATTTGCATAACCTGCTCTTGGTAGAGCATTATACCGTATGTATAGTCTAAAACAGAAGCAATTGATGGGTCGATGAGATCAATTTTTTCTTTACCATTTCTTCTATTTATAAAATTATCAATATAATCACTGGCACCTGGTCGATTTAATGATGTAGTCGCTACAACATCTTCAAACTTCTTAGGTTTGACACGCTTAAGCAAACGGATCGCTCCAGGCTGTTCAAATTGGAAGATCCCTTTTGTATTTCCTGATGCAAATAATTCTAAGGTTTTCTTATCTTCCAAGTCAATTTCTGAAATGATAACTTTAATTCCTCTATCTTTCCATAATTTTTCTTGCATACGTTGAACCAAGGTTAAATTACGTAGACCCAGAAAATCCATTTTTAACAAGCCATTAGCTTCAACTGCCGAGGCATCATATTGAGTAACCATCATATCCTCACCTTGCTTCAAAGGGATATGATTTACCAGTTCATCCTCACTCATCACTACACCAGCAGCATGTATTGACGTTTGTCTTGGAAAGCCTTCAATACGTCTGGCAATTTTATAGGCGGTCTGATATTCCATTTTGCTCTGAATCAGTTGTCTAAAGGAAGCATTGTTTTGATAAACTGTTACTAATGTGTCTTTAGGACCAATTTTTCGTGTAATCACATTTAATTCATACTCTGGTATCCCATATCGTTTCAAAACATCTCTAATTGCTTGCTTTGCTGCTAGAGTTGAAAAGGTAACAATTTGTGCAGAATGCATTGGACGATATTTTTGATTTACATAATGCAAAAATTCATTACGGTAAATATCTGGTAAATCAATATCAATATCAGGCATACTGTAACGTTCTTCATTTAAAAAGCGCTCAAAAATTAAATTATGTTTTACTGGATCAATCCCAGTAATATCAAGGGCATAAGCAACTAAGCTACCCGCTGCAGACCCTCGTCCCATTCCCATGTAATAACCTTGATTTCGACCAAATTTTAGTAAATCCCATACAATTAAAAAATAATCATCAAATCCCATCTTATGAATAACAGATAATTCTCGCTCAAGTCGTATTTGATAGTGTTCATTCCAAAGATTCTTGGCTTTAAGCCCTGCTATTGTTAATTTTCGTAATTCTTCTACAGCTGGAACACTCGGATTAAAACGTGGGAGTTTAAAACTTGTATCAAATGTGTATGAAATATCATCAACTAAATTCTCTAAATTTAATAAAGCTTCTGGATAATTATTTTTAAACAATTGAGCTACCTCTTGAGGTGCTTTTAAAACTTCATTAGGATTTGATTTCTCAACTTGTACTAACAGTTTATTTTCTTTTATCGCATGTAAGACTTGGAGGGTTTCAAAATCTTTATGATCCAAATACCTAACCGAATATAATGGTAAAACAGGTTTCTCAAATTCCATTCTAGGAGTTGAAGGATAAACTCCTATATAGTAATCAAATGGAAGGTCAGGCACTTCCCCATTATAAGGAAGAATAGGAGTTATTCCTTCCATATAATCAGAAACTTGCTCAATAGTCAATCCGTTAGAAAAAGATAACGTGGATAACCTTAGTAAATTATGATATCCTCTCGTATTTTGAGCAATAAAATAAAGGTTTAAAACATCTTCTTTAACAGCTATTTGAAGAGATAAACCAAGAATTGGTTGCAACTCTTCCTTTTTAGAAAGTTGAATAAAGTGATAAGCTGCATATAGATTAGCATCCATAATTCCAACACTTCGATAACCCAATTGCTTTGCAGATTCAACATAAGATTTTAATTCAACCAAACTATCTAAAAAAGAATATACTGTTTTAGTATCAAGCTGTGCAAACATATGATTCTCCCCCCTCATCTACAACTATTATATCAAAATAAAATTTTTTAAAAAAAATACCAAATTATTATTGACAATCTTTTTGAATCGTTGTATTATTTATATAGTACAAAATAACATGATTTTATTATGTAAGAAAGGAGCTATGTTCATGGCCTGGAAATTTGATGAAAAATCTCCATTATATTTGCAGATTGCTCACCACATAAAACTTCAAATTATCAGCAATGATATTCTAAGTGGGGAACAGTTACCCACTGTACGTGATTATGCTGAAATCGCTGGTGTCAATCCGAATACTATGCAACGTGCATTTACAGAATTAGAACGAGAGGGGATTGTTTACTCTCAAAGAACCTCTGGTCGCTTTGTAACAGATGATAAAAAACTCATCCAACAAAAAAGACAAGAGTTAGCACAACTAGAATTTAAAAATTTTATTGAAAATATTTCTAAAATAGGATTTAAGATTTCTGAAATTCCAACTATACTGGAAGATTATATAAAGGAGAATTACTAATGGAACCACTACTACAACTACATCATCTTTCAAAATCGTACAAACATCATGAAGCCTTAAACGACATTACATTAAAAATCCCTTCAGGAAAAATTATCGGTCTCCTCGGGCCAAATGGAGCTGGTAAAACAACTCTAATTAAAATTCTCAATGGTTTATTAATGCCAACAAGTGGAGAAGTCATCATCGATGGTTATCATCCTTCCATAGAAACAAAGAAAATTATATCCTACTTACCTGATACTACTTATCTTAATGAACATACAAAAATAAGTAATGCCTTAGATTTCTTTGAAGATTTCTATGAGGATTTCTCACGTAAAAAGGCGGAAGACCTATTATTCGATTTAGATATAGACCCTAACAGTCTAATGAAAAATCTTTCAAAAGGAAATAAAGAAAAAGTTCAACTTATTCTTGTCATGTGTCGTCAAGCAAAATTATATATTTTAGATGAACCGATTGGAGGAGTCGATCCTGCAGCTAGAGAATATATTTTAAAAACGATTATTTCTAACTATAGAGAAGACGCCACAGTCATTATCTCTACACATCTAATTAGTGATATTGAATCAATATTAGATGAAGCTATCTTTTTACAAAAAGGAGAAGTCGTTTTAAGTGGTGATATTGATGACTTAAGAGCAGAATATGGTCAGTCAATTAATAATATTTTTAAAGAAAAATTTAGATTTTAGGAGTTTAACATGTTTTCAAAATTATTAAAATATGAATTTCAATCAATTGGAAAATGGTATCTTTTAACAAACTTAGTCATGATTATTGCATCGACACTTCTAGGTTTTGCCGTTAAACCTACTATAGAACAATATTCGCCATCATCTTATCCTTATGTTAGTAATGATCCTTATAGCTTATTTTTAGTAGTCATTACTCTCATTTTAATTGGACTTGTTTTCTTTTCAATATTTGCAACATTATTTATCATTGTAAGACGTTTTTACACAAATGTCTATGGTAAACAAGGATACCTTACCCTAACACTTCCTGTTAGTAGCCATCAAATTATTTTCTCTAAACTACTTGCAGCTGTTATCTGTCAGATTTTTAATTATGCAATTATAGGATTCTCTATTATCTTATTCTCGACTACAGCTCTAGGTCTTGGCAAGACTCTATCAGTTCTCCCTCAAGTTATAGAATTTTTAAAACTGGATCACTCCGATATTCTTCTATATTTGTTCAGTGATCTTCTAGGATTATTCTCATCTGTTTTAGTTATCTATCTCGCTATTTCAATTGGACAACTTTTTTCTGATAGACGTGGTCTACTAGCTTTTGTATTCTATCTTCTTATTAATTTAGGGCTTTTTATTATTGGTTTAGTAATTAGTCATCAAATTGATGACAACTTTACTCAGTATTTGTTAGTTAGATTAATTGCCGCTATTGTCATTAGCATTATTTCCTACTTTGCCACTAATTACATCATGACTCATAAATTAAATATCCAATAATCAAATACTAAAATTACCTTTAAAAAACAATACAAAAAAGCTAGAATAATCTAGCCATTTTTGATTAAACTTGTGCCACTGGTAATTCTTCACCAATTTCAGCCAAACGTTCTGTCACTTCTTCACGTGTCAATCCATGTTCTGCAACATAGCGATTTTTCTCATGAACTCGACATTCATGTGAACATGAACGAAGATATTTGTGTTCATTTTCCTCTGATGCTAAGATTTGACGGTTACAAAATGGATTTCCACAATTAACATAACGTTCACATGGTGTACCATCAAACCAATCACGACCAACAATAACTGGGTCAACATGATTGATATCTACGGCGATACGTTCATCAAAAACATACATTTTTCCATCCCAAAGCTCGCCTTGAACTTCTGGATCCTTACCGTATGTTGCAATTCCACCATGTAATTGACCAACATCTTTATATCCTTCACGTACCATCCAACCAGAAAATTTTTCACAACGGACACCACCTGTACAATAAACGACAACACGTTTATCCATAAACTTGTCTTTATTATCACGTACCCATTGTGGGAGGTCACGGAAATTACGAATATCGGGTCTGATTGCTCCACGGAAATGACCAAGGTCATATTCATAGTCATTACGTGTATCTAAGACAACCGTATTATCATCAAGAAGAGCTTCTTTAAATTCTTTTGGTGAAAGGTAAGCTCCCGTTGTCTCAAGAGGGTTAATATCACTATCAAAATCATTATCTTCTAAACCAAGATGTACGATTTCTTTTTTATAACGGACAAACATTTTCTTAAATGCTTGTTCAGGTTCTTCATCAATCTTAAACCATAAATCACTGAAACGCTCATCACTATGAACCCAATCCATGTATTTTTGCGTTGTTTCATAATCACCTGATACAGTACCATTGATACCTTCATCAGCAATTAAGATACGTCCTTTTAAACCAATCGATTTACAGAAATCTAAATGAACTTGTGCATATTCTTTAGCATTCTCAATTGGAACATATTTGTAGTAGAGTAAAACTCTGATATCATTTGACATATTTGTCTCCTTCTAATCTTTGCAATAGATTTTTTAAGGTAAAAACCATTTTAATTATAACGATTTATCTTATATAAAGCAACTATTCTAAACCATTTAAGTTTTTTCCTAATGACTCGCTTTAAGATAAAAAAAACAAATGATAACTTCGTAGACTACTATAAAAAAAATAAAACAATGTAGGAAAAATTCTTCAGGTAAGACCCAAATAATGGGGTCTGTTACAGGATTGAATAGCCAAGAAGAGTCCCCTATAAAAAGTATCTGATGAAATAGGGTAAAAAATGGGTCAAATCCCATAATTACGGCAAATAACCCTATTAACATCGGTATAAAAGCAGCATATAAAAAATATTTTTTATACAAATACAAGGTTTTATTCTTTAAATGATACCGAATAAAACAAATTGCTGGATAAGTTGTTACAAGAATAATCAGCTCAACAAGATGAAATAGTAATTTTACCTGAAAAAAATGATGTAAACCATCTTTTGATGACTTAAAATTTGGCATATTCAATGTTAGATGGAAAGGATTTATCAAATAATTAAGTAGATGATTGTAATTTTTTAGCAATTCCTGTCTAGAAAAAATAACCTGATTTAATAAGTGTAACTGTTCAACCTCAACACCATAAAATAACCAAGCAACACAAATCGTTAAAAAAATACTAATACTAAGTAAGAATAAGTAGCATATAGGAAAATTTTTTAGATGTTTCATGGTAATTGCCACTCATCTAAACTATTCACAACAAAAGTTGGTGCAACAGGTAAATCAGCTACTTCATCTTTTTGAGTAAATCCTGTCAAGACAAGCAAACTATCAATACCATTATCAATACCAGCTCGTATGTCTGTTAGGTAATTATCCCCCACCATTATAGCATCTGATTTTTCTAACCCCAGAACTTCAAGTGCTTTGTCCATAATAATAGCTTCTGGTTTTCCAATAATGACTGGCTCAACTCGAGTTGCTGCTTGAACTAACTGAATGATACTACCGGCACCTGGTAATAAGCCACGTTCTGTTGGAATATTTAGGTCAGGATTTGTCCCTATAAAATGAGCACCATTTTGAATAGCTAAACTAGCAATCGCTAATTCTTCATAAGAGAGCTGTGTATCTAATCCAATCACGACAAACGATGGATTTTCCTTTTCAAACTGGTAACCTGCTTCTTTTACAGCAGATTTTAAGCCTACCTCTCCGATGACAAAAGCAGTTTTTACTTTGTCCATGCTATTCATATAATCAATAGTTGCCAGTGTTGCCGTATAAATGGATGAAACAGGGGTATCAATATTAAACTGTTCTTTTAACATCTCTTTTACCATTTGTGGCGTACGAGTTGTATTATTCGTAACAAGGAGATATGGAATATGATTTTTTTGCAATCTTGAAATAAATCTCTCTCCTGCTGGAATACGGTCTTTACCCTTATAGATAGTACCATCTAAATCAATTAAATAACCTTTATAAGTTTTGCGTAGTGACATTATTCTCCTTTTTCCTCCAAATCATTTTTGACCTAGCATGTGTTCCTTCTATACCTCTTACATCATGATAAGAAATAAGATTATCTTCAATCTTTTCAACATTGACATAAGTCTGAACATTGGAACCATAGTATATTTCCTTAATGTATTTTAATTGAATTCGTTCAGGAAGATAACAAGATAAAAATTCTAATCCTAAACTATCGAAAAACCATTCTAGGTATTTCCCATTATTAACATGACGATTCATATCTAAATCGTAAACTTGTACTGGAATCTCTGCCATCTTACCTTTTTCAACATCAGAAAGTTTAATAGATTTTTGTTTCCTTTTTTCTTTTTGAGATTGGTAAGGGGCTACAATCTCATCAAGAACTGGATGAACCTTTCGTGTCTTAAAATCCATCAAAATAAATGTGGAATGAATGGTCATAATATTTTGTCCGTCTTCCCCAGTAATATAAAAATTACGGTAACAAAATAGCTTATTATATGCTACTGCCTCAGTTGCAATTGTAATTTTTTCATTATAACACGGGAGACGTTCAATTGAAATATCATAGTCTGTCACTATCCATACCAAGCCATATTTTTCAAAAATCAAAGCGTCACTAACACCTAGAGAGAGAGACTGTCTCCCAGAGATTTGTAAGGCAATCGAAAGTAGAATAGATAATTTGATATTATGATTAACATCACACTCATAAAAAGGAACTTGATATTCTTCACTATAAATTAAACCCATATTTACTCCAAAATAAATTTTTCTGCCACAGTATCCCCTAAAAAGAGACCTTTCTTTGTCATTCGAATAACATCCTTATCTTGAGATAGTAAGCCTTTTTCTCTTAATTCCATCACTATCGACCCATATAGGTCATCAAATGAAACATTGAACTTTTTCTCAAAATTTGAAATCGAAACCCCTGTTTTTTTTCTTAAGCCAAGAAAAAACTCTTCTTCTATCATCTCATTAAGAGACAATTTTTCCTCAGATAACCTAGGATTTCCTTCACGAACACCTTTTAAATAGTGTTGAATAGGCCCACGGTTACGATAACGAATTCCATCCAAATAACCCGAAGCACCTGCACCACACCCAAAATACTCTACGTTATCCCAGTACATCAGATTATGTCTACTTTCAAAACCTGGTTTAGTGAAGTTTGAAATCTCATAATGTTCAAAACCATTGTTTTCCATTTCACCAATAATGTACTCAAACATTTCTGCCTCTAAGTCCTCAGTTGGTAAATTTAACTTCCCTCGTCTCATTTTATTCATAAAAACAGTGTGATGCTCTAAAATAAGACTATATAAACTTAAATGAGGAATATCAAGAGCCAAGGCCTTTGCAACATTTTCTTTAACCTGATCTAGAGTTTGACCTGGAAGGGCATAGATAAGATCAATAGAAATATTATCAAAACCTGCCTCTTTTAAACGATTTATAGTTGAATAGATTTGAGCTTCATTATGACTACGTCCAATCTGCTTTAAGTGCTTGTCATTAAAGGTTTGAACACCTAATGATACACGGTTCACCGCTGATTTTTTTAAAACTTCAATTTTATCTGGTGTTAAATCTCCAGGATTTGCTTCTATTGTAAATTCTTCAATGTAATTTAAATCCAGATGCCTAGTTAACTCATTTAAAATATAATCTAGCTGCTCCGCAGTTATAGCAGTTGGTGTTCCTCCACCCATATAAAGAGTCTTTAATCTTTTAATATCATAACGATTAAACTCCTCTACTAAAGCCCTAAGGTAGTCATCCACAGGCTGATTTTTTATAAAGACTTTGGAAAAATCACAATAATAACAAATCTGTGTACAAAAAGGAATATGAACATAAGCTGAGGTTGGTTTTTTTAACATGATTTCATTATAACACATTCTGTTCTTTAAAAACTTTTTAAGACATTCCAATTAATCTTATAACATTTTAAAAAAAATAAAAAAGTTAAATAGAATTTCCTACTTAACTTCTTTTTTATAAGTCATGGTAGACTCATCTGATACAGCAAAATCATAATCCATACTATTTAGTAATCTTAAAAGCCTTTCATTATCTTTAGAAACCACGACCTCAAAACTTATAGCTTTGAAATAAGACTGTGCAAATTCTTCAATCACGTTTAAAAAATCTTTCCCAAAACCATTTCGGATATAGTTGGGTTTCATACCAAATTCAAGATGACATCTTTTGTCTGATACTGTGTAAATCACATATCCAAATAACTCCCTATTTCTGATAATTTGAAAGTAACTATTATAGCGTTTACGTAAAGAATAAATATTTTCATAATGTTCTTGATTAGCAGAAATATCATATTGTTCATACGGTCTCGGATAATGTCAACAATTAGCAATTTCAGCTGCTGTATCATTTCCCATTGGGGAGATAGAATAGTGATTCTCAATCATCATTTTTCGAAAATATTTTTCAATATTTTTTCGTCTTTTTAAAATTGTGATATCTTTGTAAACATCTTTAAAAACGTATTCAGCATAAGAGAGTTGATATTTTTCCATCATATTACCATAGATTTGTTGAACATCAAACGACAATGCATTCTTTAAGCGTTTAATAAAATTCAATTCTTGATCATTCATAAAAAATACTCCTCTAACAAGACCTATTTACCAATACTCCTATTTAAAAAGACTGGACTACTGCCCAGCCAGACTTTAGTCAATTCCTATTTCACGACGAACAACGTCTGCAATAGTATCAACATAATAATCAACTTCTTCATGAGTTGGTGCTTCAGCCATCACGCGCAATAGTGGCTCTGTACCACTTGGACGAACTAAGATACGACCATTACCTGCCATCTCTTCTTCCATTTTCGTAATAATATCAGCAATTGCAGCCACTTCCATAGCTTTATCTTTCATACTATTTTCAACACGAATATTAACTAGTTTTTGAGGATAGATAGTAACTTCACTAGCTAGTTCAGATAATCTTTTACCTGTTTCTTTCATAATTTTTGTCAATTGAACGCCCGTCAATTGACCATCGCCTGTTGTATTGTAATCCATTATAATAACATGACCTGATTGCTCACCGCCCAAGTTGTATCCTAACTTACGCATTTCTTCAACAACATATCTATCCCCGACTGCCGTCACAGCCTTATTAATGCCTTCACTGTCTAAGGCTTTATGAAAGCCTAAATTTGACATTACCGTTGTAACAATCGTATTTTTAGCCAATTGTCCTTTTTCTGAAAGATATTTCCCAATGATAAACATAATCTTATCACCATCAACTATCTGTCCAGTTTCATCTACAGCGATTAGGCGATCACTATCTCCATCAAAGGCAAGACCAATATCTGAACCTGTTTCTCTAACAAGCTCTTGCAAGGCTTCTGGATGTGTTGAGCCAACACCGTCATTGATATTTAAACCGTTTGGCATATCGCCAATAACTGAAATTTCAGCATTTAAATCTAAGAAAATACTTCGAGCAGATGTTGATGCTGCACCATTTGCTGCATCTAATGCTACTTTCATACCATCAAGATCCTGTCCAGTTGATACTAAGAATTTTTCGTATTTTCTAAGGCCTTCTGGATAAGCAACTAAAGTTCCTAAACCATCAGCAGACGGTCTTGGTAATGTATCTTCTAAGCTATCTAATAAAGCTTCAATCTCAAGTTCTCTCTCATCATCTAACTTAAAACCATCATTTCCGAAAAATTTAATCCCATTATCAAGAGCTGGGTTATGACTTGC
The DNA here is from genome assembly GCA_030527925.1 of Streptococcus sp. Taxonomy (GTDB): domain Bacteria; phylum Bacillota; class Bacilli; order Lactobacillales; family Streptococcaceae; genus Streptococcus. The sequence goes on from JAUMZW010000008.1 coordinate 51,984, forward strand.
TGAAATCATGACACCAGCACTTGCTTTTTCAGTTCGTACCAAGTACGATACTGCTGGAGTAGCCAATACTCCTAGTTGATAAACTTCTATTCCAACTGAAAGAAGACCAGCAACCAAGGCTGCCTCAAGCATCTCACCAGATATTCTTGTATCTCTAGCAACAAATACACGCGGTCTTTCATTTTCATGTTGGCTCAATACATAACCTCCAAAACGACCTAGCTTAAAAGCTAATTCTGGTGTTAATTCAACATTTGCTTCTCCACGTACACCATCTGTACCAAAATATTTACCCATAATTACTTAGCGAAATTCGCTTCCTCCAATTTTTTCTTGTTATTATCTATTATTTTTTGACAATTGTCAACTGAGCAGAGATGACCGAAGGTTCTACAACCACATTCTCTGCAGAAAGATTGACTGTTTTTACTGTATCCTTGGTAATACCAGTCACATCAACATTTACATCAATTTGATTAATGTTATCTAGAGCATCTTGACTTCCTGATATTGTAACATTTTCTTTGTTTAACTTATATGAAATATCTGACAAACTACTATCTAAATCTCCAACAATATGTAAGATAACTGGAACAGATTTTGTTAGTTTTTTTGTCTTGACCGTTAGTGTAGATTTTGCTGGTGTAATCACACTTGCCAAAATTGTTCCATTTGCTGATACAGCCTGTAAGGTGACTTGACCAATATAATTACCAGTTAAATTTTCAGTTTCTGGAAGTTTTGCGATAACATGGTCGATTTGTTGAATTGTCGCCTCATCACTCGTTACCTCAACTTGTTCGATACTAGATTTGATGCTCTTAATCTCGTAGCCAGCAGCAATTTGTGAAGAATCTACCTGCGGTTTAACTAGGAAATTTTTGGTCTTTTTCTTACCAATTGTTACTGAAAGAGTTTTTGGATTGACAACACCTGAAACACCTGATGGGAGATTTTTAAGTTTAAGTGTTACTGTTTGTTTACCTGGCTTAAATTGAGTCAAATCAGCCACCACTTTAAAATTCCTTGTATCTGCGTTAATTTCCGAATCCAACTTAATACGATTTACCGATGTCAAATAAACTTCAGTTTCATAAGAATAGCCACTAATGAAATACTTGTCACTATCATATTTTAAATCAATGGGGACGTTTGTCACTGTATGCGAATACGTTTCAGTAGTTCCTGTAACTTGGGAACCTGTACTCTTATAACTACTACTCATAGCAGTTAAAAAAAGCAAAAGTGAAAAAAATACCGACACCGAGGCAATACCAATTTTTTTATGGAAAAATGTTCTCATTATTTTTTCCTCCATAATTTTTGATACCAATAACTTGGTTCACTCTTTTCAGGAATCAACTGTTGACGTAAAATCTTTTCAAATTCTTCTTTAGATAAATCATGTAAAAATTGACCCCTAAACGTAACTGAAATCCCTCCTGTTTCTTCTGAAACGACTATAGTCAAGGCATCAGAGACTTCTGATAAACCAATTGCCGCACGATGTCTTGTTCCAAACTCCTTGGAAATTGACATCGAATCTGTCAATGGAAGGTAGGAACAAGCTGTAGCAATTTTATAATTTCTAATAATAACTGCCCCGTCATGCAGTGGAGTATTAGGGGTAAAAATATTAATTAATAGTTGATTTGAAATATCTGCATCAAGCGGGATGCCAGTTGATATATATTCTTGTAACGTTTGAGTCTGCTCTATCGAAATTAGTGCACCAATTTTTCGTGGGCTAAGATAATGAACCGATTTCAGTAACGACTGAATCAAACGTTCGTTATCCGTTAAAGTAGGTTTCCTACTTAAAAATTGAGCGGTTCTTCCAAAATGCTCTAATCCACTTCGAATCTCTGGAGTAAAAATAACAACCCCTGCAATCACTCCATATGTTATTACCTGGTTCATCAAATAACTGATGGTAGATAATCCAATCCATTCCGCTACAAATTTTAATAAAATAAATAAAATAACACCTTGTATCAAAGACATTATCTTTGTACCTGCCAAAGCTCTAATCAAGCGATAAATAAGCCAAGCCACAATGGATATATCTAAAAGATGGATAAATGTTATCCACGGACTCTCAAAAATTGAAGCCCAGAATTTTAAATCTGTTACCATAATTTCTCATCATTCATTTCTAAAAATATACGTCCTTAAATTATACCATTTTTCATGACATTTTCCTAATTATCAGCTAACCTAATTGATAGTAGAAACTAAATTTTTATGATAAAATAATGCTATGAAATTAAAAACATTATTAGGGATAACAGCTGGAAAATCAGCACAATTTATCTTAAAAAAATTAAAACGTGGCACTACATATCCAGGAAGTATTGCCTTAAAATTTGACCCTGAAATTCTAGATACACTTGCAAAAGATTATGAGGTTATCGTTATAACAGGAACCAACGGAAAAACCTTAACAACTGCATTAACAGTAGGTATCTTAAAAGAAGCATACGGAGAGGTTGTGACAAACCCGAGCGGTGCTAATATGATTACAGGTATTGTTTCCACATTTCTTAGTGCAAAAAAATCTTCAACAGGTAAAAAGATTGCCGTCCTAGAGATTGATGAAGCTAGCTTGCCAAAAGTAACTAAATATATTACACCAAGTCTATTTGTTTTGACTAATATCTTTAGAGATCAAATGGACCGTTACGGAGAAATATACACGACCTACGAAATGATTTTAGAAGGGGTTAAAAATGCTCCTAAGGCAACCATTTTAGCTAACGGCGACAGCCCAATCTTCAATTCTAAACTAGTATCAAATCCTATTAAATATTATGGATTTGATACCGATAAAACAGCTACAACATTTGCCCATTATAATACCGAGGGAGTCCTTTGTCCTAAGTGTCACAGTATTCTAACCTATAGTCTCAATACATATTCAAACCTTGGTGACTATCAATGCCAAAATTGTGATTTCAAACGTCCAAGTTTAGATTATCGTCTAACAGATTTAACCTCCCTCACACATACCAGCTCTGAATTCATCATCGATGGACAAGACTATAAAATCAATATTGGTGGTCTATACAACATCTACAATGCCCTAGCCAGTGTTGCTGTTGCTGAGTATCTAGATGTGAAACCCGAAAAGATTAAGGCTGGTTTTAATAAGAGTAAGGCTGTTTTTGGACGCCAAGAAACCTTTGTTATCGGCAATAAAAAATGTACTCTTGTTCTCATTAAAAATCCTGTAGGTGCCAGTCAAGCTCTTGAAATGATAAAATTAACACCTCATGATTTCAGTTTATCTGTTCTATTAAATGCTAACTATGCTGACGGTATCGATACTAGCTGGATTTGGGATGCTAACTTTGAACTTATCAATGACATGCCTATCACGCAGATTAACGCTGGTGGGGTTCGTCATAGTGAAATCGCTAGACGACTACGTGTAACGGGATATGATAAGTCACCTATCAGTGAAGCTGAAAAACTCGAAGATATCCTAAGCCTGATCGAAAATCAAGAATCCGAACATGCTTATATCCTAGCAACTTATACTGCAATGCTCGAGTTTAGAGAGCTATTAGCTAGTAAACACACAATTGAAAAGGAAATGAAATAATGACTTATACCTCATTAAAATCACCGAGTGATAAAGACTATCATTATAGTCTATCTGTTGCACATTTTTATGGTGATTTACTCAATACTTATGGTGATAATGGTAATATCCTTATGATGAAGTATGTCGGTGAAAAATTAGGTGCCGATATGACCTTTGATATCGTGTCATTACATGATGATTTTAATCCTGACCAATATGACATGGTATTTTTTGGTGGAGGACAGGACTATGAGCAAGCCATCATCTCAAAAGACCTCCCTTCAAAAAAAGACAGCCTAGAACGCTTTATTGAAAGTAATAAAGTTCTCTTAGCCATCTGTGGTGGCTTCCAATTCTTAGGACAATATTATATCCAGTCTAATGGCCAACGCATCGAAGGACTCGGTTTAATGAATCACTATACCCTAAATCAAGAAAACAATCGTTTTATTGGTGATATTAAAATTTATAATAGTGAATTTAATGAAACTTATTATGGCTTTGAAAATCATTCTGGACGTACCTTTTTAGCAGAAGACCAAAAACCACTTGGAGAAATTGTCTACGGTAAAGGCAATAATGGTGAAGACAATACCGAAGGCGTCCACTATAAAAATGTCTATGGCAGTTACTTCCACGGCCCACTTCTTTCACGAAATGCAAACCTAGCCTACAGACTAGTCACCACCACCCTATATAACAAATATGGTAAAGAAATCTCTCTACCTAGCTTTGAAGACATCCTATCTGATGAAAAACCAGAAGAATATGGTGATGTTAAGTCAAAAGTTGATTTTGACCAATAAAAAATCCTTCTTGTTAATTCAAGAAGGGTTTTTTAGTTTATCTAAAATCGATACTAGACCTAGTGCATTCAATATTTTTATCATATAAATAAATATACGGTAATAAATCCTCTACTTCAACCAACTTTGGCCCAAATATAATTTTATTTAAGGCTATCGGTGACTTTCTTTGCACATAAAGTTTAGGAAGTGAATCTTTAGTAGCATTTAACTTGATTTTTTCTCTATCACTAAAATCAACATATTTCAAAAGTCTTAACTCAGATTCATAAGCATAATCTGCTGATTTGAAAAGATAGCGGACCTCATCCAGATGTTTTGAAAAAATTTTTATCACATCATTATTTTCCTTATTTTTAGAGAAAATATTTTTAATGTCTTTAAGACTATTAGATATGTTACCGGCATCCTTTTCTTTTATCAAATCAGTTTCTAAAATTTTTATTGCAGATTGACTACCTTTAGTTGTAATATAGGCAACCTTATAAAGGTAATCATTTTCATCGTCGAATTCTTTAATTTCAAATTTAGAACAATCAGCATCATTTTCATCTTTTTGTAAAGTACTTTTATATGATTTAAAAGACATGTCTGAAAAATTAGCAGGCTTTTGTAATTTAAACGATTCTTTCTTAAAAGCTATACAAACTCCTTTAGCATTATCTCCATATTGAGACCACATGGCTAGATTATCCAGATTTGTCGTTAAACTCATGAGAAACCAGGGTGTTACTGAAGATGTTAAATCAGCATCAGATTTCTTAAAATTATGATCAGATATGCCCAAGTATTCATCTAACATCTTTCCTTCCTTAGGGTCATTCATATGAAGAACGTGACTAAGTCGCGAATAAGTTTCAGAGTTTTTTAGTTTCTGTCTCTGACCATCTTGCTCTATCTCATTCATGGCTAACATGAATCCAAGTGCTTGCAGACTTGTATAATGACCAAAAGCTTCTATATCGTCCTTAACTGTATCAATCAATAAAATTTGTTTGATATTATAAACCAACTTCAGTAATAAAATAAAATCCTTTTGAGTTTCTTCCTTTTCCAATTCATTAAAATCATTATAAATTGATAAAGAATAACTATTTAAACCGTTAACAGCTTGTCCAAAAACTAAATTAATCACGTTTACAATACCTTTAATTAATTCATCCTTATCATTTGATATATTAATTTTTAAAAAGAAGTCAAAAAGTTTATTTTTAATTATTAACGGGATAACCTCCGAATGATTTTCAAATAATTCAATTAAAATTCTTAATTTTTCTGCTAATTTAAGTAATTTTTTTCGTGATTTAAAAAATCAACAATATTCCATAAACCCATTATATAGTAAATCACAATATTTTTACTATTTGAAAAAGAAGTATGTAACTTCCCTAATTGGGAAATTGTCCTTGATTTCAAGTCTAAATCCGATTGATTTGCTGATAAATTAACTAAACCAGAGGCATATACACTTCCTATTGCTTCACTTGTTGAAAAAGAAGCATGTAATTTCCCTAATTGCGAAATTGTCCTTGATTTCAAGTCTAAATCCGATTGAGCATTTGATAGATTAAATAAACCTTTTGCATACGCAAGTCCTATTCCTTCACTTGTTGAAAAAGAAGCGTGTAATTTCCCTAATTGCGAAATTGTCCCTTTTATCGAGTCTAAATCCGATTGTTTTGCTGATAAATTAACTAAACCTTTTGCATATTCAAATCCTATTTCTTCCCTTGTTGGAAAAGAAATATGTAACTTCTCTAATTGCGAAATTGTCCCTTTTAGCGAGTATAAATCCAATTGATTTTCTGATAAATTAAATAAACCTTTTGCATACGCAAGTCCTATTCTTTCACTTGTTGAAAAAGAAGAATGTAATTTCCCTAATTGCGAAATTGTCCTTGATTTCAAGTCTAAATCCGATTGAGCATTTGATAAATTAAATAAACCTTTTGTATACGCAAGTCCTATTCCTTCACTTATTGGAAAAGAAGAATGTAATTTCCCTAATTGCGAAATTGTCTTTGATTTCGAGTCTAAATCCGATTGAGCAAATGATAAATTAAATAAACCAACGGAATATAAAAGTGCTATATTTTCATTTTTTAAATAGTCTTGATACAATTTCTTTAGACTAGTAACGATTTTCTTAATAAGGTCGATATTATTTGATTTTAGCAATAACTGTACCAAAGTTTTACCAAATTTCTGAGCTAAATCCTCATCCCTATCTTCACATTGCCAAAACTTTATTTCTAGAGTGCTAATATCATCTAACTTTTTTAGTTCTATGTCTTTTTCGAACTCTTGTAAATATTTTTCCAATTCTTTCTTTTTCATTGTAATTCTCCACTTCTAGCCAATCACCTTAAATTTATTATAACCTATTTCCAAAAAGCCATCAAAAAAGTCAAAAAGAATCGAATTCTAAGAATTCGATTCTTTTTTGGTTACCTAACTTCTACCCCTAATTTTTCAATCAGTGCTGTACTAATCTTAGTCATATAAGTTGCTACTTCTTCATCCGTTAGATTATCGGTAGGATTTTGGAAGGTTAGACTATAAGCCATTGATTTTTTATCTTGAGCCATGTTATTCCCTTGATAAACATCAAAGAGTTTGATGTCAGTTAGGCGTTTAACACCTGCACTCTTAATTGTTTCAATAATATCTTGATGACTTATTTCTTTTGAGACTAAGAGTGCAATATCACGATTAACTGCTGGGTATTTTGTGATTTCCGTAAAAATCTCATCACTTGGTAATAAAGACAAAATCTTATCTAAATCAAGTTCAGCAACATAGGTTTCAGGAATGCTATATGCTTTAGCAGTCTGAGGATGAACTTGTCCTAAATAGCCAACCGTTTGACCAGAAATCATGATTTTTGCAGTTCGTCCTGGATGTAAGCTTGATAAACCTTGATAAGTCTGATAGTCAGCTGATAAACCTAATTTATCAAAAATCATCTCAAGAATTCCCTTAACATAGAAGAAATCAACTGCGATTGCAGGTGTTTGGAAATCCTTAGGCAGGATAAGACCAGAGATAGCCAATGCAAAGCTATTAATTTCCTCTGGTAGGTCTTCTTTAGGATTGCCGGTCTGTTTGAAGATGCGTCCCATTTCATATAAGGCGACATTAGTATTTTTTCTAGCACTATTGTAAGACACAATATCAAGTATTCCAGATACGAGATTTTGTCGAAGAACGGAACGCTCTACACTCATTGGCCACATCAACTCTGTTAAATGTGTTGGCTCAATGGCAAATTCAAGTGATTTTTCTGGTGTTGTCAATGTATATGAAATAACCTCTGATAAACCCGCCCCTTCAGCCAAGGTTTGCAAATGTCTTGAAAACTGTTGAACTTTTGTAAGTTCTCCTGCTGTACCTGATGTACTAGGTAGGGTGCTAGGTAAGTTATCATAACCATAAATACGAGCAATTTCTTCAACAAGGTCAGCCTGAATCGTAATATCCCAACGACGTTTTGGAACATAAACAGTGACGTTCTCTTCCTCAACTGATACTTCAAACTCTAATTGTTGGAAGATCTTCTTAATCTCATCAAGAGTCAATGCTGTTCCTAAGCGCGTGTTAACATAAGTTAGGTTTGTTGTTACAGCTAGTGGCTCTGTATCTACTTCTCCATATGATAAGGTATCTGATAAAATATCCCCGCCAGATAATTCCTGAATCATCGCAGCAGCATAATCTAGAGCCTCTTCTATAGTCTCAACATTAATCCCTTTTTCAAAACGAGCTGATGATTCTGAACGTAAATTCAGACGACTACTTGTCTTACGGATAGATTTCCCATCAAATAAAGCAGCTTCTAAGACAACGGTTCTTGTATCAGAAGAAATCTCTGTTGACTGACCTCCCATAACTCCAGCCAAAGCAACAGCTTTATCATCAACCGTAATAATGATATCCTCGCTACTTAAGTCTCGCTCTTCACCATCAAGAGTTACTAGCTTCTCAGAATCCTTAGCTAATCTAGCTCCTAGTACATTACCATCAAACTTATCAAAATCAAAAGCATGCATTGGTTGACCAAAATATAGCAACACATAGTTTGTAACATCGACAACAGTATTCAAAGGACGAATCCCTGCATTCATCAAACGATTTTGAAGCCATTGTGGACTCTCTTTGATAGTCACATTTTTCAGCACACGTGCTTTATAAGTTTTTACTTTATCTGTTGTAATGTTTAGACTAAGACGCTCAGAAACCTTTTCTGAAATTTCATTGATAACTTTTGTATTAAAAGTCGGAGTCTTATCATAAATAGCAGCTACTTCATAAGCAACACCTCTCATAGAAAGGGCATCTGCACGATTTGGTGTGATAGATAACTCAATAATCTCATCATCCATATCTAGGTAGGGAAAAACACTCTCTCCTACTATAGCATCTTCTGGAAGATAATGAATACCCTCTGAATACTCCTTTGGAATAATAGATTCAGAAACACCAAGTTCTTGAAGAGAGCAAACCATTCCAAGTGATTCCATGCCTCGGATTTTGCCTTTTTTTATCTTATAGTTATCTGCAATTCTAGCACCAGGTAAAGCAACAATAACCTTAATTCCTGCTTTAATATTTGGTGCACCACAAACCACTTGTCTTACATCATCATCACCAGTCTTAATTTGACAAAGGTGAAGGTGAGTTTCTGGAACATCTTCACAAGATAAAACTTGACCAACAACAATTTTTGATAAACCTTCTGAGGGATTGCTAACCCCTTCAACTTCAATACCAGTTGTTGACATCTTTTCAGATAACTCATGACTAGTCGCATCAATATCAACGAGTTCTTTTAACCATTTATAACTTACTAACATTTTATCTTCCTATCTTACTTAAATTGTTCAGTGAAACGGACATCACCTTGGTAAAATCCTCTAATATCATTGATACCATAGCGTAACATCGCAATTCTTTCTTGACCTAATCCAAAGGCAAAACCTGAATAAACTTCCGAATCAATGCCTGACATCTCTAAAACACTAGGATGGACCATACCAGCTCCTAGAATTTCAATCCAACCTGTCTTTTTACAGACATTACATCCTTGACCCCCACATTTAAAGCAAGAAACATCAACTTCAACTGATGGCTCTGTAAATGGGAAATAAGATGGTCTTAGACGGATTTTACGCTCATCACCAAACATTTTCTTAATAATCATCTCAAGTGTTCCTTTAAGGTCTCCCATAGAGATTTCTTTTCCAACTACTAAGCCTTCGATTTGATGGAATTGGTGGGAATGTGTTGCATCATCTGTATCACGACGAAATACTCGCCCTGGTGAAATCATCTTCAAAGGACCTTTTGAAAAATCATGTTGGTCCATCGTACGAGCCTGAACTGGACTAGTATGCGTTCTTAGTAAGATTTCATCAGTTATATAAAACGTGTCTTGCATGTCACGTGCAGGGTGATCCTTAGGAAGATTCATACGCTCAAAATTATAGTAGTCTTTTTCCACCTCGTAACCCTCAATAATTTTAAAGCCCATACCTAAAAAGATATCTTCTATCTCTTGGCTAGTTTGTGTTAAGATATGGCTGTTTCCAACTGTAATTGGTCTACCAGGTAAGGTAACATCGATACTCTCCGAGAGCAATTGTAATCTAATTTTTTCTTCTTCCACTAATTTGGCTTGTTCATCAAAGGCATTTGTTAAAACATCACGAACTTCATTGACTTGTTTTCCAACAATAGGTCTCATCTCATGAGATAAATCTTTTAATCCTTTTAAAAGCTCTGTAAGAGAACCTTTTTTACCCAATACACTAACTCTTAAGTCTTGTAGTTCTTTTGCATTTTCTGCCTTGATAACTTTTAATTTTTCTTGAGTTGATGTCATTAACTCATGTAATTGTTCTTGTAAGTTCATATTCCCTCCATAAAAAAACGTGCCAAATCTCCATATATCGGAGCGTTGACACGCGGTACCATCCGTTTTTGTCTAACATAATATTAGACCTTAATTCATAGTCATTTGGTAAGTGAATTCACAAAATTTCCCACTAAAAAGCTTCCAGTCTATGGCCTTTATTCCCTGTTGTTTTCCATTTTTGTTACTATTCTTACTGACTGTATTCAATTAAAACTATTCTAGCAAATTTTTAGTCCTTTGACAAGATGATATCCAGAAATTTTATTGTTTACTGACACTACCTGTCTCATAATCAAATTTTAAACCATTTTGTACATTTGGAACAAAAACATTAAACTCTAAACTACCGTCAGAAGATTTTGCTTCCATGTGTGTTCCACTTGGTAAAATATTACCTTTACCATACACTAGACTAACACGATAACGGATACGTTTATTATTGTCTAGAGCTTTTCGAACAAGAGTTTCATAATAATTTTGACCTCTAGAGTCATCGTCTCTAGCTTCATTTGCCCAAGCAGTTTGAGTTGCAACATTTTTAGGATTACTTGTTGACGCATCAAAATTTTTAAGACCACCTACTAATGCATATCCTAAAAGATGACCACGATCTACAGCATGTTCATACTCACCACTTAGACCATGTAATTGATGCCAACCTGCAGGTTTCCAAGATGTATAGCCACCACCTGTTTCCTCTCGTGTCTTATATTGTCGAGTAGTTTTTGCAAGTAAGGCATTCCCAACAGAAGGAACAGTTTTACCTTTAATTGTGATTGTTTTACTTTCTGCGTATGGAACACTTGAAACCTTAGCATCTAAAGATGTCTTATTACCATTAACTATATATGAACCTGTACCATTCCATTTAACACCACCTTTTAACTGTGAAGAAACTCCTTTTGTTAGTACAGAATCAGCTAATGATTTTTTAGGTGTTGACGGGTTTTTACTTGATATTACAATTTCATCTTTTTGACTAGACAAAGATTGACTCTGATGATTAGTCATCGATATAAAACCAATACCGATTGCTGCTAAAGATGCTACTGCTGAATAGACTGTTTTTCTAACTTTTTTATCCATAATATCTTATAACCTACTTACCTGAAAATTTAGAAAAGATACTTTGCCATTTATCTGGTGATAGGATAGCAAAAGGATTTTTACCATCCCCAATCACGCCATAACCAATCACTAAACCAATTAATAAAAATATTAAAGCAAGAATACCTATCAATACAATTATTCCAACCTGTTTAATGACATATGAAATACTATTTGACATTTTATCCCTCACTTACACGTGTAATATCGGCACCTAATTGTGCTAACTTTTCATGAAACTTATAGTAACCTCTATCTAAATGATTTAATTGAGAAACTTTTGTTGTCCCTGATGCAACCATCCCCATTAAAATCAAGGCTGCACTAGCCCTTAAATCTGTGGACATAACAGGAGCACCTTGTAAGACCTCTCCCCCGTGAATCAAAGCTGTATCTCTTAAAATTTCAGAGTGCAATCCCATACGTCGTAATTCTTCCAAATGTTGAAAACGATTTTCGAAAACGGTTTCAATCATTGTTGACTCTCCTTTGACTACAGCCATCAAAGCCGTAAATTGAGCTTGCATATCTGTTGGAAATCCTGGATGAGGTAAGGTTTTTACCGTTACAGGACGAAGATTAGAAACATTTGATTTTACTCGAATTCCACCATCTTCCTCAGTAACATCAACTCCCATCTCAAGCAGCTTAGAAATCAAGGGTCTATTATGTTCCCAAATAGCATCTTTGATAAGAACATCACCAGATGTCATAGCAGCTGCTACCATAAAAGTACCTGCCTCAATCCTGTCTTGGACGACATCATGTTCGGCACCATGTAATTCAGAAACGCCATTTATCGTAATAGTCTCTGTCCCAGCCCCTTTAATATCTGCTCCCATTTTATTTAATAAAAGGGCTAAATCTACAATTTCTGGTTCTCTAGCTGCATTTTCAAGAACTGTAGTCCCATCAGCTAAAGTAGCAGCCATCATAAGATTCTGAGTTGCTCCAACAGATGGAAAATCCATATAAATCATTCCACCTTTTAGTTTGCCATCCACAGTTGCCGTGATATCGCCAGCTTCTTGAGTGATGTGTGCTCCCATAGCTTCTAAACCTTTTAAATGCAAATCAATCGGACGACTACCAATTGTACAACCACCAGGCATAGAAACTTTGGCGTGACCATTTCTTGCAAGAATCGGTCCTAAAACAACAATAGATGCTCGCATTTGACTAACGTATTCGTATGGCGCTACATCAAGAATTTTACCACTCGCATCAACAATAACTTGGTTTTTATCTTGATTAAAAACAATATCAATATCCAGGCCTCTAACAACATTATTCATAGTAAAGACATCAGACAAAATTGGTACATTATTTAAAACTGTTTTGCCACTACTTGATAAAATGGTTGCTGCTAAAAGAGGTAAGACAGCATTCTTAGCACCTTCTACCTTGACTTCTCCAACTAGACTTGACTTTCCACCATTAATAATAATTTGGTCCAACTCTTTTCTCCACTTCTTTTTCAATCCTTATTATTATACCACAGAGTTCAAAACTTTAAATTTATTACGCACGTAAAAACAGGTTCAATGATAAACTAATAACCTCAATTATGAAACGACTTACCAAATAGCCAATTCCAATACTTAAAAAGAGAATTAGCACTTTCAATTTGGCAATACTATTACCATTCTTCAAATTAATAAAAGTAATTTTCGACCAATCAATTACATTGATTAATAAGTAATGTACAAATCCAATAAAAGCAAGACTAGCAACTAAATTAACACTATTATTTAAAATATCCATAACCTTATTTTATCAAAATTGTCCATCAAAAGCCAAACACTTCTGGATACCGTTGAGGTAATCATGCAAATTAAATTTTTAAAAAATTTATGATAAAATTAACAGTAAGAAAGGATTTTAACTATGGTTTATGAATTTTGCTTAGAATATGGTACTTATCCCTTAATCCCCTTAAATGCGTCCGTAAAAGACCGACAAAAAGTTCCTGATTTTTTAGAAGGTAATATTGAACTTATTAAAAAAATTGATGAACTAGACACTTTGTTTCATAAACTTTTTCTCACAATTGAATGTCAATTTCACTATATTGGAAGTGAACACCCCGAAAAAATAAAACTTATAAAACAGTTATATTTTGAAATCATTGACGAGTTAAAATTAAACTATCCAGAAGTTGCATTTCATTTTGAACACTTTGTTTTATAATATGATAAATTGCAATAATAAGCGCAACACTTATTCTAACTCATCGACTAGAGCTTCA
>JAUMZW010000033.1 GCA_030527925.1 Streptococcus sp.
AAACGCTTAAAGATGCTCTGAGCACACGTTCAGTACGAGATGAACTCATTCTTCACTCAGATATAGGGAGTCAATATACGAGTAAAGAATACAATGAATTCTTACAGAAACATGGCATTCAGCATTTCTATAGCGCTAAAGGTTGTCCATATGATAATAGTTGCATTGAATCCTTTCATGCTACAATCAAAAAAGAGTGTATCTATGTTGAAACTAATGTCGGTTACAAAGATGATCAGTCTTGTTACTCAAGTATTTTCAAGTACATTGAAGGATTTTATCATTCGAGAAGACGTCACAGTAAACTGAATTATCTTTGTCCAAATGACTTTGAGAAACAAATAGCTTAGTCTAAAAAACTCTTTCTTCATACTGACAAAACTAACTTTATCTGTATGAAAAAAGAGTTCATTTACAAAATAAAGAAAACTTGTAAATTTTTCTCCCAAAATGTGTCCAAAATATTGACATAAATCCAATTTGGCAGAAAGAACTGGACCACGAGCAGAGGAAAACGTCCTGTCTGGCAGTGCAATAATCGGTACAAGGTAAAAGGGATCCAGGGGTGCACCAATCGGCATATTGATGAGGAAACCCTGCAGCAGGCTTTCCTTAGAGCTGTAGAGGTTCTCAGAGAGAATAAGGAAAAGCTAGAAGCGAAGTGGAATAACTTTAGCGAAGAGCAAAAGCTGGAGAAGTACCATGCGGTTCAACTGAAGGGGCTTCTTGATAGTTATCAGGAAAAGTTCGATGGAAGAAAGATGTGCCTGGTGCTTGAGAAAGTTATCATTGGAGAAGACGGCAGTATTACCGTTAAATTTTGGGAAGGAACAGAAGTTAATTTATAGGTCATAGTAAAGGGTGCGTGCTCTAGCTATGGTCTTTTTTGTTTTTATGCGGTAAAATAGAACTATTAATTAAGCAGAGAAGAAAGTACAGAAGGAGTATGGAAAGTGATAAATTAGCAAACAAAACTAATGGAGTGATTGGTGTACTTTATCATATACTTTCAAATTTAGTGAATGAATTAAGAGAAGAGTCAATTATTATGTTGCAAGTCAATGAGTCTGATTTTTCAATATTGCAGAATCGAGCAATTATGCAAAGTATTAAGGAGAGGGAATCAGTGGGAGAGCTAGATAAAAATTACGATCCTAAAAAGTATTTACATATTTTAAATAAGATTGCAAAACGATACTCTATGGGGAAAAAATTTTCTAGAAAATATGAAAATTATTCAAAATTTTTAGAAATCGATATAGATGATAATGGTGTATTAGGTAAATTAGATAGTCTCTTCTCCCTAAGAAATGATTTAGCTCATCTTAATAGATTTTCTGATGATGAAATTAATTCAGGAACTAGACCTTCCATTATTACAGAAGATGGCTTTAAGTATTATCGAGAGACTACGTTATTAAGAAAGGATTTTGAAGGAGTTGTGAAAGAACTTTTAAAAATGACATCTGAGGTATCTAAATTTTTGAAAGAAGTAGAGCAGGAGAGTAATTCAAAATGGAGCCCTTCTATTGAAAGTTCGGAGAGTCACTATGCTTGATTAGTTCAAATGATTAATGATTAAAGTTTTAGTTACGTTCAATAGTTTAATTCAAATATGCCGCCCCCCTATATTTCGTTTCACAGTATAGAGAGATAACGTCAGGACACGTTGAGTGCGTAGCTTTGCTGGTAAAAGCCTAAAACCTTTGAACGTAAAGGATAATGAAAAGCCTTGATTGCAAGGTTTTTTTCTTATAGGGAGTAAGTATAAGAGTAAGAGTTGATGTTGTATTGGTAGGATTGATAGTCTTGAGCAAGTAGAATTTATTTCCGCAAACACTAGGGGTATATATTTATTTCCATAGACAAATGGTTAATGGGAATAAATACATACCCAGCTTAATATCACCTAAATGATCAATAGAAGTAACAGTGCTATAATTTATACAACTTAATACATTTAAGGGCACCTCTAAAAACTCACTAAATACTCCAAAAATGAGACAATAGACTAAAAAG
>JAUMZW010000009.1 GCA_030527925.1 Streptococcus sp.
AGTAGCGCATGACTGTTAATCATGATGTCGTAGGTTCGAGTCCTACTGCCGGAGTCATTAACCCTCTTTATGAGGGTTTTTTTGTTTTGTAATGGATTTTACTTTTTTTATTTAGTATAATTTAAGAGTATTTTTATTTTTTGAGGTCCTTATGAAAAAGGTACAATTTTTTATTTTAATTGAGGCAATCTTACTTTCATTCGGTATGATGAGTATTTTATCTCATAGTTTTTCAAGTTTTGTTTTAATATTAATTATTATAGGTTTGACTCTAAAGTTTTATAATCAGGTTAATAAAAATAATTTTTATTTGAGTGCAACTCTTTTAGTTCTTTTTTTAATGTTAATGTTAAATCCTTTTATCATTCTTTTCTGCTTATTTTTAGTTCTTTATGTTATTGTAAATTATTTTTCACAGGCTCGTAAGTCAAGACGTTATTCTTTAATTTCATTAACAAAACGTTCTGATTTTAAGTCAAGAAAGAATCAATGGTTAGGGAGCAATACTATAATGCCTGATCAATTTGTATTCGATGATATTAATCTAATTCGGTTTGTTGGAAATGATATTATTGATTTGACTAATTGTATTGTTTCTAATAGTGAGAATGTTGTGTTAATCCAAAAAGTTTACGGTAAAGTAGAAATTATTGTTCCTATTGATGTTTCTGTAACAGTTACAGTTAGTTCTATCTATGGAAAGTTAGAATTTTTAGATCATGAATTAATTGATATTCGTAATGAAACTATTAAGTTAACTGAAAACTGTATTTTTCAGGATGTAAAGCATGTTCGTTTAGTAGTTAATTGTTTACTTGGTGATGTTGAGGTTGTTAAGAGATGAAAAGGTACCATTACTTATTATTATTTATTTATTCTAGTATGGTAGTTTGTTCTTTAGTTTTAATTATTTTTAATAGTCTGGATATTGGTATTGAAATTTTAACTAAGGATTTTTTGTTAACAGAACAATTCTTCTTTTCAATTATTTTTTCAATTTTTTCAATAACTATTTTACTTTTATTTATATGGATGTTGATTGATGAGAGAAGTAAAAGAAGTATTAATTTGAATCTTAGACTTATTTTGAATAATCAAAAAATAAAAGTTGAAAATGATAGTGAAATAAATAATAATATTATTCGTCTATCAAAAAAAATGGAACATATAAGTACTAATCTTCAGAATAACAAAAATGAAAGAATTTTAAACACCCAAGAGGTTGTAAAAAAGGAGAGAAAGCGAATTGCAAGAGATTTACATGATACTGTAAGTCAAGAGCTATTTGCTTCATCCTTAGTCTTATCTGGGTTATCACAAACTGTTTCAACTTTAAATTCAGATGATTTAGTAAGTCAAATTAAAATCGTTGAAAAGATGGTTCAGCATGCTCAAAACGATCTTAGAATTTTATTGTTACATCTTAGACCAGTTGAATTGGAAAATAAAAGTTTGTTACAAGGTTTAAGAATGATTTTAAATGAATTAGTGGATAAATCTGAACTAGATGTTGTCTTTAACCAGAATTTAACACAATTACCAAAGAATATTGAGGATAATATTTTTAGAATAGTTCAAGAATTTATCAGTAACACGTTGAAGCATTCAAAGGCTAGTAAAATTGAAATTTATATTTTACAATCTAAAAGTGAATTACAATTAAAAATGTTAGATAATGGAATTGGTTTTAATATAGATCAGACCATTAATTTAAGTTATGGTTTAAAAAATATTAAAGATAGAGTTGATGATTTAGCTGGGACATTAAAGATATTAACTTCTGAAGGTGGTGGTGTTAGTATGGAAATACGTATTCCAATATTAAATGGATAGGGGTAAATATGTTTAAAATTATTTTAATTGATGACCATGAGATGGTACGTTTGGGATTAAAAAGTTTTTTTAATTTACAAGAAGACATTGAAGTTGTTGGAGAGGCTATCAATGGAAAAGATGGAATTGCTCTCGCTTTAGAGAAGAGACCTGATGTAGTTGTTATGGATTTAGTAATGCCTGAGATGGATGGTGTTGAGGCAACCTTACAACTCTTATCAGAATGGCCAGAAGCAAAAATTTTAGTATTAACTTCTTATTTAGATAATGAAAAGATTTATCCTGTAATTGAAGCTGGAGCTAGAGGTTATATGTTAAAAACTTCAAGTGCTGCAGAGATTTTAAATGCAGTGAGAAAAGTAGCAAATGGAAATATTTCTATTCAAAATGAGGTTGATAAAAAATTTAGAGCTTATGAGGAAGAACCTAGGCTTTATGAAGAACTAACAAATAGAGAAACAGATATTTTAAATTTATTAGCAAAAGGGTATGATAATCAGAGTATTGCTGATGAACTTTTTATATCTTTAAAAACAGTTAAAACTCATGTCTCTAATATTTTATCGAAGCTAAATGTGGATGATAGAACCCAAGCTGTGGTTTATGCTTTTAAACATCATTTAGTTCCTCAAGATGATGAATAATTTATTTAGTGTTATAATAATGTTATAGCGTAATTCTATATAGGGGGAATCATGGATATAAAGACAAAATACAAAGCAAAAAAGATTAGAGCTGTTTTTTTTGATATTGATGATACACTTAGAGTGAAAAAAACAGGTTATATTCCAGCATCAATCACAAAAGTTTTTAAATCTTTACAGGATAAGGGCATTCTTACAGGAATTGCTACCGGTAGAGGTATGTACGGAGTGGTACCCGAAATTAGAGAATTGGATCCGGATTATTTTATTACACTGAATGGGGCATATGTTATTGATAAATCTGGTGATAAAATTCTTGATAATCCTATTAAAAATGAAATGGTTATTGATTATGTGGATTGGTGTTGTAAAGAAAATATTGAATATGGATTTGCTGGTAAGGATGACTTATCAGTTTCTGCAGATACATCGTTAGTACGTGATGCTATTGAGCCAGTTTACCCTAACACAAAAGTTGACGCTGAATTTTATAAAAATCATTCTGTATATCAGATGTGGACATTTGAAAATCGAGATGAGGATTTAGAATTACCAGAATCTCTATCTTCAGAACTAAGATTGGTAAGATGGCATGAACATTCGTCTGATGTGGTAAAGGTTGGTGTCTCTAAAGCATCTGGTTTGGAACAGCTGTTAGAACATATCGGTCTAAAAGCTGAAAATGTTCTCTTTTTTGGTGATGGTGAAAATGACCTTGAAATGTTTAATTTTGTAGGTCTTAAGATTGCTATGGGAAATGCGATCCAAGACTTAAAAGATAAAGCAGATTATGTTACAAGTAATGTTGAAGAAGATGGTATTTTGAAAGCATTGGAGGAATTAGGATTGGTTGATAAAGAATTGAATTTTCCGCAATTGGATTTAGAAAAGATAGAAGGACCTGTTGCTGTTATAAAAACAAACTTAGGTAATATGACGGTAAAACTGTTTCCTGAGCAAGCTCCTAAAACGGTAGCTAATTTTATTGCTTTAGCTAAAGAAGGTTACTATGATGGAGTTATTTTTCATCGTATAATAGAAGATTTTATGATTCAGGGTGGTGACCCTACTGGTACAGGTATGGGAGGAAGTTCTATTTATGGTGAAAAATTTGAAGATGAATTTTCTGAAGAATTATACAATATTAAAGGCGCATTATCTATGGCAAATGCTGGACCTAATACTAATGGAAGTCAGTTTTTCATTGTTCAAAACCATTCACTCCCATATTCTAAAAAAGAACTTGTACGAGGTGGTTGGCCAGAACAAATATCAGAGTTGTATGCATCTAAGGGTGGTACACCACACTTAGATAGAAGACATACGGTATTTGGTCAATTATTTGATAGAGAGTCATACGATGTTTTAGATAAAATTGCTAACGTAGAGACGAACGCTCATGACAAACCCTTGGAAGATGTCGTTATTGAAACTATTGAGGTTAGGGATTAATGGAAATAGGAGAGGTAATCTCGGGTAGAGTGGTAGCTATTAAACCTTACGGCGCCTTTATTGAGTTACCTAATCATCAGACAGGATTGATTCATATTTCAGAAATAAAGTCAGGATATGTGGACAATATCAATAATGTGTTAAAAATTGGACAAGAGATTGCTGTTCAGGTTATTGATTTTGATGAATATTCTCAAAAGGCTAGTTTGTCGCTACGATCATTGGAAAAGGATAAAACAGTTATTCATAGACATCACCGTTTCTCAAATTATCGTGTTAAAAAAGGCTTTAAGACATTAGAAGCTATTTTACCTGAATGGATTGATGAAGCAATAACTTTTTTAAAACACACTGATAATGTTAAAAAATAATGTTATTATATAAAAAACTAGACAAAATAATTTTTGTCTAGTTTTTTATTGTTGTATATACGGAATCTCAATTATTTTTGAATCAGATTTTTGATAAGTAACTTTTCCATTATAGAACTCGGTTAGTTTTTGTATGATATTGGTGATATTATCAAATTCGATATAGATGAAGGTCGTTATATTATCTAAAAATGTTGTCCCGTATTCCTGTAAATTTTCTTGATTTAAGAAGTTAGAGAAGATTTGATACTGCTGATATGACAATGTTATTTTCAAACCGTGTAGATGTCTTCTTTCAATAATTCCTAAATGTTTAATTGTTTCAGAGACGCTGTTTGAGTAAGCTCTTATTAGTCCCCCTGTTCCTAATTTGGTTCCTCCAAAATAACGTGTAACGACAGCAACGATATTTCTAAGTTCTAGCTTTTCAAGAACATTCAACATAGGTATACCTGCAGTACCACTTGGCTCTCCATCATCACTGGAGCGTTTTAGCAAGCCATCAGAACCAACTATCATAGCAGAGCAAGAATGATTGGCTTTATAATGTTCTTTTTTGATGTGACGAATGAATTGTTGACCTTCTTCTTCTGATTCGATACGTTGAACCTGACAAATAAATTTTGATTTTTTAATTTCAATGGTGAGTTCCCCATTTTTTGCAATTGTTTTATAATCCATACTAAGATTTTACTTTAAAATCTTTTTTTTATCAAAATTTTCGAATAAATATATGATGTATAGAGAAGTTAGCGAAAACATTTATGGGAAATGGTTTTCAGAGAAAAAAATTCCACAAGACTTAAGGAATCTTGGTTGTAAGTATGATGGTGTCATAGAGCGAAAAGGAAATAAATATTGTCAAAGATGCGGAACTAGGTTGGATAAAAGTTGGAAATTTCCAGGTGATAATTGGTATTGTAGGAAATGTATAGTATTTGGTAGATTATCTACAGTTGAGGGTTTGATTCATTTTCCTCAGCAGAATTTTGAAAAACAAGTCTCTTTGGCTTGGAAGGGGAGATTGACAGCAAATCAGGCTCAGATATCAAATATGTTATTAGAAAATTGGAAGAAAAAGCAATCTGTTTTAGTTCATGCGGTGACAGGTGCAGGAAAAACAGAGATGATTTATCCATTAGTATCATCAGTAATTGATGATGGTGGTGTTGTTTGTGTTGCTAGTCCGAGGATAGATGTTTGTTTAGAACTAGAACGACGTTTGTCTAAGGATTTTAGATGTTCTATTAATCTTATGTATGGAGGATCTGAAAAAGAATGTATAAGTCCTTTAACCATAGCTACAACGCATCAGTTATTAAAGTTTTATCATGCTTTTGATCTACTAATTATTGATGAGGTTGATTCTTTTCCTTATGTGGATAATCAAATGTTATATTATGCTTCTAAAAATGCTGTCAAGGAGAATGGATATAGAGTTTTTCTAACTGCTACTTCTACAGATGAATTGGACTACAGAGTAAAATCTGGAGAAATAGTGAAATTGTCGTTACCAAAAAGGTTTCATGAAAACCCATTGGTAATTCCAAAAATAGTATGGCTAAGTGGGTTAGATAAAAAGATAAAAAAGAAGAAACTGCCCTTAAAATTGTTGAAACAGATTAGTAATCAATTAAGGACAAATTTTCCCTTGCTTATTTTTTATCCTACAATAAAAGAAGGAGAAGAGTTCACAAAAATATTAAAATGTTATTTTCCAAGTGTTGAGATTGCATTTATTTCAAGTCAGTCTGAAGAAAGAAAAGAGATTACTCGCCAATTTAGAAATAATGAAATTCGCATTTTGGTTTCAACAACTATCTTGGAGAGAGGGGTTACTTTTCCTTGTGTTGATGTATATGTTATAGATACACATCATGTTCTATTTAATAGAAGCTCTCTTGTTCAAATATCTGGTCGTGTTGGGCGTTCAAAAGAACGTCCAACAGGCGAATTAATTTTTTACCACGAAGGTTTAACAAAAGCTATAATAAAAGCTAAGAAAGAAATTAGACAAATGAATAAATTGGGAGGTTTTTAATGGAGTGTTTGCTATGTTTTTCAGAGTATTCTATGAAGTTAAAATTGCTTGATTTTATATTACCAAATAATGATAAAATGGGTATTTGTAATTCTTGTTATATAATGTTTGAAAAGATAAATAAGAAATATTGTTGTCTTAATTGTTATAAGAAAAATGAGTCACAGAAATGTTTAGACTGTATTAAATGGGAAATGCAAGATTTTGTAGTTAACCATCGGGCAATATTTTATTACAATCAAGAAATGAAAGACTACTTTTCTCGATTTAAATTTCAAGGCGATTATGTTTTAGCAAGTGCATTTTCCAAGGATATTAAAAAGATTTTGAAAAATTATGAGCGGTTTACGATTGTCCCTGTACCAGTTAGTGAAAGTCGGTTACTAGAGAGAGGATTTAATCAAGTTACTTCAATGCTAGATGTTTTAGGGATCGAATATATTGAATTATTTGAGAGGTTTGAGAGTCAGAGTCAATCTCAAAAAAGCCGTGAGGAGAGGATAAATCGAAAACAAATTTTTAAGTTAAAGGATAATATTAAAATTCCTTCAAAAATATTAATTATTGACGACATCTATACAACAGGTTCGACTATTCATTTAATGTATCAATTAGTAAAAGATAAGGTGGGATTGGAGTTTTGTAGTTTATCAGTAGCAAGGTAAAAACTTGCAATTTTTTCAGAAAATTATATAATTATATTAAAAGAAAACGATTTTCGTAAAAGGAGGTATTATATGATTAAGTATAGTATTCGTGGAGAAAATATTGAAGTAACTGATGCTTTAAGAAGTTATCTTGAAGCTAAATTAGGTAAAGTTGAAAAATATTTTTCTGACAGTCAAGAGCTGGATGCTAGAGTAAATTTAAAAGTTTATCGTGAAAAAACAGCAAAAGTTGAAGTTACAATTATTATAGATTCAATTATTCTTCGTGCGGAGGATACATCTCAAGATATGTATGGTTCTATCGATTTAGTAGCAGATAAAATTGAAAGACAAATTCGTAAAAATAAGACAAAGATTGCCAAGAAGCATCGTGAAAAAGTACCTACAGCGGAAATCTTTACTAGTGAATTTGTGTCTGAAAAAGAAGAAGAGCAACCCAAGGTTGAAATTGTTCGCACCAAAAATATTAATTTGAAACCTATGGATATTGATGAAGCTTTACTTCAAATGGAGTTATTAGGACATGATTTTTTCATTTATATTGATTCTGAAGATAATACAACAAATGTCTTATATAAACGTGATGATGGAAATTACGGTTTAATTGAAGCGAAATAAGTTAAAAAAGGTGAAGTATGTTTGACTTCATCTTTTTTGTATCATATTTAAAAATGACGTATGCATTATTATCAAAATTATGATAAAATAAAGGGTAAAATACAATTTTTGGAGAAGAATTTGAGTATAGATGATTATAGGCCGACCTATGTGGTTGAAGCTGTTTATGATTTAAAGGTTGAAGACCTTTTGGAAAATAACATACATGCAATTTTAGTTGATTTAGATAACACTTTAATTGCATGGAATAACCCAGAAGGTACTGCTGAGGTAAGATATTGGTTAGATAAAATGACTGCGGCAGATATTGCTGTTGTTGTTGTTTCTAATAATAAAGAATCACGTGTTGAAAAAGCCGTTTCAAAATTTGGCGTTGATTTTGTCAGTCGTGCTATGAAACCTTTTGCATTTGGAATTAATAAGGTCATTGAACGGTATGGTTTTAATCCTGAGGAAGTTATTATGGTTGGAGACCAGCTAATGACAGATATAAGAGCAAGTCACCGTGCAGGTATTCGCTCAGTACTGGTAAAACCCATAGTAAAATCTGATGCATGGAATACGAAGTTTAATAGGTGGCGTGAACGTAGGATGATAAAAAAATTAGAAGATAAATACGGTAAATTAGAGTATAAAAAAGGAATTTAAGTGGAAGAAACATTATTTTGTATTGGTTGTGGGTCTAAAATTCAGATTGAAAATAAGAATGAAATGGGGTACACTCCTCAATCAGCATTAAATAAAGGATTAGAGAGTGGGGAGCTCTATTGTCAGCGTTGTTTTAGGTTACGTCATTATAATGAAATTACAGACGTTAGTCTGTCTGATGATGATTTTTTGAAACTTTTACATGAGGTTGGCGATAGTGATGCCTTGGTTGTGAATGTTGTTGATATTTTTGACTTTAATGGTTCAGTAATTCCAGGATTAAATCGATTTATTTCAGGAAATGATATTTTATTAGTGGGGAATAAAAAAGACATCTTACCTAAATCTGTTAAGGAAAGTAAAGTGACAACTTGGTTAACTCAAAGAGCCCATGAAGAAGGATTGAGGCCAGTTGATACTATTTTAACAAGTGCTCAAAATCATCATGCTATTAAAGAGCTTATTGAAAAGATTGACAGTTATAGAGCTGGTCGGAATGTTTATGTTGTTGGTGTGACGAATGTTGGGAAATCAACTCTCATAAACGCCATCATTAGGGAAATTACTGGTGATAAGGATGTTATTACAACGAGTCGTTTCCCGGGAACAACTTTAGATAAGATTGAAATCCCTTTGGATGATGGTAGCTATATTTTTGATACACCAGGAATTATTCATCGCTACCAGATGGCTCATTATTTATCGGATAAAGCGTTAAAGTTGATTAGTCCTAAAAAGGAAATTAAACCAAAGACTTATCAGTTAAATCCTGAACAGACTCTCTTTTTAGCAGGTCTGGGTAGATTTGATTTTGTTGAAGGTAAAAAACAAGGTTTCACAGCTTATTTTGATAATACATTAGATGTTCATCGAACAAAATTAGTAGGTGCAGATGAATTTTATAAAAAACATGTAGGAGAACTATTAACACCACCTTATCATTCAGATTTAGCAGAATTTCCTAAGTTAGTTAAACATGATTTTGTTATAAAGGATAAAGTTGATTTGGTCTACTCAGGGTTAGGTTGGATTCGGATAAGTGCTTCAAAAGAAGAACCTGTTAAAATTTCAGGTTGGGCTCCAGAAGGAGTATCTGTCTTGCTTAGAAAAGCATTGATATAAAGAAAGGCTAATTTTAGATTAGAGATATTATGGCATTAACAAGTAAACAACGTGCATATTTAAAAAGTCAAGCTCACTCCATGAAACCAATTATTCAGATTGGAAAAAATGGTTTGAATGATCAGATAAAAACCAGTGTTCGTCATGCGTTGGATGCGCGTGAACTTATTAAAGTAACATTACTACAAAATACAGATGAAAATATTCATGAGGTTGCAGAAATATTAGAAGATGAAATTGGTTGTGACACAGTTTTGAAAATTGGTCGAATTTTAATTTTATTTAAACAATCAACAAAGAAAGAAAATCGTAAAATATCTACAAAAGTTAAAGAGATTTAATTGTCAAAAGGAGGTTCTATGGCATTAGAATTATTGACACCATTTACTGAAGTTAAGTTAGAAACGGAAGAAAAAGATAAAACTAGGAAGCAAGTTGGTATTTTAGGTGGTAACTTTAATCCTGTTCATAATGCCCATTTAGTTGTTGCGGATCAGGTAAGACAACAATTAAGCTTAGATAAAGTATTACTACTCCCAGAATATGAACCTCCTCATATTGATAAAAAGACGACGATTTCAGAAAAATATCGTTTAGATATGCTTGAATTGGCTATTTCCGGGGTTGATGGTTTGTCAATAGAAACAATTGAATTAGAACGTAAGGGAAAGAGCTATACATACGATACGATGAAGCAATTGACTAAAGAGCATCCGGATACTGATTTTTATTTTATTATAGGAGCGGATATGGTTGCTTACTTACCAAAGTGGTATCGTATTGATGAATTAGTGAAAATCGTTCAATTTGTTGGTGTACAACGTCCAAAATATAAAGCTGGAACTTCCTATCCCGTTATTTGGGTTGATGTTCCTTTGATGGATATTTCATCAAGTATGATACGACAGCTAATACTAGAACATAAGACTCCGAATTACTTGTTGCCTAAGAGTGTTTTGGATTATATTAATGAAAAAGGATTATACAGATGAGTTATTCTGATTTTGGGAACTATACACGATCAGAGCTTATTAAAAAAGTCAAAGAGCGTGTGTCAAAAAAACGATATGAGCATATGTTGGCAGTTGAAAAAGCAGCTTTGTATTTAGCAGAAAAGTATGAAGTAGATAAGGATAAAGCTGGTCTAGCTGCTTTGTTACATGATTATGCTAAGGAATTACCTGATGAGCTTTTTCTCGATATGATTGAAAGAAAAAGATTAGATCCTGAATTGAAAAAATGGGGAAATAATATCTGGCATGGGTTGGTAGGAGTGTACTTTATTTCGTCGGAACTGGGTATTAATGATAATGAGATCCTAGAGGCGATCGCTCTTCATACAACCGGTTCAAAAGATATGTCGGATTTGGATAAAGTGGTATACCTAGCAGATTATATTGAAGGGAGCCGTAATTTTCCAGGAGTAGATGAGGCAAGAAGACTGGCTGAGATTTCTCTTGATAAAGCGGTTGCTTATGAAACAGCTCACACGATATCTTATCTTGTCCAAAATGGTATACCAATTTATCCCAAAACATTGGAAACGTACAATGAGTTTATAAAATATTTAAACGAATAAGATATGTTTCATTTTAAGTTTATTTTTGAGATAGTGTAGAAAGTGTGTGTTCAA
The DNA here is from genome assembly GCA_030527925.1 of Streptococcus sp. Lineage (GTDB taxonomy): Bacteria > Bacillota > Bacilli > Lactobacillales > Streptococcaceae > Streptococcus. The sequence continues at coordinate 11,031 of JAUMZW010000009.1, forward strand.
GATAAAATAGAATGAATGAGGAAAAAATGAAAGAAATTGAATTATTAAAGTTAGTTGTTCAAGCTGCTGATGAAAAAAGAGCTGAAAGTATTATTGCTATGGACTTACAATCGTTAACTAGTGTAGCGGATTATTTTGTCATTTTAAGTGCAACAAATAGTCGTCAGTTGGAAGCTATTGCTGATAATATTCGTGAGAAAGTTAAGGAAGAATGTGACATTGCTAGTCATGCAGAGGGAGATAGTAAAACTGGATGGGTTCTTCTTGACTTGAATAGTGTGGTAGTACATATTTTTTCAGAGGATGAAAGGGACCATTATAATCTTGAGAAGTTATGGCATGAGGCTCCATTAGTTGATATTGAAACGTTTTTAAATTAATAAAAAGGGACTGAGAAAATACTCAGTCCCTTATCAATAGATAAAAAGAGATAGGAGAGTAGAAATGTCGACATATGAAACTTTTGCAAAAGTATATGACAGTATTATGGATGATAGCCTATATGATAAATGGACTGATTTTAGCCTACGTCATTTCCCAAAAGACAAGAAAAAATTACTTGAATTGGCTTGTGGAACAGGTATTCAATCGGTTTATTTTAAAAAGGCTGGATTTGATGTAACAGGTCTTGATTTAAGTCCTGAAATGATTAAATTGGCACGAAAACGAGCTTTAGAAGAAGGAGAACCCATTAATTTTCTAGTAGGTAACATGTTAGATTTATCAGGTCTTGAGACTTATGATTTAGTGACCTGTTATTCTGATTCTATCTGTTATATGGAAGACGAAGTTGCCGTTGGAGATGTTTTTTCACAAGTTTATCAACACTTAAATCAAGGAGGTGTATTCATCTTTGATGTCCATTCTATTCATCAAATAGATGATGTTTTTCCTAATTATAGCTACCATGAAAATGCAGAAGATTTTGCATTTGTTTGGGATTCTTATAAGGGAGATGCTCCACATTCCATTGTTCATGAATTATCTTTTTTTGTTAAGGAAGAGTCAGGTTTGTTTTCACGGTATGATGAAATTCATGAAGAACGCACATATGAGTTGTTAACTTTTGATATTCTACTTGAAGAAGCAGGATTTAGAGATGTTGAGGTATATGCTGATTTCAAGGATAGGGAACCTAGTGTAAGTTCAAAACGTTGGTTTTTTGTGGCAAAAAAATGAAAGTAACGGGAATTATAGCAGAATTTAATCCTTTTCATAACGGTCATAAGTATCTTTTAGATCAAATAGATGGATTAAAGATTGTAGCCATGTCTGGTAACTTTATGCAAAGAGGAGAGCCAGCTCTTGTGGATAAGTGGACAAGAGCTCAAATGGCTGTGGATAATGGGGCTGATATTGTTGTTGAGCTACCGTTTTTAGTATCTGTGCAGGCTGCGGATTATTTTGCACAGGGTTCAGTTGATATTTTAGATAAATTACAAATTGACCAACTTGCCTTTGGTACTGAGGATAACACAGATTATAACAGACTAGCTCAAGTATATGAACAAAAAGAAGCTGAGATGCTGGCGTTTTTAGAAAGTCAACCAAATCATTTGTCTTATCCACAAAAAAACCAGGCTATGTGGGAAAGTTTTGCCGGTATTCAATTTTCAGGTAATACACCCAATCATATCTTGGCATTAGCCTATACAAAGGCTGTTGCAAAAAAGGATATCCACCTATTTCCTATTCAAAGACAAGGTGCAGGCTTTCATTCAATAGAAAAAAATGTTTCCTATGCATCTGCGACGAGTTTAAGGAAGCATATTAAAGATAAAGATTTTGTGAATAAGTTTACACCTTCATCAGCTTTAATTCATAGTTGTCCACAAGTTTCTTGGGATAACTACTTTGAATTGTTGAAATATCAGATTTTATCTCACCAAAATTTAAAAGATATTTACCAAGTGAATGATGAGATGGCTTCAAAAATGAAACAGGTTATTAAAGAGACTAAAACATTTGAGGATTTAGTAAATTCTTTAACAACAAAACGTTTTACTAAAGCACGTGTCAGACGTTTGCTAACTTATGTTTTGATTAATGTTACTGAGGAAGACTTGCCTCAAAAGATACATATTTTGGCTTTTTCAAAAAATGGTCAAGACTATCTATCGACGTTAAAAAAAGAAGTTCCTTATATTTCTAGAATTGGTAAAGAACCTTGGGATAGGATAACTCAAAAAGCAGATGCTATTTATCAATTGGGGGATACTGGGATTATAGAACAAAATTTTGGAAGAATTCCGATAAAAATAAAAAAAAGATGTTGACTCTGACGTTACGTCATATTATAGACTAATAGGTAGAGAGGAATACTATGAGAACAGTTAAAGAAGTCAGTTTTTTAACAGGGGTCAGCGTTCGTACCTTGCATTATTATGATGAAATTGGATTGTTGAAGCCTGTCTATATTGGAGATAATGCATATCGTTATTATGATGAATCATCAATTTTTAGATTAAATGAAATCTTATTTTTTCGTTCTTTAGGTTTTCCACTCAAACAAATAAACTTGTTATTAGAAATGAGTGAGAATGATTTAAAAGATACTCTTGAGAAACATATTAAACAGCTGAGATTCGATAGAGAAAATTTAGATTGACTCATTTTAAAAACAGAGGCATTATTAAAAGGAGGAATTCACAATATGGGATTAAATACAATTGGTAAAGAAGAACAAGCTTTATTAGAGGATGAAGCCAAAAGGCTTTATGGTGATACACAGGCATTTAAAGAATATCAAGCCAAACAAGAATCTGACAAGATGAAGGCTCAAGAAGGATTAATGTTAATTTTTAAAGAATTTTCTAGCTTGAAAGATTTATCTCCAAACCAACAGCAGGTTCAAGAAAAAGTTAAGGACTTTACAAATTATATTACGACAAATTTTTATACTTGTAATGATAAGGTTTTGACTAATCTTTTACAAATCTATCAAGAGCATAAAAGATTTCAAGAAGTTGTTGATAATGAGTGTGGAATAGGAACGCTTAATTTTGTTGTAGATGCTATTTCTAATTACCTAGAAAATAGAAGATAAAAAATAAATAGTTTAGTAATTATGAATTCTTTTTAATATAGTATTTTACCAATTCTTATCAAAGTGTTATAATTAATAAGATGAGCTTTTAAATTAAAAGTAAGAACAATCTATATCTAAGGAGAATTATAATGGGACGTAAGTGGGCAAATATCGTTGCTAAAAAGACTGCAAAAGATGGTGCAAACTCAAAAGTCTATGCAAAATTTGGAGTTGAAATCTATGTTGCTGCTAAACAAGGAGACCCAGATCCAGAGTCAAATTCAGCATTGAAGTTTGTATTAGAGCGTGCAAAGCAAGCTCAAGTACCAAAGCATGTTATCGATAAAGCTATTGATAAGGCAAAAGGAAATACGGATGAGACTTTCGTAGAAGGTCGTTATGAGGGATTTGGTCCAAATGGTTCAATGATTATTGTTGATACTTTAACATCAAATGTTAACCGTACTGCTGCAAATGTACGTACTGCTTATGGTAAAAATGGTGGTAATATGGGAGCAGCGGGTTCTGTTTCGTATATGTTTGATAAAAAAGGAATTATTGTCTTTTCAGGTAATGATGCGGATAGTATTTTTGAATTACTATTAGAAGCAGATGTTGAAGTTGATGACGTTGAGTCAGAAGAAGGTACAATTACAGTTTATACTGCTCCAACAGATTTACATAAAGGTTTAGAAGCTCTACGTTCAAATGGTATTACTGAGTTTAAAGTAACAGAACTTGAAATGATTCCTCAATCAGAGGTAAACTTGGAAGGAGATGATTTAGCAACCTTTGAAAAGCTAATCGATGCTCTTGAGAGTGATGATGACGTTCAAAAAGTTTACCATAATGTAGCAGATTTTTAAGAGAGACGAGTGGTTATTTACCGCTCGTTTTTTGTATTATTAGATTTGTTATAGGTAATTATTATCATCTTGATAATGTTTAACTATTAGTCATTACTTTAAAAAAATGTTAAGATATAAACTAGTAATAAGGAGGAATTATTTATGAAATTCAAGAAAATTCTAGGAATTAGTAGTTTATTAGTCGCCTCAACATTGTTTTTAGCAGCCTGTGGTACTAAAAGTTCAACTTCATCTAATTCTTCTGACAGTAAAAAAGAGAATCTTACTTTTGCAACAGTCGGTACAACAGCACCGTTTTCTTACGAAAAAGATGGCAAATTAACAGGATACGACATCGAAGTAGCTAAGGCTGTTTTTAAAGATTCTGATAAGTATGATGTGAAATTTCAGAAAACAGTATGGTCATCTATCTTTACAGGTTTAGATTCTGATAAATTCCAATTAGGTGGAAATAACATTAGTTTTACAAAAGAACGTTCAGAAAAGTATTTATTCTCTTACCCTATTGGTTCAACTCCATCAGTATTAGTGGTTCCTAAAGATAGTAGTATAAAATCATATGATGATATTGCAGGACATTCAACACAAGTAGTTCAAGGCACTACAACAGCTGCTCAATTAGAAGAATTTAATAAAACGAATGATAATCAGGTTGATTTGAAATATACGAATGAAAATATTACCCAAATCTTGACTAACCTTAATGAAGGTAAAGCAGATTTTAAAATTTTTGATGCTCCTACAGTAAATTCAATTATTAAATCACAAGGACTTGATAATCTTAAAACGATTGAGTTGACGTCAAAAGAGCAACCATTTATTTACTTTATTTTTAGTCAAAGTCAAGAAAATCTTCAAAAATTTGTGAATAAACGTTTGAAAGAACTACAAAAAGATGGCACACTTGAGAAGTTAGCTAAAGAATATTTAGGTGGTAGTTATGTCCCATCTGAAAAAGAGTTAGTTATACCAACTGCTAAATAATTTATAAAAGAATCAGTATAAACTGGTTCTTTTATATTAGACACAAGACTTTTTATCATGTGTTATAATAGAGTTAACTAAAAAAGAAGGGTTGAGAATATGAAAAAAGCTATCGTTTTAGCAGCAAATTATCAATACATTGACCAGGTTACTACTACAATAAAATCATTATTTTCCCATAATACTGACATTAATCTTTACCTTATAAACAGTGATTTTCCTACGGAATGGTTTGAAAATTTAAATCATCGTTTGAAACATTTTAATTCAGAAGTTTTTAACTGTAGGGTTTCATCGTTATCATTAGCTCAGTATAAAACTGACATTAGTTATACGGTATTTCTGAGGTATTTTGTTCCTGATTTTGTTAAAGAAACTAGAGCATTATATCTAGATTGTGATATTGTTATTAAGGACAAACTTGATTGTTTGTTTGAGATGGATATGGAAAATTTTCCAGTTGCTGCGGTTAAAGACCAGGGAGCTAGGGTTTATTTTGCAAAAAATTTATTTAATGCAGGGGTATTATTGATTGATACTATTTATTGGAAAGAGAATCATATCAAGGATAGGCTGATAAGTTTAACTAATGAATTACATGAAGAAGTTGATATGGCAGATCAGAGTATTTTGAATCTACTGTTTGAAAACAATTGGTTAGAGATTTCTTGGAAGTATAATTTCATCCCTAATCATGTTGATTTTATTGAAGATTATGATGATTCTAAAGCTGTCATTATACACTATTTAACTCATAGGAAACCTTGGGATATATTTGTTAAACAATTACGACGAAAAGACTGGTGGTTATACAATGGATTAGATTGGTCAGAAGTCGAATTTATGAATTCAAACAAGGTAAACTTTAAGACATTAGATTACCAATTTGAGAATCCTTCTTGTTTCATCTTTACTAATTCTGGCGATATTGAAAAAATTGAAGAATTGATTGAAGCATTACCTAAAGTTACTTTTATTATTGCTTCGCAAGTTGCAGTTGGTGATTATCTTGCCAGACTTTTAAAATTCCCTAATGTTAAAATTTATTCAGCAATTAGTGATTTAGCATGGATTCAACGTTATTTAATTGAAACAACTTCATTGCTATTGGACATTAATTATGGTGAAGAAGTTGATAATATTATTTCGAAGTTTAATGAGGTTGGAAAACCAGTTTTTGCATTTGATTCAACGAAACATCAAGACCAAGGACAAAAGTTATTTAATAATGATAATGTTGATCAGATGGTTACAGCAATTGAGTCCTACCTTTTAGGGGGAGTAAAAAATGGTTAAATTTAAGTATGATGCAATTATCTTCACGTTAACTGATCAACTTGAGCATATAGAAACCATAGTTAGAGAACTTCCTCATATTAAGATTACGATTGCTGCACCAGTTTATTTTTCTGATAAAATTTTAAAATTAACGCAATTTGAAAATGTTACGTTAGAAACGATATTAAACGATGAAAAATTATCTTATTTATTAGATAAAGCTGACCTATTACTCGATATTAATCATAAATCTGAATTATATGATGTTTGTTCTAAATTTAAAGCAGCAGATAAAGAGATTGTAGCTTTTAAAAATACAGCACACTGTCCTATGTCAGCTACTTTATTTGATAGTGATTTTCCAGAAACAATGATAAATTATTTGAAAGAAAATAACTTTAGAAAAGAAATTAATCAAGCTCATAAAATATGGATGGATGGAGACTTTAATCGTTTTCATATTTCTCAAGGGGCTAAATTTGTAGTTGGTCATAATGTTATTGGACGCTCATTTATCAGTTTTAATATTAATGGTACAATATACTTAGAACAAAATGTTTTCTTTAATAGTTATTGCAGTTTTAATTGTTTAGATAGAATTGAGATAGGAGAAGATACAATGATTGGTGAGGGGGTACGATTTTATGATCATGACCACACATTTTCTAGTCATCAAATTGATAAATGGAATTATAAAACTGCTCCTATTAAAATTGGGAAAAAGTGTTGGATTGGAAGTAATGTTACTGTTCTTAAAGGTGTAACAATTGGTGATAATGTTGTTATTGGTGCAGGATGTTTGATTAGAAAAGATATTCCTAGTAATTCTATTGTATATAACAATGGTGACCTTATATTAAAAGAAAGATAGAGAAAATAATGAATCATAATCCGTTAGTTAGTGTTATTGTTCCCATATATAATATGGAAAATTATTTAAAGACTTGCTTAGAAAGTATTGCCAACCAAACTTATGGGAACATTGAAGTTCTTCTTATTGATGATGGTTCAACTGATAGTTCTTATCATATCAGTAAAGAATTTACAGATAGAGATTCTAGATTTAAACTATTTAGTAAAGAAAATGGAGGGGTTAGTTCTGCAAGAAATTTTGGATTAGATAGAGCATTAGGTGAGTTTATTTCGTTTATTGATCCTGACGATTGGGTAGAAAAAGACTATATTGAATTTTTATATGCAAAGCTTGTTGAATCGGGTGCTGATATTTCAATTGGTGGTAGATATAATTTCGATGAAGAAGAGCAAGTATTTTATTATTTGATATTCGGAGAAGATAGTTACTACGAGGAAGTCTTTGATACTAAGACATTTTTCAAAGATTATTATATTCAAAAACAAGGTAGAAATTTATGCTTTACAGCTTCTTGGGGGAAATTAATAAGACGAGAACTATTAAATCATTTAAGGTTTCCATTGGGAAGAGATTTGGAGGATGGCTTTTTTACCTATAAACTATATCTTAAAGCAAAAAAAATTATCTATTCTAATAAGGCCTTGTATGCTTATAGGGTTAGAAATGGTAGCTTATCAAGAGTATTTACTGAACAAAGTCTTTTAGATATTGTTGAATTTATGGAAGAAAAAATAAGTATGTTAACTTATCTAGGATATGATGTTCAAAACGATCTAGAAGTTTTTTATAATATGCTAGCCTCAGCAGAACATAACGGAAGAATTTCAGGTTTGCAAGATACTGAAGCTTATCGTAGAGCTAAAGAAAAGTTAGATGTTCTTAATTTATTAAAGTAGTTTTAATAGAGGAATAGGGTTAAAAGAGCTAGTAGATACTTAGCTCTTTTTTTGTATAGTTAAAAACTATATCAAATCACAAATTTTAACAATTTGTTTATCTTTAAAAACTATGGCATAATTAATTTACCAACGATTTAAGAGGAGATTATTTATGAATTTTAAAAAAATTATGGGACTAGCTGGTTTAGTAGTTTTATCAACGGTCACACTTGCAGCATGTGGTTCAAAACAATCAAGCGATAACAACACATTAACTGTTGGAGTCATGACAATGACAGACTCAGACCAAGCACGTTGGGACAAGATTAAAGAACTACTAAAAGATGATAAAATTACTTTAAAATTTAAGGAATTTACAGATTATTCACAACCTAATAAAGCTGTTGCAAATAAGGAAGTGGACATCAATGCTTTCCAACATTATAATTACTTAGAAAATTGGAATAAGGAAAACAAGAAGGATATAGTTTCAATAGCTGAGACTTATATTAGTCCGATTCATCTTTTCTCAGGAACAAGTCAGGATGGTAAAGCAAAATATAAAGATGTTTCAGAGTTACCTGATAAAGCACAGATTGCAATTCCAAATGATGCAACTAATGAGAGTCGTGCACTTTACGTGCTTCAATCTGCCGGCTTGATTAAATTAGATGTTTCTGGAGATAAATTAGCAACAATTGCTAATATCAAAGAAAATTCTAAAAACTTAGATATTAAAGAGTTAGATGCTAGTCAAACAGCACGTTCACTAACATCAGCAGATGCAGCTATCGTAAATAATAGTTATGCTGTTCCAGCAGGAATTGATTATTCAACATCTTTATATAAAGAAAAAGCAGATAAAAATTCTAAACAGTGGATTAATATTCTAGCAGGAAATAAAGATTGGGAAAAATCAGATAAGGCTGATACAATTAAAAAATTAGTAAAAGCTTATCATACTGATGCCGTTAAAAAAGTTGTCGAAGATACTTCTGATGGTGTAGATGTACCAGTATGGTAGAATAGAAAAGAAGAGGAATGAAATCGATTTAGTATTATCGGAAAATTTCATTCCCATTTTCTTGTTGTAGGGGAGAATATGGCTTATTTAACGAAAGAAGAATTAGTTTCTCTGTTTTATTCAGATGAAGTAATTCAAAATAATATACCACAATTAAAAACATTAATTTCAAAAAAGTCCATTTTTGCACAGCAAATTGGCTTAGAAGATGTCGCTTTATATTTAAAAAAAATATTTGTTGATGCTGGGGCAGAGGTAACAATAGATAAATCATATTGTGCTCCTTTTGTTATTGCACGTTTTATGAGTCCGAATCCAGATGCAAAGACAGTAATCTTTTATAATCATTATGATACTGTACCTGCTGATAATGATCAAGTTTGGACAGCTAGTCCATTTGAATTAGATATAAGAGGAGACTATATGTTTGCTCGAGGGATTGATGATGATAAGGGACATATAATAGCTCGCTTAACAGCATTGCAAAAATATCAATTAGAAGTAGGTCCATTACCAGTTAATGTTACCTTTATTATAGAAGGTGCAGAAGAGTCTGCTTCAGTTGATTTGGAAAAATATTTGCAACGTTATAAAAGTGAATTATCATCTGCAGACTTGCTTTTATGGGAACAAGGTGATAAAAATGAGTTAAATCAATTAGAATTAACAGGAGGAAATAAAGGTATTATTACCTTTGATTTATCTGTTGAAAGTGCTAATGTAGATATACATTCCAAATATGGAGGTGTCATTGAGTCAGCGAGTTGGTATCTGCTTAATGCGATTACTAGTATGCGCTCAGAAGACGGTAAAATTCTTATTGAAGGTATTTATGAGAACATTAAACAACCTACAGAACGTGAGTTAAAATTAGTTGAACAATATGCAGTTGAAAATAATGAAAAATTGGCAGAAATATATGGATTAACGCTACCTCCATTAAAAGAGGAAAGAAAAGAGTTTTTAAAAACTTATTTCTTTGAACCAGCATTAAATATTGAAGGTATCTGGTCAGGCTATTTAGGTAAAGGTGTAAAACCTATTTTACCTGCTAAGGCAATGGCTAAAATGGAATTAAGGCTAGTTCCAGGTTTAAAGACTAAAGATGTTTTTGATAAAATTAAGAATCATCTCATAAAAAATGACTTTGATAAGGTAACAATTAACTATACATTAGGTGAGGAAAGTTACCGTAGTGATATGACTCATCCTAAAATATTAGAAATTATTAGTTTAGCAGAAGGTATTTACCCAGAGGGTGTTTCAATTTTACCAACATCTCCAGGTACTGGTCCTATGCACACAGTTTTTGAAGCGTTAGAAGTTCCTATGGTGGCATTTGGTATGGGCAATGCGAATAGTCGTGACCATGGTGGCGATGAGAATATTGCGATTGAGGATTATGTCAGTCATATACTATTAGTGAAGGAGTTAATTAAACAGTATGAGTGAGACAATTATTAATTTAGAAAATATTGATATCACATTTTATCAAAAGAAACGTGAAATTCATGCAGTTAAAGATGTTAGTATTGCAATTCAAAAGGGTGATATTTATGGTATTGTTGGTTATTCTGGTGCTGGAAAATCAACATTAGTACGTGTCATAAATTTATTACAAGTACCAACATCAGGTAAAATCACAGTCGATGGGGATATCACATACGATAGTAAAGTAATATTAAGTGCTGAGGAACTTCGTCAAAAACGACGTGATATTGGAATGATTTTTCAACATTTTAATTTAATGGCTCAAAAGACTGCAAGAGAAAATATTGCCTTTGCTTTACGACATTCAAAACTATCTGTAGCTGAAAAAACTCAAAAAGTTACAGAACTTCTTGAGTTAGTTGGGCTTAGTGATAGATCGGATAATTATCCTGCCCAATTGTCAGGTGGACAAAAACAACGTGTAGCTATTGCGCGTGCATTAGCTAACAATCCTAAAATTTTGATATCAGATGAAGCGACCTCAGCTTTGGATCCTAAAACAACAAAACAGATTCTAACTTTATTACAAGACTTAAATAAAAAACTAGGTTTAACAATTGTAATGATTACTCATGAAATGCAAATTGTTAAAGATATTTGTAATCGTGTAGCTGTCATGCAAAATGGTCATTTGATTGAAGAAGGTTCTATTTTAGAAATTTTTTCACATCCAAAAGAATCCTTGACTCAGGAATTTATTAAAACAGCTACAGGTATTGATGAAGCTTTGGAAAAAATTGAGCAACAAGATATTGTGAAACAGTTATCTGGTTCTCAGGTATTGTTACATCTAAAATATGCGGGCACTTCTACTGATGAGCCAGTATTAAATGAATTGTATAAACGTCATCAAGTTACAGCTAATATTCTTTATGGAAATATTGAAATATTGGAATCAACACCAGTTGGTGAAATGATTGTTGTTTTAGATGGAACACAAGAGAATATCAGAAAAGCTGAAGATGATTTAGAGTTATCAGGTGTAGCCGTAAGAGTATTGAAGCGAGGTGTGTAAGATGAGTTTTATTGAAACCTATTTACCCAATGTTTACAAATTAGGTTGGGGTGGCGATGCAGGATGGGGATTAGCTATTTTTAATACCCTTTATATGACAATTATTCCTTTTATTATTGGTGGGTTGGTTGGGCTTATTGTTGGCTTATTATTAGTATTAATGGGACCAGATGGTGTAATTGAAAATAAGCCAATTTGTTGGTTTATTGATAAAGTGACATCAGTTTTCAGGGCTATTCCTTTTATAATATTGATTGCTGTATTAGCAACGATGACTTATGCAATTATGGGGACTAATTTAGGTCCTAATGCTGCCTTAGTTCCACTGTCTTTTGCAACTTTTCCTTTCTTTGCGCGACAAGTTCAAGTTGTCTTTTCCGAACTAGATAAAGGGGTGATTGAAGCAGCGCAAGCTTCGGGAGCAACATTTTGGGATATTGTTAAGGTATATCTTGGAGAAGGATTACCAGACTTAATACGGGTCTCAACAGTTACCTTAATCTCTTTAGTTGGTGAAACAGCCATGGCTGGTGCAATTGGAGCTGGAGGACTAGGAAACGTGGCTATTTCGTATGGTTATAATCGTTTTAATAACGACGTTACTTGGGTAGCGACTATTATCATTTTATTATTAATTTTTCTGATACAATTTTTAGGTGATTATTTAACACGTAAAGTGAGTCATCGTTAAAACAAAAAACAAGTTCTTCATAAAGAACTTGTTTTTTGTTTTAACTATTTTTTGAGTTTTAAGCTAATAAAACTAATGATAAATCCGATAATTGCAAAGCTAATCCATCCCATAGAGTATTGACCAAGTGGTACAACTTTTGTGAAGAAATCAGAGATAAATGTAGGCATTGTAAATAATTTTGTTAAACTCGCTAAAGTCGACAAAGCATCATATGAACTTGCTACAGCTGTCAAAGCAATAGTTATACGGAAGACTGATGGATTATTATTGAACTGTTTACTCAATAAGACAAGTGTAATAATGACTACTGTAAGTGGGTATAGTAAGAACAAAACAGGTAAAGACCATTTTATAAGTTCTGATAAGCCACCGAAGTAAAAAGTTGTAGCAATCAAGGTGAATAATGTAGCCCATTGAACATGAGACAGTTTAGGGAATTGTTTAGCAAAGTAGCCTGCACACGCAGTGATTAGACCAATAGCTGTTGTCAGACAAGCTAAGAATATAGCCAGTGCCAAGACGATTTGTCCAAAACGACCTAAGTAAAAATAGGATGCTTGACTAAGAACACTTCCTCCATCAATTGCAACTTTGTTAAATGTGAAAGTATCTCCTGTTAGTTGGAATAATGATTGAGAAGTTGCCCCTATACGAGATACAAAAATATAGATAAGGGCTAAAATAACGCTTGCAGTAATTCCAGATTTGAATGTTAGAGAAGCAATTTCTTTTTGTGTTTTAGCACCATATTGTTTTGTAGCATCAATTACCAAAATCGCAAAAGCTAAAGAAGCTAAGGCATCCATTGTATTGTATCCCTGGATGAGTCCAGCAACAAACGGAATATCTTTAAAAGAATTACTAGCATCAGCTGCTACATTATGTGGCATACCGATTTTCCCTACAGGATGAACAAAGGACATAACAACAAGTATTGCAATAACAATTAATAAAGCAGGTGTCAGATATTTACCGATACGGTCAGTAATTTTACTTGGTTTGATAGCTAATAAATACGATAGGCCAAAAAATAGCAGACCATAAATAATTTTAATGGTAATACTATCACCAAATAGTGGTTGAATACCGATTGAATAGGATGTTGCACCAGTTCTAGGAATTGCGAAGAAAGGTCCTATAGATAAATATAAGGCAATTGAGAATAACAGTGCGTAACGTTTTGAGATGATCTGATTAAAAGAGCCCACATCAGTTGCACCAGAATACGCAACTGCAACTACACCAAGTAAAGGTAAAGTAACTCCTGTTAAACAGAAACCTAAAATAGCAAGCACTAAGTTACTACCCGAATAGATACCAAGAAAGGCGGGAAAGATAAGGTTACCTGCACCAAAAAAAAGTGCAAAGAGCATGAAACCTATAACTAAATAGGTATTTTTATTTTTCATAAAAAACTCCATTTTCTAAATTATATATTAAACATTATAAACAAGTTAACAACTAGTGTCAATCAGAGTGACATAGGATGTGATATTGACAGTTTGTAAAAAATGTAATAAGATTATAAAATCAATTATGAAGAGGTATTGAATGAAAGACATAATATTTACATGGACTAAGTTAAGTTTGATTAAGCGTATATTTATTGGTGTCATACTAGGATTTATTTTGGGTTCTATTTTTCCTGATATATTTATCATAGGTTTGTTTGGTACAATGTTTGTTGGAGGATTGAAAGCCATTGCTCCCCTCTTGGTATTTGTGCTAGTTTCAAATGCTTTATCAGGTCATGAGAAAGGACAAGAAACTAATATGACTACGGTACTTTCTCTTTATATGATTGGAACTTTTGCTGCAGCTTTAGTCGCAGTTTTAGTCAATTATGTTATTCCTCTTAAATTGATGCTCAAAAGTGTAGCTAAAACAGACTTATCTGCACCGCAAGGTGTTGGTGAAGTTTTTCAAAGTCTTCTTCTAAATTTAGTAGATAATCCTATAAATTCTTTGGTTACAGCTAACTATATAGGTGTTCTTTTTTGGGCAGTCATCATTGGTTTAGCAATGAGAAGTGTTAGCAAAGAAACAAAAGAATTATTACAAACAATGTCAGAAGTCATTTCACAAGTTGTACGCTGGATTATTGATTTAGCTCCTTTTGGTATTTTAGGACTTGTGTTTACAACAGTTTCAGAGAATGGTATTAAAGTTTTAGCTGATTATGGTATGTTAATAGCTATCTTAGTTAGTACAATGCTTTTTGTAGCTATTGTGATAAATCCTCTAATTGCCTTTATAATGATGGGAAGGAACCCATATCCTTTAGTTTTTCAATGTTTGAGAGAATCTGGAATAACAGCTTTTTTCACAAGAAGTTCTGCAGCAAATATTCCAGTGAATTTAGCATTATGTGAAAAGTTAGGGTTGAATAAAGAAACGTATTCTGTATCAATACCTCTAGGGGCAACAATTAATATGGCAGGTGCTGCGGTCACAATTAATATTCTCACACTAGCAGCTGTAAATACACTAGGTATTAAAGTTGATTTTCCAACAGCTCTATTATTAAGTGTAGTTGCAGCTGTTTCAGCATGTGGGGCGTCAGGAGTTGCAGGAGGATCATTATTGTTAGTTCCTGTAGCATGTAGTTTGTTTGGGATTAATAATGATTTAGCAATGCAGGTTGTTGGAGTTGGATTCATAGTTGGTGTCATTCAAGATTCCTGTGAAACAGCTTTAAATTCTTCTACAGATGTTTTATTTACAGCAGTCGCTGAATTTTCAAAATGGGGAAATAAAAAATAAATAATAGTCTTCTATAAAATAGAAGACTATTATTTATTTTAAATAAAAGTTTTAAGTTTATTTAGGTGAGATAACTTCAACTCCTCCCATATAAGGACGAAGCACCTCAGGAATAGTAACAGAGCCGTCTTCATTTTGATAGTTCTCAAGTATTGCAGCGACAGTGCGTCCTACTGCAAGTCCAGAACCATTAAGAGTATGGAGTAGTTTTACTTTTCCATCTGCTTCGTCTCTGTATCTGATTTGTGCACGACGTGCTTGGAAATCTTCTGTATTTGAACAGCTTGAAATTTCACGGTATGCATTTTGTGCTGGAATCCAAACTTCTAAGTCATAAGTTTTAGCAGCTGAGAATCCCATATCACCAGTACATAGAGTTATAACACGATATGGAAGATTAAGTTTTTGAAGAATGTTTTCAGCATTGGCCGTCATTTTTTCTAATTCTTCATAAGATTGTTCAGGTTTAGCAAATTTAACCATTTCTACCTTATGGAATTGATGTAAACGAATTAGACCACGAGTATCTCGTCCAGCAGATCCAGCTTCAGAACGAAATGAAGGACTCATTGCTGTAAAGTAAATTGGTAGGTCTTTACCATCAAGAATCTCATTACGATAGTAGTTTGTTAAAGGTACTTCAGCAGTAGGAATAAGAACAAAGTCAGAATCCGCCAATTCAAAAGTATCTTCTTTAAATTTAGGGTATTGACCAGTACCAAACATAGAATCATGATTAACCATGTATGGTGGAATCATTTCTGTGTAGCCCTCTTTACCATGCTCATCTAACATAAAGTTGTAAATCGCTCTCTCAAGACGAGCACCTAAACCTTTATAGAATAAAAAACGTGAACCAGTAACTTTTGCACCACGTTCCCAATCAAGAATATCAAGTGATTCTCCCAAGTCCCAATGTGCTTTAATTTCAAAATTAAATTCACGAGGTGTACCCCAACGACGTTTTTCAACATTTTCTTCCTCATCTGCCCCCACAGGAACATCATCTGCCGGAGTATTTGGTAAGACAGTTACGATTGCATATAATTCTTCATCAATTTCAGCTAATTGATTATCAATAGTTTTGATTTCTGATGATAATTTTTGCATAGCAGCAATTTGTTCATCTGCATTTTCTTTGTTACGTTTTGCTTGGGCTATAGCGGCAGATGTAATATTTCTTTCTGCTTTAGCTTCTTCAGAAGTGACAAGTAAATCACGTTTTTTCGCATCAAGCTCTTTAATTTTTAATAAGGTGCTTTCATTAACACCGCGATTTTTCAGCTTTTCAGCAACTTCATCAAACTGAGTACGTATTTTTTTGATATCAAGCATATTTTCCTCCAAAAAAGCACAAGATTTCATATACTGGAGCGCTTTTGCGCGGTTCCATCCAGTTTCACATCCTGTGCTCTTAATTTTTATAGTTTCAAATGAATAACGGTAGAATTTCAACTATCTTATCTATCTGTTTTCAGCATCCACAGACTTTCTAAAAGATTTGATAGGCTACTTATCCGTTATAGATATTATACTAAAATTAAACTAACTTGTAAATTAGCTTAATTATTTATTTTTAATCTTTGCAATAATAGTTTGTATTAATGTTGGATATTTGACAATTTTGTCATTTCCAATGTGTTGACGAGCAATTTTTAAAATTTTTCCTGAGTCTTTGGAGGAGAATAAAAATTTTCCTTTATCAGTTACCACTTGAAAATGTCTACTAATTTTATTATGTGTGACATTAGCACCAATAGTAATTATACTGGTCCAAGGTATCTGGATATAGTCTTCAACATTTGAATTTTTGTAGAATTCTAACGCGTTATCTCCAACTAAAAACTTTCCAACTTTACCTCCTAATCCTAGGTAAGATAGTCCAGTTGTTTTGAATTCAATATGTTTGTTAAGTGATTGTGCCATCTTTTTCCTTTTTTGTAAGTAAATTGTAGTGTATAAAAAGAGTTAGAAACAATGTTCTAACTTCTTTTTTATGTTACATCAATCCTGCAAGGTGAGCAAGAATACCAACTGCAAATAATGCGATTATGATTGTAATTGGTGAAACTTTCTTTTTAAGTAACCACATACATAAGAATGTAAGTAGTAATCCCATAAGACCTGGAATCAATGAGTCAAGGTTTTGTTGGAAAGTTGTTACTTTTGTTGGTGTTTGTGATAAACCTGAACCAACTTGCGCAAATGCCTCTTGGATACCTTTTGAACCTGAAGCTAATTTATCCCAGTGGATATAAGCTTTGTCGTCTAATTTAACTTCTGAAACGTTGAAGGCGAATTTAATAGATACCCAACGTTGTACCAACACAGCAAGTATGAACATCCCAAGAATTGAAGCTCCTTTTGTGATATCTTGTAAGATACCACCTGACATGTCTTTAGTGATTTCAGAACCTGCACGGTAACCAATTTCTTGAGTGTACCATAAGAAGGCCATACGAATTGCATTCCATCCAAAGAAGAAGATAAGTGGACCCATGATATTTCCACTTAGGGCAAGAGATGCGCCAAGTGCTCCTAAGATTGGACGAACAGTAAACCAGAATACAGGGTCACCGATACCAGCTAGAGGCCCCATCATACCGATTTTAACCCCTTGGATAGCAGCATCATCGATTTCCGCACCGTTTGCTTTTTCTTCCTCAAGAGCAAGTGTTACACCAATGATTGGAGCTGCAACGTATGGGTGAGTGTTAAAGAACTCTAAGTGACGTTCTAATGCAGCTTCTTGGTCTTCTTTTTTAGTATAGAGTCGTTTAATAGCTGGGATAAGTGAGTATGCCCAACCTAAGTTTTGCATACGCTCATAGTTCCATGAACCTTGTAAGAAGGTTGAACGCCACCAAACTTTTTGACGGTCAGCTTTTGATAATTTAATTTTTTCAGTCATGATGTCTGTCTTCCTTTCTTAATAGTCTTCTAGAATATCACCAATTGGGTCGCTGCTTGTGTGGCCAGCACCTCCACCGTTGCCACCTTTTTTAGAAAGGTTAAGGTAGATAAGAGCAATAGCAACACCGATAGCTCCAAGAGCGATAAGTGTTAATTGTGTTACGGCTGCAAGTGCAAAACCGATGGCAAAGAATGGCCAAACTTCACGAGTTGCCATCATATTGATAACCATAGCATAACCTACGGCAACAACCATACCACCACCGATAGCCATACCATCAGATAACCAGGCTGGCATCGCTTCTAGGGCTGCTTTTACGGCATCAGCTGGGATGAGAAGTAAAAGAAGGGCTGGGATTGCGATACGTAGTCCTTGAAGAAGAAGTGCGATAAAGTGAGCACGTTCTACCCCTTTGATGTTACTGTGTTTTGCAGCAGCATCAGCAGTATGAACAAGACCAACTGAGAGTGTACGAACAATCATTGTTAAGAAGAGACCTGCAACTGCAAGTGGGATAGCAACTGCTTGAGCCACTGCGATACCTTTTGTTGTGAAGTCTCCACCTTGAACAAGGATGATTGCAGCAGCAACAGATGCAAGAGCAGCATCTGGTGCCACAGCTGCACCGATATTTGCCCAACCAAGAGCAATTAATTGAAGAGTACCACCAAGCATAACTCCAGCAGTCAAGTGACCAGTCACAAGACCAATAAGGGTACATGCTACTAAGGGTTGATGGAATTGGAATTGGTCGAGGATACCTTCAATACCTGCTAAGAAGGCAACAACGACAACTAAAATCATAGAAATAAATGACATTTTTCGAATCCTTTCTGAAATTATTGAACATTTGCTTTTGTGATTAGGTCAAACAAATCTTTTTTCGAGTCACTTGGAACTTTACGGACGTCGAATGAAACGCCAAGGTCACGAAGTTTTTCGTAGGTTTCAACATCTGCTTTATCCATTGATAAAACGTTGTTAACCATTGTTTTTCCTGTTGAGTGAGCCATTGAACCAACATTAAGTTCTTTGATTGGCACGCCACCTTCAATAGCACGAAGAGCATCTTGAGGTGTTTCAAATAAGATAAGTGCATGTGTGTTTCCAAATCTTGGGTCTTTTGCAACTTCAATTAATTTTTGAATTGGAACAACGTTTGCTTTAACATTACCAGGAGCAGCTTGTTTGATTAATTCTTTACGTAAATCATCGTTTGCAACAGAGTCAGAAGCAACAATAATGCGATCTGCTTTTGAATCTGGAGTCCATGCCGTGGCGACTTGTCCATGAAGAAGACGTGTGTCGATACGGGCTAAATTAATTTTTAACTTACCATCTCCGATAACAGTTCCTTCTGGGATAGCAGCTTGTTGGACTGTAGCTTGTGGTGCAGCACTTGCTTCCTCAACTGGATTTAATTCTTCAGGAAGGGCTTTAACACCGTCCTTAGATTCTTTGATGATATTAGCAACAACTTTGTCAACCCCAGCTTCTGCATCCATTAGGCGTTCTGTGTAGGCTTGGATAAGCATTGGAAGGTTAAGTCCAGTGATGATAGCCATTTTACGGTCTTGATTTTCTCCCATAACACGGCTTGCCTGGTTGAATGGTGAACCACTCCATAAATCAGCTAAAACGAGAATTTCATCACTTGCATCAAATTGAGCAATTGCATTATTGAAGTGTGCATACAAGTCGTCAGGACCTTCATTTGGCATGAATGTCACAACTTGAACTTTCTCTTGTTCACCAAAAATCATTGAGCCTGATTGGTGAATACCTTCAGCAAATTTACCATGACTGGCAATAATTATACCGATACTCATTCTTGTTCTTCCTCCTTAAAATTTACTTAGTATATCAATTTATGAAAGCGATATACTTTCTATTAGAACTTCTCTATTTTAAAACGTTTTCACAAAAAAAGCAATAGCTTTCACTCAAAAAAACAAAAAAAATAAAAAACTCTCAAATTCTATCAAAAACATGAGAGTTTTTTATTTTTAGAGAAAGAGTTCAGCTAGTTTTTTTGCGACACCATCCTCGTCATTCGTATATTCGAGTTGTTCATCTGCAAATGGTAATAATAATGGACTTGCATTTTTCATCGCAAATCCTCGACCTGCAAATTTGAGCATTTGTGTATCATTATGTTCATCACCAAAGGCAAAAAGGTTTTCACTACTAGTTTTTAAAACATTTAATAGATAGGACAATGCATATGCTTTATTAATACCTTTGGGAGAAAATTCTAAAATATTTAAAGGTCCCCCCCAAGAAGCAACTTCAATATTATAATTGAAGTGTTTCTTTATATCTTGTGCTAATTGATATTTGTCACTATGTGAAGTTTGCATCAGAAGTGCATTGGGATTATCTGTAATTTTAGATTGATCCAATAACATGTTTGGAAGAATTTTTTCAACTCCAAATAACTCGGGCGTAACAGTAGTGATGTTTTTTGAAGCGATGTAAAATTTTTGATGGTATTCGCTAGCAATGAAATCAATTTTAAATTCCTTTTCTAGTTTTAAAATGTCGATTAAATATTGTTTATCAATCGTAACACTATGTTCAAATTCCCATTTTTTTTCTGGAATATGTATTAATGATCCGTTGAAATTAATCATGGGAGTTGATAGTCCTAAACGCCTATAGTGTTTATATGCCATACGATAAGGCCTGCCAGTAGAAATGATAACTAAATGTCCTAATTCTTGAATTTTTTTAATGATATCAACAGTATAGTCTGAGATAGTATCATCGTGATGTAATAAGGTTCCATCAAGGTCTATTGCAATAATTTTTTTACTCATACTTTTCATTATAGCAAATTATAAGATGAATGATGAAAGTTGAAAGGGAATTGTTTTAATTTTTTTGATATAATAGCTAGAAATTGAAAGGAGAAACTATGTCGAAAAAAGTTCCATTAATCCATATTTTCTTTATTTTTATTGCAATTTTAATTAAATGTTATCACGTAACAGGTTCTAATTTAATTTGGAATATGTTTCTGGCCCTATTAGCGATTGATTTTGCTTATTTTACTTATTATTTGAATTTAAGAATAGGAAAGTTGCTGCTAAGTCTATTATGGTTATTTTTCTTTCCTAATACCTTTTATATGTTGACTGATATTGTCCATATTCATTTTGCAGGTTCTATTCTAACGGACCATTCAAGTATGATTTATTACATACTTTATATGTCAAGTATTTTATTTGGCGTTCTATGTGGAATTGAGAGTTTAAAGGTTATTTTTGTAACTTATCAGATTAAAAATTACTACGGACGTCTAATTTTAATCGGGATACTGTCGTTTGTATCAAGTTTTGCTATTCATATAGGGCGTTACGCTAGATTAAATTCATGGGATATTTTGACAAAACCGAGGATTGTCGTTCATGAAATTTTAGAAGTTGTCAGCTGGAATGCTCTTACCTTTATTTTAGGATTTACTTTTTTACAATTCTTATGTTTAGCCTATCTAGAAAATGAAAAATTAATAAATAAGCATTGAAAAATGAACAATAATTTTATATAATTAAAATATCGTTCGTAAAAAAGGAGAATCCAATTCAAAATGGAAAAATTTTTTAAGCTTAAGGAACACGGGACAGATTTCCGTACAGAAATTATAGCAGGATTGACAACATTCTTTGCAATGAGTTATATTCTATTTGTCAATCCAGAAATGTTGAGTCAGACTGGAATGCCTGCTCAGGGAGTCTTTTTGGCTACTATTATAGGTACTGTAGCAGGGACTTTGATGATGGCGTTTTATGCTAATATTCCGTACGCTCAAGCTCCAGGTATGGGACTAAATGCGTTCTTTACTTACACTGTGGTATTTGCTCTAGGTTATACATGGCAAGAAGCGCTAGCAATGGTTTTCTTATGTGGTGTTATTAGTATTATCGTCACTCTTACAAAAATTCGTAAAATTATTATTCATGCGATTCCTGAGAGTATTCAGTATGCTATATCTGGTGGTATCGGTATTTTTCTTGCTTATATTGGTATTAAGAAGGCTGGGTTACTACAATTTGCAATAGATCCAGGTACTTATACGGTTGCAGGCAAAGGGGCTGATCAAGCAAAAGCAGCAATTACAGCTAATGGTATGGCAACCCCAGGTTTGGTTACATTTAATAACCCAGCAGTTTTAGTGGCTTTAGTTGGAATTATTGTGACAATTTTTTTCGTTTTGAAACGTATTCGTGGTGGTATTATCTTGTCAATCATTGTAACAACAATCGTTGCGATTTTTGCAGGTGTTGTTGACTTATCTCAAGTGAACTTTGCTTCAAATAATATTGGAACTGCTTTTAAGGATTTGGGGACAATCTTTGGGGCTGCTTTAGGAAAACAAGGTATAGGAGCGTTATTCTCAGATGTCTCACGAATCCCAGAGGTTTTACTCGCTATCTTAGCTTTTTCATTGACAGATATTTTTGATAATGTAGGTACTTTAATTAGTACGGGTAGGAAGGCTGGTATTTTCAATGTAGCTGACGAAGCTGCCGCTAGAGATTCATCTGGTCTTCAAACAAAAATGGATAAAGCCTTATTTTCAGATATGGTAGGAACAACTGTTGGGGCAATTGCTGGAACATCTAATGTTACAACTTATGTTGAAAGTGCAGCTGGTATTGAGGCTGGTGGTCGAACTGGTTTAACTGCTTTAACAGTTGCGGTCTTATTTGCAATATCTAGTTTGTTTAGTCCTCTGTTAGCAATTGTTCCAACTGCTGCTGTCTCACCTATTTTAATTATTGTTGGAATTATGATGTTATCAAGTATGAAGAATATTCAATGGGATGATATGTCAGAGGCTGTTCCTGCCTTCTTTACTTCAATCTTTATGGGATTCACATATAGCATTACTCATGGAATTGCTGTTGGATTTATCATGTATGCTGTAGTTAAAATTTTCAAAGGTGAGGCTAAAGAAGTTCATCCAATGATTTGGATTCTTGATTTCTTATTTATTCTTAATTTTGTAAGCTTAGCTGTATTATAATAATTCAGAAACTGAATGAAAAGACTTAGTCTTTTCATTCAGTTTTTTTGTGTATAAATATTGCAATTATATGATAATTGGTTACGTTATTGGAAAACTGTTGGAAAAATACTCTAATTTTGATATAATCGCCTTATGTTTTATAGTCAGGATGAAGAAGAATTAATTTTAATTGGACAAAAAATAGGTAGTCAATTGGTCGAAAATGATGTTTTAGTACTTGTTGGAGAATTAGGTGCAGGTAAAACTACTTTGACCAAGGGTATAGCACTTGGTCTAGATATTTCTCAGATGATAAAAAGTCCTACTTATACGATTGTAAGAGAATATGAGGGAAGATTACCACTATATCATTTAGATGTTTATCGCATCGGTGATGACCCAGATTCTATTGATTTGGATGATTTTGTATATGGTAATGGAGTTTGTGTGATTGAGTGGGGGAATCTCCTTGCTAATGACGTTTTATCTGATTATCTTGAAATTGTGATTAAAAAGACTATATCTGGACGTGATATAGAATTAATTCCTCATGGGGAACAATCTAAATTATTAATTGAGAGAATTGAGAGTGACTAAAATGGCTGAAATAATAGTATTAGAAGCACAAAATTCTGATTCAGAAGCGATATTTGAGTTACTTAATAATGTTTGTGAAGAGTCTGAATTTGTTACAAGAGACATTGCTAGTTCTCAGATGAGTTTAGAAGAGTTATGTCGCTATATTGATAATCAATCTGATTCCAGTAATGAAATATGTTTAGTTGCAAAATTGGAAAATAAAGTAATAGGTATTTTGAATATTTCAAGTGTTGGCAATGTTGGTGATGTTTTTTTAGCTGTTCTTGAGAAATATAGAGGATATGGTATAGGACAGTTATTAATGGATGCACTCATTGATTGGGTGGAACATACTCCTGTCATAAAATGCTTAGAATTAACTGTCCAGGTGAAAAATGAGATAGCTATCTATATCTATAAGAAATATGGATTTGTTATTGAAGGTATTCAAAAGAAAGCAGTAAAAACTAGAGATGGAGAATTTAGAGATGTCTATGCTATGGCTAGACTAATGAATTGATATGATGAAAATTTGGAAAAAAACACTGATAATGTTACTTGCTATACTAGGACTTAGCATAGGTGCAGCAGCAGTATATTTAAGTACCGCCTATAATTTTTCAACTAATGAATTATCTAAAACGTTTAAAGATTATGGGACTAATACAACTAAAAGTCATGCTATTGAGCAAAAGAAACCTTTTTCTATATTGTTGATGGGGGTTGATACAGGATCTAATGAAAGAAAGTCTAAGTGGGAGGGAAATAGTGACTCGATGATTCTAGTTACGATAAATCCTGAAACTAAAGAAACTACAATGACTAGTTTAGAGCGTGATATTTTGATTAAGTTATCAGGACCGAAGTCAAATGATATGACAGGTGTTGAAGCTAAGCTTAATGCTGCTTATGCCGCTGGTGGGACTAAGATGGCGATGATGACAATACAAGACTTATTGGATATTAAGATTGATAATTATATGCAAATCAATATGCAGGGTTTGGTAGATTTGGTTGATGCTGTTGGTGGAATAACGGTTACTAATAAATTTGATTTTCCGATTTCTATAGAAGAACATGAACCTGAGTATACGGCTACAGTTCAGCCTGGCACACATAAAGTTAATGGAGAACAAGCTTTAGTTTATTCTAGAATGCGTTATGATGATCCTGAGGGTGATTATGGTCGTCAAAAACGTCAGCGTGAAGTTATTACCAAAGTCGTGAAAAAAGTTCTTGCTTTAGACAGTGTTGCTTCTTATAAAAAAATATTATCAGCAATAAGTAATAATATGCAAACAGATATTGAAATTTCGTCAAAAACAATACCTAGTTTGTTAGGTTACGCTGATGCTGTAAAGAATATCAAATCTTATCAATTAAAAGGTGAAGACGCTACTTTAGACTCTGGTTCTTATCAAATTGTGACATCAGAACATTTACTTACGGTACAAAATCGTATAAAAAAACAATTGGGTTTAAAAACATCATCTCATATTAAGACAACTGCTGTTCTATATGAAAAATTGTATGGTGAAAATGGTTTTAGTTCAGATAATTCTTCAGTAGCATATAGTACAAATGATTCAACCGTTGTAGGTAGTCAAGACTATTCAAGTTATACAATTCCGACTTATACTGATACAACGGTCGCAAGTTCAGGTGCCAGTAGTTCATATACAGTAGATACTACAACGACATCTCAAACTGTAACTACAGACACTACAACAACTTCAGAAACTGTATCAGGTTCTTAATCTTAAAAAAAGCAATCTAGTTAACTAGATTGCTTTTTTTAAGATTTTTTGTTTTGATATTTTGTAATATATTTAGAGAGTTCGGTCAAATGTGCTTGAGTTTCATTTTTAAATACACGACTTTTATATTGTAAATCTTGAGAAGTATCTGTTAGATTTTGGAGTTGTTTTTTTAAGTTTTCGACCTGTGGTTTTAAATTATCTAATATTGTTATAAGATTTTGAGCAGTTTTACTTTTTTCTTGATAATTGTGTGCGATTTCGTCTTTATGTTTTAAAAGTTTGTAACCACTATAGCCTAATACAGATAAAGTAAGTAGTTTTTTGAATTTCATCAATCAATCTCCTTTTGAATGTTTTGTGCTAAATTTGAAAGATGTTCAAAGTCAGGTTCGTGAGTAGTATAGGTGATTTTGATTTCATCTGAAGAATTATATCGAGGAACAAGGTGAACATGAGCATGGAAGACAGTTTGTCCAGCTATTTCTTCATTATTATTGATAATATTCATTCCATTTGCTTGAGTGGCTTTTTGTAAACCACGAGCAATTTTTGGAATACGTAAGAATAACTCGGATGCTGTTTTGTCAGACATATCTAACATATTTCTAACATGTTCTTTGGGTATTACTAGTGTATGCCCTTTGGTGGTTTGTGAAATATCTAAGAATGCAAGGACAGATTCATCCTCGTAAATTTTCGAAGAAGGGATTTTATTGTCAATAATTTGACAAAATATACAATTTTCCATACTGATAATACCTTTCTTAATTTAAATTTTGATATAATAATGATTATAGTATATCAAAGATAGTGAGAAATAGCATGTTAAAATTAGAAAATGTTACAGGTGGCTATGTTAATATCCCTGTTTTGAAAGACATCTCTTTTGAAGTTGGAAATGGTGAGTTGGTTGGTTTGATTGGGTTAAATGGAGCTGGTAAGTCAACCACAATCAATGAAATTATTGGTTTATTAACGCCTTATAAAGGTTGTATTAGTATTGATGAGGTAACACTACAGGAAAATAGTGAGGTTTATCGCAAAAAAATAGGTTTTATCCCTGAAAGCCCTAGTCTTTATGAAGAATTAACCTTAAAAGAACATATAGAAACTGTTGCAATGGCCTATGATATTCCATTTGATGTTGCGATTGAAAGAGCAAGAAAATTGTTGGAGCTTTTTCGCTTATCAGATAAATTGGAATGGTTTCCGATTAATTTTTCTAAAGGTATGAAACAAAAGGTGATGATTATTTGTGCCTTTATTATTGAGCCAAGTTTATTAATAGTAGATGAGCCTTTTTTAGGATTAGACCCATTAGCAATTGCGGATTTGATTCAATTACTAAAAGAGCAAAAGGCGAAGGGAACTTCAGTTTTGATGAGTACTCATGTTCTTGATTCAGCAGAAAAACTGTGCGATCGTTTTGTTGTTTTACATCATGGTCAAGTTAAAACGATTGGGACATTATCTGAATTACAGAAAGAATTCGGTGTTGATGATGCGAGTCTAAATGACATTTATATTGCTTTAACTAAAGAGGTTTGATATGTTTGAATTATTTAGAAAGCGAAAACTACAATTTATTAAACAAATTCAAAGTTATTTACCTTACGTCTTTAATGATCACTTTGTTTTAGTACTCATTTTTTTATTAGGTTTTTTACTATTTCAGTATAGTGAACTTTTAAAACATTTTCCAGATAATCCTTTTTTAGTTATCATAGGATTAGTGGTGACGGTTTTAGTCTTATTACATATGGGTTCAGTAGCTTTGTATTTAGAAAAAGCAGATCAGCAGTTTTTACTAGTAAAAGAAGATGTTCTGAAAAAGATTATTAAAAGAGCCATCTTTACATCATTTATTGTTTGGGGGAGTTTGCAAACTTTACTATTAGTATTTTTGTTTCCTTTATTTTTAAAAATTGGTTTTGATATTATAACGTTTATTCCGTTTCTGATTATTTTATTAGCTGCAAAGTGGTTTGTTTTGCAATCAAAAGCATCTCATTTTATAACTAATGGACAATTAATATGGGATAAAGCGATAGAATATGAGTTAAATCGTAAGCAGGGTGTTTTAAAATTTTTCTCATTATTTACAACAGTAAAAGGTATTTCCTCTACTGTAAAAAGAAGAATCTACCTAGATTTTCTATTGAAATTTTTTGAAAAGAGCCCGTCAAAAACATGGTCAAATCTTTATATTAGAGCATTTTTAAGAAGTTCAGATTATTTTGGACTTAGTGTCCGGTTATTGATATTATCCCTATTATCAATATTATTTATTAAAAATATTTTGATTGGGTTGGGTCTGACAGTACTTTTTAATTATTTATTATTATTTCAACTTATAGCTTTAGCTAATCATTTTAATTATCAATATTTGATAAATCTTTATCCTATTAATAACCATCTTAGAAAACAGAATTTGATTAGTGTTTTACGTCTTATTCTTGGAATAGTAGTAATAATAGAGGTAACAGTGGGATGTTTTGTTCATTTTACATATTTATTTTTACTTGTTTTTCCAATAATTGTCGAATTATACTTGCCATACAAACTTCATAAGGTAATTGACTAAGTCTTTTAAAACAAGTAAAATAAGAGATAGAATCTTTTAGATAAGGAGGATTGTCATGACCGCATCAGAACAGGATTTAAGCTTGACACCTTTAGTTGGGAAAAGTGGTAAGGCTTTCATGGGGAGTTATCCTAATGGTGAACGTGTTTTTGTAAAGATTAATACGACGCCTATATTAGCAGCACTAGCTAAAGAACAGATTGCCCCACAATTATTGTGGGTAAAACGAATGACAAATGGTAATGTTTTGAGTGCTCAAGAATGGTTAAATGGAAGAACACTTAATCGGGATGAGTTAAGTAATAAACAGGTCGCACTTCTTCTTCAAAAGCTACATTGCTCAAAAACATTGGTCAATCAACTCTTACAGTTAAATTATAAGATTGAAAATCCTTATGACTTATTAGTATCATGGGAAAATAGTGTTCCGCTACAAATTAAAGAAAATGTTTACTTACAATCTATTGTTAAGGAATTGAAGCGTAACCTTCCTGAATTTAATTCTGAGGTTGCTACAATTGTCCATGGAGATATTAAACATAGTAACTGGGTGATAACAACTCATGGTGTCATTTATTTAGTTGATTGGGATTCAGTTAGGCTAACTGACCGTATGTACGATGTAGCATATTTATTGAGTCACTATATTCCTAGAGTTTACTGGCATGATTGGTTAAATATGTACGGTTATAAAGATAATGAAAAAGTTAGAAGAAAGATAGATTGGTACGGACAATTGTCTTACTTAACACAGATATTAAATTGTTTTGACCAGCGTGATATGGATCATGTGAATCAAGAAATTTATCAGTTAAGAAAATTTAGAGAATTTATTGGAAAGAAATAGATGCGTGTTAGAAAACGAAAGGGAGCTGAAAAACACTTACAAGAGCATTCAGAGTATGTGATTTTAGAACCTGAGAAAGTCAGAGGGAACTGGCAATCTGTATTTGGAAATGACAACCCTATCCATATTGAAGTTGGTTCAGGAAAGGGAGCTTTTATTACTGGGATGGCATTGCAAAATCCCGATATTAACTATATTGGGATTGATATTCAAGTTTCAGTATTAAGTTATGCTTTAGACAAAGTGATAGAAAGTCAAGCTCCTAATGTTAGGTTGCTTTTAGTCGATGGTTCAAGTTTAACAAATTATTTTAATGATGGTGAGATATCACTCTTATATCTTAATTTTAGTGACCCTTGGCCAAAAACAAAACATGAAAAACGACGCTTGACATATAAGTCTTTTTTGGATACTTATAGACAGATTTTACCTGAGAATGGAGAAATTCATTTTAAAACTGATAATCGTGGCTTATTTGAATATAGCTTATCAAGCATGTCACAATATGGTATGGTATTTAATCACGTTTGGTTAGACTTACATGCGAGTGACTATGAAGGCAATGTCATGACCGAATATGAAGCGAAATTTTCTTCAAAGGGTCAAGTAATATATCGACTCGAGGCAAAATTTTAAGTTTGTAAGGGTAACCTTACATTTTGGAGAGGTCGCATAGTGGCCGAGTGCGCACGCTTGGAAAGCGTGTAGTCCTTTACGGGGCTCGGGGGTTCGAATCCCCTCCTCTCCTTATAAGATTAATAAAAGTATTATTTATTTACAAATGTTCGGGAATATGGTATACTATATTTATAAATTATAGTAGAGAAGGGGGCTAGAGAAATCTGAGCCCCTTATTATTGCTTAAAAGGAGGGATGAAACATCGTAAAGAATATTGTTGAACTTGTAACAGAAAAAATAGGACTACATATCCCTATTCCTTTTGAACTGGTTGATGTTGAATATGAAAAAATGGGTAGTGACTATGTTTTGAGTATTCTTATTGATAAACCAGGAGGGATAACAGTAGAAGATACAGCTGAGTTGACTAATGTGATTAGTCCACTATTAGATGACATCAAACCTGATCCATTCCCAGAACAGTATATGCTTGAGGTTTCAAGTCCAGGTCTAGAGAGGCCGTTGAAAACTAAGGAAAGTCTAAAACAAGCCGTTGGTTTGTATATCAATGTGACTCTTTATCAATCAATTAATAAAGTTAAAATGTTTGAAGGGACTTTGTTATCTTTTGAAGATGACCTTTTAGTTATTGATTATCTTGATAAAACGCGTCATAAAAAAGTTGAAATTCCCTACAAGACAGTTGCAAAAGCACGTCTTGCCGTGAAACTTTAAGAAAGGAATAGACTTCTTTGTTGAAGTCGTTAAATTATGAGTAAAGAAATGTTAGAAGCCTTCCGTATTTTGGAAGAAGAAAAGCATATTGACAAAGCTGATATTATTGATGCTGTTACAGAGTCTTTGAAGTCTGCATATAAACGTCGCTATGGTCAGTCTGAAAGTTGTATCATTGAATTTGATGAAAAAAAAGCTGACTTTACAGTTTATACTGTTCGTGAAGTCGTAGATGAGGTTTTTGATAGTAGACTTGAAATTAGTCTTAAAGATGCATTAGCTATTAGTTCAGCATATGAATTAGGTGATAAAATTCGTTTTGAGGAATCTGTCACTGAATTTGGTCGTGTTGCAGCTCAATCAGCAAAACAAACAATTATGGAAAAAATGCGTCGTCAAATGCGTGAAATCACCTTTAATGAGTATAAAGAACATGAAGGTGAAATCATGACAGGTACAGTAGAACGCTTTGACCAAAGGTTCATTTATGTCAATTTGGGTTCTTTAGAAGCTCAGCTATCACACCAAGATCAAATTCCAGGTGAAGCCTTCAAATCTCATGATATGATAGATGTTTATGTCTATAAAGTCGAGAACAATCCAAGGGGTGTAAATGTCTTTGTAAGCCGTAGTCATCCAGAATTTATTAAACGTATCATGGAGCAAGAAATTCCAGAAGTTTTTGATGGAACAGTAGAGATTATGAGTGTGTCTCGTGAAGCAGGAGATCGTACAAAAATTGCTGTACGTAGTCATAATCCTAATGTTGATGCTATTGGTACAATAGTGGGTCGTGGGGGAAGTAATATTAAAAAAGTTATTAGTAAATTTCATCCTAAACGTCTAGACTTTAAAACAGGTGTTGAAATTCCAGTTGAAGAAAATATTGATGTGATAGAATGGGTGAGTGACCCAGCTGAGTTTATTTATAACGCTATTGCACCAGCTGAAGTGGACATGGTTTTATTTGACGAAGAAGATAGTAAGAAAGCTACAGTAGTTGTGCCTGATAACAAGTTATCTTTAGCTATTGGACGTCGTGGACAAAATGTTAGATTAGCTGCTCATTTGACAGGTTACCGTATCGATATTAAGTCTGCGTCAGAATATGAAGCAATGGAAGCAGAACAGAATTCAACAGTAGAAGATGTAGCATCTGCTTCAGTTGAAGAAGTTGAATAAGATTAATGGAGGTGTTTTATGGTTAAGGCAAGAAAAATACCTTTAAGAAAGTCAGTTGTTTCGGGTGCTATTATTGATAAGCGTGATTTACTAAGGATTGTAAAAACAAAAGAGGGAGAAATTTTTATTGATCCCACAGGTAAAAAAAATGGTAGAGGAGCTTATATTAAGCTCGATAATGATGAAGCTCTTCAAGCAAAGAGAAAACGTGTTTTCAACAGGAGTTTCTCAATTGAAGTTCCTGAGAGTTTTTATGATGAATTGATTGCTTATGTAGATCATAAAGTGAAGAGAAGAGAATTAGGTCTTGAATAATTTAGATAAACTGATTAATCTGTTAGGTCTTGCTCAGCGTGCGGGTCGATTGGTAACGGGTGAAGAACAAGTACTTCAAGCGATTCGCAAAAATAAGGTACAACTTGTTTTTTTAGCTAATGATGCAGGTCCTAATCTTCAAAAAAAAATAACTGATAAAAGTAACTATTATAAAATAGAAGTCTCTACAGTGTTTACAACACTGGAATTAAGTACTGCAGTTGGTAGACCTAGAAAGGTTATAGCAGTTGCAGATACTGGATTTTCAAAGAAAATGAGGACTCTTATGGAATAACTGAATAGGAGGACATCAATTGTCTAAGAAAAGATTATATGAAATAGCAAAAGAAGTTGGAAAACCTAGTAAGGAAATTGTAGGATACGCTCAAAGTTTAGGTTTAGCAGTTAAAAGCCATGCTTCAAGTGTCGAAGAGGCTGATGCTAATCGTATCATAGCTAATTTTGTTACAGCGCCAACTCAAACAAATGAAGTAGGAACAGAAAAAAAAGAGAATCATATGACTTTGGATACTAAAAAAGAAATTCCTAAAAAGCATTTTGAAGTAAAATCTCTTTCTGAAAATGGGACAATTTCTGTAACTGATAAGCCCAAACCTCAAAGTCGTAATTTTAAAGCTGAACGTGAGGCTAAAGCTAGAGCAGCAAGAGAGAACAAACAAAAGCATTCTAATTCTGGCGGTAGAGAGAAAAAAGATTTTTCAAAATCAAATAAACAATTTGAACAGAAAAACGTTCAAAAAGCACATCAGAAAATAGATGATAAAAGAAGTTCTCAGTCAATATCTAAAAAAACCAAAGAGAGAGTGTTTGAATCAAAAACGGCTTCTCAAAAAATGGATTTTAAGGCGAGAGCTGCTGCTTTAAAAGCTAAACAAAATGAGGAATATTCTAAACAAAGTGAAGCACGTTTTCGTGAAGAACAAGAATTAAAAGTAAAAAAACAGCGTGAGGAAGAAGTACAAAAAGAAGCTAAGGTAAAAGCTGAGTTACAGGCTAAAAAAGAAGCTGAAGAGGCTGCTAAAGCTTTAGAACTTTCTAAACAAACTCAGTTAGAAGCAAAACAAACTTCTGAATCAAGTCAACAAGTTGTTGATAATCGCCGTAAAAAACAAGTTCGTCCAGAAAAGAAAACTCGTGATTTTAGTCATGAGAATGAAGATGGACCAAAACAAACAAAAAATAAGAAAAATTGGACAAGTCAAAACCAAGTGAGAAATCAAAAAAATAGTAACTGGAATACAAATAAAAAATCTAAAAAAGGTAAAAATAATCGTAACAGTGTGGCTCCAAAACCAGTAACAGAGCGTAAATTCCACGAATTGCCAAAAGAATTCGAATATACTGAAGGAATGACTGTTGCAGAAATTGCAAAACGTATTAAACGTGAACCTGCAGAAATCGTCAAAAAGCTATTCATGATGGGTGTTATGGCTACGCAAAATCAATCTCTTGATGGAGATACGATAGAGTTATTGATGGTTGATTATGGTATTGAAGCAAAAGCTAAGGTTGAAGTTGATACAGCTGATATTGAACGTTTCTTTTCTGATGATACTTATTTAAACCCAGAAAATATGGTTGAGCGTGCACCTGTAGTAACAATCATGGGACATGTTGACCACGGTAAAACAACATTGCTTGATACGTTACGTAATTCACGTGTTGCAACAGGTGAAGCGGGTGGAATTACACAGCATATTGGAGCATATCAAATTGAAGAAAATGGTAAGAAAATTACTTTCCTAGATACTCCAGGACATGCTGCCTTTACAAGTATGCGTGCACGTGGTGCTTCAATTACAGATATTACAATTCTGATAGTTGCTGCTGATGATGGAGTTATGCCGCAAACAGTAGAGGCTATTAATCACTCTAAAGCCGCTGGAGTCCCTATTATTGTAGCTATTAATAAGATTGATAAACCAGGTGCTAATCCAGAACGTGTTATTGGTGAGTTGGCAGAACGTGGGATTGTATCGACTGCGTGGGGTGGAGATTGTGAGTTCGTTGAAATTTCAGCTAAGTTTGGCAAAAATATTGATGAATTATTAGAAACAGTCTTATTAGTTGCTGAGGTTGAAGAGCTAAAAGCAGATCCTACCGTGCGTGCTATTGGAACAGTTATTGAAGCCCGTCTAGATAAGGGCAAAGGTGCTGTTGCTACCCTACTTGTACAACAAGGAACTTTACATGTGCAAGATCCAATTGTTATTGGTAATACTTTTGGACGTGTTCGTGCGATGGCAAATGATCTAGGTCGTCGTGTAAAATCTGCTGAACCATCAACTCCTGTTTCTATTACAGGGTTAAATGATACACCTATGGCAGGGGATCATTTTGCGGTATACGAAGATGAGAAAGCAGCACGTGCAGCCGGTGAAGAACGTGCAAAACGTGCTTTATTGAAACAACGTCAAGCCACTCATCGTGTTAGTCTTGAAAACTTATTTGATACCTTAAAAGCAGGTGAAGTTAAGTCTGTTAATGTCATTATCAAAGGAGATGTTCAAGGTTCTGTTGAGGCTTTGGCAGCTGCTTTATTAAAGATTGATGTTGAGGGTGTTAAGGTAAATGTTGTCCATTCAGCTGTCGGAGCTATCAATGAATCTGATGTTACATTAGCAGAGGCATCAAATGCTGTTATTATTGGATTTAATGTTCGTCCTACACCACAAGCTCGTCAACAAGCTGATAGTGATGAAGTTGAAATTCGTTTACACAGTATTATCTACAAAGTTATCGAAGAAGTAGAAGATGCTATGAAAGGGATGCTTGACCCAGAATATGAAGAAAAAGTCATTGGTGAGGCTATTATTAGGGAAACATTTAAAGTTTCAAAAGTTGGAACAATTGGTGGATTCATGGTTATCAATGGTAAAATTACAAGAGATTCAAGCGCACGTGTAATTCGTGATGGTGTGGTTGTATTTGATGGGAAGTTAGCAAGTTTGAAACATTATAAAGATGATGTTAAAGAAGTTGGTAACGCTCAAGAAGGTGGATTAATGATTGAAAATTACAATGACCTTAAAGTTGATGATACCATTGAAGCTTATATCATGGAAGAAATTAAACGTTAATTTCTTTGATTGAAATAAGAATTAAAACTAAACTGAGTGGTATTTAGAAAGGATAACCTATGGGAAATTCATTTCGTGCAGACCGAGTTGGTATGGAAATTAAACGTGAAGTCAATGAAATTATTCAAAAACGTGTTAATGACCCACGTTTAGCAGCTGTTACGATTACAGACGTTCAAATGCTTGGTGATTTATCACTTGCTAAGGTTTACTATTCAATCTTGAGTGAGTTGGCTTCAGATAATCAAAAAGCCCAACAAGGTTTACAAAAAGCAAAAGGTTTGATTAAGAGAGAACTTGGTAAGAACCTTAAAATGTATAAGATACCAGATTTAACGTTTATTAAAGATGAATCAATTGAGTATGGAAATAAAATTGATCAAATGTTACGTGATTTGGAAAACAAAAAATAAAAAGTGTTAGATTTTTCTAACACTTTTTATTTTAAAAAATGAATACTCTTTAGGATTTCATTTTAGATACTATTTCCAGGAATTATAGAAATGGGTAATATATAATCCTTGCTAGTTTTTTCACCTTTGATTTTTTTAATTAAAATATCAACTAATAGAATAGATAACTCTTTTATTGGCTGTCTGACAGTAGTTAACTGTGGAAAAAATTTTTCAATAAATTCTGTACCGTCATATCCGATAATCTTAAGGTCTTCAGGAATTTTAAAACCAATTTGATTAGCAATTTTGATGGTAAGTATAGCAGTTAAATCATCTGATATAAAAATACCATCAGGTTGATAGGTTTGAAGAATTGATTTGATTTCCATCTCTCTTCGAATGGTAGAAAGATCTGTAGGGATGTTAAAAGTATCATGGTTAGGCAGTTGAAATAAAAATCCTAATTTACGAAGTCCTGTTGGAGAGTTTGAATTATCACTACCAGTTAACATGATGATTTTTTGGCATCCAGATTTAGAGAGTGTTTTTGCAGCTAGTTTTCCACCTTCAAAATTATCAGATGAAATAATAGGAATGTTTGGAGCTAAATTTCTGTCAAAAGCTACAATTGGTGCTTCGACTTTCTCATAATCATCTATTCCTAAATTGTGACTTGATGAAATGATGCCTTCAACTTGATTAGCAGATAACATTTCTAAGTATTCTTTTTCTTTTGCTGGGTCATGTTCGCTATTACATATAATAGTTTTGAATCCTCTTTTGAATAGTTCTATTTCTAGATGTTCTATCATCTCAGCATAGAAAAGGTTACTAATATTGGGAAAGATTAATCCGATTAATTTCGTAGATTTTCCTTGCAAACTTCTGGCTAGATTATTAGGTTTGTAACCAAGCTCTCTCATTGCTTGATTGACTTTATCAATTGTCTTTTGTGAGAGGTAACCTTTTTTATTGATAACCCTAGAGACGGTTGTTGGACTTACACCAGCCAATTCTGCTACATCTGTTAATTTTGCAACCATATTAAAGTTTTAATTCATAGTATTTTCCAGTAGCTTGACCTGATTGTAGTTTAATTCCATTTTGATCATTATTTGGAAAGACACGACTGGTAAATACTTTCTCTCCTTCATTAATAAAGATTTCGATAATAGATTTATCAACAAAAATTTGTAAATCTGTATCCGTAGTATCAATTGTGCAATGTCTTGTTGTACCAAATTCAATGGCATATGGTGTTCCAACATTGCTACGGTCTAAAATAACATTACCATTTATAGTATCAATGGTCAACTTTAAGCCATTTTCTTTATCATCTGCGAATAAGACTAATTCGGTTATAGTTTGTTTAGGGACTGTAAGCTCTAGTTCATAAACATTATTTGTGTTCTCAAGATTACTAAATACTTTACTTGTTTGACGAAGTTCTTTAATTGCATGAACAGGCTTTTGGTAAAGTTTCCCATTTTTAAAATGTAATTCTTTTACTAAACTCATCGCACCTTGATAACCGTAGTCATCTGTAGGATAGTCAATATCTGGTAATCCAATCCACGACACTGCTAAGGCTCGACCGTCTGGGGTATTAAAAGCTTGGGTGGCATAAGCTTCGAATCCAAAATCTAAATTATGAATTGGTGAGGGTTGAGTTAATTTGCAATTATTTATGTCAAACGATTGATAGATTTTATAGGTGTTTGGATAGATATTTTCATATTCTAATTCACTTTTAGCTAAACCTTGAGGACTGTAGAGTAAGACAGGATGTTCATCAACAAAGACAAGATTTGGACACTCAATCATGTATTCAGATCCTTTACCATCAAAGTCCAAATCACCGATAAAATGCCAATTTTTAATATCATTATTGACTGCTTGATATAATTTGATAAAGCCTTTTTTATCTAGGGATTGAGCGCCTACAATTGCGTAAAAATTATCCTTGTAAGAAAAGATTTGAGGGTCTCTAAAATGTTCAGTGACATCTGAAGGCTGCTTGATAAGCACATCGTCGAATTTTTCAATTTCCCTATTTTGATTCATAAACGCACCGATTTGAAGTGGATCACGAATCCAATTTTCATCGCGCACATTACCAGTGTAAAAAATAAAAAGTTTATCATCAACTGGATAAGCACTTCCAGAGTATGCCCCGTGACTATCATTTTTAGTATCGGGATACAAGATGACTCCTGTTTCTTCAAAATGGATAAGATCGTCACTCTCAGTGTGTACCCATGATTTTAGTCCATGAGCTGGACCATAAGGCCAATTTTGATAGAAAAGGTGGTACTTACCATTAAAATAAGAAAAGCCATTAGGGTCGTTCAAAAGACCAGTTTTAGGTTCGATATGGTATGTAGCATGCCAAGGTGATTTTTGAACCTTCTCTTTTAGTGCTTTCATTTCTTCGCTTGTCCAATCTTTATAGGGACGGTAACGGACTTCTTGAGGTAGATTCATTTTTTTCTCCTTTGATTAAACTATTGCTTCTTATATAGTAAACGTTTTCTGCCTAAAAATCAATTATTTTTAGGGGATTTAAAAAAATTCTGTAAAACGCTTGACATATTTTACAAAGATGATAAAATTATCTATGTAATTAAGTGAAAGCGTTTCACAAAAATAAAAGGAGATATTTGCAGATGGATAATAGAGACATTGCAAAAAAAGTTATCGATGCCATTGGTGGACGTGATAATGTTAACAGTGTAGCTCACTGTGCAACACGATTACGTGTAATGGTGAAGGATGAAAGTATAATTGATAAAGATGTTGTCGAAAACATCGAAAAAGTTCAGGGAGCATTCTTTAACTCAGGACAATATCAAATTATTTTTGGTACAGGAACTGTTAATAAAATTTATGATGAAGTAGTTTCACTTGGCTTACCAACAGCGTCTACAGGAGAGCAAAAAGCAGAAGCTGCTAAGCAAGGGAACTGGTTCCAACGTGCTATTCGTACCTTTGGAGATGTCTTTGTTCCTATTATTCCTGCGATAGTAGCAACAGGTTTATTTATGGGTGTGCGTGGTTTGATTACACAGCCACAAGTTATGGAATTGTTTGGTGTTAAAGCTTACGATCCTAATTTCTTAATGTATACACGAATTTTAACTGATACAGCCTTCGTCTACCTTCCTGCTCTAGTTGCTTGGTCAGCTTTCCGTGTTTTTGGTGGAAATCCTTTAATCGGTATTGTGTTAGGTTTAATGCTCGTTAGTAATGAGTTACCAAATGCATGGGTGGTTGCCTCAGGTGGTGATGTTAAACCGTTAACATTCTTTGGCTTTATTCCTGTTGTAGGTTACCAAGGAACAGTTTTACCAGCTTTCTTTGTTGGTTTGGTAGGTGCTAAATTAGAAAAATGGTTCCATAAACGTGTACCAGAGGCTTTAGATTTATTAGCAACGCCATTTTTAACGTTAACAATTATGTCTCTTCTTGGCTTATTTGTTATTGGACCAGTATTCCATTCCCTTGAAAATGTTGTGCTTGCTGGTACTCAAGCTATCTTGGCTTTACCATTTGGTATTGCGGGTCTTGTTGTGGGTGGAATTCAACAAATTATCGTTGTAACAGGTATTCATCATATTTTCAACTTCTTGGAAGCACAGTTAATTGCTAATGAAGGAAAAGATGCATTTAATGCGTACATTACAGCAGCTATGACTGCACAAGCTGGTGCAACGTTTGCTGTAGGTGTTAAAACTAAAAAGATAAAACTTAAAGCACTTGCTTTCCCAGCAACATTGTCTGCATTATTGGGAATTACTGAACCAGCTATTTTTGGGGTTAACTTACGTTTTGTTAAACCATTTGTACTTGCTCTTGGAGCAGGTGCTGTAGGTGGTTGGATTGCAGGATTATTCGGTCTAGCAGGTACTGGATTTGGAATCACAATTATTCCAGGTTCATTACTATATTTAAATGGTCAGTTGGTACAATACGTAATCATGGTTCTTCTAACATTTGCTTTAGGATTCGGTCTAACTTATGTGTTTGGATACAAGGATGAGCAAGAAGAAGTAAAAAAGTCTGAACCAATTACTGATGTTGAGGAAGTTGTTACTCCTACTTTAGTAACATCAGAAGTTATCGCTAGTCCAGTATCTGGCCAAGTTGTTGCCTTGACTAGTGTAAGTGATCCAGTTTTTTCATCAGAGGCAATGGGTAAAGGAATTGCTGTTAAACCTTCAGGTGAAACTATTTATTCTCCAGTAGATGGTGTAGTTCAAATAGCTTTTGATACTGGTCATGCTTATGGGATTAAATCAAAAAATGGTTCAGAGATTCTTATCCATATTGGGATTGATACAGTATCTATGAATGGCAATGGATTTGTTCCAAAAGTGTCTGCAAATCAAACAGTTAAAAAAGGCGACATTATTGCTACTTTTGATAAATCTAAGATTGCAGAGGCGGGTCTTGATGATACAACTATGATTATTGTGACAAATACTGCAGATTTTAATGAAGTAAATCCAGTTGCATCTGGTCAAGTTAAGGATGGTCAAGATTTAATTAGTGTTAAATAATAATGTATGAAGAGTAGGACTCCTACTCTTTTTTACTGGAATTTGATATCTATATGTAAATTGCAATTTTTTTGATATTTGTTTAAAATTTATTATGAGAAAGAGGAAGTAACTATGACAAAATTATATGGTAGTTTAGAAGCAGGTGGTACAAAATTTGTATGTGCTGTTGGTGATGAGGATTTTCAAGTGATTGAAAAAGTCCAATTTCCAACAACAACGCCTTATGAAACAATTGAAAAGACTGTGGAGTTTTTTAAAAAATTTGAAGATGATTTATTAGGGATTGCAATTGGTTCGTTTGGTCCAATTGATGTGGATCCAAATTCATCAACGTATGGTTTTATTACTAAAACTCCAAAGCCTCATTGGTCTAATGTTGATTTGTTGGGATTGATTTCAAAGGATTTCAAAATTCCATTTTATTTTACGACAGATGTTAATAGTTCTGCATATGGTGAAACATTAGTACGTAAGGGGATTACGAGCTTGGTTTATTATACTATCGGAACAGGAATTGGAGCAGGAGCTATTCAACATGGAGAGTTTGTAGGTGGCTGTGGACATACCGAAGCAGGCCATACTTATGTAGCCACTCATCCACATGATATAGCAACAGAATTTACTGGTGTTTGTCCTTTTCACCGTGGTTGTTTAGAGGGTATGGCTGCAGGTCCTAGTCTAGAGGCAAGAACGGGTATCCGCGGAGAAATGATTGAGTTAAACTCTAATGTGTGGGATATTCAAGCTTATTACATTGCTCAAGCAGCTGTTCAAGCAACATTGATGTATCGACCACAAGTCATTGTTTTTGGAGGTGGAGTTATGGGACAAGAGCATATGTTAAACCGTGTTCGAGAAAAATTCCACTCCCTTTTAAATGATTATATGCCAATTGAGGATTTATCACAGTATATTGTAACACCAGCAGTTGCTGGTAATGGTTCAGCTACAGTAGGTAATTTTGCTCTAGCTAAAAAGATTTCAGTACGATAAGTTTAAATTTTAATAAGTATTTCGTTTATTGTTTTGAACTCAATCAGATTGAATAAAAATTCTGCTTTAGATTGTTTTCTTCAATCTTTTTTTGCACAAAAAATGGTATAATAACATTAAATTTGACAAAGGATTGGAGATACTATGTCGGAACCATTATTTCTAGAAGCTGTAATGCATGAAAAAATTTGGGGTGGAAACCATCTCGAACTTGAATTTGGTTATGATATTCCATCTGATCATACAGGAGAATGTTGGGCGATTTCTGCACATCCCAATGGAGTTTCCACAATAAAAAATGGCCAATATAAAGGGATTGGGCTTGATGAATTATATCGGACTCATGCAGAACTATTTGGTTTTCCTAAGTCAAAAGTTTTTCCATTGTTGACTAAAATACTCGATGCAAATGATTGGTTGAGTGTACAAGTTCATCCTGATGATATTTATGCCTTAGAACATGAAGGTGAATTGGGAAAAACCGAATGTTGGTATATTTTATCAGCTCAAAAAGGTGCTGAAATCATATATGGACATAAGGCTAAAACAAGAGATGAGTTGGAAAAGTTGATTAGAGAGGGAGACTGGGAAAATCTCCTTGAGAAGGTACCAGTTAAAGCAGGAGATTTTTTCTATGTTCCAAGTGGAACTATGCATGCTATTGGAAAAGGCATCATGATTTTAGAAACTCAACAATCTAGTGATACAACCTATCGTGTGTATGACTTTGACCGATATGGTGATGATGGAAAAAAGAGACCTTTGCATCTCTCACAATCTATTGATGTGTTATCTCTAGGGGTCCCAGCAAATAGTACTCCTACAAGAGTTCATAGTGACGATTTTAATAATACAGTTTTAGTGTCTAATCCATTCTTTTCAGTTTATAAGTGGACGATATCAGGACAAACAATATTTAAGAGAACTCATCCCTATCTACTAGTGAGTGTCATTGATGGTAAGGGAACACTTTTTATTGATGGAGAAAGTTATAATCTAGTTAAAGGAGACCATTTTATTCTTCCAAATGGCGTCTTAGAATGGACAATAAAAGGTGGAGTAGAATTGATTGTTAGTCATCCGCAGGAGATATAAGTATGGAGAATCTTTCAAAAATCATTGAAGTTTACAAGGATAATCCTTTAATTGTCAATAATAGAGTGTATGAATTAAAGAGTTATGATGATAAAACATTTAGTCTTCAAAGAAATGTATTTGGGCCATGTGGTGATAAAATTCCTCATCCATCCATTAAATTTAAGTATTTAGATGATGAGGTAACTTTTATCCACTATGCGGATTTTGAAATTAGTCCGGTAGTTAACAAGTTATTCGAAAAAGAAGATTATGAGTTTTTTGATAAAAACTTTAAGAGGTTATTAACAGAATTTGATGCATTTATTTCTTAATTATATGGTAGTATTATTTTAGTTGAAATAAACAGTTCAGGGTAAATTCAAATACGTTTTTACCTTTTTTATATATTGAGAGATTTAGTCCTATTACAATAATTGAATAGGTGTCTATTTTGTGATAAAATAGAATGATTAGATAATCGGAAGGAATTAGGATGGCAAATATTCTACGTACTATTATAGAGAATGATAAAGGTGAGGTAAGACGTCTTGAACGTATGGCTAAAAAGGTAGAGTCATATGCAGACGCCATGGAGCAATTGAGTGATGAAGAATTACAGGCAAAAACTCCAGAATTTAAGGAAAGATATCAAGATG
Organism: Streptococcus sp.; assembly: GCA_030527925.1. Classification (GTDB taxonomy): domain Bacteria; phylum Bacillota; class Bacilli; order Lactobacillales; family Streptococcaceae; genus Streptococcus. Next base: position 53,259 of record JAUMZW010000009.1, read on the forward strand.
GTGAGAGTTTGGATGCTCTTTTACCAGAAGCCTTCGCTGTTGTTCGGGAAGCAGCAAAGCGTGTATTAGGTTTATATCCATATCGCGTTCAAATTATGGGTGGTATTGTCTTACATCATGGAGATGTACCAGAAATGAGAACTGGTGAAGGTAAGACTTTAACAGCAACGATGCCAGTATATCTTAATGCCATATCAGGAGAAGGTGTTCATGTTGTTACTGTTAATGAATATTTATCAACACGTGATGCGACAGAGATGGGTGAATTATATAGCTGGTTAGGTCTTTCAGTAGGGATTAACCTAGCTGCAAAATCTTCTTTTGAGAAACGTGAAGCTTATAATTGTGATATTACCTATTCAACAAATTCAGAAATTGGTTTTGACTATTTACGTGATAACATGGTTACTCGTCAGGAAGATTTGGTGCAACGTCCACTAAATTATGCTCTTGTTGATGAGGTCGATTCTGTCTTAATTGATGAAGCTAGAACACCTTTGATTGTATCAGGTCCAGTTAGCTCTGAAACCAATCAATTATATGTTCGTGCAGATATGTTTGTTAAAACTTTGGATGAAGATGATTATATTATTGATATCCCAACGAAAACGATTGGTTTAACAGATGCAGGAATTGATAAGGCTGAATCTTATTTTAATCTAGACAATTTATATGACCTTGAAAATGTTGCATTGACACATTACATTGATAATGCTTTACGTGCCAACTATATAATGACATTGGATATCGACTATGTAGTTAGTGAAGATGATGAAATTTTAATTGTCGACCAATTTACAGGGCGTACAATGGAAGGTCGTCGTTTTTCTGATGGTTTGCACCAAGCTATTGAAGCTAAAGAGTCAGTTCCTATTCAAGAGGAATCAAAAACAAGTGCTTCTATTACGTATCAAAATATGTTTCGTATGTATAAGAAGCTATCTGGTATGACAGGAACTGGTAAAACAGAAGAAGAAGAGTTTAGAGAAATCTACAACATGCGAGTGATACCAATCCCGACTAATAGACCGATTGCTCGTAAGGACCATTCAGATTTATTGTATCCAACTTTAAGATCGAAATTTAGAGCAGTAGTTGCGGATGTTAAAGAGAGATATGCAACAGGTCAACCTGTACTGGTGGGGACAGTTTCTGTTGAAACCAGTGATTTATTATCTCAACTCTTAGTTGATGAAGGTGTACCACATGAAGTGTTAAATGCTAAAAATCACTTTAAAGAGGCCCAAATTATCATGAATGCAGGTCAACGTGGTGCAGTTACAATTGCAACAAATATGGCTGGTCGTGGTACAGATATTAAATTAGGTCAGGGAGTCAAAGAACTTGGTGGTTTATGTGTGATTGGTACTGAGCGTCATGAAAGTCGTCGTATCGATAATCAATTACGTGGTCGTTCAGGACGTCAAGGAGATCCAGGAGAGTCACAGTTTTATCTCTCTTTCCAAGATGATTTGATGAAACGTTTTGGTTCAGATAGAATTAAAGCATTTTTAGATCGAATGAATCTTGATGAAGATGAAACAGTAATTAAGTCTAAAATGTTTACACGTCAAGTTGAGTCAGCTCAAAAACGTGTAGAAGGAAATAATTATGACACACGTAAGCAAGTATTACAGTATGATGATGTGATGCGTGAACAACGTGAAATCATATACGCCAATAGACGTGAAGTAATAACTGCAGAACGTGATCTTGAACCTGAATTAAAGGCAATGGTTAGGAGAACGATTGAGCGAGCAGTAGACTCACATTCTCGTTTAGAAGCTAAAAAGTCACAAAAAGCAATTATTAACTTTGCTCGTTCAGTGTTGTTGCCAGAAGATGCCATTTCCTACTCTGATATCAGAGATTTAAAATCTGATGATATTAAAGCGTTATTGTATGATAAGGCAATGGAAGTTTACCAACATCAAATGTCTAAATTACGTGATGAAGATGCTGTCATGGAATTCCAAAAAGTTTTGATATTGATGGTTGTTGATAATAAATGGACTGACCATATTGATGCATTAGACCAATTACGTAATGCTGTAGGTTTACGTGGATATGCTCAAAATAACCCAGTTGTTGAATACCAATCAGAAGGTTTCAGAATGTTCCAAGACATGATTGGGTCAATTGAATATGATGTAACTCGTACTTTGATGAAAGCTCAAATTCATGAACAAGAACGTGAGCGTGTGAACGAACATGTAACAACGACTGCTGAAAAGAATATTGCAGCTCAGGGCTCATTATCGGAATCTTCTTTAGGTTTTGATGAAACAGTAATTAAACGTAATGATAAATGTCCATGCGGCTCAGGTAAAAAATTTAAAAATTGTCATGGAAGAAAAAGAATTTAAAAAAGAAATTGAAAAATCCATTTGAAATGATATAATAGAAACAATTTAAAATTTTCAGACAAAAGGAGAATTTAATGTCTTTTATATCTTCGCAGGAGAAAATTAATTTTGATGATCTAAAATTAGAATCTACTTTATCTCAGGAAGCATTAGTTAATAAAAAACAGCGCGATAAAGAACTATTTGATATTATGACAGGAAAGGACCAACGTCTATTATTAGTCATTGGTCCTTGTTCGTCAGATAATGAAGAAGCTGTTTTAGATTATGCCCATCGGTTATCGCAACTACAAGAGCGCGTGAAGGATAAGATTTTCATGGTTATGCGTGTTTATACAGCGAAGCCTCGTACTAATGGAGATGGTTACAAGGGCTTAGTACACCAACCAGATACTGATGGTGCACCTAGCTTGATTAATGGTATTCGAGCTGTTCGTAATCTACATTATCGTGTTATCAATGAGACAGGCATAACAACGGCAGATGAAATGCTTTATCCAGAGAATCTTCCGTTAATAGATGATTTGGTATCTTATATTGCTATTGGAGCTCGTTCTGTTGAAAATCAACAACATCGTTTTGTTGCTTCAGGAATAGATGCTCCAGTAGGAATGAAAAATCCTACATCTGGAAATTTAAATGTTATGTTTAATGCTATTTATGCTGCTCAGTCTAAGCAAAGCTTTTTATTTAATGGGTCTGAAGTTGAAACATCGGGTAATCTTGTTTCTCATGTTATTCTTCGTGGAGCAATTAATGAATATGGAAAAAATCAACCAAATTATTATTATGATAACTTAGTAGAAACGATTGATCAGTATGAAAAAATGAATTTAAGTAATCCTTTTATTATGATTGATACTAATCATGATAATTCTGGAAAACAATATTTAGAACAGACTCGTATTGTTCGTCAAACTTTGATTAACCGAGATTGGAATGAAAAAATATCACGATATGTCAGAGGCTTTATGATTGAATCATATCTAGAAGACGGCAGACAAGATGCTCCAGAAATTTATGGTAAATCAATTACTGATCCATGTTTAGGTTGGGATAAGACAGTGAAGTTGGTAGAAGAAATTTACACAACGTTAAGGAAGTAAAATGGGAATACATCAAAAGAGTGAATTAATTAATATCAAAGAAATTAAAGAACATGCTAAATTAACAGGGCCAGTTTTAGAGAGAAAAATTGCACGTGATAAAGAATTAGCTGCAATTATAAAGGGTGAGGATGAACGTTTATTATTGGTTATTGGGCCATGTTCATCAGATAATGAAGAAGCTGTCATTGAGTATGCAAAACGTCTTGCAAAACTTCAAGAAGAGGTTAAAGATAAAATTTTTATGGTCATGCGTGTCTATACTGCAAAACCACGTACGAATGGTGATGGGTATAAAGGACTTATGCATCAGCCAGATACTGGAAAGTTACCAGATTTAATAAATGGCATACATGCGGTACGTAGTTTACATTATCGTGTCATTTCAGAAACAGGCTTAACGACAGCTGATGAGATGTTATATCCTTCAAACCTCTCTTTAGTTGATGATTTGGTGTCCTACCATGCCATTGGAGCCCGTTCTGTTGAAGATCAAGAACATCGTTTTGTGGCTTCAGGGATTGATGCACCAGTTGGGTTAAAAAATCCTACCTCAGGTAATCTTAATGTTATGTTTAATGGAATTTATGCTGCTCAAAATAAACAAAATTTCATTTATAATAATGCTGAGGTTGATACTGATGGGAATCCATTAGCTCATGTTATTTTACGCGGTGCGACAAATGCCTACGGCGAAAATGAGCCTAATTATTATTATGATATTTTACTTAAAGTAATTGCTCAATATAAAAATCTAGGCTTAGAAAATCCTTTTGTCGTAATTGATACAAACCATGATAATTCAGGTAAAAATTATTTAGAACAAATTCGTATTGTTCGTCAAACTTTAATAAATCGTGATTGGAATCAAGACATTAAGAAATATGTCGGTGGTTTTATGATTGAGTCTTATTTAGAAGATGGTAGACAAGATACTCCAGAAATATTCGGAAAGTCAATTACCGACCCATGTTTAGGTTGGGATAATACGGAACAATTAATTCGTGAAATTTACGCCAATAACTAAAACTAAAAGAGATTATAAAGTGAAGCGGGGTTTGGCTAAAGCTAGAACCTGCTTCATTTTTATTTGAGGTGAAAGATTAATGATTATAGGACATGGAATAGACCTTCAAGAAATTTCAAGAATAGAATTAGCCTATCAAAAAAATATAAGTTTTATTGATAAGGTCTTAACTGAAAATGAAAAGAAAAAATTTAATTCATTTGTTTCTTTCCAAAGAAAAATGGAATATTTGACGGGACGTTGGGCAGCTAAAGAGGCTTTTTCTAAAGCTTTAGGGACAGGTATTGGTCAGTTAAGTTTTCTTGATTTGGAGGTTTTATCGGATGATAATGGTGCCCCGATATTGAGGCAGTCTGTTTTTTCAGGAAAAGTTCATCTATCGATTTCTCATACAGCAAGTTTGGCACAGGCAAGTGTCATTTTGGAGGATAAAATATGATTTCAAGTACGCATAGACCGACAAAAGTTACGATTGATCTAGATGTTATCAAAACAAATATTAGACGTGTTAAAGGGAATATTCCAAAAGATACGCAAGTTTTTGCAGTAGTTAAGGCTAATGCTTATGGACATGGGGCTGTTAAAGTAGCTCATAAGATATCGTCACTTGTGGATAAATTTTGTGTTTCTAATTTAGACGAGGCTATAGAGCTGCGAGAATCTGGAATTGAAAAAAATATACTAGTCTTGGGTGTTGTTTTACCAGATGAAGTTGAGTTGGCTAAAAAGTATCAGATAACATTAACAGTAGCCAGTCAGGAATGGTTAGATCAAGCGATGGCTCATTCAGTTGATTTAACTAACCTGTCAGTTCACTTAAAAGTTGATTCTGGTATGGGACGTATCGGTCTTAGAACAAGTCAGGAAGCAAATAGGTTAATGTGTCAATTAAAGGAAAAAGGTGCTTTAATAGAAGGTATTTTTACACATTTTGCTACAGCTGATGAAAGTGATGATAGTCAGTTCAATCAGCAACTAGCTTTTTTTAAGGCTTTTTTAGAAGAATTAGATACTTGTCCTAGCCTAATACATGCAAGTAATTCGGCAACAAGTCTTTGGCATTCAGATACGATTTTTAATGCTGTACGTCTAGGTATTGTTATCTATGGTTTGAATCCTAGTGGTAAGACTTTGGAGCTTCCGTACGCCATTCAACCGGCTTTAAATTTAGAAACGGCCATAATTCATGTTAAGAAAATATCACCTGGTGACCGAGTGGGCTATGGTGGAACCTATAAAGCAGATAAGGAAGAGTTTATCGCAACCTTACCAATTGGGTATGCAGATGGTTTTATCAGACGTTTACAAGGTTTTCATGTTTTAGTTGATGGGAAGTTTTGTGAGATCATCGGACGGGTTTCAATGGACCAGACAACCATTAGACTTCCTAAATATTATCCTATAGGAACTAGGGTTGTCTTGATTGGCAAAGATAAGTCTAATGAAATAAGTGTGACTGATATGTCTGATTATTTAGGTACCATAAATTATGAGGTTTTATGTTTATTAACGGACCGAATTCCAAGATATTATCAAAAAGAGAGTTCAAAATGAATTTATTATCTCCAATTACAGTGTTAAAAGGTATCGGATCGAAATCATCGGAAAAGTTTCATCAGTTGGGAATCTATACTATAAAAGATTTATTTTTATATTATCCTTTTCGTTATGAAGATTTTAAAAGCAAGTCTGTTTTTGACTTAGTTGATGGTGAGAAATCAGTTATTTCAGGCGTTGTTGTGACACCTCCGAGTGTTCAATACTATGGCTATAAACGTAATCGTTTAGTTTTTAAAATCAAACAGGATGAAGTTGTTGTTCAGATTGTGTTTTTTAATCAGCCTTATTTAGTAGATAAGGTAGAATTGGGTTCAACATTGGCTATTTTTGGGAAATGGGAAGCCAAAAAAACAACAATTACAGGAATGAAAATTTTAGCACAAGTTGTTGATGAAATGCAGCCTGTTTATCATGTGGCTAAGGGCATTACTCAAAAGGTTTTGGTTGGAGCTATACAATCGGCATTTGAATCAGGCTTATTAGAACAATTTGAAGAGTCTTTGCCAGAGGAATTACGAGAACGTTATCGATTGATTGGTAGACAAGAGGCTATTGCTTCCATGCATTTTCCTAAAGATGTAGTGATGTATAAACAAGCATTAAGGCGTTTGAAATTTGAAGAATTCTTTTATTTTCAGTTAAATTTACAACGTTTAAAGGTAAGCAGTAAGGATGTTTCTAATGGGTTAAAAATTACTTATGATGATTTTAAAGTTAAGCAAGAGATTGAGCGTCTACCGTTTACTTTAACAGCTGGGCAGAAAGCTTCATTAGGTGAAATCTTACAGGATATGTCATCACCTAATCACATGAACCGATTATTACAAGGAGATGTTGGTTCAGGAAAAACCGTAGTTGCTGCGCTGTCAATGTATGCTGCTTATACAGCAGGCTATCAGTCAGCTTTGATGGTTCCGACAGAAATTTTGGCGATTCAGCATGCAGATAGTTTGTCCCAACTTTTTCCAAATCTACAAATTCGAGTCTTAACTTCTGGAAGTACGGCTAAGGAAAAAAAAGAGGTCTTGGCAGATATATCTGATGGGGTAGCTGATATGGTGATTGGAACACATGCTTTGATACAAGACTCGGTTACTTTTAAAAATCTGGGCTTTATTATCACAGATGAACAACATCGTTTTGGTGTAAATCAACGTAAAATTTTACGTGAAAAGGGACAAAATCCAGATGTTTTGATGATGACAGCGACTCCGATTCCAAGAACATTAGCTATTACAGCGTTTGGGGATATGGATGTTTCTATTATTGATGAGTTACCGTCAGGGAGACTTCCTATTGTGACAAAATGGGTTAAACATAACCAAATGGACTCTGTATTAAATTGGATTGAAAGTGAAGTCAAAAAAGGGGTACAAGCCTATGTTGTATCACCATTGATTGAAGAATCTGATGCTCTAGATTTAAAGAATGCCATTGCTTTGTATGAGGAATTATGTCAATTTTTTGATGGAAAAGCTCAGGTAGCCTTGATGCATGGCCGCATGAAAAATGCTGAAAAAGATCATGTTATGACTGATTTTAAAGAAAATCGTATCCAAATTTTGGTATCTACAACTGTTATTGAGGTTGGTGTTAATGTTCCAAATGCAACCATAATACTAGTTATGGATGCAGATCGTTTTGGATTGAGCCAACTTCATCAGCTAAGAGGACGTGTTGGTCGTGGTTCGAAACAATCTTATGCTATTTTAGTGGCTAATCCTAAGACAGATTCGGGTAAAAATAGAATGAAGATTATGACTGAAACGACGAATGGTTTTTTATTGGCAGAAGAAGATTTAAAAATGAGAGGTTCTGGAGAAATTTTTGGTACCCGTCAATCAGGAATCCCTGAATTTAAAGTTGCAAGTATTATTGATGATTTTCCTATTTTAGAAGAGGCTAGAAAAGTTGCAAGTGCAATAGTGGCTAATCCTAATTGGATGGTAGATTCAAAATGGGAAGTAGTTGTTCAGAATTTAGATGACATTCAGAATTTAGATTAAGACTTACTTAATAAAACTATAAGTTGCTTTTAAGTTATTGGGGTTATACTTATTTTATTCTATAGAAAGAAGGTAACCAAGGATGATATTAAAAATCAAAGTAACCTATAAAAAATATTTTTCAAGAAAAATTGATTAATTTGTAACCTATCTCTCTTAGGATTCATGTTCTCCTTTATATTCAAAATTTTAACAACTAACAATACTTAATGCTGACTAAGGTTAGATGATTCAAAAAAGGTTTAGCTCTATATAAGAGTTAAACCTTTTTAGTTGATATTAGTTAAAAATTGAATAAATCGTTGAAATTTTCAGCCATTGTAGGATGTGTAAAAATTTGGCTTTGGAAGTAAGTATATGGAATATTGTTGTCCATTGCCATCACAATAAGGTTGATAAGTTCTTCTGATTGGGCACCAAATAAAGTAGCTCCTAGTATTTGGTGTGTTTTTGCATCAACAACGACTTTGAAGAAGCCTCTTAAGTCATTATTAACATGTGCTCTAGGCATACCAGCAACATCAAGACGATTAGCTTTGTAATCTATGTTTTGTTCCTTAGCTGTTTTTTCATCAATACCAACACGTGATAGTGGTGGATTGATAAAGGTTGTTGAAGGGAAAAATGTCCTATTTTTACGACTATATTGTGTGTTTCCGTTTAAATAGTGATAAACAATACGATAGTCATCTAATGAAATGTATGTAAACTGTGGTCCACCATTGACATCTCCAACAGCAAAAATTCCAGGGACACTTGTTTCACAAAATTCGTTAACTAATATCGCACCTCTAGCGTCTTGTTTAATATTAGTATTTTCCAAACCTAATTTTTCAGTATTGGCTTTTCTTCCTGTGGCATATAGTAGAGCATCGAAGGTAAATTCCCCTTTATCAGTTATTAGGATAACAGTATCCTTATTATCTTGTACAGATTTGATTTGAGAAGCAAGTTCAAATGTGATTCCTTGTTCTTCTAAGTAGTGTTGAGCTAAGTCAGAAACTTCCTCTTCTTCTCTTCCAAATAGTCGGTCAACACTATCAAATACGGTAACGCTGGAACCTAATGTAGCGTAGAGATTAGCAAATTCAAGACCGATATTTCCTCCTCCAATAATTCCTAAACGTTTTGGTTGCTCTTTGAGGTTTTGAATACCGGTTGAATCATAAGTAAATTGACTTTCTTTTAATCCTGGAATAGGTAAGATATTTGAAACAGCCCCAGTGTTAATAATGATGTATTCAGCAGTAAGTTCTTCGCTTTCGTTAGTTGAGCTGATTTTTATAATCTTATCAGATATAAATTCAGCCCTAGCAGTATAGAGGTCAACTTCTTGTTTATTAGCAAGCATGTCATGATTTTTTTGACGTAACTTTTGTGTAACGTTTTCTTTTTTTGACATAGCCTGATTAAAATCATCTCCTGATTTAGCTGCTTGAATTAATACTTTTGTAGGAATACATCCGATGTTGATACAAGTTCCACCATACATTTTAGGATTCTCTTCAATAATAGCAACATTTTTTCCATCGCTTGAAAGGCGTCCAGCTAGTGTTTTACCAGCTTTACCAAAGCCAATTATAATATAATCGTAAGATTTCATTATTTTCTCCTTTTCATTATATTAAAATTATAAACATTTTAAAAAAGAAATTCAAATTTTCAACACGAAGAAGGATTTAGGATCTTTTTATTATTGAAGCGCATCAATAACGAGATGTGCAACAGCTTCACCTGACATGGGATTTTGACCAGTGATTAAACGATTATCTGCGATTGCAAAAGAAGAGAATGGTCTTTTTTTAATGAAGTGTGCACCTCGTTTTTTAGCTTCTTTTTCTGTTCCAAAGGGAACTAATTTTTGTTTACCACTAAGTATTTCTTCGGTTTGGGTAAATCCTGTTACAGTACGTTGGTTGATAAGGAAACTTCCATCTGAGAGCCTTACATTTAATAAGCCTGCTAAACCATGACATACAGAACTAACGATACCACCAGCTTCATAAATATCTCTTGTCAAGTCTTGTAAGGTTTGATTATCAGGGAAATCCCATACAACACCATGTCCACCAGTAAAATAGATGGCTGCGTAATCTTGTGCATTTACTTTATTAACAGATAAGGATTGGCTTAAAGCTTGTTTTCGAAAATCATCATTTTGATAGATTTTCATAACATCGGCTGGAGCATATATGGACTTTAAACTTCTAGGGTCTATAGGGACGTAACCACCTTCTGGACTTATATAATCAACTTTAAAGCCTGATTTAGTGATTTCCTTGACAAAATCTGTTGCCTCTGCAAGCCATAGTCCAGTTGGCTCTAGTACTTCTCCATATGTAGATTGATTTGTTAAAATAATAGCTATTTTTTTCATATTTCTTCCTTAATCTTTATTATAATTTTTCTTTTAGAATGACCATCTTCTAATTTTTTAAAGGCTTTATTAATGTCTTTCAAGGTGCAAATACTATCAATAACGGGAATAATTTTTCCTGCTTCCACCATTTTTTTTTATTGTTAGTAACTGGCTATGACTTGGTTTCATAAAAAGTTGTGTGTAAGAGACTTTATATAAAAAACTCAGGAAATCAAACTTTAGCCCCATGAAAAAGAGAATGATTCCGTGTAGATGTGTTAGATGATAATCTGTTTTGTAAGTTTTGTAAAAGTTTAGATTTGGATTTGCTGTAATTGATACAATTCCACTTTCTTTTTTACAATTTTAAATGCTTTACTAACAGCTGTATTTCCCAGGGTATCAAATACAGCATCTAAGTCTGATAAGACTCTTTCGAAATCTTGCTTTCTATAATCAATGATTTGACCAGCCCCTAATTTTTTAACAAGTGAATATCCTTTCTCACTTACAGTAGTAGCTACAAATAGCTCCATTGCTTTTGCAATTTGAATAGCAACTGTACCTACACCACCAGCTCCTGCCTGTATAAGAACACGTTGTCCCTTTTTTAAATGTAAAGTATCAGATAAGGCTTGTAAACTTGTTAATGCGACCAATGGTAAACTTGCAGCTTCTTCAAAGGTAAGATTCTTTGGCATTAGGGCTAGGTCTTGTTGGTCAATGGCAATAAATTCTGCAAAAGTTCCTATATTAGATTTTAGTGGTCTACCATAGACTTTATCACCAATAGACAAATTTTTTACCTTCGAACCTACTGCAACGACTTCTTTAACAATTGCACTACCTGATTTTCCATTTGCTCCAATAAAAGCTATTTTCATTACAATATTCCTCCGATCATTAGATAGTTGTTAAGGGCACCTCTAAAAATTCACTAAATACTCCAAAAATGAGATAATAGACTAAAAAGGAATGAGGAGAACTGT
>JAUMZW010000034.1 GCA_030527925.1 Streptococcus sp.
TTTTACCCAGACATTCTCTAGGTGTGATGGTTTCTCTGAAAGTCCTAGAATAAAAGGTGTTTAAAGATAGTTTCCTGCTATCCTTTTTAATCAATTTCCAATAGTATTTAAGAGCACGATATTCAATGGTCTTCTTAGGGAATTGTTTCATGATTTGGATTCTAGTTTTATTGAGGGCTCTGTTCATGTGTTGAACAATATGGAAACGATCTAGCACTATTTTAGCTTTTGGAAACAGGATTTTGATGATGGGAATATAACTTCCAGCCATGTCAACAGTCACCACTTTGGCCCTATTTCTGGCTTCTTTTGAGTACTTAAAGAAATGATTTCGAATAGTTGTTTGACGTCTATTATCAAGAATAGTCATGATTTTCTTTGTCTGAAAATCTTGAGCGATAAAGGCTAGTTTTCCCTTTTGGTAAGAAAATTCATCCAACGAAAGAACTTAAGGGAAGGTGTTATATCCCTCATTCCATTTGAAATCTTTTAGTTTTCGATATACAGTAGTGGATTTATGTCAATATTTTGGACACATTTTGAGAGAAAAATTTACAAGTTTTCTTTATTTTGTAAGTGAACTCTTTTTTCATATGGATAAAGTTAGTTTTGTCAGTATGAAGAAAGAGTTTTTTAGACTAAGCTATTTGTTTCTCAAAGTCATTTGGACAAAGATAATTCAGTTTACTGTGACGTCTTCTCGAATGATAAAATCCTTCAATGTACTTGAAAATACTTGAGTAACAAGACTGATCATCTTTGTAACCGACATTAGTTTCAACATAGATACACTCTTTTTTGATTGTAGCATGAAAGGATTCAATGCAACTATTATCATATGGACAACCTTTAGCGCTATAGAAATGCTGAATACCATGTGTATGTAAAAAATCATTGTATTCTTAACTCGTATATTGACTCCCTCTATCTGAATGAAGAATGAGTTCATCTCGTACTGAACATATGATTAGAGAATCTTTAATCGTTTCAATAACGAGTTGTGCAAGCCTACAAGCAATGATTTTTCGAGAATGGAGGTCTAAGACGCTGGATAAATAACACCAACCATCAGACAGTGTATAGATATAAGTAATATCTGTTACCCATTTTTCATTGACTTTATCAGTTGAAAAATCACGTTTTAATAAATTGGGATATTCTTTTCCTTCCTTCTTAGGAGATAAAACAGGTCTATATTTCTTTCGTACAATTGAATGAATAGTTAATGTTTTCATAAGCTTTTGAACTCTTTTTATAGCAAAGCTATAACCTTTTGCTAACAAATCTTTATGGATTTTAGGAGCACCGTACCGCTTGGCAGATGCAAGATAGAGATCATGATCTCCTTTTTAAGCATTTCATTTTCTTTATCTCTCTGGCTTGGTTTGTGGCTTTTAGAGGCTTAGTAGCTAGATTTTGAAACGTGAAATAACTAGCATATGGTCTGAACTGAAAACTGGTATAAATGATGAAGATGCTCGATCATTTGGAAGATGGTAGAGTTCATGATTTCTTCGCAAAGATCGTTAAGGCCTTTTTTAAGATTTCATTTTCCTCCCTCATTTTAGCCATTTCCTTACGGATTTGTCGAAGTTCATGAAGGGATATGTTCTCAGAATGAGAGTTTCCAGACTTACTATAGAGTTGAATCCATTTATAGATTACTGACTTAGCAATACCGTACTCTTTAACAAGTTCTGCAACAGACTGACCTGATTTATGCAATTGAACGATAGTTTCTTTAAATTCTTGTGTCTATTGTTGTGACATTTAGACCTCTCCTTTGGTTAGATACTATTCTACAAAAACGTGTCCATGAAATCATACTAACATCATAGAGGTTGAGATAGCTAGTTTAGAGGCGATATGAGTCAGAGACTCTCAGTTTATTAATAGCTGAGCAATCTTTTGTCTGACGAGTTCAGAGATTTGACAATTT
>JAUMZW010000010.1 GCA_030527925.1 Streptococcus sp.
CAGGTTTTGACAAACCCGAAGGAAAAGTGACAGAAACAACTCCACCGGTAAGGTTTGATAAACCCGAAGGAAAAGTGACAGAAACAATTCCTCCAGTAGAATTTGAAAAACCAAATATTGATGTTCCTACTTATCCAAATAGTGATAAGCCATATGTGAGTGTTCCACCCCTACCAAGTGTTAATAGACCACAGTTAAATATGTCAACACTTCCAATGAGTGATAAATCAATAATAAAAACAGCTTCATTTGCTGGTAAGGACTCAGTTGTATTAGGAATGGCAACTAAAGAACACAAAGAAGAACTTCCAAAAACTGCAGAAACAAGGTCAGAATTAGTTTCAGCTATTGGAATGGCATCATTCGTTTCAGGTATAGTTGGACTTAAATCTTATAAAGGAAAATATGGAAAATCATAAACTATTACGTATGATTTAATCATTCTTAAATAATAGAGTATCACATTTTGAATGCTAAAGCCTAGTAAATTAAGTTTTATGAATTGCTTAGGGTGATTTATATCTTAAAAAAGGGGACTGTTTCACACCAAAATCCCGCCAAGTCTAACTTGGCGGGGTTTTATTAAGTCCTTTGTCAACTGTAGTGGGTGACCTATAATTAAGCATGAGAGGAGACGAAGTTCGTCTTCTCTTTTGTGATATTCAAAGCGATATAGATACGTTGTTTGAAGTTTTCAAAGTTCCGATAACCAAAAGCATTTCGTTTGGTGTCTTTGATCAGCTTGTTTGTTGCTTCTAGTTTAGTGTTAGAATAAGGTAATTTAATGGCATTAGTGATGTAGATTTTATAACGAATAAAGGTATTTAAAGTCGTTTTAACGGTATAATTTAGATAAGGTAGCTCATCCTGTATTAGGTCAAAGAAATACTTAACATTCTTCTCTTGCAAGTGAAAAAGCAAGAGTTGGTAGAGGTCGTAGTAAACTTTTAATTAAGGAAACAGATTGAAAATCCTATTCAGACATTCTCTAGGTGTGAGTGTTTCTCTAAAAGTCCTAGAATAAAAGGTGTTTAAAGATAGTTTTCTGCTATCCTTTTGAATCAGTTTCCAATAATATTTAAGAGCTTGGTATTCAAGGGAGTTCTTAGGGAATTGTTTCATGATTTGGATTCTGGTTTTATTAAGGGCTCTGTGCATGTGTTGAACAATATGGAAACGATCTAGCACTATTTTAGCTTTTGGAAACAGGATTTCGATGATGAGAATGTAACTTTCAGACATGTCAACAGTCACCACTTTAACTCTGTTTCTGGCTTCTTTTGAGTACTTAAAGAAATGGTTTCGAATAGTTGTTTTGCGTCTATTTGATGTTCGTATTATTTCATGGACACTTTTTGACAGAATAGTATCTAACCAAAGAAGAGGTCTAAATGTCACAACAATAGACACAAGAATTTAAAGAAACTATCATTCAATTGCATAAATCAGGTCAGACTGTTGGAGAACTTGTTAAGGAGTACGGTATTGCTAAGCCAGTAATCTATATGGGCACATTTAAAAACTCACTAAATACTCCAAAAATGAGATAATAGACTAAAAAGGAATGAGGAGAACTGTTATGCACTTGTTCACAGACGATGAAAAAATTTTGTCAAAACTAGCTGAAAAAGGCAATCCCTTAGAACGTCTTGATGCCGTTATGGACTGGAATCTTTTTCTTCCCTTACTGTCAGAATTATTCAGTCGTAAAGATAAAGTCATCAGTCGTGGTGGTCGTCCTCACCTAGATTATCTCATGATGTTCAAAGTACTCTTGCTTCAACGTCTCCACAACCTATCTGACGACGCCATGGAATACCAACTCCTTGACCGCCTCTCTTTTCGTCAGTTTGTGGGGTGCGATGAAGACACAGTCCCAGATGCTAAAACCATCTGGCTCTATCGTGAAAAAGTGGTGCAATCAGGACAAGAAAAGACACTATTTGATTTGTTCTATGTTCATCTGTCAGATGAAGGTCTAATTGCTCATTCAGATTAGATTAACGATGCTTCCTTTTTTTTCATGCGGATAAAGTTAGTTTTGTCGAAGTTCATGAAGGGATATGTTTGCAGAATGAGAGTTTTCAGACTTACTATAAAGTTGAATCTATTTATAGATTACTGACTTAGCAATACGGTACTCCTTAACAAGTTCTGCAACGGTCTGACCTGATTTATGCAATTGAATGATAGTTTCTTTAAATTTTTATGTCTATTGTTATGGCATTTAGACCTCTCCTTTGGTTAGATACTATTCTAACAAAACGTGTCCATGAAATAATACTAATTCAAATATGTAATTTAAATAGATTATTAGACTTTTAAAGAGAAATTGTCTTAGTTGTAATTTCTTATAATATGAGCGTATTCTTGTACAAATAAAATTTAATATGATAGAATATTTTAGGATAGTTAATTAAGCGTTTTCAAATTTAATTGAAAGAGTTAATTGATTAAACACAGCATTTTATAATTGTGAAGGAGACTTTTATGAGTCAAGGAAAAATTACTGCATCTGCAGCCATGCTTAATGTTTTAAAAACATGGGGTGTTGATACAATTTATGGTATTCCATCAGGTACTTTAAGTTCATTAATGGATGCTCTTGCTGAAGATAAAGACATCAAGTTTTTACAAGTTCGTCATGAAGAAACTGGTGCTTTAGCTGCCGTTATGCAAGCTAAATTTGGTGGTTCAATCGGTGTTGCGGTTGGTTCAGGTGGACCTGGTGCAACTCACTTAATTAATGGTGTTTATGATGCTGCTATGGATAGTACTCCATTTTTAGCAATTCTTGGTTCACGTCCAGTTAATGAATTAAATATGGATGCATTCCAAGAATTAAATCAAAACCCAATGTATAATGGTATTGCAGTTTACAATAAACGTGTTGCTTATGCAGCTCAGTTACCAAAAGTTATTGATGAAGCTTGTCGTGCAGCAGTATCTAAAAAAGGTCCAGCCGTTGTTGAGATTCCAGTAAACTTTGGTTTTGAAGAAATTGATGAAAATTCATACTATGGTTCAGGTAGCTATGATCGTACTTTTGTAGCACCAGGTCTTAATGAAGAAGAAATCAACAAAGCAGTAGAAATCCTTAATAATGCAAAACGTCCAGTAATCTATGCAGGTTATGGTGGTGTTGGTGCAGGTGAATTAGTGACTGAACTGTCTCGTAAGATTAAAGCACCAATCATTACAACAGGTAAAAACTTTGAAGCATTTGAATGGAACTACGAAGGTTTAACTGGTTCTGCTTACCGTGTTGGTTGGAAACCAGCTAATGAAGTTGTTTTTGAAGCTGATACAGTATTGTTCATGGGATGTAACTTCCCATTCTCAGAAGTTTATGAAACATTTAAAAATACTGAGAAATTTATCCAAGTTGATATTGACCCATACAAATTAGGGAAACGTCATGCTTTAGATGCTTCAATCTTAGGCGATGTCGCAGAAGCAACTAAAGAAATTCTTGCTAAAGTTAATCCTGTTGAGTCAACTCCATGGTGGAGAGCTAACGTTAAAAATAACCAAAACTGGCGTGATTACATGAACAAACTTGAAGGTAAAACTGAAGGTGAGTTACAATTATACCAAGTCTACAATGCAATCAATAAATATGCTGATGAAAATGCAATTTACTCAATTGATGTTGGTAACTCTACTCAAACATCAACTCGTCACTTACATATGACACCTAAAAACATGTGGCGTACATCTCCATTGTTCGCTACAATGGGAATTGCTCTTCCTGGTGGTATCGCTGCTAAGAAAGATAATCCAGACCGTCAAGTATGGAATATCATGGGAGATGGTGCGTTCAATATGTGCTACCCAGATGTAATTACTAACGTTCACTATAACTTACCAGTTATCAACGTTGTCTTTTCAAATGGAGAGTATGCATTTATTAAAAATAAATACGAAGACACTAACAAACATTTATTTGGTGTTGACTTCCCTAACCCAGATTATGTGAAAATTGCTGAGGCTCAAGGAGCTGTAGGATTTAAAGTTGACCGTATTGAAGATATCGATGCTGTTGTTAAAGAAGCTGTTGAACTTAACAAACAAGGTAAAACAGTACTTATTGATGCTCGTATCACTCATGACCGTCCAATCCCAGTTGAAGTTTTAGAATTGGATCCAAAACTTCATTCTGAAGAAGCAATCAAAGCATTCCGAGTTAAATATGAAGCAGATGATTTAGTACCATTCCGTCTTTACCTTGAAGAAGAAGGTCTTGAATCAAGAGCAATTAAATAATAGCTAAAACAAAAAACTAGGAAAGTATTTTCCTAGTTTTTTGTTGGTTAAACAATAATCGGTTGGATATAAATGAAATATGGTAGAATTAAATTATGACAAAGAAACAATTCATTTATCTAGCTTTTGTTTGCGCTAGTGAAGTTTATTTTTTTAATAGAGCTCTATTTAATAATGACTGGCTTTTGACTATTTTTTTAGGATGCCTCATTTTAAATCATTTAAAATGTGTCTACATCGTTTCAAAATTAACTAATATTTTTATCAATTCCAAGAAGAAAGACTGATTTCACCACTTGATAAGGTAGTTAATTCTCCATTTTGTTCAATAACTAAATGTCCCTCAGGTGTGAGGTCTACTGCTTTAGCTGTTATAAGCGTACTATTTTGTATGAAAGTAATTTCTTTTTCTAATATAAAAGAAGCATCTTTATAGATTTTAAAAAGGTCTTGATGTGAATAGTTGAAAAAGTAGTCCCAAATTTCACAGATTAAATCTTCACGACTAATGGTTGGTTTGTCTAAAAAAAGTGAGGTTGCTTTAGCTTTTAATTCTTCAGGAAAATCTATGATATTAAAATTTATTCCTACCCCTATAAAGATATCTGTTACAAGGCCTGTTTCAACTGATGTTATGGCTTCAGTAAGTATACCTGCTATTTTTTTTGAACCTATGTAGATATCATTGACCCATTTAATATGGGTTTTTATATTTGTTAAGTGGTAAATTGCTTTGACAATAGAGGCGGCTACTGAGATGGTGTATGCAGGTAGCTGAGAAAGTGGCAAATTCGGTTTGAGATGTAGTGTCATATAGATGCCTTTATTTTCTTGAGCAAAAAAAGTTCTATCAAATCTACCGATAGCTTGTTCCTGTTGATTGGCTAAATACAATCGTGGTTGATTAAAAGTTGGCTGATTGGATAATTTAGCATCTTGTTGTGTTGATTTGCTATATTTTGTCATGCTAACAGGTATCTTTAATTTATTCTCAATGTTTTTAACTCTAATAAGGTCCCCCGATATTAACAGATAGCCTTTATTTTTTACAGAATGAAAGGAGATTCCTTTGGTTTCTAGAGCTTTAATTGCTTTCCAAACAGCACTTCTTGAAATATTAAACTGTTTGGCAATTTCTTCACCACTGATGTAATCGTTTTTGTTTTTAAGGTAATCATATAATTTTTCGTAAGTTTTCATAAAATAAGTATAGTATTTTTTAAAGATTTTAGCTAATTATTACTAAATTTTATGTATTTCATGATACAATAATTAAGTTAATGAGTCCCGAAAAGATAGTTTTGTCATAAAAACTAGTACTTTGTAACTTTTTAACAATAAGTATTTTTACTTAAAACATATATTAAAAGGGGGACATTTATATGTCAGAACGTAAACTTTTTACATCAGAGTCTGTATCAGAAGGGCATCCAGATAAGATTGCTGACCAAATTTCAGATGCTATTTTAGATGCTATTTTAGAGCAAGATCCTAATGCTCATGTTGCTGCAGAAACAGCTGTCTATACTGGTACGGTACATGTATTTGGAGAAATATCGACCACAGCTTATATCGATATCAATCAGGTCGTAAGACAAACGATTGCTGAGATTGGCTATAATAATGCAGAGTACGGATTTTCAGCGGAATCTGTTGGTGTGCATCCATCTTTGGTTGAACAATCTCCAGATATCGCACAAGGCGTTAATGAATCAATTGAAGTTAGAGATGGTAAAGAAAACGATGAATTAGATTTGATTGGTGCTGGAGATCAAGGTTTGATGTTTGGCTTTGCGATTAATGAAACACCGGAGTTAATGCCATTACCAATTTCATTAAGTCATAAGTTGGTTAAAAAATTAGCAGATTTGCGTAAATCAGGCAATATTTCATATTTAAGACCAGATGCTAAATCACAGGTGACAGTAGAATATGATGATAATGACAAACCAGTTCGTGTAGATACGGTTGTTATTTCAACACAGCATGATCCAGATGTATCCAATGATACTATTCATCAAGATGTCCTTGAAAAAGTAATTAAAGCTGTTATTCCATCAGAATATTTAGATGAAAAAACTAAATTTTTTATTAATCCTACAGGTAGATTTGTCATTGGTGGTCCTCAGGGAGACTCTGGTTTGACTGGTCGTAAAATTATAGTGGATACTTATGGAGGATACTCTAGACATGGTGGTGGAGCATTTTCTGGAAAGGATGCTACAAAGGTTGACCGATCTGCCTCTTATGCAGCACGTTACATCGCTAAGAATATTGTAGCTGCACAATTGGCTGAAAAGGCAGAGGTCCAGTTAGCTTATGCAATTGGTGTTTCTCAACCTGTATCAGTTAGAATAGATACTTTTGGGACAGCTAAAGTAAGTGAGAAATCTATAGAAGCTGCTGTTCGTCAAGTTTTTGATTTAAGACCAGCAGGAATCATAAAAATGTTAGATTTAAGACGTCCGATTTACAAACAAACTGCAGCTTATGGACATATGGGTCGAACTGATATTGAATTACCTTGGGAAAAAACAGATAAAGTTGATGAGTTATTGGATTTATTAAAGTAACAAAACAATGACGAAAGAAACAAATGTGTAACATTTGTTTCTTTTTTACTTATTCTTATTCTTGTATTATTTATTGATTTATGATAGAATGTTAGAGCTGTATTTTAGAAGAAAGAATAGTTAGTATGCGAAAAATTATAATTAACGGTGGAAAAAAATTAAGAGGAGAGGTCACAATATCAGGTGCTAAAAATAGTGTTGTTGCATTGATTCCGGCAGCTTTATTGGCTGAAGATGTTGTTATTTTAGAAGGTGTTCCTGATATTTCCGATGTTGCCAGTCTAATTGATATTTTAGAATTAATGGGAGCAAAGGTATCACGAGATGGTGATAGACTTGAAATTGATTCCCGTCAGGTTAGAAATCAACCGATGCCATATGGAAAGATAAATAGCCTTCGTGCCTCTTATTATTTTTATGGTAGTTTATTGGGACGTTTTGGCATGGCCACTGTTGGTCTTCCTGGAGGATGTGATTTGGGTCCTAGGCCTATAGATCTTCATTTAAAAGCATTTGAAGCTATGGGAGCTAAGATTTCTTATTTGGGTGACACAATGGAGTTATCGGTTGAAGATAATCTTACAGGGGCTCATATTTATATGGATACAGTTAGCGTAGGTGCAACTATTAATACTATGTTAGCTGCTGTGAGAGCAAGTGGTAGAACTATAATTGAAAATGCTGCTCGTGAACCAGAAATCATTGATGTTGCTACATTATTAAATAATATGGGGGCTCATATAAAAGGAGCAGGAACAGATGTTATTACAATCGAGGGGGGTTCCGGTCTACACGGAACAACTCATCAAGTAATTCCTGATAGAATTGAAGCAGGTACATATATGGCACTAGCTGCTGCAATGGGTAAAGGCATCACAATTAATAATGTTTTATATGAACATCTAGAGAGCTTTATTGCTAAGTTTGAGGAAATGGGTGTTTGTATGACTGTAGGTGAGGATTCTATCTTTGTTGAAGAACAAAACGAGTTAAAAGCAGTATCTGTAAAGACTTCACCTTATCCAGGTTTTGCGACTGATTTGCAACAACCAATTACACCCTTGTTGTTAAAAACAAAGGGTAGAGGTAGTGTGATTGATACAATTTATGAAAAAAGAGTTAATCATATTGCGGAATTAGCTAGAATGGGAGCTAATATCTCTACTGCCAATGGAACAATTGTTTATGATGGTCCCAATAGCTTATCAGGAGCAAAAGTTAAAGCGACTGATTTACGAGCTGGTGCAGCATTGGTCATTGCTGGATTGATGGCTGATGGACAAACAGAGATTACAAATATTGAATTTATCTTACGTGGTTATTCAAATATTATTGAAAAACTCACTACCTTGGGAGCAGATATTAAGATTACGGACGAAAACTAAGTGTGATGTTTATCACATTTAGTTTTTTTATTCAATTTTTAATAACTGAAATATGATATAATATAATTATGGATATTTGGGTTAGATTAGCACGATACAGTGTAATTGAATCGGATAGATTGTTTTTAAGACCATTTTTATTTACTGATATACCTGATTTTCAAGAAATTATGTTTAACAAGGAAAATACCATTTTTATATTTCCGTCTCAAGATAGTTTTCATCATGAATTATTAGCTGTTCACACATTTATGAAAAATCCTCTTGGTGTTTGGGTTATTCATCATAAAGAACATAATAGAATGATAGGATTGATTCGGTTTGAAAAAATTGATACAAGAGATAAAGTGGCTGAGTTAGGATATTTTTTGAACAAAAGGTATTGGAATAAAAGGTATATGACAGAGGCTGTTGAGTTAGTGAGTGAATTAACTTTTAAAAATATTGGTTTTAAGGAGATTCGCATCATTACTCATAAAGAAAACAAGGCAAGTCAAGCTGTTGCAAAAAATTCAGGTTATACTTATTTTAAACAATTTAGAGGAAGTGACCGCTATACGCATAAAACAAAAGATTATCTCATCTTTAGACGCCTAAAAGGGAAATAGAATAATGAGTAAGCATCAAGAAATTTTGGATTATTTATTACAATTAGACATAGGAAAAAGAGTCAGCGTTAGAAGTATTTCTAATTATTTGAATGTCAGTGAGGGGACTGCTTATCGAGCAATTAAAGAAGCTGAAATGAGAGGTATTGTGGAAACAAGACCTAGAAGTGGTACAGTTAGAGTTAAGCAGAAATCAAGTCTCCGAATTGCCCACATTTCATATGCTGAGATTGCTAGAATTAGTGATTGTGATGTTGTTGCTGGTCAATTAGGTTTAAATCAAGCTTTTAGTAAGTTTTCTATCGGTGCTATGACGATTAATAATATAAAGTCCTACTTAGTAAAAGGAGGTTTATTAATCGTAGGAGACAGAGAGAATATTCAACTACTTGCCCTTGAAAATAAAAATGCTGTTTTAGTTACTGGAGGTTTTTCAGTTTCTAAGAAGGTAAAAGAGGTTGCTAATCGTCTTGGTATTCCAGTCATGGTAACAAGTTATGATACATTTACAGTTGCTACGATGATTAATCAAGCATTAGCAACCATTGAAAATATTGATGGTATTAAAGAAGTTGGTCAGTTTTATGATAGAAAAGAAGACTATGGATTTCTTCGAGACTCTGATAGTGTGTCTCATTTTTATAGCCTTTTTCAAAAAACGGGACATGTTCGTTTTCCTATAGTTGATAGTGATAATAATTTGGTAGGTATTGTTAGTACAAGAGATGTTTTAGAAAGTGCATCAGAAATAAATTTATCACAACTGATGACAGTTGATGTTGTTGAAACAACTTTGAGAACCCCTCTTGTCCAAGTTGGTCAGAAAATGATGTATCAAGACCTCACAATGTTACCTGTTGTGACGAGCAAAGGGAAATTGGTCGGAGTGATTCAACGTCGCAAAGTGTTTGAAAATTTACCACATTTTAATGAACAACCTTTAAAAATTGGTCGTGATAGCATGATTACCTTACATGATGATGGAGAATCCGAGTTTTTTATTGTAGAATCAGGGATGTTAGATGATTTCTCATATTTGACAGCTGATACTATTCAAAATAGTTTTAATGATTATTTAGATAGAACAGTTCTTGAAAAAAACCTAAGCTATAGAATTAAACAGTTAACTTTATATCATCTTAATCCTACACGGATTGAGTCATGTGTTATTCTAAAAAGTCAGGTTCTTCAAGAAAATAAAGACTCATTCCTACTTGAAATTGAGTACATGTGTGATGAGATAGAACTTGCTAAAATAATCGTATGTTTACAATTAGAGGAGAAAAAATGATAACAATTAAATCACAAAGAGAAATAGATGCAATGGATAGGGCTGGAGATTTTTTAGCTAGTATCCATATTGGTTTAAGAGATTTGATTAAACCAGGCATAGATATGTGGGAAGTTGAAGAGTATGTTAGACGTCGTTGTAAAGAAGAAAATGTGCTTCCATTGCAAATTGGAGTTGAAGGATCAATTATGGACTATCCTTATGCAACATGCTGTGGTTTAAATGATGAAGTAGCTCATGCGTTTCCAAGGCACTATATTCTAAAATCAGGGGATTTATTAAAAGTAGATATGGTTTTAAGTGAGCCTATTGATAAGTCAGTTCTAGATGTTAGTAAATTGAACTTTGATAATGTTTCTGAAATGAAAAAATATACAGAGAATTATCGAGGTGGTTTAGCTGATTCATGTTGGGCCTATGCTGTTGGGGATGTTTCAAAAGAGGTCCAAGATTTAATGGATGTCACAAAAGAGGCATTGTATCTAGGAATTGAAAAGGCGGTAGTTGGTAATCGTATTGGTGATATAGGGGCAGCTATTCAAGAATACTGTGAAAGTAGAGGCTACGGTGTTGTTCAGGATTTAGTTGGTCATGGTGTTGGGCCGACAATGCACGAAGAACCAATGGTACCTCATTATGGAAAATCAGGACGAGGGTTACGATTGCGTGAAGGTATGGTCTTAACGATTGAACCTATGATAAATACTGGAACTTGGGAAATTGATACAGACATGAAAACTGGTTGGGCTCATAAAACTTTGGACGGTGGTTTATCATGCCAATATGAACATCAATTTGTGATTACTAAAGATGGTCCTGTGATATTAACAAGTCAGGGAGAAGAGAGAACTTATTAGAATGTCTAATAAATTTTTTATGGATTATTTTAAGCATATTTTGAATTCAAGGAAACTGTCAATCTTTTTGAAGCATTATAAGAGTGCTGAGATGGATTTATCATCAATCGCCGTTGCTTACTATCTCATGTTAACAGTATTTCCATTGATTTTAATCGCTGCTAATGTCTTTCCATATTTAAATATTGATATTTCAGATTTCTTGAATTTTCTAAAGCAAAATTTACCTACAAATTTGTATCCATCAATTTCAAAAATTGTAATCAGTACATTTTCAAAGCCCTCTGGTGGTTTATTAGGAGCTGCAATGTTGACTGCCTTTTGGACCTTATCAAAGAGTTTAACTTCATTGCAAAAAGCCATTAATAAAGCTTATTCTAGTAATAAGAATCGAAGTTTTATTTTGAGTCATTTGGTTGGATTGGGAATTGGTTTGATAATACTTTTTTTGGTCACCTTTGTTCTTGTTTTTTCAACATTTTCACAAACAGTTTTTGAAGTCTTAAGGTCTCATTTTAGTATTTCAAATCCATTGCTAGAACAATTTTTAAATCTTGTACAACCTGTCACTTTTATAGTAATTCTATTTGCACTAATGATTTTATATTATCTTTTACCGGATGTTAAAATTGTCAAAATGCGTTGTATTTTACCTGGTTCACTTTTTACGACATTTGCTCTTTTATATTGGAGTAGTTTGTCAAGTAAATACATGTTTCATTCTTTTAGTCGAATATTTGATGTCAAACTATTGAGTTCAGTGGTTATTTTTGTCTTTATTATTTGGTTTATATTTATCTCACGTATTCTAATTATAGGAGCTGTGATGAATGCAAGCTTTCAAGAAATTTATTACGGTAAGCTAGAGGCTAGACCCGATAGCGTTAAAGAATTAATTGAGAACATAAAAAAATAGGAATTATTCCTATTTTTTTTGTGTAAAGATGACAAACTTGCTAAGTATATAGTTAAAAATAATGATTAAAATTTGTGAGATGACTGTTTCAATTTGGTTAACTAGGGAAAGATTGTGTTCTACAAATTGACCAATAATATTTGGGAATTGTTCTACAAATATAATAGCAAGTAGAAGGTCTAAAATTAAAGTTGAAATTCTAGCAATGAAAAATTTAACAAAACGTTTGGACCACCCTTGTGCCTTTTGATTGAAGACAAATCTATCATTAGTAAAAAAAGCAAAAATGACAGCAATGATATTTGCACATATTGCTGAGAGAGAGGCTGATGCTGAGATAGAAAATAGAAGTGTTCTAGAAATAATATAAACGACCGTTGCTAGAACCCCAAAAAATAAATATTTAAAAACCTCAGATGAAATAAAAGTGAATAATTTTTGTTTTAAAGTTTTCATAGGTTCATTATATCATAAGCTAAAAAAGATGTGAAAAACTTATGTCACTACTAATTAAAGTATGTTATACTAGAAATGTTGTAAATACAACCCTTGGTGCTTAGTTTCCTTTCACCAAGCATAATATATACGGCTGTGACCGTTAAAGGAGAATTAAAATGAAACAATTTTCAACACGTGATATTGTACAAATTGCATTGGTTGCTGCAATCTATGTTATTTTGACGATTACCCCCCCTCTAAACGCCATCTCTTACGGTGTTTATCAATTTCGAATATCTGAAACTTTAAATTTTCTAGCATTTTATAACCGAAAATATATCATTAGCTTAACACTAGGATGTATGATAGCTAATTTCTTTAGTTTTGGGTTAATTGATGTTTTTGTTGGTGGTGGTTCAACTCTTGTATTTGTGACTTTAGGTGTGGTTTTATTTAATAAATACAAGGGTCAGAGAATTTTAGGAAGTCTTTTTGATAAATCTTTTTTTATCTTTTCATTCTTTTTTGCTGCTTCTATGTTTACTGTAGCTGCTGAATTAGCTATCATTGCTGGTTTGCCATTCTTTTTAACTTGGTTTACGACTGGGATTGGAGAGTTAGCTTCTTTGTTAATTGGAGCAATTATTTGTGATCGTGTTAGTAAAGTGATCGATTTTACAAGATAGAAAATTCTAAAGGACATTTGGGCTGGGTGATTTACCTAGCCTTTTTGAGTTATTTCAAGCTTAAAATGTGTTAAAATAAGATTATGAAAAATCGAATGAATGAATTAGTAGACCTTTTAAATACTTATGCTAAGGCTTATTACACTGATGATAAACCTCTTGTATCGGATAAAGAATATGATGCTCTTTATCGAGAATTAGAGGATTTAGAAGCTAAAAATCCAACAGCAATCTTAGCAAATAGTCCGACACATCGCATTGGTGGAATAGTTTTAGAGGGATTTCAAAAGTATCAGCATGATAGCCAGCTTTTTTCTTTACAGGATGCTTTTTCTCGAGAAGAATTAGATTTATTCGACCAAAGAATCAAAAAAGATTTTCCGAATGTCGAATATTTAGCTGAATTAAAGATTGATGGGTTATCATTATCCCTAGTTTATGAAAATGGAATCTTAAAAGTAGGTGCGACACGTGGGGATGGAAGTATTGGTGAGAACATTACTGAAAACGTCCGAAGAGTCCACGATATTCCCTTATGTTTAGATGAGGAAGTTACAATCACAGTAAGAGGGGAATGTTACCTTCCTAAAGAAAGTTTTAGACGAATTAACCAAGAACGTCAAGAGTTAGGAGAAGCTGAGTTTGCTAATCCAAGGAATGCAGCAGCGGGAACTTTAAGACAATTAGATACAGCAATAGTTGCAAAGAGACAATTGGCAACATTTTTATATCAAGAAGTGAATCCACAGGCTAGTCAAACCCAAGAAGAAACCTTACAACATCTGAGCCATTTGGGATTCTCAGTAAATCAAAAATATCTAGTTTCATCTTCCATGACTGATATTTGGGAATTTATTGAGGATATTAGTAAAAAAAGAGACCAATTACCATATGATATTGACGGTATCGTCATAAAAGTTAATAATTTAGCTATTCAAGAGGAACTTGGATTTACAGTAAAGGCTCCAAGATGGGCAATTGCTTATAAATTTCCTGCTGAAGAAAAGGAGGCAGAGATTCTTTCGGTTGATTGGACAGTAGGGCGAACTGGTGTCGTTACACCAACTGCCAATTTAACGCCTGTCCAATTGGCAGGGACAATAGTTAGTAGAGCAACACTTCATAATGTTGACTATATTGCTGAAAAAGACATAAGGCTTCATGATATAGTTATTGTCTACAAAGCAGGTGATATTATCCCAGCTGTACTTTCTGTTGTGACTTCTAGAAGACAAAATCAGGTAAAACTTGAGATACCCAAGAGCTGTCCTTCTTGCTCTAGTGAATTATTACATTTTGATGATGAAGTTGCCTTACGTTGTATTAATCCTTTGTGTCCAAGTCAACTAAAAGAGAAATTAGCGCATTTTGCAAGTCGTGATGCAATGAATATCACAGGCTTGGGTCCTGCTATTATTGAAAAGTTATTTGTTGCTCATCTAATCAATGATGTTGCAGATATTTATAGGTTAACATTAGAGCAGTTACTTGAATTACCAGGTATTAAACAGAAGTCAGCACAAAAACTTTTAGATGCTATTTTTCATTCTAAAGAAAATTCTGCTGAAAAATTATTATTTGGCTTAGGTATTCGTCATGTGGGAGCAAAGGTTAGTAAACAATTATTAGAAACGTGTAATGATTTAGATACTTTGTTTCATACACCAAAAGAAGAGATTGCGAAACTTGATGGAATGGGGATGTCTGTTGCTAATGCAATTGAATCTTTTTACGATAAAGATGAATCCAAAAAACTTATTAAAGAGCTGAAAAAATACGGACTGAATTTTGAATATATGGGTAAAAAAGTAAGTCAAAACGCTCTTTTATCAGGTCAAACAATTGTGTTGACAGGAAAATTATATGATTTGACAAGACAAGAAGCAAAAATAAAGTTAGAAGAACTAGGAGCTAAAGTAACAGGGAGTGTTTCAAAGAAAACAGACATGGTTGTTGCAGGTACAGATGCCGGTAGCAAATTAGCTAAAGCAAATAGTTTAGGTATTCCTGTGAAAGATGAATCTTGGTTAAAAAATTTATAATTGAGGTAGTTATATGAGTAAACAAAAAAAGGCGAGATTAATTTATAATCCTACTTCTGGACAAGAAATAATGAAAAAAAATGTTGCAGAAGTTTTAGACATCCTTGAGGGTTTTGGTTATGAGACCTCTGCTTTTCAAACAACTGCAGAAGAGAATTCAGCTAAAAATGAAGCTTCTCGTGTTGCAAAACTAGGTTTTGATTTAATAATTGCTGCTGGTGGTGATGGTACGATAAACGAAGTTGTCAATGGCATAGCTCCCTTAAGACGCCGTCCTAAAATGGCTATTATTCCAGCAGGAACAACAAATGATTTTGCACGTGCATTGAAAATTCCACGAGGAAATCCAGTAGAAGCAGCAAAATTAATTGGCAAGAACCAGATTATTCATATGGACATTGGATTAGCTTATTCAAATAAGTATTTTATTAATATTGCAGCTGCAGGAAGCTTTACAGAATTGACCTATACTGTACCAAGTCAATTGAAAACAACTTTTGGCTATTTAGCCTATCTTGCTAAAGGTGTAGAATTACTGCCCCGTGTTACTAAAGTACCTGTTCGCATTAAAAATGAAGAGGGGATTTTTGAGGGGGAGATTTCTATGTTATTTAGTGCAATCACTAATTCTGTCGGAGGATTTGAGCAGATTGCACCTGATGCAAAGTTAGATGATGGTAAATTTACATTAATATTAGTTAAAACGGCAAATCTGATTGAAATTCTACATTTGATTAGACTTATTTTAGATGGTGGTAAACACATTTACGATAAGAGAATTGAATACATCAAGACAAGTTTTCTTGAAATCGAACCTTTATCAAAGGAACGTATGATGATTAATTTAGATGGTGAGTATGGTGGTAATGCTCCAATACTTTTAAAAAATCTCAAAAATCACATTTCCTTTTTTGCGAATACAGATGAAATTTCTGATGATGCTCTAACATATGAAAACGAACCGATAAATCTAGATGAAATTGCACAGAAATTTACTCATGAAGTTGATGAACTTAATGATTTGGTAGAGGAATAGCGATGAGAAATCAAGTGATGTTACATTATCATTCTAAAGAAGAATCTTATGATAGGAAGTGCGTTTGGTATTGGAAGGATAAAGAAGAAGGTCAAGTAGCCTATTTTACAGAATATGATGATTTTGGACGAACAGCACTCTTTGATTATGGAGGAAGTCATTTTTTAGAGTCTGTTTACTTTCTAATTTGTTCACAAGATTGGGATTATCAGACTGTAGATTATAAAATCGAGCGAAATTCAGGTGTTCCTATAACTCAAATTTGGTTGATTGAGGGAGATGACACCCCCTATTACTCAAAACAAGCGGCGATGACTAGTCCATTTTATGCCCAATGCGACACACAAGCTTTCGATATGGGAATCAATGCCAAAAGTTTTGATAAAAAGTGGGGATTTTCAGATTGGCTAGGATTTAGGCACGAAAATGAACAAACCTTATTTAGATTGTGGGCGCCAACTGCTTGTAGAGTAAGCTTAATACTTTATGATGGTGTTGCAAATGATAGCCCCATTTTAAAGTGTTATGAAATGGTTCGCGGAACAAATAGTGACTATGAAAATCATCAATTAAATACGATTGGTGTGTGGGAATTGGTTTTAGATGAGACTTTAAGTGATGTAGCCTATAGCTTTCAAGTAGAGTTTCCTCATCTAGAAAGAACGATTACGCGTGATCCATATGCTATTTCAGTAACGGAAGATGGTCAAAGATCGGTTATCTATAAAAGTGAACTATTAGAGATTGGTGATAAGAATTCAGAACAACACGCTTGTAAGAGATGGCGATTGGAAAATTCAACAGAAGCTATAATTTATGAGATGCACGTTAGAGATTTTTCCATATCTAAGACGTCTGGAATTTCAGAGTCTTTAAGAGGTAAATTTTTAGGATTATCAGAAATGGGAACTCAGAATCCTCTTTCTGACAGTACTGGTTTTGATTATATTAAAGGATTGGGCATAACACATATTCAGCTGCAACCTATTTTTGATCACCATAAGACATATGATAATAATGGTAGTCTGATGTATAATTGGGGATATGATCCTGAGAATTATAATGCTCCTGAGACAAGTTTTTCAACTAATCCAAGCCAACCTAAACAAGCTATTTTAGAGTTGAAATCAGTCATTAAGTCTTATCATGATGCTGGTATTGGTGTTATTATGGATGTCGTGTATAACCATACTTATTCAACCGAAAATTCAGCTTTTCAACTGACTGTTCCTGATTATTACTATAGAATGAATCCAGACGGATCTTTTAAAAATGGATCAGGTTGTGGTAATGAAACAGCTAGTGAGAAGGAAATGTTTCGGAAATATATGATAGATTCGATATGTTATTGGGCGCGTGAATATGATATTGACGGTTTTCGATTTGATTTAATGGGGCTTCACGATGTAGCAACAATGAATCTTATCAGAGAAGCATTAGATGAAATAGATCCAAGAATAATCACTTACGGTGAGGGTTGGGACATGGGAGATGGTCTCTCTCCACAAGAAAAAGCAAAAAAAGGTAATGCTTCTTTGCTACCAAATATTGGATTTTTTAATGATGACCAGAGGAATGCCATTAAAGGTGCAGAAGTATATGGACAATTTAAGCTTGGCTATGTCTCAGGAAAATCCAACCGTGATGATATGATAAAAGCTATCATGGGAAGTCAGGAATTTAATTGCTATCTCTCTCCAAATCAAGTTGTTAATTACATTGAAGCACATGATAATTATAATTTAAATGATTTATTATGGGTCTTAAATTCTGAGGATTCTAATGAACAACATATAAAACGGATTGAATTAGCATCAGCTCTTAACCTTTTAATGCCTGGTATTGCATTTATGCAAATTGGTCAAGAATTTTTAAGGACTAAGGTAGTACCTACAGGTGATAATGGACAAGTTTTAGAGCAAGATAAACAATTTGCTATGAACTCCTACAATGCACCTGATATCGTAAATCAAGTTGATTGGAATTTAGTCACTTATCATAAAAAGACAATCGCATTTATACGAAATATCATTAGATTGAGAAAATCAGAACATTTGTTTTCATTTTCAAGTTTCACAATGATTAATGACTCCGTGAAAGTAGAAAATCCCCATGATACAGGAGATATGATAGTTTATAGTATATCCAAAAATAAAAGTTATAAAATAGTTTTTACAATAAAAAGAAAACGCTTGCATAAAAACATACATAATGATATAATAATATCAAATGATAGAAGTCTTCAAAAAGATGTGATTGAAGAGTTATCACTTTTGGTCATTGATATTACCAAATAGTCTGAGTTTACTCGGGCTATTTTTGTTTTTAAGAGAATATATGGATAGATAAGGAGGCATTATGACAGCTAATGAAGCAGTTAGAACCTTTAATACCGGGGAAAACTTTGCTATCCAAAATTATTTAGGATCCCATTTTACTCATCATAATGGTGAGGATGGTTTTTACTTTAGAGTTTGGGCACCCTATGCTCAAAAAGTTCAACTGATAGGTGATTTCACCTCTTGGAGAGAATATGCACTAGATATGACTCAAGATGATGGTATATGGGAGATTTTTGTTAATTGGGCATATGAAGGGCAAATATACAAATATCTAGTTACAAGAGAATCAGGTCAAGAAGTTGAAAAAATTGATCCTTTTGGCAAGTTATTTGAAAGTCGACCCGCAACAGGGACGATTTTGAGAAAAGATAATGTATTCAAATGGCAGGATAGTTTATGGTTGGGTCGTCGGAAACGTTTTGGATTTAAGGAACGACCGATTAACATTTACGAAGTTCATGCAAGCTCTTGGAAAAGAGCGAGTGATGGATCGAATTTAACATTTAAAGACCTAACAGTCCAGCTCATACCTTATTTGGTTGAGATGCATTATACTCACGTAGAATTTATGCCTTTGATGGCTCACCCTTTAGATGTGAGTTGGGGTTATCAATCAATGGGTTATTTTGCCTTAGAGCATACCTTCGGAAGACCAGAAGAGTTTAAGGAATTTGTTAATACATGCCATCAGAATAATATTGGGGTCATTGTTGATTGGGTTCCTGGACACTTTACCCAAAACGATGATGCACTAGCGTACTTTGATGGAACTCCTTTATTTGAGTATACTGACTACGATAGAGCTCATAATTATCGATGGGGTGCTTTAAATTTTGACTTAGGGAAAAATCAAGTCCAATCATTCTTGATTTCAAGCTTGCTTTATTGGATAAATGAGTATCATTTAGATGGTGTTAGGGTCGACGCAGTTAGCAATATGTTATATCTAGATTATGATGAGGGGCCTTGGAAAGTAAATCATGAGGGAACAAATATTAATTTAGAAGGATTTCATTTTTTACGAAAATTAAACGGTGTAGTAAAACGTGACCATCCAGACCTTATGATGATTGCTGAGGAAGCAACCGCTAGTATTCCGATTACGACATCATTAAAAGATAATGGACTTGGATTTGATTACAAGTGGAATATGGGTTGGATGAATGATACCTTGAAATTTTTTGAGGAAGACCCTGTTTATCGTCAATTTGACTATAATTTAATTACCTTTAGTTTTATGTATAGTTTTAAAGAGCATTATATCTTACCATTTTCACATGATGAAGTTGTTCATGGTAAAAAAAGTTTGATGCATAAGATGTGGGGTGACCGTTACAATCAATTTGCAGGACTTAGGAATTTATATACGTATCAAATTTGTCATCCAGGAAAAAAACTTTTATTTATGGGAAGTGAGTTTGGTCAATTTTTAGAATGGAAATGTCAAGAACAACTAGAATGGTCCAATCTTGAAGACGAAATGAACCGTAAAATGCAAATATTTACTAGGAACTTAAATGCTTTCTATAAAGATCATAGGTCGTTATGGCAAATTGATGATTCATATGATGGTATTGAAATTATTGATGCAGATAATTCTGCTGAAACTGTCTTATCTTTTATTAGACGTAGTAAAAAAGGTGAAGATTTAATCTGTGTGTTTAATATGACACCTGTTGAACGACAGAATTTTACTATCGGTGTTCCTAATTTTGGGATTTATGAGGAAATTTGGAATACAGAATTAGTAGAGTTTGGGGGTGTCTGGAGAGCCCACAATCCAAATACTAAGACTAAAAAAGAGATGTGGAAGGATTATAAGCAAACCCTATCATTTACTTTACCAGCAATGGGGGCAAGTATTTGGAGAATTAAACGTCGCTTAAAAGATTAGCAGTCGTACTAATGAGATTTATATCAGAAAGGATATTTTAATGAAAAATGAAATGTTAGCTCTTATCCTAGCAGGTGGTCAAGGGACACGCCTAGGAAAATTAACTCAAACTATTGCAAAACCTGCTGTTCAATTTGGTGGTAGGTACCGTATTATTGACTTTGCATTGTCAAATTGTGCTAATTCAGGAATTCATAATGTTGGAGTGATTACTCAGTATCAACCATTAGCTTTAAACAGCCATATTGGAAATGGGTCTGCTTGGGGATTGGATGGTATAGATTCAGGAGCTTCAATTTTACAACCGTACTCAGCTACTGAGGGAAATCGTTGGTTCCAAGGAACTAGTCATGCTATTTTTCAAAATATTGACTACATTGATTCTATTGATCCAGAGTATGTTTTGATTTTATCAGGTGATCATATTTATAAGATGGATTATGATGATATGCTTCAAAAACATAAGGATAATATGGCATCTTTGACAGTTGCAGTAATTGACGTCCCTCTTAAAGAAGCGAGTCGATTTGGTATTATGAATACAGATTCAAATGATAGAATTGTCGAATTTGAAGAAAAACCTGAACATCCAAAATCAACAAAAGCATCAATGGGTATTTATATATTTAACTGGAAACGATTGAAAACAATGCT
Organism: Streptococcus sp.; assembly: GCA_030527925.1. GTDB lineage: Bacteria > Bacillota > Bacilli > Lactobacillales > Streptococcaceae > Streptococcus. Next base: position 20,989 of record JAUMZW010000010.1, read on the forward strand.
AGAAGATGCTGAAAAAAATAACGTCGATATGTCCGATTTTGGTAAAAATGTTATACCAGCCTACCTAGAAAGTGGTGAGCGTGTATATGCTTATAACTTTGAGGGTTATTGGAAAGATGTTGGTACCATCGAATCACTTTGGGAAGCTAATATGGAATATATTGGAGAAGACAATGAGTTACATAGTCATGACCGTTCTTGGAAAATATACTCAAGAAATGTTATTGCTCCACCAAACTTTTTGACTGAAGAATCTGATGTTAAAAATTCATTAGTTGTAGATGGCTGTTTTGTAGCTGGAAAAGTAGAGCATTCTATTTTATCAACGAATGTTCAAGTGAAAGAAGGAGCAGAAATTAAGGATTCCTTTATCATGAGTGGTGCAATTATAAATGAAGGTGCTAAAATTTACCGTGCCATAATTGGAGAAGGTGCAATTATTGAACCAAATGCTGTTGTCGATGGAACTGAAGTAGTGCAGGTTGTGGGATATAAAGAAAGAGTGGGGTTACCAAATGAAGATTGATAAATATTCAGCGATATTAGGAAGTACAATTGGTTTTTCAGAGATGGAAGGTTTGACTGATAAGAGACCGCTAGCAAATCTTCCCTTTGATGGTAAGTATAGACTAGTTGACTTCCAATTATCAAATTTAGCAAACGCTGGTGTAAGAAGTGTTTATGCAATCTTTAGAGGACAAAATGTCCGTTCAATATTTGACCATATCAGAAATGGTAGAGAATGGGGATTAAATACTTTACTGAGCCATTACTTTTTAGGATTTTATAATTCAGATGTGAAAGATAGTATTGCAACAGATAAAGATTACTACGATCAAATTTTAACCTACTTAAAACGATCAGGGTCTGATCAAACTATTTATCTCAGTTGCGATATTCTTTGTAATATTGATTTAGAGCAGGTTTTACATGTTCATAATGCTAATAAACGTCAAATGACTGTTGTATATAAAAAATTAGAGACACAACAGATTTCTAAATCTAATATGATTTTAAATGTTGATGAGACAGATACTGTTATTGGACAAGATACTGTTTCAGGTGAAAATGGACTTGAAAAAATGTCTGCTGGTATTTATATAGTTAATACTCCTTGGTTGATTGAACAAATGGAAAAAGAAGCCATTAAAGAAAATCCAAGAAAAGTACGTTTCTTGTTAAGAGACCTTTGTGTTGAAAGCCAAGCCCTAGCTTTTGAGTACACAGGTTACTTAGCTAACATTTCTTCTGTGAAATCTTATTATGATGCTAATATGGATATGTTAGACACACAAAAATTCTATTCACTTTTATATAGTAACCAAAAGGTGTATACTAAGATTAAGAATGAAGAATCAACTTATTTTGCTGAAGAATCAACTGTTAAAAATGCTCAGTTTGCTTCTGGAAGCATTGTTAAAGGAGAAGTTACAGAATCGATTGTTTCTAGAAATTGTTACATTGATAGTGAATCTTATGTAAGAGCGAGTATCGTTTTCCCTAAAGTGACAATTGGGAAAGGTGCTCATATTGAGTATGCTATTCTTGATAAAAACGTTAAAGTGGCACCTGGAGTTACAATCAAGGGAAGTAAAGAAAATCCGATTGTTGTTTCTAAATCAAAAGAAGTTTTAGAGGATATGATTCAATGAAAATAATGTTTGTTGCGGCAGAAGGAGCACCTTTTGCTAAAACAGGTGGATTAGGCGATGTCATAGGGGCATTGCCTAAATCACTTGTAAAAAGAGGACATCAATTGGCAGTGGTATTACCATACTACGATGTAGTTCATCAAAAATTCGGTCATGAAATAGAAGATTTATTCCATTTTTATGTCAATGTAGGATGGCGCCACCAGTATGTAGGTGTTAAAAAAATTCATCGAGACGGTGTTAATTTTTACTTTATTGATAATCAATTTTATTTCTTTAGGGGTCGTATATATGGTGACTGGGATGATGGAGAGCGTTTTGCTTATTTCCAACTAGCAGCACTTGAATTAATGGAAAAAATTGATTTTATTCCCGATGTTTTACATGTTCACGATTACCACACTGCAATGATTCCATATTTACTAAAAGAAAAATATAGTTGGATTAATGCTTATAGCTCAATTAAAACAGTCTTTACGATTCATAATATCGAATTTCAGGGACAATATTCACCTGAAATGTTGGGTGATTTATTTGGCGTTGATTATGAACGTTATGAAGATGGTACATTACGTTGGAATGGTTGTTTAAACTGGATGAAAGCTGCTGTTTTATATGCTGACCGAGTCACTACAGTTTCTCCAAGCTATGCAAATGAGATTCAAACCCCAGCGTTTGGGAAAGGTTTGGAACAGATTATGAGGATGGAATCTGGAAAACTAACAGGTATCGTGAATGGTATTGATACGGAGCTTTTAAATCCAGAATCAGATGAGATGATTCCGTATCATTTCTCAATAGATGACTTGGGCGGAAAGAAAAAAGATAAAGTTTCCCTTCAAGAAAGGGTTGGCTTACCTGTTAGAGACGATGTTCCTCTTATCGGAATTGTTTCTAGATTGACAGACCAGAAGGGTTTTGATTTAGTTGTTAAAGAGTTACACAACATGTTACAACTTGATATTCAAGTGGTATTGTTAGGTACTGGATATCAAGATTATGAAGCAGCGTTCTCATGGTTTTCACAAGAATATCCTGAGAAATTATCAGCTCATATCACGTTTGATTTAGAGTTAGCGCAACAAATTTATGCAGCATCTGATATCTTTTTAATGCCTAGTGCATTTGAGCCATGTGGTTTATCACAATTAATGGCTATGCGTTATGGAACATTACCTCTAGTACACGAAGTTGGAGGTCTAAAAGATACCGTTGAGCCATTTAATATTTATGAAAATTCTGGTACAGGTTTTTCATTTAATCATTTTGATGGTTTCTGGCTAATGGAAACATTAAAATATGCCTTAGATACTTATCTAAATAACCCATCAGCATGGCACCTGTTACAAAAAAATGCCATGGCAAAAGATTTTTCTTGGGATACTGCTTGTCAATCGTACATACAATTATATGAATACCTTTAGTGGAGGATAAAAGGAGAAGATGGATTTAACAAAAGAACAATTTATTCAAGATTTTAAACAAACGTTACATGAAGAGCAGTTGATAAAAGTTTCTGTAGCGACACCTTCTGAAATTTTTTTAACATTAGCAAAATTAATTAGACGTTATTATACTAATACTTGGATTACACGTAATCGTAAGTTATCTGAAAATCAGGAAAAGGTTGCCTACTATTTTTCAATTGAGTTTTTACCAGGTCGAATGCTTGAGACTAATCTTTTAAATCTAGGAATATTAGATACGGTTAAAGAGAGTTTTCAAGATTTGGAAATTAACTTCCAAGATGTTAAAGAAGCAGAACATGATATGGCCTTGGGTAACGGGGGATTAGGTCGATTAGCTGCAGCTTTTATGGATTCTCTTGCAACTACTGGATATCCAGGTTTTGGAAATGGATTACGTTATAAATATGGTTTGTTCAAACAAAGAATAGTTGATGGTTATCAAGTTGAGTTACCAGATTCTTGGTTTGGATCAATTGGGAATGTTTGGGAAGTTAGAAAAGATCACGATATTGTTGATGTTAAATTATTTGGTAAGGTCTATCTAAGTGCAGATAAAGATGGTAAATTTAGACCAGTTTATGATAAACCGAGTATTTTACATGCAGTTCCTTATGATATTCCTCAAATTGGTTATCAAAATGGCGTAATCAATAATCTTAGACTTTGGGATGTTGAGATTCCAAAGGAGTATGAACTTGACTACCCAACAATTGAGTCTAGAAGAAGAGTTCAGGATATCACTGCTATCTTGTACCCAGATGATTCCAATTACGAAGGAAAACAACTTCGTTTGATTCAAGAGTATTTTATGACTAGTGCCGGTTTACAAACAATTGTAAAATCTTATCTCAAACAAGGTTTACCATTAACACAGCTTCATGAGAAAGTATCAGTCCATATTAATGATACGCATCCAGCAGTTGCCCCTGCTGAATTAATGCGTATTTTGGTTGATGAGTATGATTTAGAGTGGGATGATGCTTGGCAAACAACGGTAAAAACAATGAGTTATACCAATCATACTATTTTATCTGAAGCCTTAGAAAAATGGTCAGTAAATCTCTTTAAATCTGTTATCCCTCGTGTTTATCAAATTATTTTGGAAATTGATAATCGCTATGTTTCAGAAATGGCTCATCAGGGAATAGATCATCTAACAATTGAAAATACAAGGATTGTAAAAGATGATTATATTCATATGGCCAATTTAGCCATAATTGGCGGTCATTCTGTTAATGGAGTTGCAAAGCTGCATACAGAATTATTAAAAGAAGATACTTTACATGATTTTTATAAACTATTCCCTGAAAAATTCAATAATAAAACAAATGGTATCGTTCAACGTCGATGGACTCAAATTGCTGCACCTGAGTTATCACATTTATTAGATGAAACTATTGGAAAGCAATGGCGTAAAGATATTCACTTGTTGACACAACTTCTAGAGTACCATAATGACCAATCTGTTTTGACTAAATTTTATCAAGTGAAACAAGCAGCGAAACGACGTTTAGCAGATTATATTTTAAAAACAACAGGTATTGAAGTTTCGACAGATGCCATTTTTGATGTGCAGGTTAAACGACTTCATGCTTATAAACGCCAACTATTAAATGTTTTACACATTATTAAACTTTACTGGGATATCAAAAACAACCCTGAAATTGATATGATCCCACGTGTCTTTATCTTTGGAGCAAAGGCTGCACCTGGATATCATTTTGCAAAATCAGTTATTAAGATTATTAATGAGTTAGCCAATCTAATTAATTATGATGAGAGCTTACGAGGTAAGTTAAAAGTTGTCTTTCTTGAGAATTATAATGTTAGTTTAGCTGAGTTAATCATTCCTGCTGCAGATGTTTCAGAACAAATTTCTTTAGCCTCTAAAGAAGCTTCAGGAACATCAAATATGAAATTTATGATGACAGGAGCAGTTACCTTAGCTACACTTGATGGAGCAAATATTGAAATAAAAGATGAGGTTGGAGAAGAAAACATTATCATTTTTGGAATGAACAAAGATGAAGTTTATCATCACTATGCAACACATGATTATTATTCAAAAGACATCTTTGATACTAATCCAGTGGTAAAACGTGTGGTAACAAGTTTCATTGATGGTACTATTCCCAATATTGCTAGTGAAGGGACAGAAATTTTTGAAGCATTGATTACACATAATGATGAATATTTCTTATTGGAAGATTTCACATCTTATGTAGAAGCACATGAAAGGATTGACCAGTTATATAGAGATAAATACCAATGGTCTCAAAAGTGTTTAACAAACATTGCAAAATCAGGGAAGTTTACTTCTGATGATACGATCACAGAATATGCAACTGAGATATGGAATTTAGAAAAATAACCATATGATTTAAGATAAAAAGCTTGGAACGATTCGAGCTTTTTAGCATATTAAATGGAATTTCCTAACTAAATTAAGTTAAATTAATATAAAGGTTAACAAAAGTTAAAAAAAAGTCTTATTTAAAGGGTATCTGGTTGACATTCAATTAAAATAGGACTAAAATAACAAAGTAAAAATTTTTAAAAAGGAGAATTCAGCATGAATTTACAAATTTTAGCACTCGGTTTAGCCGTTTTAGGCGTTAGTATTGGTGAGGGTATCCTCGTTTCAAACATCGCAAAAGCATCAGCTCGTCAGCCAGAAATGTTTAAGAAATTAAGTAGTTTAATGTTCTTAGGTGTTGCCTTTATCGAAGGTACATTCTTTGTCCTATTTATCTTTACATTCTTTGTTGGAAAATAAAGATAACGGATTAGTATAAAGAAGGAGGAGAATGTTGGAACATTTGGAAAATCCGACCATTCATTTATTTGGTCTTGAGTTTGATATGACCATTCTCTCTATGTCTCTTATTGTTGTTGGTATTGTATTTGCTTTTGTTTTTTGGGCAAGTCGAAATATGACGATAAAACCAAAAGGTAAGCAAAATATTTTAGAATGGGTCTATGAATTTGTTCGTGGCGTTATTTCTCCTAATTTAGGAGAATATACTGACAACTATAGTTTATTCTTCTTTTCCTTGTTCTTTTTTCTAATAGTTGCTAACAATATTGGTTTAGCAGCTAAAATTTCATCTGAAACTCAAAATTACTGGACTTCTCCAACAGCAAATTTTGCTGTTGATTTGGGATTATCGCTTATGATTGCCCTAGTTGTCCATGTTGAAGGTATTCGTAAAAAAGGGATTAAAGGTTACTTAAAAGGTTATCTTTCTCCAACACCAGTTATGTTACCTATGAACTTATTAGAAGAATTGACTAATATCTTATCATTAGCTCTTCGTTTATATGGTAATATTTATTCAGGTGAAGTTTTAAGTGGTTTATTACTTCAATTAGCACACATAAATATTATTGGCGGTTTTGCAGCCGTGATTTTAAATATTTTATGGACTGGATTTTCAGTTATGATTTCATGTATTCAAGCTTATGTTTTTATCATACTTGCTTCAACTTACATAAGTCATAAAGTAAATCATGAAGAAGAGTAAAGAAAGAGGAGTTAGCAATGTCTACAATTATTAATGAGAGTAGTCTAGGAAATATCATCATTGTTACAGGTTCATTTGTCTTATTGCTTCTTTTAATTAAAGTGTTTGCTTGGCAACAAATCACAGGTATTTTTTCAGCACGATCTGAAAAAATTTCATCTGATATAGATGGAGCTGAAACAGCACGTCAAAAAGCAGAAGAATTAGCAAACAAACGTGAGCTTGAATTATCAAATGCAAAGAATGAAGGTATTCAAATCATTGAGGATGCAAAAGGTGTTGGTCAAAATAAGAGCCAACAAATTATTACATCAGCTCATGAAGAAGCAAATCGTATTAAGGATAAAGCTAATCAAGATATTGAACAATCAAAAGCAGAAGCTTTAGCAAGTGTTAAAGGTGATGTTGCTGATTTATCAGTTCTATTAGCAGAAAAAATCTTAAGTAAACAATTAGATAAAGAATCACAAAGCCAATTGATTGATACCTATCTTGATAAGTTAGGAGAAGTCTAATGACTAAAAAAACAGAGGTTCTTATTGAGCAGTATGCAAAAAGTCTTGTGGAAGTTGCAGTCGAAAAAAATTGTGTGACTGCCGTCCAGGAAGATGTAAAAGCTTTATTGCTGATTTTTGAAGAATCAGATTTAAATAAAACTTTGAAAAGCCTTGCAATAACACGAGAACAAAAGAAACAGCTTGTTAGGTTGCTTCAAGAGTCTAGTTCAGACTATATGAAAAATTTTCTTGAGGTAATTTTGCAAAATGAGAGAGAAGGATTATTATATTCTATCTTAGAAGCTATATTAGAGAAGTTTGCAGTCGTTACGCAAAGTTATGATGCTGTAGTAACAACTGCTATCGCTCTTTCTGATAAACAAAAACAGCAGTTAGTCAAAACAATTGAAACAAAATTTGGTCTAACTGTTCATCAGATTATTGAAAAAATTGATGAAAATATCTTGGGTGGTTTTATTATCAATGTTAATAATAGAATTATTGACACAAGTATTCGTCGTCAATTACAACAATTTAAAATGAAATTAAAATAGAAAGTGGTGTGACTTTTGGCAATTAATGCACAAGAAATTAGCGCTTTAATTAAAAAGCAAATTGAAAACTTCCAGCCAAATTTTGACGTCACAGAAACTGGTGTTGTTACCTATATTGGTGACGGTATTGCCAGAGCTCGTGGATTGGATAATACCATGAGTGGTGAATTATTAGAGTTTTCAAATGGTACATTTGGTATGGCTCAGAACTTAGAGTCAAATGATGTCGGGATTATCATTCTTGGTGATTTTTCTCAAATTCGTGAGGGTGATATTGTTAAACGTACTGGTAAAATCATGGAAGTACCTGTTGGTGATGCTCTAATTGGACGTGTCGTTAACCCTTTGGGACAACCTGTGGATGGTTTGGGAGATATCCAAACGACTGCTACAAGACCAGTAGAATTTCCTGCTCCTGGTGTTATGCAACGTAAATCAGTTTCTGAACCTTTACAAACAGGATTGAAAGCTATTGATGCTCTTGTTCCGATTGGACGTGGGCAACGTGAGTTAATCATTGGAGATAGACAAACAGGTAAAACGTCTATTGCGATTGATGCTATTTTGAATCAAAAAGGGCAAGATATGATTTGTATCTATGTTGCAATTGGTCAAAAAGAGTCAACAGTTAGAACTCAAGTTGAAACCTTACGTAAATATGGTGCTCTTGATTATACAATAGTTGTAACTGCATCGGCATCCCAACCTTCTCCATTACTATATATTGCTCCTTATGCAGGTGTGGCTATGGCAGAAGAATTTATGTATAACGGTAAGCATGTTTTAATTGTATATGATGATTTATCAAAACAAGCGGTGGCTTATCGTGAATTATCATTATTACTACGTCGTCCACCAGGACGTGAGGCATATCCAGGAGACGTTTTCTATCTTCATAGCCGTTTATTAGAGCGTTCAGCAAAAGTTTCTGACGAGTTAGGTGGAGGTTCAATTACAGCCCTTCCGTTTATTGAAACACAAGCTGGGGATATTTCAGCCTATATTGCAACGAACGTGATTTCAATTACAGATGGACAAATTTTCTTACAAGAAAACTTGTTCAATTCAGGAATCAGACCTGCCATTGATGCAGGTTCATCAGTATCACGTGTTGGTGGTAGTGCTCAAATCAAAGCAATGAAAAAAGTAGCAGGTACACTTCGTCTTGACTTAGCTTCTTATCGTGAATTAGAAGCATTTACTCAGTTTGGTTCTGATTTAGATGCGGCTACTCAAGCTAAATTAAATAGAGGACGTCGTACAGTTGAGGTTCTAAAACAACCTTTACATAAACCATTGCCAGTGGAAAAACAAGTACTTATTCTTTACGCTTTAACACATGGTTTCTTAGATGATGTTCCGGTAGATGATATTCAATCATTTGAAGAAGCATTATATGATTATTTTGATGCACATTACGAAACAATTTTCGAAACTATTCGTACAACAAAAGATCTTCCAGAAGAGTCTGTTTTGAACGATGCTATAAAGGCTTTCAAAGATCAATCAAGTTTTAAATAAGAGGGAGGTTCTAAATGCCAGGATCTCTTAGTGAAATCAAAGGTAAAATTCATTCTACTGAAAAGACCAGTAAAATCACAAGTGCAATGCAGATGGTATCTTCTGCTAAGTTGGTGAAATCAGAGCAGGCAGCACGTGACTTTCAAATCTATGCCACAAAGGTTAGACAAATAACAACTGATTTGATGAAAGCAGAGTTGATTAGTGGCTCAACAAATCCTATGTTAGTATCAAGACCTGTGAAAAAAACAGGCTACATTGTTATTACCTCTGATAAAGGTTTGGTTGGTGGTTATAATTCAAAGATTTTAAAAGCCATGCTTGATTTAATTCAAGAATATCATCCAAATGATACTAATTATACAATTATTTCAATAGGAGGTGTTGGTTCGGATTTCTTTAAAGCAAGAGGAATTGACGTTGCCTTTGAATTACGTGGTTTAGAAGACCAACCTACATTTGAACAAGTTGGACAAATTATTTCTGAATCAGTAGAAATGTACAAACAAGAGTTATTTGATGAATTATACGTATGTTATAATCATCACGTTAATAGTATTACAAGCCAGGTTCGTGTTCAACAAATGCTTCCTATTACAGAGCTTGATGCAGGTCAAGCTAGTGAAGAAGGAATTTCAAGTTTTGAACTTGAACCAAGTCGCGATGTAATATTGGAGCAATTGTTGCCTCAATATACTGAAAGCTTGATTTATGGAGCTATTATTGATGCAAAAACTGCTGAACACGCCGCTGGGATGACTGCGATGCAGACTGCAACTGATAATGCCAAAAATGTTATTAATGATTTAACAATACTATATAATAGAGCTCGTCAAGCAGCTATTACTCAAGAAATTACTGAGATTGTAGCTGGAGCAAATGCTCTTGAATAAAAAGATAAAGTTTGCCTATATAATTAAGGTAAGCTCTCATAAGAAATAGTCTAAAAAGGAGAAAAAAGCATGAGTTCAGGCAAAATTGCTCAGGTTATTGGCCCTGTTGTTGACGTTTTGTTTTCAACAGAAGATACTTTACCTGAGATTAATAATGCGTTGATAGTGTATAAAGATAGTGATAAGAAAGAAAAAATCGTTCTTGAAGTCGCACTTGAGCTTGGAGATGGTTTAATTCGTACAATCGCTATGGAATCAACTGATGGACTTACACGTGGATTAGAAGTTCTTGATACTGGTCGTCCAATTAGTGTTCCAGTTGGTAAAGAGACACTAGGACGTGTCTTCAATGTTTTGGGTGATACCATTGACCTTGAAGCACCTTTCCCAAGTGATGCAGAACGTGACCCAATCCATAAAAAAGCCCCATCGTTTGATGAATTGTCAACATCATCTGAAATTTTAGAAACAGGTATTAAAGTTATCGACTTACTTGCACCATATTTAAAAGGTGGTAAAGTTGGTTTATTTGGAGGAGCAGGGGTTGGTAAAACCGTACTTATCCAAGAATTGATTCATAATATTGCTCAAGAACATGGTGGTATTTCAGTATTTACTGGTGTAGGTGAACGTACTCGTGAAGGAAATGACTTATACTGGGAAATGAAGGAATCAGGTGTTATCGAGAAAACAGCCATGGTATTTGGTCAAATGAATGAGCCACCAGGAGCACGTATGCGTGTTGCCTTAACAGGTTTAACAATAGCCGAATATTTCCGTGATGTTGAAGGGCAGGATGTCTTATTATTTATTGATAACATTTTCCGCTTTACCCAAGCTGGTTCAGAGGTTTCAGCTCTATTAGGTCGTATGCCTTCAGCGGTTGGTTACCAACCAACATTGGCGACTGAAATGGGACAATTACAAGAGCGTATCACATCAACGAAAAAGGGTTCTGTTACCTCAATACAAGCAATCTATGTGCCTGCAGATGACTACACTGACCCTGCACCGGCCACAGCGTTTGCCCATCTTGATTCTACAACAAACCTAGAACGTCGTTTGACTCAAATTGGTATTTATCCAGCCGTTGACCCATTAGCATCAAGTTCACGTGCCCTATCACCTGAAATTGTTGGTGAAGAGCATTATAATGTTGCAACGCAAGTACAACATGTTCTTCAACGTTACCGTGAATTGCAAGATATTATTGCAATCCTTGGTATGGACGAGCTATCTGATGAAGAAAAAACATTAGTAGGTCGTGCTCGTCGTATTCAATTCTTTTTATCTCAAAACTTTAACGTTGCTGAGCAATTTACTGGTCAACCTGGTTCATATGTTCCTGTTTCAGAAACTGTACGTGGATTTAAAGAAATCTTAGAAGGTAAATATGATGATTTACCAGAAGATGCATTTAGAAGCGTTGGTCCAATTGAGGATGTCATTGCAAAAGCTAAAACAATGGAATATTAATGAGGTGCTATTATGGAACAAATGACTGTTCAAGTGGTAACACCAGATGGCGTAAAATATGACCATCATTCAACTTTTATTTCTGTTAAAACTCCAGATGGAGAAATGGGAATTTTACCTAACCATGTCAATATAATTGCACCTTTAGTAGTTCACGAAATGAAAATTCGTCGTATAGATGATGAAAAACATGTCGATTGGGTTGCTATAAATGGGGGGATTATTGAAGTTAAAAACAATTTAGTAACAATTGTTGCAGATTCGGCTGAACGTTCAAGAGATATAGATGTTAGTCGTGCTGAGCGTGCTAAAGCTAGAGCAGAACGTGAAATTGAATCAGCACACAGCGCTCATGATATTGATGAAGAAAAACGAGCTCGTGTAGCTCTTCGTCGTGCCTTGAATCGTATTAGCGTTGGTAATAAATAATTATTTTATTATCTTAACTAAAATATAAAAAGCTAAAAGAGGTTCAATAATGAATCTCTTTTAGCTTTTTATCACTTTCTTTTAAAATTAATATGAAAAATAAAATTGTCATCTTTTTGTCTTGCAGTCTTTATAAATTTCCATTAAGATAAAGATATGGAAATAAAAAGTGAGATTCAGCGTTTAGCAAAGGAAATTGGGATATCAAAAATTGGATTTACCACGGCTGATGATTTTGCTTATTTAGAAAAATCTTTACGCTTGGGTGTTGAAGAAGGTAGAACTACTGGATTTGAACATAAGAACATTGAAGAAAGGATAAAACCAAAACTTTCTTTAGCATCAGCAAAAACAATTATTTCAATTGCTGTTGCATATCCTAATAAATTACCCAAAAACCCATCTAGAACACAGTATAAAAGAGGTAAAATAACACCTAACTCTTGGGGATTAGATTATCATTATGTCTTGCAGGATAAACTTAAAAAATTGTCAGAAGGAATTGAAAAATTATGTGAGGATTTTCCTCTGGAACATAAAGCAATGGTCGATACTGGAGCATTAGTTGATACGGCTGTTGCTAGGAGATCTGGGATTGGATTTATTGGAAAAAATGGTTTAGTGATATCAAAAGAGTTTGGTTCGTATATGTATCTAGGTGAGTTAATTACGAATCTGGAAATTGAACCAGATGAGCCTGTTGACTATGATTGTGGAGATTGCACGCGCTGTCTAGATGCATGTCCTACCTCTTGTTTGATTGGTGATGGAACTATGAATGCAAGGAAATGCTTATCATTCCAAACACAGGATAAAGGAATGATGGACATGGAATTTCGTCGAAAAATTAAGACGGTAATTTATGGCTGTGATATCTGTCAAATCTGTTGTCCATATAATAAGGGGATTGATAATCCACTTGCTAGTGACATTGACCCAGAGTTAGCTCATCCTGAGTTAATTCCTTTTTTAGAGTTATCAAACAAATCTTTTAAGGAAAAATTCGGAATGATAGCAGGAAGTTGGAGAGGAAAAAATATTTTACAAAGAAATGCTATCATTGCTTTGGCTAATGGTCATGATAAAACAGCAATTGTTAAATTAATGGAAATTATTGATAAAAATAATAACCCCATTCACACAGCTACAGCTATTTGGGCTCTCGGTGAAATTATAAAGAAACCTAATGACGATATGCTAGCTTTTATAGAAGATATCAATTATAAAGATGATTTTATTGAAGAAGAGCGTCAGTTAGTTTTGAAGCAATGGCAAAGCTAAAAAATTTATGATAGAATAAAGAGATAAGTAAAAAGAGGTATCGAAATGGAAATTGCAGAAATTCGTCAAATAATAAGTGAAAATGAAGATAAAATAATGAGTTTTAGGAGGTCTCTTTGACTTAGAGAGACTTGAAGAAGACATTGCTATATTAGAAAACAAAATGTCTGAACCAGATTTTTGGAATGACAATATTGCAGCTCAAAAAACGTCTCAAGAACTAAATGAACTAAAGCAGACTTATGAAACATTTCATAAAATGGAAGAGTTATCTGAAGAATCGAATTTACTTCTTGAGATGATTTCAGAGGATGATTCTTTGAAAGAAGAACTTGAAGAAGTATTGGATAATTTGAAGAAAATAATATCAACATATGAGATGAATCTCTTATTATCTGAACCTTACGACCATAACAATGCTATTCTTGAAATCCATCCTGGATCAGGAGGAACAGAAGCTCAAGACTGGGGAGATATGCTTCTTAGGATGTATACACGTTTTGGTAATAGTAAGGGGTTTAAAGTTGAGGTTTTAGATTATCAAGCTGGTGATGAAGCAGGAATCAAATCAGTGACATTATCTTTTGAAGGACCGAATGCTTATGGTATTTTAAAATCAGAAATGGGTGTGCATCGTCTGGTACGTATTTCACCTTTTGATTCTGCAAAAAGAAGACATACATCGTTTGCTTCTGTTGAGGTTATGCCAGAGTTGGATGATACGATTGAAGTAGAAATCAGAGATGATGACATTAAGATGGATACGTTTAGATCAGGTGGTGCTGGAGGACAAAACGTCAATAAAGTTTCGACAGGTGTTAGACTAACCCATATTCCAACAGGTATTGTGGTGGCTTCTACTGTTGACCGTACTCAATATGGAAATAGAGATAGAGCTATGAAAATGCTTCAAGCTAAACTTTACCAAATGGAGCAAGAAAAGAAAGCGCAAGAAGTGAGTGATTTGAAAGGTGATAAAAAAGAAATCACCTGGGGAAGTCAAATAAGGTCTTATGTTTTTACGCCTTATACCATGGTAAAAGACCACCGTACCAATTTTGAGATGGCTCAAGTTGACAAAGTTATGGATGGCGAAATTGATGGTTTTATCGATGCCTATTTAAAATGGCGAATTGAAAATTAGAAAAAGGAGAAGTATGTCTTTAATTGAATTGAGAGATGTTACTAAGAAGTACCATCGTTCGACAACGGCTTTACGAGGTATTAATTTATCCGTAAACCAAGGAGAGTTTGTTTATATTGTTGGTCCGTCAGGAGCGGGTAAATCATCCTTTATTAAATTGCTTTATAGAGAAGAAAAGCTAACTTCAGGTGCCTTGAAGGTTGGTAAGTTTGACTTAAATAAAATGAAGAAAAAAGATGTTCCTATTTTAAGAAGGAGCATTGGTGTAGTCTTCCAAGATTATAAACTGTTGCCTCAACGAACAGTTTATGAAAATGTTGCATTTGCGATGCAAGTTATTGGTGAAAGACCAAAAAATATTAAAAGAAGAGTTCCGGAAGTTTTAGAGTTAGTTGGATTAAAACACAAGATGAGATCTTTTCCTGACCAATTATCTGGTGGTGAACAACAACGTGTGGCAATTGCTAGAGCTATAGTAAACAATCCGAAACTTTTAATCGCAGATGAACCAACAGGGAATTTGGATCCTGAAATTTCAATGGAGATTATGCAAGTCTTAGAACGTATTAATTTCCAAGGAACAACTGTTTTAATGGCAACACACAACAGTCAAATTGTCAATACATTTAGACACCGTGTTATTGCAATTGAAAATGGAAAAATTGTTCGTGATGAAGAAGAAGGAGAATACGGCTATAATGATTAGAAATTTTTTCAGACATTTTTGGGATTCAATCAAGAGTTTAAAACGAAATTTTTGGATGAGTTTAATCTCTACAAGTATGATAACCTTCATTTTGACTTTGGTTGCATTGTTTTCGATGGTTCTTATGAATACACAACGTATTGCTGAAGGTATTGAGAAAAATATCAAAGTTAACGTTTATTTAGTAGAGGGCTCAGTAGATCCAGCAGAAACGGTTATTAATTCGGATGGACAAAAAGTAGTTAATGAAAATTACCACAAACTTTACGATAAAATTAAAAAAATGAATAGGGTTTCTTCAATCACTTATTCAAACAAAGATGAGCAATTAAAACAATTGCAAGCTACTTATGGTGATGATTGGAAGTTATTTGCTGAGGATCCTAATGCCATTTTAGATGTCTATGTAATTGAAACAAAAGAGCCTAGTGATGTTAAGACAGTTGCTAAAGAAATTAAAACGTTTGAAGGTGTAGAAGATGTAAATTATGGCGGCTCTAATACAGATGTTATCTTTAAAACCTCTAATTTCATTAAGATATGGGGCTTTATAGCAACTGGAGTATTAATTTTAATTGCTATATTCTTGATCTCAAATACAATTAAATTAACTATTCTATCAAGAAAACGTGATATTGAGATTATGCGTTTAGTAGGAGCTAAAAACTCATATATTAGAGGACCATTCTTCTTCGAGGGAGCTTGGGTTGGTATGATTGGGGCCATTTTACCATCGCTTATGATTTATTTTTTGTATCATTATTTATACAAAACATTTAATCCAGGATTGGTATCTCAAGGCTTAACTCTCTATCCAACAACTATATTTATACCTGTTGTTATCGCTGCCTTATTTGCAATAGGAATATTAATAGGTGCGATGGGTTCTGTATTATCAATGAGACGATACTTAAAATTTTAAAAAAGAAAACAGCGATGTTTTCTTTTTTTATATTGTTGAATTGTAATGTTACTCTGTTTGATATTTGATAAAATAAGATAAGAAAAATAAAGTGAGGGATTATTATGAAAGGAACAAAAACAGACTTTCATTTTTCAATTAGTTCTATTATGGGATTTGTTTGGAGAGGAATTCTAGTAGGTATTGTTTCTGGCAGTATTGTTAGCCTATTTAGGTTGATGATAGAGCATTTATTTGAGTTCGTGCTAGAATGCTACAAGAACGCGCATCAAAGACCGATATATCTTATTTTAATTGCTCTTTTAGGAGTATTATCTTCCGTTTTTGTTGGCTATTTAATTAAATCAGATTCTAATATAAAAGGTTCAGGCATTCCACATGTTGAAGGTGAACTGAAGGGAATTTTACACCCTAGTTGGTGGAGTGTTTTGTGGAAAAAATTTTTGGGTGGGATTTTATCGATTTCTATGGGACAAATGTTAGGTAGAGAAGGACCTAGCATACAATTAGGTGCAATGGGGGCTAAGGGAGTAGCCAGATATCTAAAAGCATCTAGAATGGAAAGAAGAGTGCTTATTGCCAGTGGAGCAGCTGCAGGGCTTTCTGCAGCATTTAATGCACCAATTGCGGGATTATTATTTGTTGTTGAAGAGATTTACCATCATTTTTCACGTTTAATATGGATTACAGCACTTGTTGCCAGTCTAGTTGCAAATTTTATTTCTTTAAATATTTTTGGTCTATCTCCTGTACTGGCTTTATCTCAAAATTTACCAACCTTAGCTTTGAATTATTATTGGATATTATTGGTATTAGGAGTATTTTTAGGCATAATGGGATTTTTATATGAAAAAACAATACTAAACTTTAATCTCATTTATGAAAAATGTTTTGAGTGGTTTCCATTTTCTCCATTTTTTTATGGCGTCATTCCAGCAATCTTAATTATTCCAGTCGGTTACTTTCTTCCTCAATTATTAGGAGGTGGTAATCGGTTAATAACATCACTTCCAAATGCTTATTATGGTATTTTAACAATTTTTATTTTTTTTATTATTCGTTATCTTGGGAGTATGATAAGTTATAGTAGTGGTTTACCTGGTGGTATCTTTTTACCTATTTTGACATTAGGTTCCCTTGCTGGTGTATTTTTTGCTCGAGTGATGGTAGGGTTGGGTCTTTTATCACAAGACTTGTTACCATTATTTATTGTTTTAGGAATGTCCGGTTATTTTGGTGCTATCTCTAAAGCGCCTTTAACAGCAATGATTTTGGTAACTGAGATGGTTGGTGATTTGAGACAGTTGATGGTAATCGCAGTTGTAACTTTAGTTGCTTATATTGTAATGGATGTTTTAAAAGGTGAACCCATATATGAAGCAATGCTTGAAAAGATGAAACACTCTAGAAAAGATGACATTGACCAACCAACCTTGATTGAATTAGTCGTTTCTGATAAAATAGCTGGAAAAGTTGTTAAAGATCTAAAACTACCTAAGAATGTTTTAATTACCACACAAGTTATTAATCAAAAATCTCAAGTTGTTTATGGGAATACACGCCTAAAAGCAGGGGCAACGATTTTTGTTGTGGTTACTGAATCTCAAGTTAGTATCATTAGAAGGTTATTAATGTCGTCATAGAAAGGTTATAATGAAAAAACGTCTTTTAAACATTATTGAACATTCCTATCAAAAAAAATGGATAATTATTACTGATAATACATTGCGTTCGCTATTTCCGTTTGTCTTAATTTTAACTAGTGTACAAGTTTTAGATAGTTCTTTTTTTGCGGAATTTGGTTTTTTAAAAATGATTTTATATCCAGAACAGTGGTTTCCTTTTTACCAACAAGTTGGCCATTTTTTAGCTCAATTTTCAAGTTTTAGAACAGGAATATTAGGCTGGTTAGCAGCATATTTTGGTGCTACTTATACAATGAGGTATTATGGATTACGAGATCAAATGATCAGTGTCTCAGCTATCTTGTTTTACCAAATTTTTTATGCACAAGGCTTAACAACGAGTTTGAATATAAATACATTTTCAGAATTATCATTTATTGGTTCAGCCAACTTATTGATTGGTTTTTTAATAGGTTTTTTCATTGGACATATCGGTTATCTCAGTTATTATAAGTTTTCATTATCTTATCTTTCCAAAAAAGAAATTAATAAAATGCTCATTAGGCAGTTCCAACTATTGATAACGGTTATCATTATAGCAGTTTCTTTTAATGGTATAATGACAGTTTTACGTAAATTTGGTATTTATCAGTGGTTATATAACATTATTACCCAATTTTTAGCTAGTTTCCCCGACTATGTTTTTACTTTTTTTGTAACCATAACACATAGTCTATTGGCCTTAATAGGTTTTAGTTTTCCCTTTTTTTCACAGGGTTTTGATGATACTACAGCTGTTGAGAACCTAAATATAGCACTTTCATCAAATAATCTCTACCAATTACCTCATAGATGGACAGTTATGACCTTATACCAAAGTTATGGTATTGTAGGTGGTGTTGGTAATCTACTTGCTATTTTAGTAATCATTATAGTATTTTCACGACACATAAAAATGAAACAGATCAGTTATTTGAGTTTTTTTCCCTCGTTTTTTGGGAATGGGATTTCTGCTATGACTGGCTTACCTATAATTTTTAATATAGTTTATCTTATTCCATTTTTTATAACCCCTTTAATTAATGAACTTATTGCTGGGGTCTGTATTTATTTACGATTGGTTCCCCTTTCTGCTTTTCCAGTACCTTTTGGGACACCTGGTATATTTTATGCTTTCATTGCAACAGGAGGCAGTTTTCGTACGTTAGCATTGGTAATAATGTTATTAATATTAGATATTATCATCTATTTCCCATTTGTACGTTATCATGAAATGTTGCTAATTCGTTATGAAAAGAGACGAGAGGTGTTATATGACTAAAAATAATAAACGCTTTATCTTTATTTTTATATTACTGGTAATTGGGTTAGGGGTTGGCTCCTTTTTTTGGACAAGAAGTAGTATTAAAAGTTTGAAAAAGCATGCTAATTCTAGATTATCTCCTGTTATTATGATTCCAGGTAGTTCAGCAACTGAAAATCGTTTTGATAGTCTCGTTAAAAAAATTAACGAAACGACTAATGCTAATCATAGTCTATTGAAGGTTAAAGTTTATAATAATGGTAAAATAACTTTTCGTGGTAAGATTAGGGCGCATGATTATGAACCTATTATTGTAGTTGGATTTGAAAATAATAAGGACGGTTATAATAATATAAAAAAACAGGCAAAAATGTTTAATCAAGCCTTTATAGCTCTTCAAAATAAATACAGTTTTAATAGTTTTAAAGGAATCGCTCATTCTAATGGGGGCCTTATTTATACTGCTTTTTTAGAAAATTACTTTTATGACTATGAAGATTATGTCACAATAAAAAAATTAATGACGATTGGTACCCCTTATAATTTTAATGAAAAAAACATCAATAATCGTTCGGAAATGCTAGCAGATTTTATTAAACATAGGAGTGATATTCCATCAAATCTAATCGTTTATTCATTGGCTGGGACTATCACTTATGATTCTGATGAATTGGTTCCAGATTCTAGTGTATCCGCTGGGAAATATATTTATCAAAAGCAAGTTGAACATTATACTGAAATCACAGTAACAGGAGAGGATGCGCAACATTCTGACTTACCTACCAACGATGAAGTCATTAGTTTGATTGATAAGTATATTCTTGATACAACTAATAGAGGTCAAAATCGTAACACTCAAAACTAAAAGGTCTGACCGAAAACCACATTTGTCTGATATAGTGTGTAACCTATAATTAGGCAGAAGAGGTGAGGAAATTCGTCTCATCTTTTATCGTGTTCAAAACGATGTAAACCCAGTTTTAAAAGTTTTAACATCTAAAGGTATTGTATTTGAATCTTTAAGTTTACTGATAGAGTAAGGTTAACAATAGTATTTGTGAGATAATTTTATAGTCAATGAGAGCATTTAAAATGGGTGTAAAGGTGTAATTGCTATAAGAGATTCATACAAGGTTAGTTCAAAGTTTTCTTTTAAAGGTTAAAGCCTAAAAATCGGTAAAATTACTGGTAATCTTTTAATTTAGAAATAAATTTGACTATTTTGTTAAGCTTCTCTCTAAGTGTGAGAGTGTTTCTAAAAATAAAAAGTGTTTGAATATATTTTTTTGCGAGAATTTTTGTGTATAAAAAAGCTTAGGTTCAATTAAGAGTCTAAGCTTTTTTCATTATATTAGTTTTCATCTGTGCTAGCTTCAGAGATTTTAATTTTATTATCTTCTAATGTTGCTTGTAAAGCCTTAGCTTCAGGATGATCTAGATAGAAGTCGGTGATATTGTCTCTAATTTCTTGTTCAACGACACGTCTGAGTGGTCGTACTCCCATTGTCTTATCATATCCTTCTTCAATTAGTTTATCTTTAACTTCAGGAGAAACTTCCAAGTGAATACCTTTTTTAGATATTGTTTGATTTACTTCTGATAACATGAGTTCTACAATCTCTTTTAAATCCTCCTTAGTTAATTGTGAAAATTCAATAACAGCATTGAAACGATTTAAGAATTCTGGTCTAAAATATGGTGCGATTCTATCCATGATAGGAACATCATTTTCTTTATTTTCATCGAAATGACCAAATCCAGCATTTGATGTAGCAATAATAACAGTATTTTTGAAGTTAACGGTGTTACCTTGACCATCAGTTAAGCGACCATCATCTAAAACTTGAAGAAGTAGTGTGATAACTTGAGGGTCAGCTTTTTCAATTTCATCAAGTAGAATAATTGAATATGGGTTGCGTCTTACTTTTTCTGTTAGGGTATTATTATTGTCATCATATCCTACATATCCAGCTGTAGTACCAATTAATTTAGATACTGCGGTGCGGTCAGAATACTCAGACATGTCCAATCTAATAATTGAATCTTTTGATCCAAACATATCAAGTGCTAATTGTTTTGCAAGTTCTGTCTTACCAACCCCTGTAGGACCAACAAATAAGAAACTACCAATCGGACGGTGTCCATCATCAAATCCAGCTCGATTTCTTCTAATCGCTCTTGATACTGCCTCAACAGCCTTATCTTGTCCTATTACTTTTGTTGATAGACGTTTACTCATATCTTTAAGGCGCTCAATGTCATTACTTCCCATCTTAGATACTGGAATACCTGTTAGACGTTCAACAGACTCAGCAATATCATTTACTGTTGCTGTGGTTTTGTGCTCTTCATGATGCTGACCAATTTGCTTACTTAATTCTTCAATACGTGTTTTTGATTTCAAAGCATTTTCATAGTCTTGTTTTTCAGCAAACTCTTCTTGTTTTTGTTTTTCTTGTTTAATCTCTTCTTCAATTGATTTGACATCAGTTACAGGATGTTGGGCTGATAAGTGAGCTGCAGTCATATCAATCAAGTCAATTGCTTTATCAGGTAGACTTCTTTGTGGAATATATTGAATAGAATAGTCAACAGCTGCTTTCAAAACATTGTCTGGTAGAAGAACATTATGGTGTTTTTCATATAAATCCCTAATGCCTAATAAAATATTGAATGTATCTTGTGCACTTGGTGCAAGTACTTTAACTTCATTAAAACGTCTTGCAAGAGCGGCGTTTTTTAAGATTGTGTTACGATATTCATCTTGTGTAGTAGCGCCAATGACAGTGATTTCTCCTCTAGAAAGGGCAGGTTTTAAGATGTCCGCCAATCCTTTTGATCCACCTTCACCTGTTGAACCAGCTCCTAAAATTTGGTGAATTTCATCAAAGAATAAGATAATGTTTCCAGCTTGTTTAACATCATTGACCAAATTTTGAATATTTTCCTCAAAGCTTCCACGATATTGTGTTCCAGCTTCTAAACCAGAAATATCAATTGAAATGATCTCTTTATTTTTAATTGATGCAGGAACATCACCATTAACAATAGCTTGGGCTAAACCTTCGACAACAGCAGTTTTACCAACACCAGCATCACCAACTAAAACAGGGTTATTTTTTGTACGTCTTGATAAAATTTCAGCTGTTTCTTGAATTTCTTTATTACGTCCGATGACTGGGTCAAGTTCATGTTGTCTAGCTTTTTCAGTAAGATTAGTACCTAATTTTGTTAATATACTATCTTTTGATACCTTTTTAGTATCTTGATGTTGTTCAGCATTGTTTGTAGGAAGTTGTCCTGTTTGTCTATAATGTAGGAATTCCTCAGGTGTTACTTCACGTCCATTAATAAGATAGCGTTTAGATTCTGTATTAAAACCTTGCATATTCCCCATTAATTGATTAAAAATATCATCCATGTTTCCAAATCCATTAGTTCCAAAATTATTTGCCATATTAATTACCTCTTCATTATCAAATCTTATAAAGTTTTTATTATTACTAATAATTTCTTTATATGTCTATTATAGTCAAATGGTCAGACAATGTCAATAGATTTT
Organism: Streptococcus sp.; assembly: GCA_030527925.1. Lineage (GTDB taxonomy): Bacteria > Bacillota > Bacilli > Lactobacillales > Streptococcaceae > Streptococcus. The sequence goes on from JAUMZW010000010.1 coordinate 43,547, forward strand.
TTGACTTTTTTTGACCTTTTTTATAAAAAATAGCAAATCCTTTAAAACCGACATTTTTATCGCTTTTTAGTCTAATTGATGATAAAATAATAGAGGATATTTCACAGTAGAAAGTAAAAAATGAGTAATAAAATTGGTAATGGATATGGTCATAGCAAGATTATCCTTATTGGTGAGCATTCGGTTGTCTATGGTTATCCTGCAATTGCACTTCCTTTAAAAAATATTAATATTTTATGTCATATAAAAAAGGGTGATAAGTCTTTAAGATTTGACTTATCAGATCCAGTTTCAACAGCTTTATATACCAGTTTGGAAAGTTTAAATCAAAAAGACGCTTGTCTTGAGTACTCAATCTGTTCGGAGATTCCACAACGCCGTGGAATGGGTTCATCAGCAGCAGTTGCTATTGCGGTGATTAGAGCAGTTTATGATTATTTTGGAAAAACAATTAGTGATTTTGAGTTAGAAAAATTGGTCAATCAGTCAGAAATTGCTGCTCATGGAAACCCAAGTGGTTTAGACGCAAAAACTTGTTTAAGCGATGTCCCTATAAAATATATTAGAAATATTGGTTTTAAGTCTTTAGAATTTTCTTTAGATGCTTATTTAATTATCGCTGATTCAGGGATTTATGGCAAAACAAGTCAAGCAGTTGACTTAGTTGCTCAGAATGAGTTAATTAACCGACCTTATTTAAAAGAACTAGGGCAATTGACCGAAAAAGTAGAATCTGCAATAAAAACTCATTCTTTAGAAGAATTAGGTCATCTTTTTGACAAGGCTCATAAAAATTTGGAAAAAATTGGAGTTTCGATACCTGAAATTAATATTTTGGTTGAAGAGTCACGAAAATCTGGAGCTTTAGGAGCAAAAATGAGCGGTGGCGGATTAGGTGGTTGCATTATTGCTTTAGCAAAAACCTATGAAGAGGCAAAAACAATAGCAAGTCATTTAGAAGAGAAGGGCGCTTTAAAAACATGGATAGAAAAAGTGTAGTGGTAAAATCTTACGCTAATATTGCGATTATAAAATATTGGGGAAAAGAAGATGCAACTTTGATGATTCCATCAACAAGTAGTATATCGTTAACATTAGAAAACATGTATACGGAAACATGTTTGACTTTATTATCTGATAATGCTAGTTCAGATGAATTTTATATAAATGGTGAGCGTCAAAATGAGTTTGAACATCAAAAAATGACACAAATTTTGGACCGTTTTCGAGGAGATAAACGGGCTTTTGTTAAAATTGAAACAACTAATAATATGCCTACTGCAGCAGGATTATCCTCAAGTTCAAGTGGTTTATCTGCCCTTATAAAGGCTTGTAATGAATTTTATCAGCTCAATTTATCTGTAGAAGAATTAGCCCAGACTGCAAAATACGCTTCTGGTTCTTCAAGTCGTTCTTTTTTTGGACCCGTGGCAGCATGGGATAAGAATACAGATAATATTTTTAAAGTTAACACAGATTTAAAAATGGCTATGATTATGATTGTATTAAATAATCAGAAAAAGCCTATATCCAGCCGTGAAGGAATGAAACGTGCTGTTGAAACTTCACCTTATTTTAATGAGTGGGTTAAACAGTCAGAAGAAGATTACATCGATATGTTAACTTATTTAAAAGCCAATGATTTTGAAAAAGTTGGTCAATTGACTGAAAAAAATGCCTTAAATATGCACAAAACAAATCAAACTTCAACTCCACCATTTGATTATTTAACAGATGAAACTTATCGAACTCTTGACAAAATTAAAGAATTGCGAAAAGAAGGGTTTAGGTGTTATTTTACAATGGATGCAGGACCTAATGTCAAAGTACTTTGTTTAGAAGAAGACTTGGATGACCTATCAACTAGACTTAGTAAAGAATATCAGATAATTATCTCTAAGACAAAGGAATTTAAAGATGAGTAAGCAATATCACGTTAGCTCATGTGGTAAGTTATATATTGCAGGTGAATATGCTATTTTAAAACCTGCTCAAGTAGCGATTATTAAAAATATTCCAATCAATATGTTTGCAGATATTTCATTTTCAGATGCCTATCTACTATCTTCTGATTTATTTTCATATCAAGTCTCTTTAGAAGTAGAAGATGAAGCTTATCACTTCTTACAGACTGCAATACATATTATGAATGATTATCTTAGGGAGTTAAGTATTACGCCGAGGCCCTTTCGACTAAGAATTAACAGTCATATGGGAGAAGATGGAAAGAAGTTTGGGATAGGCTCTAGTGGTAGCTTGCTTGTACTTGTGATTAAAGCTTTTTCAAGCTTATATAAGCTTTCACTAACATCTGACACTATCTTTAAATTAGCATCTTATATTTTATTGAAGGTAGGAGATAATGGTTCAATGGGGGATATTGCTTGTATTTCATATGATACCTGTGTTTTTTATCAGTCTTTTGACCGTAATAAAATTCGTCAAAAGATAGAGACTGACACGATGCTTTCAGTTTTAAATGATGACTGGGGATATATTATACGTCCAGTTAAAAACCAACTAAATACGACATTTCTAGTTGGTTGGACACAAAAACCAGCCATATCTTCAAAATTGGTTAGTAATGTCGAAGACTTGATTGATCAAGCATTTTTATCTGAAAGTTTTGAAAATGTTTTAAACCTTCTTTGTGCCATTGAAGAAGGAAATAAATTATCGTTTTTACAAGCTATAACAAAACTTGCTAATTTAATTGAAAACTTACATCCTGACATTTATAATAAGGAATTACTTCAATTATGCAATGATTGTATTGGTTTAGAAGCCATTGGAAAGTCATCAGGTGCAGGTGGTGGTGATTGCGGTATTGCTTTTTGTTTTTCTAAAGAAGCAGAACAAGAACTCATCAAACGATGGGATTACCATAATATTAAATTGATATATAAGGAGAATTTACATGACAAATCGTAAGGATGAACATATTAACCATGCCCTAGATTATCAATCTCCTTACAATAGTTTTGATGATATGGAGTTAATTCATAGTTCCTTACCAGATTATGATTTATCAGAAATTGATATTTCAACATTTTTTGCAGGACAAACATTTTCGTGTCCTTTTTATATCAATGCAATGACTGGAGGAAGTCATCGTGCTGCAGAAATCAATAGAAAGCTAGCATATATCGCTGAGGAAACAGGTATTATCATGGTAACTGGTTCATATAGTGCAGCGTTAAAAGGTGATTATCAAAATAGTTATCCAAATTTAAACCAATATCATAATCTTTTACTTGCTACGAATATTGGTTTAGATAAGTCAGTTACTATGGCCCAAAAAGCTATTAAAGCGTTACAACCGATATTTTTACAAGTACATGTTAATGTTATGCAAGAATTACTTATGCCAGAAGGAGAACGTCGATTTAGGCATTGGAAGGAAAATCTGAAAGATTATCAGTCTCAAATCAAGTTACCTTTAATATTAAAAGAAGTTGGGTTTGGTATGGATCTTAAGACTATACGTTATGCCAAAGAAATCGGTATTAAGACTGTTGATATTTCTGGAAGAGGGGGAACTAGTTTTGCTTATATTGAGAATAAAAGAAGTGGTAAGCATCATTATCTTAATCAGTGGGGTCAAACGACTGTTCAATGCTTACTAAATGCTCAATGTATGGTTGATGACATTGAAATTCTCGCCTCTGGAGGTGTTCGTAATCCTTTAGATATGATTAAGTGTTTTGTTTTAGGGGCAAGAGGAGTTGGACTATCTAAAGTTATCTTAGAAATGGTTGAAACTCAAAGTGTCGAGGAAACAATAGCCACGATTAACACCTGGAAAAATGACTTAAAACTAATCATGTGTGCTTTGAGTGTTAAGGATTTGAAAGGGTTACGTCAAGTGCCATATTTATTATATGGTCGTCTTCAATCAAAAAAATAAAAATAGGTAGCTCTTAATAGATCTACCTATTTTTATGGAATCATGTAGTATACAATACCAAGGTATTGTAAGATTGAAGCAACTAAAATAAAGAGATGCCAAATCATATGAAAATATGGTTTTTTCTTTGCATAGAAAATTGCACCAACACTATAAGATAAACCTCCAAGAAGCATTAAGGTCCAAAATTTATAGTCTGTTTTAGTAATAATGACTGGTATGATAAAAATAACTAACCATCCCATAAAGAGGTAAAGAAAAAGACTAAATTTTTCATTTATTTTTTTGGCAAATATCTTATATAGTATACCAAAAATTGTTGTTCCCCATTGTAGTATAATTATAATGTAACCTAGCCAACCACCTACTAATGATAAAGCTACAGGAGTATAACTTCCAGCAATAGCAATATATATCATGCTGTGGTCAATAATACGAAGAACATATTTTTGGGGTGAGTGGTATTGCATACTATGGTAGATTGCTGAGGACAAAAACATGAGAAATAAACTAATGATAAAAATTGATACACCAATTGAATCTGTTAATCCATGACGATTAAAACTAAAAATAGATGTAATCGGAAGTAAAATCAGCATTAGAAGGGCACCAATGGCGTGAGTGACACTGTTTGCAACCTCTTCACCAAAAGATAATTGCTTACTTAATTTAAGAGTGTGTGTGCTATTCATTTGTTTCTCCTTTTAGATTTAAGACGAGTTGATGTGTTTGATAATATAACTTTAAAGTCTGACAGGCAGACTGAATGACTTCTGGAATATCATCTTGATGGCTGTTTTTATTCATGCAATTGACAAAATGATTATAAGCTGTCTTTGAATTATTATCTTTTGTTAAAATTTGTAGTGTCTGACTAATTTCTTGAATCGAAAAAACATGTTTTAAACTTGTAATAACAATCAATCTAGCAATTTGATTTTTTTTATATTTTTTTTTAAATGGTTTTTCGAGCTGTCCATGTTTAACATAATTGTTTATCATGGAGGCTGTCAAAGACTTATCTTGGTTTGGAATAAACTGATTGACATATAGTAGAACTTGATCTAAGTACAATTCTAATTCAGGTAGTTGATTCCAGGAGGGAAATTGCTTTTGTGAATTCAAATTTTTAACCCCAATCTAGTATTGATAACTAGATTATAAAGTTTTAATAATATAAAGTCAAGTAAAATAAAAACTCTAGCACAAAAGATTTGCTAGAGTTTATGTTAGAGTATCTAGTTTATCGAAAGCTTTAAATACTCTTAATATAATTTAATTTCATCTGGATTGTAAGGGAAGTCAGGGTTATATGGATTGTGACGAAGTTTGAAGTGACGGATATCTTCGATAGTTTGAGTACCAGATAATTGCATAACCATTTTTAATTCATCATTAAGCTTTTCAAAGACTTGACGAACTCCTTCGCTACCACCTAAAGCAAGTCCATAGATTACAGGGCGACCAATAGCAACAAGGTCAGCTCCAGATGCAATTGCTTTGAAGACGTGTTGACCACGACGAATACCTGAATCAAATACAATAGGAACACGATGGTTTACAGCTTGAGAAACTTCTTGAAGTGAATCGAAAGCAGCAGGACCACCATCAATTTGACGACCTCCATGGTTAGTAACCCAAATACCAGAAGCACCAGCATCTAAAGAACGCTCTACGTCTTCTGCACATTGTGGACCTTTGACATAAACAGGCAAACCAGAATATTGAGCAATGAATTCAACATCACGAGGTGATAGTTTTTGTTTAGCTGATTTATAAACATAATCCATTGTTTTTCCTGCACCATCTGGGAGGTATTCTTGGACAATTGGCATTCCAACAGGGAATGTGAATTTGTTACGGGCATCAGTTTCACGGTTACCACCAACAGTAGCATCAGCAGTAAGAACAATTGCTTTATAACCTTCAGCTTTTACACGGTCCATAATGTCACGGTTGATACCATCATCTTTACTAAAGTAAAATTGGAACCAGTGTGGTGCTCCATTTAAGGCTTGAGTAATCTCAGGCAAATCAAAAGTTGCATAAGAACTTACAGTATATAATGAACCAAACTCAGAAACACCTTTTGCAGAAGCAAGTTCTCCTTGCTCATTTGCAAGTTTATGTGCAGCAACTGGAGCCATGATAATTGGTGAAGATAATTTATCACCATCAAATACGTATTCAGTTGATGGGTTTTCAACGTTTTTAAGTGTATGAGGAACAATTAATTTGTGGTTAAAAGCACGTATATTTTCGCGTAAGGTAAAAGTATCCCCTGCTCCACTAGCGATATAGCCAAAAGCTGCTTTTGGAACAACTTTTTGTGCCATTTTTTCTAATTCTTCAACGTTAATAAAATCAATATGACCTTCAGCACTGCTTGTTTTAAATGTCATAACAGTTCTCCTTTATTTTTATAGCTGTATTATAACACTTCATAAATACGCTTTCAAGTATTTTGTTTTAATTTTTTTATATTAATATTTGAAATAGTTAACAATCCTTATTTTTAAAGGATTGTTACTGAACTTATTTTGAAAATAAAGTTTGACTATTTTCATTTTGTTAAGAAAATCACAACTTTTATATGTTAACAAAATCACAATTTTTTGAATTATTTTTCTTTATTTTAATACTATATAGTGATAAAATGAAAGAAAAAAGGAGTTGGCATGATTGAGTTAGGTATTTCTACATTTGGTGAAACTACATTGTTAGAGGATGGTAGTAAATTCTCTCATTTTGAAAGAATTCAACAGCTGTTGGATGAGATAAAACTAGCAGATAAAGTTGGTTTAGATATTTATGGTATAGGCGAACATCATCGTAATGACTTTGCTGTATCATCTCTTGAAATGATAACAGCAGCAGCCTCATCTATGACAGAAAAAATTACTTTAACAAGTGCAGTTTCTGTATTGTCTTCTAATGATCCAGTTCGAGTGTTTCAACAATTTTCTACTTTAGATTTATTAACTAAAGGTAGAGCTGAATTAATGGTGGGGCGCGGTTCTTTTAGTGAGTCTTTTCCATTATTTGGCTATGATTTAAAAGACTATAACGAACTCTTTAAAGAGAAACTTGAACTTTTATTAAAGCTTAATCGCTATCGTAATATTGAATGGTTAGGACACTATACTTAATATATTAAAGGTAGTGATATTGTTCCTAGAAATGTAATTCACAAATTTGATACAAAAATCCTTCAACTAACCTTTGAAATTCGCTTTTTTAAAAGACTTTTATCAATGAATGCTTCTCTAATTCAAGATGTTTTATCTTGGATTTTTTATTTTTAAGGGGGTATCAAAAATTTTAGAGGGGTGTGTTGTTGTATCAGGCTAATTTAGCCAACTCATGGTATACTAGTTAGTAAGGAAAATAGGAGAAGGCTATCGATAAGTATTTGGAGTTTGCAAAGTCGAATCGTGAACTGTTTATTTAAAAATTGACTAGGAACGTCAATGCAGACGAAGAACGAGATGCTGCATTTATGGCTGGAAGTCCTGGTGCTGGAAAAACAGAGGTTGCCCTAGGCTTGGCGGATAATTACACCAATCACACGATTATTGATGCGGATGCTTTTCGTGTTAAGTTTCCAGACTATGATGGTAGTAACTCTAGCCTCTTTCAAAAAGCTTCTTCGTGGTTAGTAGACCAGTCGTTCAAGTATGCAGTAGAGAACGGCTATTCCTTTATTTTAGATGCCACCTTTGCTGTTTTAAGTGCGGAGAAGAGTATCATCAGAGCTTTGAAAAAGGGCTATCACGTCACTTTATTTTATGTCTATCAAGATCCTAGAATTGCTTGGCAGTTTACCAAAGAGCGAGAGCTTTCTGAGGGCAGACGAGTTCCCAAAGAAACTTTTATTAATGTTTCTTTAAATCTAGAGAAAATATTGATAAGGTGAAGGAACGACATCTCGAGGTGATGCTTCACATCATCATTAAGGACTATCAAAATAATATTTCAGAAGTACATTATGATGCAGATAACATTAACCTTGTACTCCCACAAGTCTACACTAAAGAACAATTGGAGGAAGAATTAAATGACTGAAAAAGAACAAGTCAAACAAATCGTTGATAAATACAATAAAAGTATTGCGAAGCTTTCACAAAATGCTACAGCGAAAGAATTTAAATTTGTCATGAAGCATATCGCCCAAGAAGCCAATAAGCGTCAACGTAAGATAGCAGGGTTGGAGTAATCAAATGGGTAAGCTGCCTAAACTTGTCATGGATATTGATGGGATAGAGTTACTTTTTCATATTCATGAATTCTATCCTTCAAGTAGAGAAAATTGGGATGATGAGTGGGCTAAGATTTCTTTTAGAGTTACGTCTGGAGAATGGTTGAACTACATTATCAACTATCAAGAGATTATGATGATGTGTGAAATTGAGCAACTCAGAGATATCCTGCATAAACAGTTATCTAACGATTTAACAGAGGTCTATGAGTTAGAATGTTTGGAGCCAGATTTAACTTTTCGAATCATTCCGCTGTCTGATTTTCGAGAGAGTTCAAAAACCTTGAGTTTAAAAGAAGACTTTGAAATTATAGATATTGACTTGCAGATTGACATTTCGTTTTGGAATGAAGGCCTCACCGCAAACAAGTTAACGTTATCTTTAGATAGGAATGAAATTGAAAATTTAGCTTGCTATTTGGATGTTGTTACAGATTGTAAAGTTGATGCTGGAAAATTGGATAGTCTTTATCAAACTGGTATTTTAAGAAAGTAAATCTAAGATAATCAAAGGAATGTCCTGCCGTGGTGCAGGGCTTTTTTATTGCCTTTTTCTATATTTTGTAAAAAATTTTCAAAAAATCGGAAAATCATGACTTTCTGCTACCTATATAGGTGAAGGGAGAAGTTTTCCTCAATAAGTTACTAATAGATACTGTTTACTAGAGAGTCTAGATTTTTGAAAAAAATAAAAATATTTTTCAAAAAAATCGGAATTTTTCATGGAAACAGTACCTAGTAAGGTAGGAAAGGAAACTTATCCTAAATACTTCATAAGGAAAGGGTGCAGAAACCATGCAATGTATTAGAGGTTAACCAAGAATAGTATCTTCATAGACATTTTACTTTTATTTATGAATCATTAGAAAGACTTATGCCTTATATAGTTAAATCAGGCGATACCTTGAGTGATATTGCAAGTAAATTTCACACTACCGTTAAAGATTTGCAAGCGTGGAACAATATTGCAAATCCCGACCGCATTTATGTCGGTCAAGTACTGAAGATTAGTGCTCAAGAAGCCAAACCTTCAACTGGGTCATCAAATAGTGGTGGAATAGCAGTCACTTACACCGTAGTGTCAGGTGACACGCTGAGTGGTATTGCGGCTAAGTTTGGTACAACAGTTTCTGCTCTTCAGGCATTGAACGGAATTAGTAATCCCGATGTTATCTATGCAGGTCAGGTATTGACGATTCGAGGTGGTTCATCTGGTTCTTACTCAGGCGATGGAAATGCGACTGTTGCATTGCAAGGTAACGGATACATTGTCACTGGAGACCAGCTTCGTAGAATTGGTTGGACAGTAGTTAATGACAATATGGTGAACGATTTGAATAACTGTCTACGACGTTATCAGATTACCACTGTTTCTCGTGTGCGGCACTTCATCAGCCAATGTAGCCACGAATCTGGTGATGGTAAGTGGACCATGGAACTAGCTTCTGGTGAAGCGTACAATTGGCGCTCTGACTTGGGTAATACTCAACCAGGCGATGGTCCTAAATATAAAGGTGGTGGTTATATCCAGCTCACCGGTCGCTACAACTATACCCAGTTTGCAAATGCCATCGGTGATCAACGTATTGTGAGTGAGGGTGTGAGTTATGTCGCCAGCCATTATCCTTGGACGAGTGCAGGATTTTGGTGGAACAAAAATAACATGAATGATCTCTGTGATACCAATCCAAGCGTTGAGCAAGTTACACGACGAGTAATGGCTATAATGGTTTGGAAGACCGCAGACAGTACTACAACCGCTGTGTGGCTGTGATTACCAGTGTTCAACCAGTGAATACCACACCAACGCCAAGTAAACCAAACCTTCAGCAACCTACACCGGTTGTAAATCCAGGGAGTGGAAACTCAAGTAATAGTGGGTATCACTATATCTTGCCAACACGAAGTGGAACTAGTTCTGGAGATATCCAATCATTTGTTTCAGCAGTCAAAGATCTGGAAGGATCTTATCAAAAATATGCTCTGAGTAATCCTCTGAATAATGCTCTTAAACCAACAGAAGTAGGAGTATTATCTTATTTAGCTAAACATTACTACACAACTGATGATTGGCCACATAGACTGGGATTTAGTATACTTAGTAAATCGGGTTTTGATCCAGGATTTGAAAACTATCTGAATAATCACTATAAAGCATTGATCAAAAAGGTATCTCCTTATATGTCTGACAAGGAAATTGGTGATAAATTTGGTGGTATTATTGACCTGCCCCATTTGGCTGTGACTACATTGAGTTACTATAATTTCTCTCTTAATTCAGGTTCATGGAATGGTTGGGCGGGTGATTTAGCAAGCGCTATGAAGTTTGTTCAAAGAGTACATAATGCAAACAAAGGAGCAAACCTAGATACGATTGCTCGAGCCTTTGTAGGTGGTTCTTCTCATAGCGCAGATGTTCCTAAAGGAGTCACGATTCCATCAGATGCAGGTAATACCTTTGGGTACATTGATATGTGTACAGATGCTGATGCGATTGGTATTTCAAATTTAATGAAGAAGAAATCAGGTAACAATCTCTTGTCTAGTGCGATGGAGGATTATTACAAAGGAGCTTCTAAAAAACGCTTCAGCAATTATTTAATGGATTTGGGAGCAAGAAAAGATTTCAATTCAATTAAAAAAGCAGTTGATAGTGTGTTAGATGGTGTCTCTAAATACGTAAGTTGGCTTGAATCAAGAACTTTAAATGATAGTGTTAGAGAAGCGTGTAAAAAGGCTTTTGCTCATTATGTTTATCATTCAAGTTAACTTGTGATATTTTAAAAAGCGTTTCACTCCTATAGATAGGTGTGAAGCGCTTTTTTTATAGCCTTCGTAAATATGATTGTGATAAAGTTGATAAAGTAGAGTAGTAAACCTTGTAATATGATATTGTTTATGATTTGTCTTCCCATTAGAAAAAACATAATAATAACATCCATCATTATGATAGAAGTGACAAAAGTATAAACCATAAATCCCTGTTTGTTTACATATAACCTATATAGTAAAAGGAGAAGAGAGTGAGAGACAAGAAAGGAATGATTAGTTCGTGGTGGTCTGCTGGAAATGATAGTGAATAACTAAGTAATGCAGATACTATTAGATTTCAAATTAGATATGTAATTATAGATATTAAATTTAATTGGGCTTTTTTAAGACACGACCATATCCTATGATGGCAAATATAAGTATAAAGAGCTGAGTAAAATAAAGCAATGAAAAATTTGATAAGTTATCAATACGATTGATTGTGGATGCTTCAGCTAATAATTCTGTTATTTTTAGATAGATGATTGAAAGAATAGTGACTAGTATGAATTTGACTACAGTCTTTATGTCTAAGTGTTTTTGCATTTATCCTACCTCACTCCCATATTAGCATGATTCTTCTATTTCATCAAACAATTACATATTTTTTTAAATGATCTGCTACACTGAGGTGAAGATCGCTTCTATCTGGGTGAAATAGGGATCATTAAGAAACAGAAGGTTATAAAGCAGATGCGATTGGTATTTCAAAACTAATGAAGAAAAAATCAGGTAATTACCGTTTGTCTAATGCGATGGAAGATTACTATAAAAATTCTTCGAAACACCGTTTCAGTCATTACTTGACAGATTTGGGAACCCGAAAAGACCTTAATACCATTCAAAATGCAGTAGATAATGTGTTTAAAGATCTTTTGGGGTTGGCAGATGGATTAACTTACTTTGAATCTGGTTCAGTTAGTGATTTCGTTAAAAAGGAATGTAAAAAGGCATTCGCCAACTATATCTATCACTCAAATTAATTTGTCAATATAAAAAGGCTTTATATCTAGTATTTTGCTAGAGATGAAGCCCTTTTTTCATGAGTTTTAAAGAAACTATTATAAGCAGATTAATCAGGAATATAACGAGGAGGAAACGAAAAAGATGCCAGTTCGTATTGAACTAGCATCTTTTAATCTTTACCGTAAAGTAAGTCAAACAAGAATCTATCTATCTATCTTTAGTCTCATCTCAAAGTAAAATGAGTCAATCCTAAAGTAACGGTTGTAAAAGTTGGTCATCGTATTTTTCATTTTCATTTCCTCCTAAAGGTATTCTATCATGAGCTGTCTTTGTTATGTGGTGTATTTTCTAAGATGTCAAAAAAAGTTTCTGAAATGTCAAAAAGGGGGGGTGAGAACATGGCTGTCAGAGGTCGAAAACTCAAGCCAACTAATATGAAAATCTTAGAGAGAAATCCAGGCAGACGTCCTCTACCAACCAACGAAGTAAAACCCAAGCAGAAAATCCCACGTTGCCCCCAATGGCTTGAAGAAGATGCTAAGAAGGAATGGAAGCGAATGAGAAAAATACTCGAGAAAATGGGCTTGTTGACAGATATGGATATGACAGCCTTTACAGGTTATTGTCAGGCTTATGCACGCTGGAAAGAAGCAGAGGAGTTTTTATCTAAACATGGGTCTATTATCAATACTCCAAATGGTTATCTTCAACAAGTACCACAGGTATCCATCAATCAGACGAATCTAAAAATTATGCTCAAGTTTTGTGAACAATTTGGGTTAATACCTTCTGCTCGTAATCGTCTTGCTTCTATGGATTCAGAAGTTGGAACTGGTGATGAGACGGAAGACTTATTGGGAGGTATCTTATGACCTATCACCATGAACCAAGTTCTTTTATGTTCTATACCTCTCATTATGATGAAGCAAAGGCAAATAGGGCAGTAAGGTTCATCCAAAATCTATGCCATACGAAAGGGAAATGGGCAGGGCAAAAATTTGAACTATTACCGTGGCAAGAACAGATTGTTCGTGACCTTTTTGGAATTGTCAAAGAAGATGGGAATCGTCAATTTCTCACTGCATATATAGAAATTCTCAAAAAGAATGGGAAATAAGAGTTAGCTGCTGCAATTACTCTCTACCTACTCTATGCAGATATTGAAGCGAGTGCTGAAGTGTACGGTGCAGTTTGTGACCGTAACCAAGCTTCTATCGTGTTTGATGTTGCAAAACAAATGGTATTGATGAGTCTACCTCTTGAAAAACGCTCTAAAATCATGGGAGCAACTAAACGAATTGTTAATTATTCTAATGTAGGTTTTTACCAAGTCTTGTCTGCAGAGACAGGTACAAAGCATGGGCTCAATGTATCTGGACTTGTCTTTGATGAAATCCATGCTCAACCTAATCGCCATCTCTACGATGTATTAACCAAAGGATCTGGTGATGCGAGGGAACAACCATTATTTTTTATCATCACGACTGCAGGAACAGATAAAAACTCCATCTGTTATGAACTTCATACAAAAGCACTAGATATTTTAAAGGACAGAAAAAAGGACATTTCTTTCTATCCAGTTGTTTATGGTTTATCCGATGAGGATGACTGGAATGATGAAGCGAACTGGTTGAAAGGCAATCCCTCTCTAGGTCATACGATTGGGATTGACCGAGTTCGAGAAGCCTATCAACAAGCTCTTGACAATCCAGCTGAGGAAAATGTTTTTAAGCAGCTTCGTCTTAATATGTGGACGAGTTCAAGTGTAGCTTGGATACCTGAGCACGTCTATGAGAATGACAATATGCCGGTTGACTTAGATTCACTAAAGGGACGTGAATGTTATGCAGGTTTGGATTTATCTAGTACCTCAGATATCACTGCTTTTGTTTTGGTTTTTCCACCAAGATATGAAGAAGAAAACTACATTGTCTTACCCTTCTTTTGGCTACCAGTAGATACCTTAGAATTACGCTGTCGTCGAGATCATGTGCTTTATGATGTGTGGGAAAGACAAGGCTATCTCAAAACGACTGAAGGTAACGTAGTTCACTATGGATTTATCGAGAAATTTATTGAGCAACTCTCTGAAATCTATCATACCAAAGAACTCTATAAGCTCATGATGGAGGGTGAAATTCAACATGGTGGGCATCCTGTGCTCAAGTGGATGGCACAAAATGTCGTCATGCGACAAGATTCTACAGGAAATATCAAACCAGATAAAGGGAAATCTGTTGAGAAGATAGATGGTATTGTCGCACTTATCATGGGTTTAGACCGATGTATTCGTCATCAAGGCGAAGATGGCAGTGTCTATGATGAACGAGGTTTATTGAGCTTTTAGTTGAATTATAAAATACTATCTGATAAAATGTAAATACAAAACGTAAATACAAGGAGAAAGATCATGGCAAACACCCAGCCCGTAAATTTTAGAGCAGATTCTCTATTTTATAATCAAGCTAAGGAAATATTGGAAAATAAGAAAATTACAGTCTCAGATGTCTTTAATGCAGTTCTTCGTAAAGTTGCAACTGGTGCAGTGGATGTAGATGAATTTGTATCAAGTGATCTATCTGATGGACAGCTTACAGTCGCCTTTGAAGATTTAAAAAAAGAAATTTTGCTAGGTCACCAAGATATTCAAGAAGGAAGGATAACCTCACTTCGTGATGTCAGAAAGGAATTTAGAATTGACTGATTTTAAGAAATACCGTGTTTCTTTAGCTGATAAGGCTAAAGAGGATTTGCGAAATATTCATGACTATATTCTTTTAAATTTTTATAGCCAGCAATCTGCGGATGCTAAAGTTGACCTTATTTTAACAGCTCTAGAGGTACTAGAAACTTTCCCTGAGGCTTGTCCTCTTGTTTTCAGTAGAGGCTATGGAGAATTAACAGATGATGGCAAGAAATATCGCTATATGCCCATAGAAAACTATATCGCTTTTTATTATATTGAAAGGCATGATGTTTTTGTGGCACGTATTTTGCATTCTAAACAGGATTGGGCTAAATTATTTAATAAGTGATTGGAACATATTATGAGAGTCATCAGAGAGAAACAATCTTCTCGAAAAAGTTTAAATAAAATGCAGAAATGACTGGATAATCTTCTCCTTAAGAGTTAATATGTGATGTTAGTATGATTTTATGGACACGTTTTTGTAGAATAGTATCTAACCAAAGGAGAGGTCTAAATGCCACAACAATAGACACAAGAATTTAAAGCAACTATCATTCAATTGCCTAAATCAGGTCAGTCTGTTACAGAACTTGTTAAAGAGTACGGTAT
>JAUMZW010000011.1 GCA_030527925.1 Streptococcus sp.
AACTACTTTTTTGAAAAAATTTGTTTTTTCTTTTCATCGACTTGTCGTTACCTGATAGCTTTATTATTCTACTATATTTTTATCCTTTTTGTCAATAGTTTTTTTAATTCTAAAAAGAGCTATTGTATTCGGTCCTACATGCGTTGAGATAACAGGTCCTAACTCAACAACCATAATATCAATTTTATTATCTTCTTTTTTTAACGTATTGATAATACCTTTAATATCTTCTAAAGGACCATTATACGCTAACACAATTTTTTCATAAGGCTGTGTAATATTCGCTAAATCAATTAAAGTTTGGATAGCTTTTTTCTTACCTCTAACTTTACTATGTGCTATTAAAGTCCCATTTTCAGATATTGTAATTATCGGCTTAATATTAACAATACTGCCTATTAAAGCTGAAGTTTTAGATAATCTACCACCTCTCATTAAATGTTTTAAGTCATCTACCAAAAAATATGTGTGTATTTTTTTCTGGATTTGTTCTATTTCTGTTGTTGTTTCCTTTAGGTTTAGACCTTCTCTTTTTAATTGATTAGCTTTTACTACTAAATATCCTTCTCCTCCAGAGGCAGTAAATGAATCTATAATATTTATTTTTGCTTTAGGATATTTTTCCAAAACCATCTCTTTAGCCATTACAGCACTTTGATAAGTACCTGATAAGACTGATGACAATGTGATACAGAGTATATCTTCTCCTGTTTCAACAATTTTCAAAAAATACTCAAAAAATTTACCGATACTAACTTGACTAGTTTTGGGAGTGTGGGCTTCAGACATTTTTTTTATAAGTTCCTGGGACGAAATTTTTTTAGCTCCAGTTGTCTCATAATTTCTACCTTCAATCTCAATTGTTAATCCTAATATTAAGACATCATTTTTCTTTGCCCATTCTTCTGATAAGTCCGATGTTGAATCTGTTATTATTTTAAACGTCATTTCTATTCCCTGTTTCGATATACTTCATACATCAATATTGCTGCAGCAACACTAGCATTAAGACTTTGGACATGACCACTCATTGGAATTGTGATCATTTCATCCACTTGTTTTTTTATATTCTGAGAAATTCCTTTTCCTTCATTTCCAATAATAAGGGCCAATTTCCCTTTAGTATTCCATTTTGTTGATGGCGTACCTTCCATATCTGTACCAAAAATCCAGAAACCTTCTTTTTTTAATGTATCTAATGTTTGACTTAAATTCGTCACTCGAGTAATAGGAACATATTGTACAGCACCAGTTGAAGTTTTTGAAACAACTGGTGTAATTCCAACCGCTCGATGTTTTGGAATAACAATTCCTGATACATTGGTTGCATCTGCTGTTCTCACGATAGAACCTAAATTATGTGGGTCAGTGAGACCATCTAAAATAAGAACTAAAGGATTTAATTCTTCCTTAATTTTTGCTAATAGATTCTCAAAATCCTGATAAGCAAAACCAGAAGTCCTTAATACAAATCCTTGATGAACTGCACTAGAAGACATTTCTGTAAGTGTTTTTTTAGGAGTCCAAGAAATAGCAACTTTATATTTTTTTGCTAATTCTTTAATTTTATCTACATTTGAACCCTTAATATCGTCTTGTATGTATAATTTATTTCCTATATTAGCTTTAATACTTTCAATTACAGCATGCACGCCATACACTATGTCATTTTGTTCTTTTTCTATCATTTTTTCATTATATCACGCTTTTAACGTTTAAGCACTTTTCTAATTTTAAAAAGAGTAGAAAAACATTTACTTCTACTCTTCTAATCATTCAAGATTCTATTAAAGTAATACACCAATTGATAATTTCTTCAAGTCTTTCAATACTATCTGTCATATGTAAATAACCTATTAGAGCTTCAAAACCCGTTGACATTCGATATGTTATAATATCTGCATTTTTAGCTTTCGTATGACTGTTTGCATTACGTCCTCTTTTATAAATTTGAAGTTCTATCTCAGTTAGAAATTTGTCCTCTACTAGATTGGAGATAAGGTTTGCTTGAGCTTTTGCTGAAACATATTTCGTAGCTTCCTTATGAAGTTGACTAGGTTTCGTAAACCCTCTAAAGATTAAATGTTTTCGAATATATGCGGAGTATATGGCATCACCCTCAAAAGCGAGTGCAATACCATTTATTAATTTAATATCAATCACGAGTCCACCTTACTCCATCTTTTGTATCCAGTAGTTTAATCCCCATTGCGAGCAACTTTTCACGAATACTATCTGCGGTTTTAAAATCTTTAAGTCTTCTTGCTTCTTCGCGTGTTGCAATCATTGACTCAATTTCACTACCTAAATTTTCTTCGTTGAAATATATCCCAAATATTGACAAAAGAATCTCAAATACTTCTTTAATTTTTTCGTTATAGTTTCCCGAATTTATCCATTTAGACATCTCAAACAAAACCGTAATTCCATTTGCTGTATTAAAATCATCATCCATAGCTTTCTCAAACAGTGAGACAAATTTTTCTAACTGAGTAGTATCAGTATTACTATTAAAAGGACTGTTGTAAGTATTTTTTAGATACTTTAAGTTAATTTCTGCATCATGGATAGCTTTTTCAGTAAAATTAATCGGCTTACGATACTGTTGTGTTGCAAGAAAAAAACGTAAAACTTGAGCTTCAACCGTCTTTAGCATCTCATGTACTGTAATAAAATTACCAAGAGATTTTGACATTTTTTCATTATCAACATTTACAAAACCATTATGCATCCAATAATTGACAAAAGTTTGACCCGTTTTAGCTTCCGACTGTGCTATCTCATTTGTATGATGTGGAAATTCAAGATCCGCACCACCTCCGTGAATATCAATGGTTGCTCCTAAAAGTTCTGTTGCCATAACCGAGCATTCAATATGCCATCCAGGACGGCCATAACCCCAAGGACTATTCCAGCCAACTTCCCCTTCTTTAGTACTTTTCCAAAGTGCAAAATCTAAAGGGCTTTTCTTAAGGTGACTTTCCTCTACACGTCCACTGGCACCCACAAATAATTCATCTAAACTTTTATTAGCTAATTTAGCATAGTCTTTTGATTTTTCAACTCTAAAATACACATCTCCACTAGATTCGTAGGCAAATTCTTTTTCAATTAATACAGATATAAAACTAATTATCTCATCCATATAGTCAATAACTCTAGGATTTTTAGAAGCAGGCTTTACATTTAACTTAGCAGTGTCTTCTTTAAAAGCTTTTATGTACATGTCTGAAAACTCTTTTGTAGACATTTTAGCCTGACTAGCACCTTTAATAATTTTATCATCAACATCTGTAAAATTAGAGATGTACGTCACTTCATATCCTCTATATTCCAAATATCGTCTTATAGTATCAAATGCAACTGCACTTCTCGCATTACCAATATGAATATAATTGTATACAGTGGGTCCACAGACATACATCTTTACTTTGTTTTCATCAATCGGTTTAAACTCTCGTAATTGCCTACTCAATGTATCATAAATTTTTATCATTTCATTTTCCTATTTAGTTCTAGTTTTTGTCACTTAACCTTTAATTAGCTTTATTTTATCACAACTTCAATACTAAAAAAACTTTTTATCAATAAATAAAGAGGACAGCTTTAATTCCTATCCTCTTTTTAATTTCATTCTTCTATATCTGACCAATTAATTAAAATTTGATCTTGATCAAAGGGATTAACGACGATACCAACAGTGTCATCTATATTATTATCTCCATCATCTGTTTGGTAGATCTCATTAGGAGTCCAAGCAAGAATACTTCCCACTGCTTCTCTAAAAGGTCCTCCAAACTCTTCATGGTTATACCACCTAGCAAGACTTTTAGGACTTGAAAAAACTGGTACATAACTTTTATGATCAGGTGTAGACATCGTTGGATAAAGCCTATCATAGCCACTTTCTTGTTTTGGATGAATGAAAACTGGTACAAAGTAATACTTATCTAAAGTATCTGCATCTAAATTCTTTTCACCCATGACTTGGTTTAGGATATTAGTAAAATAATTCAAAAATTCAATAAATTCACTACTTTTAAAAATTGTTGAATTACCAAAATCACCATCTTTTTTTATGTTAAAAATGATACCTGAAATCCCCTTAACAATAACTTCTTCAAGTACTTCTAGACAGGTTCTTTCGGTCCATTCTTGATTTTTAGCACTTTCTTGCTCCTGTTTAAAAATTTCGAGATCCGATTTATTGGTAAATACTGGAGTTACCACTTGTCCCTCAACTTCTATGGCATATGGAGTTTGACTTGCAAAAACCGGAAAACTATGAATCGCATTAACAAATCCTATACTATCTAAGAAATTTTCTGGTGCATTGATAAATGCACGAAGTCGCCATTCTAATTCTTGAGAACTACTCATTATTTTTTTCACCTTTTTGAATTTCTTCAGTTATCGGCTCTTTTTTTTCTACTTTAGGTTGTTTTGGAAGTAATGCTTTCATTGATGCATCGATACGTCCTTTATCATCAATCTTGATGACTTTAACATCAACATAGTCTCCAATTTCTACAAGGTCTTCGACACGATTTGTTCGAGTCCATGCCATTTCAGAAATATGTACCAGTGCATCAGTTTTGTCAAAGAGATTAACAAATGCACCAAATTTCTCAATGCGTACAACCTTAGCATGATAGACTTCATCAACTTTTGCTTCCCGAACTAGAGCAGTAATAATTTCTTTAGCTCTATCAATAGCAGTTTGATCAGATGAGAATATTTGAACATTTCCTTCTTCATCGATATCAATTTTAACACCCGTTTCGGCAATAATTTTGTCGATTGTTTCTCCACCTTTTCCGATAACTACTTTTATTTTATCAGAATCAATCTTAATTGTGTCAATTTTAGGTGCAGATGATGCTAATTCTTTTCTAGGTTCAGAAATAGCTTGCTCCATTACACTAAGAATTTCAATTCTTGCTTTTTTAGCCTGTGCTAATGCCTCTTCTAAAATTTGAGGCGTAATGCCTTCTATTTTGATATCCATTTGTAGTGCCGTAATACCATCTTTTGTACCAGCAACTTTAAAGTCCATATCTCCAAAATGATCTTCTAGTCCTTGTATATCTGTTAAAATAGTATAGTTTTCTCCATTTGAGATTAGTCCCATGGCTATCCCAGCAACTGGAGACTTAATAGGAACTCCCCCAGCCATAAGAGCTAAGGTCCCTGCACATATTGAAGCTTGTGAAGAAGAACCATTCGATTCTAGAACTTCTGCTACTAAACGAATAGCATACGGAAATTCTTCCAAACTAGGTAGAACTTGTTCAAGTGCTCTCTCTCCAAGTGCACCGTGTCCAATTTCGCGTCGGCCAGGTGCACCATATCGACCCGTTTCTCCAACAGAATATTGAGGAAAATTATAATGATGTAAAAAACGCTTTTTATACTCCAGGTCAAGACCATCAATAATCTGTGTTTCCCCCATAGGAGCAAGCGTTAAGACTGACAAGGCCTGCGTTTGACCACGTGTAAACAATCCAGAAGCATGAACTTTAGGTAAAAAATCAATACTTGCATCAAGAGGTCGAATTTCATCGACACGTCGACCATCTGGTCGAACCTTATCTTCTGTAATAAGACGTCTAACTTCAGCATGCTCCATCTGCTCTAAAATCTCATCGACATCTCTCATGATACGCTCAAAATCTTCGTGTTCCACAAACTGTTGGGAATATTTTTCACGAACACCGTTTTTCACTTCCTCAGTGGCTGCTTCACGAGCTTTTTTTTCCTCCACCTGAACAGCCTTTTGTAAGGCACTGTTATATTCAGCGATAATCTCATTTTCTAAAGAGGAATCAACACTAAGCAATTCAACCTCAGCTTTTTCTTTACCAATTGCAGCTATTATTTTTTCTTGGAATGTAATCAACTCTTTAATGGCTTCATGTCCTAGTAATAATGCTTCTAGCATGACTGACTCTGGCAATTCTTTAGCACCCGATTCGACCATATTAATGGCATCTTTTGTACCTGCAACAGTCAACTCTAATTGAGAGGATTCTTGTTGTTGAACTGTAGGATTGATTATAAACTCTCCATCAATATAAGCAACCTGAACACCTGCTATCGGTCCATTAAATGGAATATCTGAAATCGATAAAGCTAATGAACTTCCAAACATTGCAGCCATTGGAGCACTAGAGTCTTCATCATAAGAAAGAACAGTATTAATGACTTGAACTTCATTACGAAAACCTTCTGCAAACATAGGTCTAATCGGTCTGTCAATTAAACGTGCTGTTAAAGTTGCATCTGTCGAAGGACGTCCTTCTCTCTTATTAAATCCACCAGGGAATTTCCCTGCAGCATACATTTTTTCTTCATAATTAACTTGTAATGGAAAGAAGTCACCTGTTGTCATTTTTTTCGACATTACAGCTGCAGTCAAAATAGTAGAATCTCCATAACGAATAATAACCGAACCATTAGCTTGTTTAGCAACTTGACCGGTTTCTACTACTAACGGTTTTTCTGCAAAAATAGTTTCAAAAACGTGTTTTGTCATAAATTGACTCCTAAATCATGATATCTTCATGCTATTCAAAAAATACTAATTTTAATACAATGATTTTATATTTTATATTAAATTTATTTTAATCCTATCATGTCTTTTATATTATTTTACCATATAATTATGAAAAAAGTTGAAAAGTCGTTCAGTTTTTGAAATTATTATAGATAAATTAACATATATATTTATAAAAACCTTATTACCAAAAGATTCTAAAGCATTATAAAATAACTTAAAATTATAGTTATAATGAGATGCATAATAAAATGTAAGGGGTTTATTTTTCCTTTCAAATAATATCCATTAAATGGACGTAAAATACAAAATAAACATAATATGACAATTATATTATAATAAAAAAATAACTGTTTTATACTAATTATTGAAATAAGTAAAATGAATATAAAATATAAAATAACCAAACTCTCTTGTACAGTAACTAACCATTTAGGTAAGAGAGTTTTATATTTAATAACTGCAATTGCATAAAGTAAAACATAAGGTAATGATAAATATAACATTTTTTCTCCTTTCGTCACTATTAAAGCATTAGAGACTAACGCATGTCAAAGAAATATCTATGAAAACCGAAAAAATTTGCACAAAATATAAAATAACAAGAGATACCCTAAGATTTTATACAGAAAAAAACTTATCCCCCAACAAAAAATGACAAGAATTTCAAGTGGACCATAAAAGATAAACAGGATCTCAATAATATACTGAACTTACGACAAATAGAGTCAGTATTTCCACTAGTTTAAAAACAAAAGAAAATCATTATAACCATTGTGTAGCTCTAAAATAAGCTCAGAAAATTTAACAATGTTAGAAACTACTCTAGAAAATCACATAGAAAAGCTAAAACCTATTAGTAAAGAAATAGTAGAACTATAAAAATTAATACATCAGTTAAATCCATCAATGTGTGAGAAATAAAAACAAACCTAGCCAAATAGCCGGTTTGCTTTTATTTTCATTAAATTAACGACGTAATCCAAGTGAACTAATAAGATCACGGTAACGGTTAACATCAGTACGACGTAAGTACGCTAATAAATTACGACGATGTCCAATTTTTTTCATAAGACCGCGATAAGTTGCATGGTCTTTTTTATGTTGTTTGATATGACTGTTTAAGTGATTGATTTCCCAAGTAAGTACAGCTACTTGAACTTCAACACTACCAGTGTCACCTTCGTGACGTGCATATTGTGCAATAATTTCATTTTTTTTCTCTTTTGAGATTGCCATGTTTTTCTCCTTTTTACTTAATCCGAGTCTTAGGTTTTGGCTACTCCTAAAACCAAGAAAAAGTTAGTTTGTTTTTAAGACAAATCTATTTTAGCTTATCTCTATCTTTTTGTCAACTGTTTAAAGAGACCATCTTCTTTATTTACCTTTAATTTTATGATATAGTAGTCATGCATAAGAAAGAAGGAGATGGAAATGAGTATTCAAGACAAATTAATTAGACCTAGTCATCAAATTGATATGAATGATATTATTAGAGACGGGAGTCCAACTTTACGTGCCATGTCACAAGAAGTCGCCCTTCCATTATCTGATGAAGATATCTTACTAGGTGAAAAGATGATGCAATTTCTTAAAAATTCTCAAGATCCTGTAACTGCTGAAAAAATGGGGCTACGTGGAGGTGTTGGACTAGCTGCTCCTCAACTTGATATTCCAAAACGTATTATCGCTGTTCTCGTCCCAAATAATGAGGACAAAGATGGAAATCCACCTAAAGAAGCTTATAGCTTACAAGAAGTTATGTACAATCCTAAAATTGTTTCACATTCTGTTCAAGATGCTGCCTTAGCTGACGGTGAAGGTTGCTTATCTGTAGATGAAGCAATAGAGGGCTATGTGGTTAGACATGCACGTATAACTGTCGATTATTTTAATAAAAATGGTGAAGCAAAACGTATTAAACTAAAAGGATATAACTCAATTGTTGTACAACATGAGATAGACCACATTAATGGTATCATGTTCTATGACCACATTAATCCACAGCACCCATTTGCTATTAATGATGGGGTTCTAATTATCGAATAAAAACCAAGCTATTTACCGCTTGGTTTTTATTGTTTTTTTTAATTGTTTTAGTCTTGTAATAAAGCCTTAAGCTGCTTTGTAAGATTCGACTCAACTTCTTCATCAACTAACAAACTCCCTGTTGTCCAAGCTTCAGGATTTACTTTGACAGCAGTAAAATCACCTCTTACTGTCATTCTCATAAATGGTAATAGAGCTTGATACAGTTTAAAAAGTTGTTCCTGACCACCGTTTGCAACAGATGAAACTGTCACAACTTTTTCATGTAGAGCTGATACTCCTGATGGATTCGTTAAATCAAGTGATCGACTCGCCCAATCCAAAAGATTTTTAATAGGTCCAGGAATTGAAAAATTATAGGTTGGAGAAAAAATCCAAATAGCATCTGCCGCTAATATTTCTTCTCTTATTCGTGTAATTTCTGGTAATACAGGATTTTCTAAATCTTGATTAAACACAGGGACTTTTGAATAATCTAAAAAAGAAAATTCAGCCTTATCTCCTGCAAGTTCTTGAACTTTTTGTGCTAATTGGTGATTAAATGAATTTTTACGTAATGAACCAACAATTACTAGAATTTTTTTTACCATAATCGGTCTCCTTTTTATTACTATATAGTGATAAAAATTATTCTACTACTTTATGAAAAAAATGTAAACTATAAAGTTTACATTTTTTTAAATTTTTTCAAAA
This sequence comes from Streptococcus sp., assembly GCA_030527925.1. Classification (GTDB taxonomy): domain Bacteria; phylum Bacillota; class Bacilli; order Lactobacillales; family Streptococcaceae; genus Streptococcus. The sequence continues at coordinate 9,299 of JAUMZW010000011.1, forward strand.
TCCGTATTAAATCTTGTCTATCTTTTTCTGTCAACACAGAAAAAGCAGATTCGATTTGATCAATATGCTTAGGTAAAGCACTCTTGATAACTCGTGTTCCTTCAGGTGTTAATGTAACTAAATATGCCCTTTTATCATTTGGACAAGATACTCTTGTTACCCATCCTTTTTTTTCCATATTTTTGATAACAACTGTCATATTTCCTGAAGTTGCTAAAATGGTATCAATTAATTCACAAATTTTCATTGGGCCTTTGCTGTATAAAACATCCAAAACTGAAAATTGAGTTGAAGTTAAGCCGGATTCACTAAATGATTCAGATACTTTTGCATTTATGCTGCGAAAAGCTTTTCGCATAACTACCATTGACTTAATTGAAGAATTTTTAAATTGTGACATATTTTTCCTAAACTCCTACATAAAATCATCAAAAAGACTAAGTTGATTATCTTCTGGTAAATTACCTAAGATCCCCATTTCTGCAAATTTATCGACTATTGTAGTTGATAGACCACCTCGTTTTCTCAATTCCATTTTAGATAAAAATTCCCCTTCTTGTCTTGCTTTCACAACTTGTTTTGCAACGTTTTCTCCTAAGCCATCCATGGCCACAAAAGGAGGAATCAAAGTATCTCCTTCAATTTTAAATTCAATCGCATCACTCTTATAGAGGTCTAATTTTCCAAATTTAAATCCTCTTTCAAGCATCTCATTAACAATTTCTAGAGTGGTAAATAAGTCATTTTCTACATTAGTGGCTTCATTATTCTTACGCTTTTCTGTGATTTCCAACATTTTGTTTTTAACGGCATCTAAACCCGAACTCATAACTTTTAAATCAAATGCTTTTGCACGAATAGAGAAATAAGCACAGTAATAATAAATTGGATAATGTACTTTAAAATAAGCAACACGTAAAGCCATTAATACATATGCTGCAGCATGAGCTTTAGGAAACATATACTTAATCTTACCACAAGATTCAATATACCAGTCTGGAACTTGATTTTCCTTCATTGCGTTAATATAGTTATTTCGTTCTTCTTCACTAATCTTTAACCAGGCCCCTTTACGAACACGCTCCATAATCGTGAAAGCTTGTTTTGGTTCTAAACCAGCATGCATCAAATAAACCATAATATCATCACGACATCCAATAACTGTCTTTAAGGTTGCAATACCTGATTTTATAAGATCTTGAGCATTACCCAACCAAACATCTGTTCCGTGAGATAGACCTGATAATTGTAAAAGTTCCGAGAATGTTGTTGGGTGTGTTTCATCTACCATACCACGTACAAAACTTGTACCAAATTCCGGAATACCTAGCATACCAGTAGCAACACCAATTTGTTCTTTTGTGACACCTAATACATCCGTCCCAGAAAATAATTTCATAACATCTGGATCATCAGCAGGGATATCCTTAGGATCAATACCTGATAAATCTTGTAATTTACGAATCATCGTCGGATCATCATGTCCTAGAACATCTAATTTTAAGACATTTTCATCGATATCATGGAAATTAAAATGTGTTGTTTTCCATTCAGCTTTTAAATCATCTGCCGGGTATTGAACAGGTGTAAAATCATAGACATCCATATAATTTGGAATGACAACAATCCCCCCAGGATGCTGTCCTGTCGTCCTTTTAACACCTGCTGAACCCTTGGCGAGCCTATCAATTTCCGCATCAGCATAAGATTTTCCATAATCACGTTCATAACCTTTTACAAAACCATATGCTGTTCTATCTGCAACGGTACCTACTGTTCCTGCACGAAAGGCATAGGCCTCTCCAAAAATATCTCGAACATCTAGATGTGCATTCGGCTGATCATCTCCAGAAAAATTTAAATCAATATCTGGAACCTTATCTCCATCAAAACCTAAAAATGTTTCAAAAGGAATATCCTGACCATCTTTTTTATAATTAGCATCACATTGTGGACATTTTTTATTTGGTAAATCATAGCCAGAACCAAAAGAACCATCAGTTATAAACTCTGAATGTTTACAATTTGGACAAACATAATGAGGAGACAAGGGATTAACCTCAGTTATACCAATCATAGTCGCTACAAAACTAGAACCGACAGAACCCCTAGAGCCAACCAAATAACCACGTTCATTTGAACGTTGCACAAGCATTTGTGAACTAAGATAAATAACAGCAAAACCATTCCCTAATATTGACGTTAATTCTTTTTCAATCCTCAAATCAACAATATCAGGTAACGGATTACCATATATTTCAAATGCTTTTTCATAAGTCAATCTCGCAACTTCTTCTTCAGCACCCTCAATAAACGGTGTATATAAATCATTTTTCACAACTTCTACAGATTCAATAGTATCAGATAAATCGTTAGTATTTGTTACCACAATTTCATATGCTAGATCTTCACCTAAAAATGAAAACTCTGTCAACATCTCATCTGTAGTTCTAAAGTGTGCTTTAGGTAAAGGAGCTGGTCGAGCATTTTCTCCTCGCCCAATTGTACGGTTTATCATCGCACCTTGTCCTAGACTTCTCACAATAATTTCACGATAAATTTCTTCTTCTGGTTCTAAATAGTGGACATTCCCTGTAGCTAAAACAGGCTTATTTAAACGTTTCCCAACTTGTATTAAATCTTTGATGACATCTTGAACACTAGACTCGTCTTTTATCAATTCTTTTGCTATCAAAGGAGCATACAAGGCGGGCGGCATTACCTCAATAAAATCATAATACTGTGCTACCTGGACAGCATCATCAAGTCCTTTAGAAATTAAAGCATCAAACACTTCTCCTTCAGAGCATGCTGTCCCCAAAATCAATCCATCTCGATATTTTTCTAACACTGATTTTGGAATTCTAGGAACCCCTTCAAAATATTCAACGTTAGATAAACTCACTAATTTAAAAAGATTTTTCAAACCTATTTGATTTTTAACATATATCGTTGCATGCTTCACACGTGCCTTCTTGTAAGAATCTTTAGAAATTAAGTTCAGATTAAGTTCAGATAAATTGATAATCCCATGTTTTTCCTTAGCTTCCATTAGGAAAATAAACAGAAGCCTACCTGTAGCTTCAGCATCATAATTGGCCATATGGTGATGCTCTAATGACACTTGAAATCGTTTAGTCAATGGTCCTAAACCATGTCTTTTATACTCTGGGTAAAGATTTCTAGCAAACTCTAAAGTATCAATGACAGGTTCTGAAATTGTTTCAATACCGAATCGTTCATAGTTTACATTCATGAAACCAACATCAAAACTCGCATTATGTGCCACTAAAATACTGTCCCTACAAAAATCTTTAAAAGATTTCAATACTTCTTCCAAAGACTTGGCACCTTGAACATGATTATCTGTAATACCTGTCAACTCGGTTGTAAATGCTGATAATGGATGCCCCGGATCTATAAATTCATCAAATTGAGCAACAATATTCCCCTTATACATTTTTGAGGCTGCAATTTGAATCAAATCATTATGAACCGCTGATAGACCTGTTGTTTCAACATCAAAAACAACATATGTCTCATCACTTAAAATACGGTCACAAGGATTATAAACAATCGGCACCCTATCTTCGACAAGGTTTGCTTCCAATCCAAAAATAGCTTTAATCCCTGCTTTCTTTGCTGCACTATAGCCATGAGGAAAACTCTGTACATTTCCATGGTCGGTAATAGCAACTGCCGGGTGACCAAATTGGGCAGCCTTAGCTATTAGAGATTCAACTGTTGGTAGAGCATCCATCGTAGACATATTGGTATGAGCATGAAATTCAACCCGTTTTTGATTTTCAGGCATTAAATCTGCACGTTCTTTATGCGAAATCACTTTCACATCCGATACGTTCATACATAAAGCTTTTAGAAAACTATTATACTCAACTTTACCACGAGTACTTAACCAAGCACCAACACGAATAATATCATATTTTTCTAACTCTTCTTCATTTCTAGCCCATTTTTGTAGATAAAAACTAGAGGTATAGTCAGTCATTTTGAAAGTGATAGAATAGCGCTCATTCTTTGTTTTCTTAATCTCAACATCAAAAACCAATCCTTCAAAGCGTACATTATATTCATCACTAACCACATCAACCATTGGAGTAACTTCAATAGTACTAGAAGATCTATTTTTTTGATAGTAACGCTCTGAAGACTCATTTTGTTGAACTGGAGGAAGCATATCTTGCTCTTTAGCAAGGTTCTCCAAAGACTTCAAGGCTTGCTTATTTGCTTCATCTAATAGACGGTCTCTATTAGAATGGTATTCAGTCATCAAAGAGTCAGATAACTCCTCATCTAGGGATAAAAGAATACGTAAATTAGAAAATCCGAAAGAATGATATAAAGCACCTACGTGTGGTAGATATTGTTTAATAAAATGGTCTGTGTGTAAAAATTTTGGAGCTGCAATTGTTAAAACACCATCCAAATATGATAGTGATAAATTTGCAAAATTTGATTTAAAGCTAGGATGTTCACAGGGATCCTCATCAAAAATTAAGTGATAATAATCCCTTAACTCATTAATAGTAAAAACAGGATTATCCACTGTAATACTTAACTTAGCTATAATTTCAAGTGAATTAAAGGTTGCTACTAGACATTGCTTCAACAATCTATAATCTGAAACAGGTAGGAGTTCTTTAAAATGTAATTTAAAATGCCAAATTCTAGATTTTGTGTGAACTTCAACAGTTTCAATTTCACCAGATAAAAAAAGAGAGCTCTCTCTCATTTCAGTAGGAAGAGCAATTTGCTCCATTAATTGTTCAAATAAATTCATCTTTTTCTCCCGAGTTAACTTATCTCCTATTCTACCATAATTCAATAAAAAAGTTGCACGCCTAAATCATGCAACCTTTTTATTTTTTCTTATAATGTTCATCGTACATATCATTTACCATACGATCTCTTTTTCTCCTAGTATTTGCCTTAGAGTATGAGCCACCCAAAATAGCGAGAACAAAAATAATACCTAAACAAATATATTCCATATCATATCTCCAATTGTTAAAATAAACGTTTCATCTCTTACCGACTAGCCCAAGCTTCATCAAGTGATAGTGTTTCCTGATCTGTATAGCTTCCTCTGTAATTATTCCAAACTGTATTTGATGAGACTATTCCCTCAGTATTTGATGAATTATTCCCTGTATCATAAGCAGTCAGTCCATAGGTTGCTATAATTTGGTTTAACTTTGAAGCATAATAGCTATCCGTAGCATATAATCCAGTTAGCGCAGCTGTCGCATCAGCATAAGATGAAGTATTAGACTTCCAGGCCCCTGCATATATAGATGAACTCAATAAGTTAGCATAATCATACATTGACTCTACATAACTAGGATAAGAGCGAAAAGCAGCATCAATAGTAGATAAATTACCATTACCATCATCTTCTTGTGTTGACAATGTCACAGATTCTCCATTATAACTTCCTTTTATTCCAAATAAATTGTAATTTGGTGCTTGTGCTAATCCTGATTGTCCACTACTCGATTCTAGGACAGCCTGAGCTATCAAAACTGATGCATATAAATCATACTCTTGTCCTATTTGACTAGCTGTAGGAGCAATAGAATTAATAAATGCTGATGTAGTATTTGTATTATAATACGTTTGAGCAGAGGCTTTTTTATTAGGTAATTGATTTAAGGCATAGACACCAATACCAGCAATAGCTAAAAGTCCAGCTAAACGTAGTAATATTTTCGTTTGTTTATTTCTTCTCACTTTGACCTCCTTCATAGTATATTTATTATAACATACATTCTGCTTAAAAATTATAAAATATCCCCTGTTATACAATCTTAATATCTATGACACATATATAAAAGCTAGGATATATCCTAGCTTTTTGTATTTTTTATCATTGTTTTGTCAAAATATCCAATGTTTCAATTAGATTATCCGACGTAACTTCTATTGTATCACCTGTTGCTTTAATCTTAACTTCAACTATTCCATCTTCTGCTTTTTTACCTACTGTTACACGAATTGGTAAACCAATCAAATCACTATCAGAGAATTTTGAACCGACACGTTCATTTCGATCATCAGTCAATACTTCATAACCTTTAGAAACTAAATCTCTTTCTATCTGTTCAGTCAGTTGATTGGCAGCAGCATCTTTAACATTTACTGTAATCAGATGAACATCAAATGGTGCTAACTCTTTAGGGAAGTTTACTCCCCATGCGAAACGGAAATCTCCTTTTGGTGTTTTATTAACAAAAACACGCGCATGTTGCTCAATTACTGCAGATAAAATACGACTTACTCCAATACCATAGCAACCCATTATAACAGGAATAGAGCGTCCATTTTCATCAAGAATCATTGCATTCATGCTTTCTGAGTAGCGTGTACCAAGCTTAAAGATATGACCAATCTCTATACCACGACCAAAGGTTAGAGTTCCTTTCCCATCTGGAGAAATCTCCCCTTCTTTAACTTCACGAATATCAACATATTCTGCTTTAAAATCTCTTTGTGGATTGACACCTGTAAAATGATAACCATCCTTATTAGCGCCAGTAATTGTATTGGTCATGTTTTTAATATGACGGTCAGCAATAATTCTAATACTATCTGAAACTCCAATAGGACCTAAAGAGCCAAACGAAGCACCCAAAATTGACTTAGCATCATCTTCTGTGGCTGCTTCAAGGAAGTCTGCTTTTAGATAATTTTTAAGTTTAACATCGTTTAACTGATCTGAACCTGACAATAAGGCTATTACTGGTTCTCCGTCAGCTATAAATAATAATGTTTTCACCACTTCATCCGTTTCAACATCAAAGAAAGTTGCAACTTCTTCAATTGTTTTCGCAGACGGTGTAGAAACTTCGACTAAGTCCTCCTGCGCACTAACCTTAGTAAATTCTTTAAACTCACTAGTAGCCATTTCTAAGTTCGCAGCATAATCAGAATCAGAAGAGTATACAATGGTATCTTCTCCAGAAACAAGCCAAGATGACAATTCACTCTTAATCTCAGATAACACTTCTTCTGGGATTTCATCAATAGATGATATCGTTTTATCTAAAACTAACCACCTCTCTAAATCTGTGCGGTCAGGAGTTACAGCCATAAATTCTTGACTATCCTTACCTCCCATAGCACCACCATCACCAATAATTGCTTTAAAATCCAGACCACTTCTTGTGAAAATAGCTTCATAGGCTTTACGGTAGTCTTCATATGCTACATCTAAGTCATCATAATTAGTATGGAAACTATAGGCATCTTTCATAATAAACTCACGAGTACGTAGTAAGCCATTACGAGGACGTTTTTCGTCACGATACTTAGATTGAATTTGATAAAGGTTCAATGGTAACTGTTTATATGACTTAATAGCATCACGAATTAAAAGTGTAAACGTCTCTTCATGAGTTGGACCTAATATAAAATCGGATTTGTCTCTATTTTTTAATTTATAAAGATTTTCACCATATGTTTCATATCGTCCTGACTCACGCCATAAATCTGCAGTAAGCAATGCTGGTGCGAACATTTCAATTGCACCAATCTTTTCCAATTCTTCACGAACAATTGTTTTAAACTTTTCAATAGTACGATGAGCTAGTGGTAAATAAGCATAAATACCAGCTGAGACCTGTCTAACATATCCAGCACGTAACATTAATGCATGACTAATAACTTGTGCATCATTTGGCATCTCTCGTAATGTTGGTAACAACATTTTACTTTGTTTCATTTAAAATTTCTCCATTCTATTTCTTAGAAAAATAAACGCATTATATCGTTCCAAGTGACAGCAATCATTAAGACAAACATAATTGCAACACCTACAATGGTAACATAACCTTCGACTTCTTGCTTCAATGGTTTACGGCGAATAGCCTCAATAATATTCAGAACAATTTTCCCACCATCTAATGCTGGAATCGGAATTAAATTCATAATCCCTAAATTTATTGAAAGTATCCCCATAAGCTGCAAAATATCTGCATAACCATTACGTGCTGCTTGACTAGATAATTGATACATCGCCACTGGGCCACCCAATTTATTTAAACTAAAGTGAGCCACAAGACTTTTTAAACCATTAACAATAAGAGCAGCAGCATTCCAAGCTATAGAGAATCCACCAAAGACTTTATCGATAAATCCTGTTTTTAGAGCAGGTCTAACACCTATAATATAGCTGTTATCAACTTTTTTAGGAGTCACTAAAACTGTCCTTATTTGATTATCATGTTTAATTTTCACACTTAAAGGTTGACTTACCTGTGACCTTGTATTGTTTTCAACAGCAGTTACTAATTCTTCCCAATTTGTCACCTTTTGCTTATTGATTGATAAAATATGATCGTCAGTTTTAACACCTGCTTTAGCAATAGGTGAATTTTCAGTAACTCTAACTTGATTAGTGGATTGATTTTCAACACCACCTTGAACAAAGGCAAGAATAATAAAGACAACAATTCCTAAAATAAAATTATTCATAGGTCCTGCAAAATTTGTGATCAAACGACCTTTGACTGTAGCATTTTGATATTGCACATCAAATGGTGCAATTCGAACCTCAGTACCATCTTCCTCAACAATAGTAGCATCATGTATAACCGAATATGTTTTCGTTTCATCAATAACTAAACCTGTAATTGTTAACTTGTCTTCAAGGTCATAAGCTGTTACATTCATCGGCAATGCAGTCATATCAACTTGTTTTTGGGAAAGGTTTATACGAGTGACATTACCTGAATCGTCAAATGTAAGACTGGCTGGTGTTCCTGTCTTAATCTCAACCTTATCTTCACCCCAACCAGCCATACGGACGTATCCACCTAAAGGTAGAATACGAATAGTATATAGTGTCCCATCCTGACCTATATGTGAAAAGATTTTTGGCCCCATACCAACTGCAAATTCTCTGACTAAAATACCAGATTTCTTAGCAAAATAAAAATGACCAAACTCATGAACAACAACGATAATTCCAAATATAATAATAAATGTTAAAATTCCAAGCATAGAAAACTCCTAGAACAATCCAAGTAAGTGCATAATTGGAAAAACAAAAATCATTGAATCCAATCGGTCTAAAATTCCACCATGTCCAGGGATTAATTTTCCTGAATCTTTAACACCAAAATGACGTTTAATAGCACTTTCAACTAAATCTCCAAGTTGAGCAAAGACGCTAAAAATGATAACTAAAATTAAAGTGACAAAAAAATGATGTGGTGCATAAACTGATTTATCAAATATCATAAAAACAAATGAAACAAGAAGAGCTGTCAATACTCCACCTAGACTCCCTTCAATCGTCTTATTAGGAGAAACGTGAGGGATTAATTTTCGTTTTCCAAATCTCATCCCAATTAGATATGCACCAGTATCCGTTGCCCAAACAATAAAGACAGCTAATAAAACTTTGTCTATTCCTGCAATACGAGCATTTACAAGATTATGCAATCCAAAACCAACATAGAAACTAGCAGCAATTGGATAGGCTGCATCCTCGAATGAGTAAGACTGTTCTTTACTAAATACTGTTCCAACTAGTAGTAAAAAAGCAACTAAACCGAAAGCTAAAAAATTTGAACTAGCAGGTAAATTTATCAAGTATAAATCCAACGGAACAACCAGAAAAAAACTAGCTAGCATAGCCAAAACACCTTCAAATGATAGGAATTCAATTCCCTTCATCTTAAACATTTCAGAAACACCTATCATCGCTAATATTCCGACGAAAATTTGGAAAACTAATCCTCCCATCAATAAAAAGGGAATAAAAACTAAAATGGCAATACTGCCCCAGATAACACGTTCTCTCATGATATCTATTTTCCTTTCTTTAATATTACACGCCACCAAAACGACGATGTCTATTATTAAACTCACTAATAGCCTGTAATAGTTCTTTTTCTTTAAAATCAGGCCAAAAAACTGGTGTAAAATAAAATTCGCTGTAAGCTGACTGCCAAGGTAGAAAATTACTTAACCGAAGCTCACCACTTGTCCTAATAATTAGATCAGGATCGCGATACAAATAAGGCAGTTGATTGGTCATTAAATGTTGCGATATCGTATCCTCTGTTATAGCATCAATGGCTAATTTCCCTTGACTAACTTCATTAGCTATTACCTTAACAGCCTCAGTAATCTCAGCTCTGCCTCCATAATTTAAAGCAAAATTCAAAATTAAACCTGAATTATGTTTTGTTTTTTCACAAGCATTTTTCATTGCTTGATAGGTTGGCTGAGGTAATCTAGAAGTATCTCCAATAACTTGAACCTTAACATCATTTTCATGTAATTTAGGTACGTAGTGATCAAAAAATTCAACAGGAAGGTTCATGATGAATTTAACCTCATCCTCAGGACGTGCCCAATTTTCTGTTGAAAATGCATAAACAGTTAAAATTTTAACCCCTAGGTTAGAGGAAACAATTGTTACTTCTTGTAAAGTATCCATACCAGCTTTATGACCAAAAACACGAGGTTTCAAGCGTTTTTTTGCCCATCTACCATTACCGTCCATAATTATCCCAATATGAGATGGAATGTTTTCTAGATTAAGTTCTTGTTTCTTTCCTTTTAATTTAAACATAATCGTCCTCAAAATCTTCCTATTGTACCATTTTACCATATTTTAAGGTTTTTTTCCTAGTTTTTCCCATATCATAATTATTAACTTAAATAATAATAGTATTACTAAAAAGATATAGCCATTAAATAAAAAAATAAAAAACTGGGACCGCCCAGTTTTTTATTTTTCTTCAATTATAGCATCTTCCACAACTTCTGATGAATCATTCGAACTATCGTTTTCTTCAATAATTTCTACTTCTTCATCAACACTTACAGTTCCTGCTTTTGAAACAACACGTTTTACAGCAGTTAACTCAAATGTCAAATAAACACCATCTATATCAAGTACAATTGTTTTATTTTCAGTATTGACTTCATCAACAACTCCGTATAAACCACCAATTGTAACAATTTGATCACCTTTTGCAATAGCATTTAATTGGTTCTGACGCTCTTGTGCTTGTTTTTTTTGTTTACTTTGCATAAACCAAATGACACCAATCATTGCTACGAAAATTAAAATTGTTTGCATTATTCCTGCTTCCTCTTTTCTAAAATCACTTCATCATATCAAAAATGAAGCGAGATAGCAAACACTACCTCACTTTTTATAAGCATTAGGCTTGGATAAACGCTGTAATTTCCTCTTCAGATAAAGATGAATCACAAACTACCTTAACCTCACCAGAGTTAGCCACTAATAATCCTGGTACTGTTGCAACACCGTAATCATTTCTTAAAGACTGAATAGCTGTGAAATCTTGCATGTCTTCGCTATTTAGATAGTAAACCTGCTTCTCCAATTCGGCACCAACAGATGCTAACTTAGGCACAAACAATTGGCAATAAGGACACGTTATTCTACCGATAAATAAAATAACCTTATCTTGACGTGTCAATAATTCTCTAGCTTCTATAGCCGATACTACTGTAAAACTTTCAAATATTTCTTCTATTGATGACATACTCTTTCCTCTAAAAATTTATTTAATAAACTTATGGTACAAAAAACTTACCTCATTTGCAACTTTTTGACACCTAACAGCTATTTGAAATGCTATTTCTTATCATCATATCCATAAGGATGACTTGAGTGCCATGCCCAAGCAGATGAAATCATATCTTCAATGTTATCAAATTTTGGTTCCCAACCTAATATAGTTCTAGCTTTTTCAGAGCTAGCAATTAAAATATCGGGATCTCCAGGGCGTCTATCAGCTAATTCGGATGGAATATCTTTTCCAGTAACACGTCTAGCTGCCTCCAAGATTTCTAAGTTTGAAAATCCTGTTGAAGAACCTAAATTAAAGGCATCAGATGGATTCCCACCACGAAGATAATCCACTGCTAGCATGTGAGCATCAGCTAAATCAAACGGATGAACGTAATCGCGAACATTTGTGCCATCAGGAGTATTATAGTCCGTACCAAAAATCATAATTTTGTCACGAACTCCTTGAGCAACCTCTAAAATGATTGGTAAAAGGTGTGTTTCCGGACCATGATCTTCTCCAATACTTCCATCTGGCTTAGCTCCTGCAACATTAAAATATCGTAATGCCACAAATTTTATACCATAAGCTTGGTCACACCATTTCATAATAGTTTCCATCATGAGCTTACTTTCACCATAGGGATTAATAGGCTTTTGTGGACTTGTTTCTAGAATAGGAACAACTTCAGGGATGCCATAAGTCGCGGCAGTTGATGAAAAAATAATTTTTTTAACTTCATATTCATTCATCACCTCAAGTAAATTGATTAAACCGGCTGTATTGTTAGAAAAATATTTCAAAGGTTCAACCATGGATTCTGCCACCAACGAATATGCGGCAAAATGAATGACAGCATCAATATCTGGATTTTCTTCAAAAACCTTTCTCATAAAAGATTTGTCTGAGAGGTCTCCCTCGTAGAATAAAGCTTCCTTATGGACGGCAGCACGATGTCCTTTAATTAAACTATCAACTACAACAACCTTTTCTCTTCCTTGCTCAACTAAACGGTCAACCATATGCGAGCCAATATAACCTGCACCACCTAATACTAAAATCGCCATTATAACTCCTCTCTGATTCCCATAGACTTAATAAAGCGAAGAAAAGCGGATTGTCCTTTAAAATCTCTCTTAAAAACACCTGCATCTTCTAAAACACGAACAAAAACCTCTCCAACAGCTTTTTGTACAATCGTGATAATTTCCTCTTCACTAAATGGGCCTTGTTGTTTTAGGTCATCTGCCCACTTTCTATGGTAGTCTTTTATTTCATTATACTGATTTAGGAGATATTTTTCAACTTCTTTCAGTTCATCTTTCAAACGAGGAGGTAGGATAGCTAATCCCATAACTTCAATTAATCCTATGTTTTCCTTTTTTATATGTTGGACATCTTTATGAGGATGAAATACACCATCAGGAAACTCCTGAGTTGTATGATTGTCTCTGAGAACTAAATCAAGTTCATAGCATTCTCCTCTTTTTCGAGCTATTGGAGTCACTGTATGATGTTCAATATTATCAGTCCTAGCTATAACATCGACACTATCATCTGAATAAATTCTCCAAGCTTTTCTAATATCTTCAGCTAGATTCGTTAGTTCATCCTTGTCTTTACTTTTTAGTCGAATAACAGACATCGGCCATTTGACAATTCCAGCTTCAATATTTGGATAGGTATTAAATGTAAATTTTTGCTCACAAATTGCCTTCTCCATCGGAAAAATATGTCTGCCACCTTGATAATGATTATGAGTTAAAATAGAACCCCCTACAATGGGTAGATCTGCATTACTCCCCACAAAATAGTCTGGAAAAACATCTAAAATAGATAGAAGTTGGTCAAAAGTTACTTTATTAATGGTCATTGGTAAATGTCTACGATTAAGATAGATACAATGTTCATTAAAATAAGCATAGGGAGAGTATTGGAATCCCCATATTTCTTCATCTAATGAAAACCTTATGACACGATGATTTGCTCGCGCGGGGTGATCAATCCTCCCCTGATAGCCTTCATTTTCAAAACATAACTGGCATTTAGGATAAGAAATTGCTTTGCTTTCCTTTGCTAAAGCAATTTCTTTGGGGTCTTTTTCAGGCTTGGATAGATTAATGGTAATCTCTAGATCTCCGTATTGACTAGGTACGGTATATGCAATATTTTTTGCTACAGCAGATACTTTAATATAATCATTATCTTGACACATCTGATGAAACTCTGCTATTGCTTTTTGAGGGGATTTTTCATACTGAGTCCAGAAACGATGATTAATGTGACTAGGGCTCGGTGTTATAAAATCCATTAAAACAGCTCCTAAAATCTCTTTTTCATAAGCCAAATCCCCAATTGTACCATTGTTAACTGCAACTGTAAGCAATTCATCTTTCAATTTTAAAATGTCTTGACACTTTGTTTCTACTTCTAAAGCATCCTGACCAACCAATGCTAAAATGCGATTTGTTAAATAAGTTTCATCCTCCAATTCATAGGAAGACTTAACAATAATTTGTTGGACAAATTCCTTTACTAATCTCATAAGCACTACTTTCTTTCAAGGACACGAGACCCATCTGAAATCTCAGCTATATAAAAATCAGGGGCATATCCTATCTTTTCAGTATAGATACGACCAACTTCATCTGTAAAGTTTGCCACCTTATCTTTAGCTACAATTGCAATTCCACAGCCACCAAAACCAGCTCCCGTCATTCTAGCACCTAAAACACCTTCTTGCTCCCATGCTGTATGAGCCAAAGTGTCCAACTCAATACCAGTTACCTCATAATCATACTCTAAGGATACATGAGACGCATTAACCAATCGACCAAACTTTTCAAGTTCACTTGATTCCAATGCTTTTCTCGCTTCTAAAGTTCGTTGATTTTCAAAAACCGCATGACGTGCACGTTTTAACCGATTTTCATCTTTTATTAAATATGAGTATTCATCAAAAAGATTTTTATCTAACTCTCCTAATGTCTTAATATTAAGAACATGATTTAACTCTTCAACTGCCGATTCACACTCACTACGACGTTCATTATACTTAGAATCAGCTAATTCACGGCGTTTATTAGTATTCATTATAACAATGACATTGTCACCCAAATCTAGAGGAACTAACTCATACTCCAAGGTATTTGTATCAAGATAAATCGCTTTTTTATCTGCTCCCATTCCAATAGCAAACTGGTCCATAATTCCAGAATTAACACCTATAAAATGATTCTCAGTTTGTTTCCCAATTTTAACTAGATCAAGTCGTTCCAAATCTAAATTGAATAATTCTTCTAGAACAATTCCTACTAAAAGTTCCAAAGAAGCAGATGAGGATAAACCAGAACCATTGGGGATATTCCCATTGACATATAATTCATAACCAGAATCAATATCATGTCCCGCTTCTTGTAAATACTTTGTTACTCCTTTAGCATAATTCGTCCAGTTATCTTTTTTGTCAAAAAACAGATTGTCAAGATTAACCTCAATAATACCTAGATTTGAAAAATTCTCTGAATAAAAGCGGAGAAGCTTATCAGGTCTTTTTCTAGCCGCCCCATAGGTTCCCAATGTGATTGCAGCAGGAAAAACATGCCCACCGTTGTAATCTGTGTGCTCACCAATCAAGTTAATACGACCTGGAGAAAAAAATGTCGCATCAGCAGTTTCTCCAAAAATAGATTCAAATGCGGTAAATAATTCAGATGATTTCATATCGAACTCCTTATATTAATATTGTTTAATTTTATTTTACTCTTCATTTTTCTTAAGGTCAATGTTATTCTAGATATTATATTAAAAAAGCTGATTTCCATATAAAATCAGCTTTTTTAATATATAACCACTTGTAAATTACCATTATCGTACTCTGCTATAAAGACTTGTGAAGGGTCATCATAGCCTTGTTTTGACAATTCTTTGATCAACCATTCTTCTGTTTTATCAATAGACTCTAAGATATCTTCCTGAATAACACCGTCTGTAATTAAAGGATATTTAGGATTTTCTTCACCATATGTCACCACAATTAATTGACCATTTTGTTCTAAAACGGCACGTTTTACAAATTTTAATTGAAAAATACCTTGACCTCTTAATTTTAAAGAAACATCTGAAGCAGATAAACCCAATGAACGACAAGCCTCAACATCAATTTTCCCTTTTTGAATAAGGACTGTTGGCTTTCCATCTATGATATGTTTCACTAGTTGATTATTGGTTTTTAACCATTTTAACATCAAAACCAATACTGTCCAAATCAATAAAATAATACAATATTGAACTATGTTGATGCTAGTATTATAGATAATTCCTCCAATAATACCCCCTAAAACATAATTTTGAACCTGGTCACTTGCCGAGTTTGGTGCTAAATTGGTCTTACCTGATATATTAATTACAAAAATCAATGTCACTAAACCAATAGCCAATTTTATAGCAATATCTAAATAATCCACTATCATTTACCTACTTCTATTAATTTTGTTTTTGAACTGATGACATTTAATTTCTCAAGTAAATAAGTATCGTCTGTATTTGAACGAATCACTCGATAAAACTTTCCTTTTGCCTTAATGATAGCATTATCACTACTTGAAAAATTATTAATATAAACCTGTGATTTATCCAATTTCAATTGTTTTGAAACATCTTCAATCAATTGTAAAGAAGTCCTGTAGCTATTATCTGAAATTTCGTTCGTCTGTAATTGTGTCCACTTAATCATTCCAATAATCGCTAAGATTAGAATGATAATAATAACTACTTCACGGTACTTGCTATCGTGATTGTTTTTATAATACTTTATACTAAACCAACCACCTATCAAAACTAGGATAATCATACTTGCGATTGATAACCAGTCATAAACTGAAATTTGACTCAGAACATAATCGTACGAATAAAATTGCATCTTACCTACTCCGTCATAAATCTTTTTATTGATTATACTAAAAACTCTATTCCCATTCAAGATATTTCAACGTTAGTGATACAGAACCTGTCATCAATTTAGACACTGGGCAACGTTGATGAGCTTCGGTCAAGACCGATTCTCCTTCTTCTTGAGATAAGTCCTTTATCGAAACTAGACCATCAACCTGAAAATAATATCCTTGTAACTTAGGTTCTTTTTCAAGGGAAACTTTTACTTCAACCCTTGAATGAAGATGACCTAAGTGTCTTGCAGAGAGTAAACTTTTTACAGTTGCATTTAAGCAAGTAGACCAAGCTAAAGCAATTAATTCTTCAGGATTGAAGCCTTCATTCACTTCTAGTGGATGACTTGTCTTAACTAGCTTACCATTACTCAATATTACATCCCCATTAATTCCTTTTGTGTTTTGTGCTGTTACGTGATATAAACTCATCCTATCTCCTTTCCAAGTTTATTAAAATAGGTTATTTAATTTTTAGTTAACCACCGGTCAAACTCTACCTCATTTTTTTTCTGTAGACGTATCCAATCATTAGGACAAGTATCTATATAACTGTCTGCCATCATATCATAATAAAATGGACAACTTTTAATCTTAGCTTTACTAATAGTATCCAATTTTCTAAAACTATATTGATTTTCATAATGAGCCTTAAGGCTATCCTTTGTTCTCGCATACATGCCATTATCAATATAAAGCGACAAGGCTTTTTGCATGATAAGGTTGGTATCATAATCAATTAAACGTTTATATGATAAAAATGAGCGCTGTAAAATATGAGGTAAAACAACAGCTCCTAATCTTAATGCAGGAAACAAACTAGAAGAAAAAGATTTAACAT
Organism: Streptococcus sp.; assembly: GCA_030527925.1. Taxonomy (GTDB): domain Bacteria; phylum Bacillota; class Bacilli; order Lactobacillales; family Streptococcaceae; genus Streptococcus. The sequence continues at coordinate 26,662 of JAUMZW010000011.1, forward strand.
ATATAACTCGCTCATCAACATCCCAATAATGAAGAGGCATTTCATGACTCTTATCAAAATCTGACATATAATCATCTTCTACAAGATAGACATCATATTGGGCAGCTAAAGTAACCAAAGCTTGTTTTTCTTCTTTAGTATAAGATAATTGTAAGGGATTACTAAATCTTGGTATCGTGTAAAAAAACTTAATATTACCCTCAGAAAAAATCTGTTCAACTTTTTTTAAATCTAACCCTCTAAAATCTCTATTAATCACACGATAGGGTAACTTCTGTGAGCGTACAATTGTATTCATTTGATGATAGGTTGGTTGTTCAAGTAAAATTTCACCCTTTTCATCAGGAAAAGACATTTGAGATAAAATGTAGAGAGCCTGTTGAGTACCAGAAGTAACAACTATTTGCTCTTTTTTAGCATATATCGCATCATCTCTTAATAAATTTTGTAGTGAAGTAATTAAGTCTTCTAATCCATTTTCGTGTTGATAATAATTAAAAAGATAATTTTCTCTACCGACTAAAGATTCCTTCAAACAATCTTTGAAATCTTCATACGTTGATGTCTGATTTTTTGCAATTTTTAAAGATATAGACTCATTATCTCTACCACCACCTAAAACATAATATCCGCTTTTGGCGACGACATAAATCAACTTTTGATAACGTAATTCTGACAAGGCATGTTGAACAGTATCCTTACTACATTGAAATTCTTCACTTAATTTACGAATTGATGGTAGTTTACTGCCTTGTGTTAAATTACCTGTAATAATTTGCTTCTTTATACTAGCAACAATTTCTTGATATTTCGTCATATTGTCCCCATACAGATTTATTTTAAAACCATTGTAACTCATACAAGTATGATTTACAATATAACTACAATTAAAAAATAAAGTGATGGTCGTTAAAATAAAAATTGAAAAACCTAAAAGTAGATAAGGGTTAACCTAATAAACTTTTAGACAGCATATCTTTGGTTTAACTAGTGTTAAAAGACAAAGCATTACAAAGATGATGATACCATCAACAGGAGGTTCTTTATGAAAAACCACAAAACAAAAGATTTAGTTAGTGTTAGCTTATACGCTGCTCTGATTTTTATAGCTATTCAATTTTTAAAAATACCTTTAGCTCATCAATTTATCCATATTGGCAATGCACTTGTTGTCATCGGTATATTAATCTTCGGTTTTAAAAAAGGCTTTCTGTCTGCCTTATTAGGTTTAGGTATTTTTGATATTTTAAATGGTTATGCAGCATCTGTCTGGATGACACTTCTAGAGGCATTTCTTGTCTGCTTAGTTATTAATTTCTACTTTGTTAAAATTTTAAAAGGAAAAGATAATTCAAAACTTATCCTATCTGTAGCCCTTTTAGCCGCATTACTAAAAATTATTCTAAACCTTGTCAAATATACTCTAATTAATCACTTTATCGCAAACATCTCATTTTCATCTGCTATATCGCTAGCGGTTATTAAAATCCTTGGCACTTTTGGCTCAGCCCTAGTAACATTAATCGCTGTACCCATACTTTACCCCATTTTTAAATCATTTACCAAAAATGTCATAAAATAAGCTAAAAAGACCAGAGGAAGGATTCTGGTCTTTTAGTAATCTTTTGTATCAATAATAATGGTTACTGGCCCATCATTAACGAGGCTCACTTGCATATCTGCACCAAATCTCCCTCGTTCTATTGAAACTTCCTTTGATAAACACTTATTAAACTCGTCATATAAAGTAATAGCTTGGTCTGGTTTTGCTGCATTTGTAAATGCTGGTCGATTACCTTTTCTAGTTTCGGCATATAAGGTAAATTGTGATATTGAAAGAATTTTTCCACCTATATCTTTCACAGAAAGATTCATTTTTCCTGATATATCAGAAAAAATACGCATATTTATAATCTTACGAACAGCATAAGTAATATCAGCACGATCATCATTAGGTCCTATACCAACCAATAGTAGTAACCCTTGGCCAATATGACCTACACAATTACCATCAATACAAACACTAGCCTCTTTTACACGTTGTATAACTATCTTCATTAACTCTATCCATTTGTCCTTTTCACAGAATAAACATCAGGAATACTCTTAATTTTATCCACAACCAAAGTCAATTGAGCTAAGTTTTCAATTCCAAAACTAATATGAATATTAGCAAATTTCTTGTCCTTCGTAGGTTGAGCATTCATAGAAGAGACTACCTTACTAGCATTTGATACGACTTGCAATACATCATTGAGCAGACCACTTCTATTAAGACCATAAATATCAATTTCAGCAATATAATCTTTTTGTAGACTTGCATCGTCCCACTCAACTTCTATCAGACGTTGTTCATAATTTTCTTGACTCTTAATATTATGACAATCTGTTCTATGAATAGCAACTCCCCTACCTTTTGTGATATAGCCTTCAATAGCATCTCCTGGTACAGGATTACAACATTTTGCAATACGCATAAGTAAGCCAGAAGCTCCTTGAATGACAACACCGTTCTCACTCCTAACCTTTAAAACTTCTCTATTAGTTTGTTTAACTTCACCACCGTTAACTAGCTCATCAGCTTCTGCTTTAGCTTTCGCCTTTTCCTCTTCGCGACGCTCTTTTTCAGTTAACTTATTAAAAACATTTATTGGACTAATATCACCAAAACCAACTGCTGCATAAAGTGCTTCTTCGCTTCTAACACTAAATCGAGGAAGCAATTCTTCAATGTGTTTTTTATCCAAGTATTTATTAGGAATATAACCTTGGGATTGGAAATATTCTACTAATAACTCTCGACCACGGTTTATAGAAAGTTCTTTATCTTGATTTTTGAAGAACTGACGAATCTTATTGCGAGCCTTACTCGTTTTAACAAGTTTTATCCAATCTCTACTTGGACCAAATGAATTACTACTTGTAATAATTTCAACAACATCACCTGTTTTTAACTTGGTATTCAAGGAAACCATATTACCATTTACCTTGGCACCTACGGTTCTATCACCAACTTTGGTATGAATTTCATATGCAAAGTCAATCGGAACGGAATCTCGTGGCAATTCTTTAATATCACCAGTCGGAGTTGCTACATAGATAAGTTCTGTTAAAATTTCCTCTTTAACAGAATCCACAAATGTCTGGGCATTCCCATTAGACGCCTCTTGTAATTCTTCTAATTCACGTAACCAAGCCTGTCCAATGTTTTGCTCAAGAGCCTTAACCTTATTTTTGCTCCCTTTTTTATATGCCCAATGTGCTGCAATACCATATTCTGCGATTTCATGCATCTCTTTAGTCCTAATTTGAATCTCAATAGGACCCTTTGGACCAAAAACTGTAGTATGAATAGACTGATACCCATTCTTCTTTGGTACAGCAATATAATCTTTAAAACGTCCAGGCATTGGACGCCACAACTCATGAATATATCCTAGCATAGCATAAACATCACTCTGTGTTGCCATCACACATCGAATAGCTGTCAAATCATAAATTTGGTCAAAACGTTTATGTTTATCCTTCATTTTCCTATAGATTGAATAAATGTGTTTTGGTCTACCATAGACCTCACCATCTAAATTTTGCTCTTTAGCAAATGCCTTGATTTTATTCACAACATCGTCAACCAACTCCTCACGCTCACGACGTTTTTGCGTCATCATATGTGAAATAGTATAAAATTCAGACTCGTTGAGGTAACGAAACGATAGATCTTCTAATTCCCACTTTATACGACTTATCCCCAAACGGTGGGCAAGAGGGGCATAGATTTCTAAAGTTTCACGTGAAATTCGCTCTTGTTTTTCCTTACGAAGATGCTTCAAAGTTCGCATGTTATGCAACCTATCAGCTAATTTAACCAATATCACGCGCATATCTTTTGACATTGCCATCAACATTTTACGATGGTTATCAGCTAACTGTTCTTCACGTGACTTATATTCAACATTACCAAGTTTTGTCACACCGTCAACAATTATGCTGATTGTTTCACCGAAATCAGTCTTAATGTCTTCTTGTGTTTTTTCAGTATCCTCGACAACATCATGTAAAAATCCTGCAGCAACGGTTGGTGCATCTAAATGTAAACCTGCTAGGATACCAGCTACCTGTATCGGATGAACAATGTATGGCTCTCCAGATTGTCTTTTTTGATGAAAATGTGCTGCTGTTGCATAATCCAATGCCTTTTTAACAAGCTCAATATCCTTGTCATTCATATACTTTGAACAAAGACCTACAACCTCTTCTCCTGTTAAATCAACTGCTTTTGCCAAATTTATCCCTCCTAGCAATCCATAATAAACCAAACACCTTTTAAATAATGTTATGCCCATTTTACCATAGAACAAAGGGAATTTTAACCCTTTTAAACTTTTTTATCTATACTCTGGTAAAATTAAAATCATTATCTCAAAAAACAAAACCTTTTCTTAAGGTTTGTTTAAGCATATATCGGTATACTTTAATCATCCTAAAACTTTTATTTTTCATAAATCTCCAGAAAAGTCGACTTTGTTGGCTTTTCTTTTTTATGCTGTTTTTTTCTTGTTTCACTTTTCTTACTATGCTACACTTGATATAAAACCAATGATTATTAGGAGAAATTATGCCTGAAATAACCATCGCTTTTATAAGCTTAAGTGGAAACACCCTTAGTTTTGTTAAACGCTTATCTGACTACCTAAATGAGCAATATCAAATCTCTGTAAATGCTATTAATATTAAAGATTTAAACCACGAAACCTTTCCGCTTACAGTTCCCTATTTCGCTATTTTACCAACCTATCTTGAAGGGGGAAATGGAGTTGATAATGGTGATATAGAGATTTTAACCAATCCCTTAGGAGACTTTATCAAATCCCATGATAACTATAAGTATTGTTTAGGAATTATCGGTTCTGGTAACCGTAATTTTAATAACCAATATTGCCTGACAGCTAAACAATATGCTAATCGTTTTAAGTTCCCAATGATTGACGATTTTGAACTTAGAGGAACCATTTCAGACATTCAACGTATTGCACAAAAAATGCTAACAATAATAGGAGAAAATGAATGACTACAACAATTGACTATATTACAAAACTTACCAATATCCCATCACCAACAGGTTTTACTCAAACTATTATCAACTTCCTCTTTAGAGAGATTAAAAGTTTTGGTTATCAACCTACACTTACCAATAAGGGAGGGTTAATGGTCACTATTTTAGGGAAAAACGATGAGAAACAACGTTTAGTTACCGCTCACGTTGATACCTTAGGAGCAATGGTTCGTGCAATTAAACCTGACGGTAGACTAAAAATCGACCTTATAGGAGGGTTTGTCTATAATGCAATTGAGAGTGAAAATTGTACCATTCATATTGCCAAAAATGGAAAACAAGTTTCTGGTACAATTTTAATGCATCAGACTAGTGTACATGTATATAAAGATGCTGGTAGTGCCGAGCGAAACCAAACTAATATTGAAGTGAGGCTGGATGAAAAAGTAAATCATCCAGATGATGTTCAAAAGCTTGGCATTGAGGTGGGGGATTTTATCTCCTTTGACCCTAGAACAATTATCACCGAATCAGGTTTTATCAAATCACGTCATTTAGATGATAAAGTGTCAGCAGCCATTCTCCTACATCTCCTTAAAAGTTACCAAGAACAATCTGTAGAACTACCCTACACGACACATTTTTATTTTAGTGTTTTTGAAGAGGTAGGTCATGGTGCCAATTCTAATATTCCTGAAAACACTGTCGAATACTTAGCAGTTGATATGGGGGCTATGGGAGACGACCAACAAACCGATGAATATACAACATCCATTTGTGTAAAAGATGCATCTGGACCTTATCATTATGAATTTCGCCAATATCTTGTTGGGTTAGCTGAAACTTATAATATTCCCTATAAATTAGATATTTATCCTTATTATGGTAGTGATGCCTCAGCTGCTATTAGAGCAGGTGCTGATATTAAGCATGCTCTACTAGGAGCAGGAATCGAATCCAGCCATTCTTATGAAAGAACCCATATTGATTCGGTTAAAGCAACAGAAAATTTAGTTGATGCTTATCTTAAAAATATCATGTTAGAAGATAAAGCTTAAAGTGACAAAAATGTCCTTCATTAATAAAAATTCCCTTTTTGAACCGCACCACAAAAGTTAGACACAAAATCTAACGCTTGAGGTCAGTACAAAAAGGGGATTTTTATTAATTGAGCAACTGTTTAATATCAGATTGTAAGTCTTCCTCAGTACAAGGGTATTCTAATGCAAAATCAACAGTATCTACAAATTTTTTGCGTAGTTCTTGAATATCAATCTCTCCCTTAAAAAGAGTCGTCAACTTCAAGACCTCATCTTGATAAGTGTAGTTTTTGCAATGTAAATAACTTGTGTAAGCACTCATTGCATCAACAGCATCATCTACCCTATCTCCAACAAATACCCAGTTAGCAGTATCAAAAACAAAGCTTATGGGAATATCATGCTCTACTATCTCTTGCATAATCTTTAGGCAATTTTCAAGTTGAGCATACTGAGGATGTTGGTTATTCTCTACTCTAATTGGTCTAGATTGAGCAGTAATCTCTTTAAGCTGTTTCCAAGTTGACGCCTCTATACCCTCACAAGAACCTGTATTCATCTTAACAAAAGGAGCATCAAGAATTTCTAATTCTGATAAAAATTGATTCAAGTTCTCATTAACCTGACCGTCTACAAACAAATCTTCATTAATACTATAATATAATTCCAAATCTCGTTTTTCTGCAACTTGCTTAATGGCTTTTAACTCTGATAACACATCATCTAAGAATTCTCTTCTAATTTCTACTTTTTTGAGCCCCATCTCATGCACTCGCTCAAGAATATCAGATTGTTTAACCCCCTTATCAAGTAAATCCTTAAAAACAATAGTATTGATAATTATCGTTTCTCTTTGTAACAAATTTAATCCTCCAATTCAAGTTTTAGTTGATGTATGGTTGACAATGCATCCCCTAGCACCAAAAGACTATTTTGATAAGCTCTATACTTCTTATCATAAATTAATACCTCATGTTTCTTTGGTGTGAAAGTTTGCTCTACCTTTACCATTTCAGAAATACATGTTTCAAGAGTCTTATTGTCTAATGCTTGTCGGCACAATATAGCTCCTCCAAGTCCACCTAATTCTGTTCCTTCTACTGTTTCAACTGGTAGGTTAATAATATCCGCAAATATTTGCATCCAAGCTGGGGAATTTGTCGCTCCACCTGAAACACGCAAAGCCTTTGGACGATGTCCTAGTGTAGCTAGTAAGGTTTCAATATGTTGTCTGTGAGCAAAAACAATACCTTCATAAACCGCCCTCAACATCTCAGATTTTGTTGTTGTTGAAGATAAACCTAAGAAACAAGCATCTGCTGCTTGACCAATATTATTACCGTACAAAAATGGATAGAAAATAACCTTTGAGAATTTCGCATCCGTATGTTCAAGGAAATCTTCCAAAACAGAATAGATACTGACATTTTCTGGTAAATTCTTAATTTCCTCAGACATCAATGTCTTTAACATAATTGCAAGATTTCCAGCTGAAGTTGGACTACTTCCCTCTACTAAAACATCTTGATTTGGAAAGAATGAATTCATTTGCCCACTAGATAAAGAAGCAAACTGCTTACTTGGATAAGTATTGATATTCCATGTTCCTGCAATGACGCTAAACAAACTATCATCATACACACCTGAGGCAATGGCACAAGCATCAATATCAAAAAGACCTGCTACAACTGGTGTACCTTTAACTAATCCTGTGTTTTTTGCAACAGAGCTAGTAATACCACCAACAATATGTGAACTAGGAACTAACTCAGGTAAAGCTTCCCACATTTCAGCAATATCAAAGAAGTCTAAAACCTCTCTATCATAAACACCAGTAGTTAGGTTTACCCAATGATTTCCAGAAGCATCCGTGTACTCTTGATTAACAGTATTCGTCAATTTAAAGCGAATATAGTCCTTAGCTGATAGGATACAGCCAATATTTTGATAAGCTTCAGAGTCATTTTGTTTTAGCCAATTGAGCAAGACTGGATTTTGAACCCCGACGATATGTTGGTGTGTCTTCTCCCAAATCTCTTCGACTCTCTTTTCAAACTCTTGAGCAATATCATTAGCACGACTATCAGTCGAAAGTATTCCATTTCGAAACTCTTTATGATTTTTATCTAAAAGATAGAGTCCTTTACCGTGACCAATACACGTTACAGCTGCAATATTTTGAGGAGCAACGCCTGATTTTTCAATAACATTTTTTATTGAATTCTCAATTGCTTTCCATGTTTCTTCTAAATTAACTTCCCTAAATCCAATTTTTTCTTCAATAGACAAGGTTTCAAAAGAGGAAACAGCTACTTGCTCTCCGTGTTCTGAAATAATAATAGACTTGGTATTAGTTCCACCATAGTCAACGCTTAAAAAATATCTCATTTCTTCTCCTTAATAATAAATTAGGTACAAGTTATTTCCTTGTACCTAATTGTCAATTAACAGTCGTTTATTAATAAAGATTCAAATCTTTTGTAACAGGATCTACTGCTTCACGGTTTGCTTTAATGTGTTCAGGTTTAAAGTAAACACGTTCAGCGTTATTGTAAAGGACATCCTCTAATTCTTCTTTGGTAAAGATATCTGTAGCTTCCAACCAAGTTGAAAGTTCTTCGTATGAATTGAACGTTGCAGACCAAGGAGCATCTGTTCCCCATAGTAAACGTTTCGCCCCCAAAATCTCTTTAGCAATACGAACATTCTTCTCTGATTTAGGGAATGGAAATTCATCTGGACGGTCAATATCTTGGATAGCAGATAAATCTGTATAAATATTAGGGTAATCTTTCCATTGTGAGAGAGCTGCTCTTAATAGATTTGGATAATCTGCATGTGGGAATGACAAATGACACACCACAAAATCAAGACTTGGATAAGCTTTAGCTAATACTGGAAATGCTTCGGGTTGGTAAGAAATTTGATCAAAATTACCATAGTCCACAGTAACTACAAAACCTGGATAATTTGATAAATAATGCAGGATACGTCCAACACGAGGGTCAGTATCTAACCTAAATGGCGTATGTCCATGGTATCCATGTAATCCTCCACCTTGACTTATCTCAAATTTAATGGCTCTAAATCCTAAAACCTCGACATAACGTTTAACAATCTCATAAGCATTTTCTGCAAACGGATCAACTGAGAATGCTCCTGTAAATCTTTCTGGATAGCGTTTAATTGAAAGATAAGTATAGTAATTTTGATAACCGTTTAAGCTCCCTTGTAAAATAACTGCTTTTTCAACACCATGCTCGTCCATCATCTTGATGAAAGACTCAGCTGTAAAGTCAGTATCACCATAACCATCTGGAATCAATTTCAACAAATCACCATCATCCCAAATTGTATAACCATTTCCTAATGGTGTCATTCTACCTTTTGCATTATAACCTGCTACTGCTTGAACAATATGAGCATGTGCATCTATTTTTTTCATGAGAATTTACCTTCCTTCTTATTCTTCACCGATAATAATTTTTTCTGTACTTCCTTCAAATCCACTATTCTTATCAGACATCATCTTCAAGTAAGCATAGATTGCACTGCGTTTTGTTCTTAAGAAAACTAATGATGCAAGATAAACTAAAATAGTAATTCCGATAAAAATTGGATTTCCTGATATCCAAGCCGCAAATACAATTGCAGTTAATGGATGTGCCAAAAGATTAAAACTAATAATTAAAGTCACACCTGCAGGTAAAATCGAACCATAAGTTTGTACTGCATGCGTGTACACTGGCGCTAAATAGCTAGCTGCATAAAGACCAAGTGAAAACCAGATAATACCGTTTAATATGGTTTTCAAAATGTTACCTTTAGTAATGGCAACCATCGCTTCAATCATAAATGGAATAGCAATCAAATCGACAACTGGTAAGGAACGATTCCCAGGTAGAATTAAAGCAACAACAACCATAATTGGAACTAGGATTAAACCTGAAATAATAGTTGCAGGCTCACCAAATCCAACACCGTCATCAACAGCGATAAACCAACGTTTTTTATCATCAATGCCATCAGCAGCATCGTTATCTTTTTTCTTATTTTTCTCAACAGCTTCAGCCAAAGGCGCGAAAGCGCTTGCAAATACCCCTGTAATCAATGGGAAAACAGTCATTACAGCAGATAACGCAACAGCAAATGTTAAGATACCACCCCAAACTTCTAAACTTCCCAGATGTTTTAGACTACCTAAAACACCAATAACAAGTCCTAAAATGAAACCAAGTGTTGTTGGTTCGCCAAAAATACCTAATTTAGATTTCATTGATTCTGGATTAAGCTTAACCTTATTTAAACCTAGCATATTCCATAAAGGATCAAGGATTAGAGCTGGTACAATTGTCTCGATATTATGAATTGAGTTAATCGTCGCATTCTTAACTCCATAATAATCTGACCAACGGTCTGCCAACATTTCTGACCAAACTAATGAGTAGAGAAGGACAAATACCATAAAGGCAAAAGATAAGGCAAAATTACCTGTTGCTTGATAAGCAAGAGCTCCCCAAAGCATATAGCCATGGTTATTCCATAAGTTAGCTGGCGTAAAGACGCGTGTAATACCAACTAAAAATAAAACAAGTTCAATTAAAAGACCAAACACAAAGAATGATAGTCCAATAGTTGATGAGAATGCTGTTAAAGAACCTGTTTGCCAACCAATATCAACGATTGGCAAATTTAGTCCAGTAGACTCAACCATTTGCTTAATATATTTTGTTACCAGTGGTGAGAATTCGGATATAATCCATCCGAACCCTGTTAACCCAACCCCAGCTCTCAATGCACTAAAGAAAGCTTTTTTAGGATTTACTTTCAAACACACACTAACGATAAAAATCATAATCGGAACAATAGTAGTTGCTCCAAAGTAAGAGAAAAATTCTTGTAAAGCTTTAAACATCTCTTTATCCTACCTTCTCTTATTTATTAACAACATTTCTTGGTTCACCTTTATAAAAGGCAATAATATTTTCAGCAGCTTCTTCTGCTAAAATACGTCTTCCTTCAATAGTACCTGTTCCTGCATGAGGTGCCATGATCACATTATCTAATTGACGTAACTCTTTTGAAACTTCTGGTTCAAATTCAAAGACATCCAGACCTGCTCCAGCAATTTCACCAGTTTTAAGAGCTTCAACTAGATCTGCTTCACTAACTATTGGTCCTCTTGCAGCATTTATAAGATAACTACGGTTTTTCATTTTCTTGAAGACTTCTTTGTTAAATTTATGTTTTGTTGATGGTAGTAATGGCGCATGAATAGTCAATACATCTGCAGTTTCCACCAATTCATCAAATTCAAGATAGGTTAAACCTAATTCTTTTTCTTTATCTTCTGGTAAACGGTAAACATCATGGTAATAAACAGTCATACCAAAGGCTTGTCCAAATTTAGCAACTGTACTTCCGATACGCCCGATTCCGTAAACACCTAATTTAGCACCCTCAAGTGTTAATCCTTGATATCGTCTCTCACTTGGATCAATCCAGTTCCCTTCACGAACAACTTTGTCGTAGAATGCCAAACGTTTTGTTGCTGCAAGAATCAATGCAAAAGTCATCTCTGCTGTTGGAACACGTACTGCTTGTGGTGAATTTGAAACAACAATACCTTTTTCTTTAGCATAGGCGATATCTACATGGTCAAACCCAACAGCATTTAAAGAAATAATCTCTAGGTTCTTACCAGCATCAATCATTTCCTTATCACCTTTTTGGCCCATCAATAACCAACCATCATATTGTCCAAGATTTTCAAGAACATATTCTCTTGAAAATGGTGTTTCAGAATAAGTAACATCAAATTCTTCCATTAATTTAGTTAAACCCTCTTTAGGAACGATTCCTGTTACTAAAATTTTCTTTTTCGCCATCTTATTCTCCTTTTAATTGATATAATTTAATTTCGTTTTTTCCGTTGTTTGCTGAAAAGACATAGGCTCTACCATCCTTTTCAAATGCTAAACAATTACTTGATGCAGAATTTGGATCAATCATCTGCTCAACTACTTCACCATTCTCAACACTTAATGCAATTAAGTTTGCCTTATCAGAACGCCAACCAAAAACATAGTAAGTTTTCCCTAATAGTTCTCCAGACCAAATAGCATGACCAAAAGGTGTTGCTTCAGGATAATGATAAAGTTCTTCACTAAAATCATGGTTAAATAGTCGTAGTCTGTCTCCGTGGAAGCCTTGAATAATGAGATTCTCCTTTTGACCATCCCCATCGATATCAATTTGAGTTACATCACTAGTTTCTTCGTTAAATAAAAGCTCTAATTCCCAATCCTTTGATGGAGCAACATCAGGATAAGTTAATTTAAAAATACCTTCTACTGACGTAATCAACGAGTAACCTTCATCCTTAACTTCATAGTAGCCATGATTTTTTAACAATTTCAATGGCATTGGCTTTAAATCTTCTAAACAATAACTTTCCGTATTAAAAATTGCAGTAAAGATTTTTCCTTTGTCAGACCAATCTTCTACAAAAGACTTCGAGTTTGCAATAGTACATCCAACAAAGAAAATTTGACCAGATACACTCTCAATCAAGTCAAATCGATGCAGATATGGAAAATTCATCATTTTCTCTATATCCCACCCATGACCATTAAAATGTCCATGTACAATTTGACAATGCTTAGCATTAAATCCTGGATAAAATCTTTGTGTTGCTAAAAAATCTAATGTTCCAGGTATTTGAATAATACTCATCGTACCACCGACGGTATCCCAAACTGTGGTTCTTTCAAAATCATGATTCAAATCATATGCATAACATGCATTCTCAGTTTCTGATGCAATCAATAAATAATCATGAGCATCTAGAGATAGTCGTGCAACTGCATAACAAGAATCTAATTGATCTTGTAATATTGTTTCAACCTTCAAATTTCTCACCTCTCTAGTTAACCGTTTCACTAAATTAGCCTAACCAATTGATAACTATATGATAAACTAATTTTTAAGAAAAAGCAAGCGTTTTCAATAAAATAAATTTATGATAAAATAATAAAATACATCAAAAAAGGGGGATAACATGACTAAACGCTTTACCATTAATGATATTGCTAAATTAGCTGGTGTCTCAAAAGCAACCATTTCCTACTTTCTAAATGGAAATTACCAAAAAATGTCCACAGATACAAAAGAAAAAATTCAAGATGTCATCACTAAAACAGGCTATATTCCTAATAAAATCGCTAAAAGCTTAGCAACAAATAACACCAAAACCATTGGCGTCATAATAGCAGATATTACAAATCCATTCATTTCCTCAGTCATCAAAGGGATACATGATAGCTGTAACAACTTAGGATATTCTGTTACATTCACCAATTCTAACAATGATCTAAAAATTGAACAAAAAAATATAAAGAGACTCTATCATCAAAACGTTTCTGGCATTATTATGGACTCTATTGACCCATCAAATGAGAACATCAATCTACTGGATCCTATGACCACCATTCTTGTTGATAAGCAAGAAAAAATACCCACCATTGATAGTGTTGTTTCAGATAACTCTAAATCCACAACAAAATTTTTAAATCTAATGAAGGCTGCTGGCTACGATGATTTATACTTTGTATCCTTTCCACTAAACAATATCTCAACAAGACAAATTCGCTATCAAGCCTTTCAAGAATGTGTCTCCAAAGACCCAAATCACCTCATTATTATCAACTATAAATATCCTAGTCAAGAGATAGCACAGCTCATCGAAAAAAAACAAGGTAAAATCGGATTTTTCACTATGAACGGTCCTGTTTTATTAGAATTAATGAAAATTCTTAATCAATATGACTATCATTACCCTTTCGACTTCGGAATCGGAACATATGAAAACCTTGATTGGATGGAAGTACTAAACCCTGCTATCTCATGTATTGCACAAGATTCTTATGAAATTGGCTTCCAAGCTGCAAAACACTTAATAACCAAACTAGAAACAAATGAAAATCCTCAGCAACCTAAAATTATTCAGATTGAAAATCAAATTATTATTCGCCATTCTTTCTAGATATAAAAATTCTATAATCAGCCTAAAGCAAAAAGACTGGAACTAATCCAGTCTTTTAATCTATAACTAAGACAATTCTAAAACATAACTTATGGCTGAGAGAGCATATAACGGTGCTGTCTCTGTTCTTAGAATACGTGGCCCAAGTCCACATGGATGGGCACTTTCTTTTGTAAAGATATCATATTCAGCTGGGGAGATACCACCTTCAGGTCCAAAAATTATTAAAACACGTGAACCTTTTTTTAACTGTATTAGCTGTTGGTGAAATTGCGACTTCTCTCCTACTTTAGCAGATTCCTCGTAGGCTAAAATAATAGTATCAAAGGATTGAAACCTCTCAATAAAATCTTTTTTTTGATTAAAAAGCTTTATATTGGGAATCATATGTCGCTTACTTTGTTCAGCTGCACCTTGAGCTATCTTTTCAAGTTTGTCTTGTTTTTTTAGTAATTTTTTTGAATCCCATTTGACGACCGACCAATCTCCTGGATAAGCCCATAATTCACTAGCACCCAACTCCGTCACTTTTTGAGCTAAAAACTCTAGCTTATCACCTTTAGGAAATCCCATTGCTATAGTGACTTTAACAGGAAGTTCTGTAAAACTTGCATACCCCTCTAACAATTCGATCTCAAAGGAATCCTTATCACTAACACGCGCCAAAAATTTATCACCACTATCTAGGGTTGCTACGAACTGCTCATCTGTTGACAAACGCATCACTTGAAACATATGTTTAATAGTGTCTTTATCCTTTAGCCTAATCAAACGCTTCTTCTCTTCACCTTTAATAAAATAGTGTTGCATTTATCCTCCAATAACACCTGAAATATCATCTGTTTTCTTTAACACAAGTGCATTCCACTCCCCTTGGATCAAGCGCGTTTCAAGAAAGAATCCACTAGATAAGGCCTTACTTAAAACCATCTCTAATTTATCAGCAATAATGCCAGATAAGATCAAATAACCTTCCTTTTCTACTAACTGGAAAGCATCATCGGTTAGATAAACTAAAATATCTGCCAAAATATTAGCCACAATAACATCTGCTTTTTGCGTAACACCACGAAGTAAATCTCCAGTAGCAACATGGACATTTTCCATTCCTGGGTTCAGGGAAATATTTTCCTTAGCAACACGAACAGCTACATCATCCAAATCATAAGCATAAACTTCTTTAGCCCCTAAAAGTATGCTAGCGATCGATAAAACACCACTTCCAGTTCCTACATCAATAACAGTTTCTCCGCCTCGTAAGACTTGTTCCAAGGCAAAGAGGCTCATTTTAGTTGTAGGATGTGTCCCCGTACCAAAAGCCATTCCTGGGTCTAATTTAATGATTTTTTCAAAAGAACTACGTGTTTCATATTCTGTCCAAGAAGGCACAATTGTTAAATCATGGCTAATACGGGCTGGCTCGTAATACTTTTTCCAATTTTCAGCCCAATCTTCTTCTTTTAAGGCTTGACTTGTCACAGTAACATTTGCCAATACTGGCTCAATTGCTGTCAGCTCTAATAATTTTTCTGTCAATGTCTCACTCAAAAGTGTCAAATTTTGTGTTTCTGGATAATAACCGGTTATTTTAATAAGTTCAGATTGTTCTATTTCTGGAACCAACTCCCCAAACGGGCTCTCTTCTTTCAAATAATCCGCAGTATCTTCAATAGCTACGCCCTGACTACCTAGTTCAATTAATAAATTACTAACTATTTCTTCAGCTTGTCTACTAACCGTTAAGGTTAACTCTTGCCACATTTCCATTCTAAAACTCCCTCTGCTAAACTGATGATCTTAATATCTTGGATAAGGATGAGATATCCCTTCTTTTAGATTCCCTAACCCTTTGGTAAAACCTTCTGAATCCCATATCATCTCAAACTCTTCACTTTCCTCATCAGCTAAAAAGTCAAGCATCCCATCTAATCCGTCATCTGCAACGTCATTTAAAACTTCTGCAAAATAAGCCAAGTATTCACGTGAAAAACCTTTTTTAGCATCATAAGGGATAGCCACCAAGTAGTCCTCTGGACTAAAGTGTGTTTTTTGAGGATTATAAAAAAGCACAAACTCTTCTAATGCAATATCCTCATTTGATAAAACACCATCTAAATCCAAGGTTTCAATTCCTTTTATATTTTGAATCTCTAATATAAAACTAACCTCAACCGCGTGATTCTTCTTGTCCCAATTGATTGCAAAGTCGTAGTGAAAATGTTTTTCTAATTCCTCTTCCAAAACCGAAAGAAAACCATATTTTGCCATAATATATCCTTAATCTAATTTGTGTTATAATCATTATAGCATTTTCGACTCATAATGACATTGCATACTACCTTATAGAACTAAAGACAATGTTGGAATGACTCTCTATGAAAGGACGTAGCATCTATCTCAAGCTATGTTTAGGTAACTCTAATGACTGACCATCTTGCACTAAAACTTCGTCCAAAAACTATTGATGATGTTATTGGTCAAAAACATCTTGTAGGAGAAGGAAAAATCATACGACGTATGGTGGAAGCTAACCGCCTAGATTCCATGATTCTCTACGGACCACCTGGTATTGGAAAAACCTCCATTGCATCAGCAATTGCAGGAACTACTCAGATGGCATTTAGGACCTTTAATGCTACCACGGATAGTAAAAAAAGGCTCCAAGAAATCACTGAAGAAGCTAAATTTTCAGGTGGACTAGTCCTTCTCCTAGATGAAATTCATCGTTTGGACAAAACAAAACAAGATTTTCTCCTACCATTACTAGAAAATGGACTGTTAACAATGATTGGAGCAACAACTGAAAATCCCTTCTTCTCAGTGACACCCGCCATTAGATCTAGAGTTCAAATTTTTGAATTGGAACCACTTGATCATCAAGACATGATTACTGCTATCAATCAGCTTCTTATTAAGGCCCCTAATCTTTACCAAGAAGAACTCCTACTCACATCAGATGCCAAGGAATTCCTCATTCAAACAAGTAATGGTGACTTACGCTCTCTCTATAATGCAATTGATTTAGCTATTCTTTCAACACCCACTTATGAAGGGCATAAAACTATTACACTAGATATTATTCAAAACTGTATTCAAAAAACACAGTTTAGCATGGATAAAAGTGGAGATGCTCACTATGATATTCTATCTGCTCTTCAAAAATCTATTCGTGGATCAGACGTCAATGCAAGCCTTCACTATGCAGCTAGGTTAATTGCTGCTGGAGATCTTCCTAGTCTAGCTAGACGATTAACCGTCATAGCCTATGAAGATATAGGTCTAGCAAATCCCGACGCCCAAATCCATACTGTTACTGCACTAGAAGCTGCTCAAAAATTGGGGTTTCCAGAAGCACGAATTCCAATTGCAAACATCGTTATCGAACTTGCCTTATCCCCAAAATCAAACTCAGCTTATCTTGCTATTGATAAAGCACTGGAAGATTTAAATAAAAACGGACCACTCCCAATTCCTAGACACTTACGAGATGGACATTACAGCGGAAGCAAGCAGCTAGGAAACAGCCTCAATTACAAATACCCTCATGATTATCCTGAAAAGTGGGTTAAACAACAGTACCTTCCTAACAAAATAAAATATCAAAATTATTTTGAAGCTAACCATACAGGTAAATACGAACGTGCACTAGCTTTGACTAAAGATAAAATCGACCAATTATCCAAATAAAACGTTTTCACTTTTTTTAATTTTTCTCTTGAAAAAAAATAAAAAAATGGTATCATAATTACATAGAGAAATTGCTGTGGCATACGAATTCACATATAAGTGTTGACCGACTATTTTCTTGTATTTTAGGGAAACAAAAGTCTTTTTACAGTATGTAAGCCGTATCACGCGGAAACAACTTAGTAAAAGCGAGTTGCCCACCTGCTTATCTGTGCGGGTTCAATACAAAACGTGAATCACCGATGCCAATACAGCTTTTTGCCTCCTTAGCTCAGTTGGTAGAGCAGTGGACTCTTAATCCATGGGTCACAGGTTCGAGCCCTGTAGGGGGCATTGTAGTTGAATAGCAAAAACCTTGGTTTACAAGGCTTTTTTGCTACCTTTTTTCAGTCTTGTCCGCCATATTTTTAATCCTTTTCTTTTTCAAACCACTTCAAACCACTTCAAACCACTCTTGAGGTAGTTGTTTTTTGGGGGATTAGTGGAAATATTTTTACTTGATTCATACCGTTGAATATACAAGTCCATAAGAACAATAACTAAGTCTAAAAAACTTATTAGAAAACAACTTAACTGTTGTCTTCTTTTGATTTTTAAAATCTCTAGAATCTATTATTTTTCATTTTATTTGCATATTAACATACCTCTTCTCTACTTCTCACATGAGAGAAATCAAAAATATCTATATTTTCTTATTGAACTAAATTCAAAAAAATTATAGACAATTTCACTCAAAAAGAGTCTTTGTTAAGCTTCTTTTAATTTATATAAAGTATTAGAAAAATCATTTAATCAACTCATCTCATTAAATCCTTAAATAAAGAAATAAATAAAAAAAGAGTACCATTCCCTAACAAAGAACTCCTTGCACGTTGCTTAGTTGATATTTTTAAAAATGAGCAACAAATTCATAATAGTTTTGGAGTTTGTTCAAATCCCCTAGAAAGTTTGATTTTCAACTTGATAAACTCTACTTGAGTATTTACACAAAGTTATTGACAGAACTTAAAATTTACTATACTATGTAAACTGAATTTTTTAATAAAGGCGGTATATTTATGTTTCATCTTTCATACAACAGCTGGCAAACAATCTGTGAAGCATATAAAAATATTCCAACACATCGAAGAAAATCATACTTACAATGGTATCCTTTTGCTAACGATAATTTTTTAGATCAAATTTCAGAAGAAAATTATTTTAAAGATTATATTTCGTCAGGATATATTTTTTTTATTGATCCTCTTACACTCCAAACTCACAATTACATTCAAAAACCGGATGGAACATACCGAGAAGCTCAATTAGTTTCCCCCTATTTATATTTGCTAATTGAATCAATAAGTTATGAATTATTTAACATTATTGAAAAATGGAGAAATAAAAATATTTCTGTATATTATGCCGGAAATTTCGAAAATTTAGATTTACATTACTCAAAAAATTATGATTTATTTTACAAAGATCTGAATCTAGAATCTGAAAATTATAAATATTATATCAAACTAGATATCAATAATTTTTTTAAAAATATAGATATAAATTTAATTTTCGATCTTATCGAAAGTCATTCAAATGAGAAACTTAAGAGTAGCGACATCATATTATTAAAAGAATTATTTTCTAAAACTGGAAATAATAAATTCCCAGTTTTAGAAAATTCAGTTGGATTATCCTACCTTGCTACAGAAATATTTTTAGCAAACTCTGATAATAAATTACATAAGTTTCTTACTAAATATAAGTATATTAATTCTTTTAAGATGATTCGCTATGTGGATGATCTTTATATTTTATATGATACTAATGATCCTGAAATTAGTGGTATTAATAATCTTATTCTTTCAGATATCATTAGTAATTATTCTACTTTTTTAAGTTATGATAGTTTAATATTAAATACCTCAAAAATTAAACAAGAGCAAGCAGTAAAAATAAATGACTCTTTAAAAACCTCTTTTTATAATGAATTTGTAAATGGAAAAAATTTTTCCCTTCATGAAGCTAATATTTCACAATTAGTAAGTTTTTTAAAGGAACATAGAAAAAAATTGAAACTAATAATACCATTAATTATCTTGAATATAACTCTCTAATTGAAGAATTTTTTACATTAGATGATACAAGTATTTCTTCTCGCGAACAATTCCAAAAAAGTATTTTTTCCGAATCTTCAATCAGAAACAATGATGAAGTAATTGAAGAACTTAACCGTATTCTTCATCTTAAAAATTTTAGAATTGATACAAAAAACTGGGTAACTCTAATTTTAAATACTCACGATAAAGAATTGATTAAATCATTTTTAAATCAGATTTTTACAAAGAATAAAACAAATAGCTTGGAAAAAACTGATCTTCATCTTGCTATCACTTATTTACTTAAAAGAAGTTTTATCAACCAAGATTTGTTAAAAATTATTGAAACAAATAACCCTGAATTGTACATTTATATTTCAACATTTTGTACTAATCAGAATGTTCCAATGCAATTTATGGAAAGATTAAATATTTATAGTACATTGAAAATTTCTACTAAGTCGTCTAAACTATATTTCCTTTATTTAATTGAACTTTCAAAGAAGAATTATTTCAACGCATTCGCTTATTATAAAACTTACTTCGATTCTATGACAGCTGAGTTTGATCATTATGTCACTTCTAACAAGAAAAATAGAAAAAATGGAAAAATTAACTACAAAGGTTTTTATAAACTAGACCAATTAAAAAATTTCTATAATTTTGATAAAAAAGATAAACATACAATAATAGATGAAGCTCATTATCTGCGAAATGAAAACCCATTAAACCATTCATCAGCAAAATTATTAACAGGCGATAAAGCAATAAAAAATGAAATAACAAAAGTGATCTCTTAACTAGAATATCTTCTACAAAACAAGATTAAAGAATTATCTAATTAATTTGCCCCCTTTTTGTCCCACATTGTTTTTCTAATAATAATTTTTCAAAAATTTAGCAAAATAAAATGCCTTTAAAATCAGTATTCTTGCTTATCTTTGCCACAAAAATTTGTAGAGAATCGTTGTAGGGGCATCATACTATAAATAAAACATCTGCAGTCATATATCCTATTAGAACATATCTTGTTTCTGAATAGGTCAATGGCAATACTAAATAGTCATTTTCGGGTTTTGCGGTAACATGAAATTTAGTTGGAGTTTCAGCAATTTTTCTAGTACCGGCACTTTTACTAGATAGTCTAAATTCCCATACTTCATGTATTCTTTCAATAACTAAAGGCCGTTTTCTAAGTTCAGCAGGAGAAACATTGTCTACTACTAAGCAACATCGGAATTTGATGTTAGTTTGATTTCATGGACACGTTTTGTTAGAATAGGATCTAACAAAGGAGAAGAAATGGTAAAAGTTATCATAATTGGTCATAGTGGCTCTGGGAAGTCAACTATGGCAAAGTTTTTAGGTCAATATTATCATTGTAATGTCCTTCATTTAGATAAAATCCATTTTACAAAAAATTGGAAGGAACGAACAACTGAGGAAATGAATCATGATATTTCAGCATTTATGTTACAAAATTGTTGGATTATTGAGGGTAATTATACACACTGTCTTTACGAGGAAGGTTTAAAAGAGGCTGATCACATAATTTATTTCAATTTCAATCGGTTCAATTGCTTTTATCGAGCCTTTAAAAGATACCTAAAATATAAGGGTCAGACGCGTCCTGATATGGCTGATGGCTGTAAGGAAAAGTTCGACTTTCCTTTTATAAAATGGATTCTAGTTGATGGACGGTCAAAAAAAAAATTAAAGACATACAAAATCGCTCTTACAAAATATCCTCAGAAAACAATTATCCTGAAAACTCAAAAACAGTCAGACTATTATCTAAATTCTCTAGAATCATCATTTTAAATAATATGGTCATTTTTAGACCAAGTATTACAATTGTTAAAAAGCTCCTGGTCTATCTGGTATCGAACAGGAGCTTTTTATACATTTACAATAGAATCGTTGTTTTTCAACAATCATTTCCCGCCTAATTTAATTCAGGATAACTCAACTCAAAACTATTTGCCTAATCTTAACCAAGGATCTTTCAATTGTAACAAACGATTAGTTTTGAGATTCCAAGGAGAGGATATATGTCTTGAAAAAGCTCTATATTTTCTTGGATGATTTTTCTTTAAATGATTGATATTACTACTCAATACCGAAATTATAGGACCTTGTTGGGGGTTTTTAATAAAATCCTTAGACTCTAACACATGACTTAATTGGTGTTTTTGTAATAATCCACCAATAGATGATAAATAAACAACGTTTTCTTTAGGGCCTTTCCGAAATCTACTGATAAACTCTCCATCAACAACATAATTAACCAAACGTTTTCCTAAATCCTGAGAACCTTGCTGAATAGTCTGAGAATAATGTTCTAATTCTCCCAAAGCATCAAAAGTAACAACCTTTTGAATAGCAGTGGGATACTTCGCATTAATACCGTCAGATGCCACTAAGGCAAGATGACCTCCTAGAGAATGTCCTGTCATATACACTCTATACCCATTTTTCAAGTAATGATTAATGTGATAATGGGCATAATCAATTGCTTGTTGAGATTGGTCATGCATGCGTTTTGGAGTTAGAATGAATTTAAAATTCTGCAAGGCATCTCTCGTATCGTTACTTCCTCTATAAGCAATAACCACATCATTCCCTTTAATAAAAGTGGTCGCAGAAAATCCTTTGTCATTATCAATTCCTCCTTGCTAATCCAATACTTTCCAATTAGATACCTCAGAAGCATAACTATGTCCAATAACAGTTTTAAATTGATCGAAATTAATAAATTTGAGGTCATTCTTATCTCTATCATAAGCTGATGCAGCCAAAATAGCCAATTCCCTATCACTAACCTCTGTATTTGAAGATATGTCTCCTTCACTCATAGAAGGGGCTGAAGATTGCATATCTTGGATAACAGTTTTGCCAATAATTTTAGAAGATTCTTGAGGTACTGGACTGTCCACTGTATTACTTGATTCCTCTCCTACACTACCTAAATCTTGTTGTGACGTAACCTCTTGACTAACTTCTTTTGTTAAAAGCGGTTGCTCTAAATCAACAACTGACTTATCTGTCATTTTTGTTTCGGAAGGGGTTACTAAATTTACTGTTGACATTGAAGAACTTCCTTCAATACTATCTGCATGGGCATCAACTTCTGTTAAAATGCCAACAGCAGTTAGTAATGCAATACTTAATAAATAAACTCTTTTTTTCATAATTCAACCCCTATACGATATAATATCCTCAAGAATCTATTATATCGTATAAAAAACGGTTAACTCTTTACGATAATTAATCATAAAAAGGGTGGTATAATGTCATACCATCCCAATTTTTAATTTTTTTAATCTTTGAACTACTATAAAATACTAAGGTAAGAGAAGATAACCTTTTTGTTGAAGAACTAATAAGTCTGTTAATGCAGATAGACTAAATAAGATATAATCATTTAGGTCCTTTTCTTCAAAACCAAGTTGAGCGATGGACTGACCACATACAAATAATTCGACACCATTATCAACCAACTGCTTTTCAATTCCTAGATTCGGATTGTCTTGGCCGTGTAATTTACGATATACGTCATTATTTAATGTAATATCAGTTCCTTTACCACTAATAACTACAGCTACTTTGATATTTTCTTTGGGAATACCACTTACATTTAAAATATTGAGCAATAGAGCTACATGTAACAAATGGTCACTAACAGCTTTAGGGTCTTTGTTATCCTCTATGCTAAAAACAGCTTTATATTCTTTTGTGATATCGGGTTGCAAATAAGCGTCTTTAAAATTTACGACTTTTCCATACTCTTCAATAACTGGGCTCTCAAATCTTTCTGTATACTCCATCATTATTCTCCTTTATTAAATTATTTTTTGATTCTAAAACTCATCAATAAACGATAAGATAAGCTCCTGATACAGGTCAATAAATTTAAGATAATCATCTTTTTCAACAAATTCATTTACTTGGTGGGCCATTTTTGTAAGTCCTGGTCCATAAAAAATAAAGTTAAATGAGTCGTCTTTATTCTTTAATAAATTAGCAGCATCTGTCACTGCTGGAGAAGATATGACATCAGGTAATTGACCAAAATATTTTTGACCAATTTTTTGAGCTAAACTAGTTAATACACTATCTGGTTTAGTAAAGACACTATTTAGAGACATTGCTACTGTAACGTCAATCTGATGACGCTCTTGATTAAAATCATCAGCTAATTTTCTAAAGATATCTTCTACTTCATCATTATCAAATTCAGGAATCGTCCTAACATTTAATTCGGCAACAGCTTGCTCTGGTATTGAATTAACCTGATTTCCACCATTAAAAATGGTTGTGTTCATCACAAGTTTTCCTAGTGATGGGGTCTCCCTCTCATCATCTCTGAAAATATGATTGGCCTTCATGAGATACGACATTAATTAGTCAATCGCATTATAACCCAATTCTGGTATTGAACTATGTGCAGCTTTCCCTGTAGAAGTTATTTTTAGATCCATCGAACCCTTATGAGCATATAAAATATCATCTTGTGAAGGCTCACCAATAATTAAGGCATCGATATCATCACAATACCCATCTTCAAAGTATCTTTTAGAACCTGCTTCGCCAACTTCCTCTCCAGTAGTTGCCATTAGTCGGATTGTACCACGCTTTAACAAATTATTCATTTTTATTTCAATCATTGAAATCACTAAAGCAGCAAGTCCCGACTTCATATCAGCAGAACCACGACCATATAATTTTCCATTTTTTTCCGTTAATTCAAAGGGATTTGAATCCCAAAGTGCTAAATCTCCCTCTGATACCACATCCATATGTCCCGATAATGCAATAACAGGACTTCCAGAACCAATTTCAGCTATTAAATTAACTCGTCTAGGACTAACTTCAATTATTTTTGATGGGATATCATAACGCTCAAAAAGGTCAGATAAATATTGTGCAACTAAGATCTCATTATCATTCACCGTTTTAAACGATACTATATCTTTTAGAATTTGAACTTTCTCTTCCACACTTAATTTTTTCAACTTAGATTCAAATAATGAATTCCAGCTCTAAATAGAGTGAACTCATCCAATATTAATCACCCTTTTAAATGAACTAAAAGAAATACCTCTGACTCACTTTAAATAACTTTGAATTCCACCTCACTTTTTCATTTTAATTATTTTACCAAGATCTTTGTATTGCAAGCGTTTTTATCTGTAAAATAGATAGTTTATCACCTAGGATAAAAAATAAAAGTAAACAAATGAACTATTCTGGCAGAGACTTAAAGTAGACACCTTTTAAATATAACTGACCATTTTTGACTTTATCTTCAAAACGTTATTTCATAAAATCACTACAAAAAAGTTAGATAATATCTAACTTTTTTGAGTAATTTTTAAAATTTCCCTTTTTCCTTACAGTATTTCACCATTGCTTTCAATAACTTGTACAACGTTATTATTATATACCTTTTCAATTTTCATAATTAACTCCGTTTATTACTCTATAAATTATATTAACAGATTAAAAGGTAAAGTCAAAAAAGAAATTTTGAAAATCTATTGCTATTTAATATCATTTTTCTGACATAAAAGATCAATTTATTAAAACAATAGTTTTACTTCCAAGCTTTTTTTAAACGTTCAATACAATCAGGTATGTCAACCAAATCTATCTTACTAAATCCTAAAAATAAACTTTCTTGCGGACAATCTGCTTCTTCTTGCCAAAATTGCATTGTATCATATACCTTAACACCATACATGAGAGCTTTTTCAATGAGTTGACTTTGGTTAATTTTTTCTGGAAAAGTTAACAGTAAATACTGCCCGCTCACATTATGTGAGATATTAACCTTCAATGGGAAATTTTCAAAACCTCTCTTAAACGCCTCGTAACGTTTTTTAAAGATTTGATTCATTTTCCTTACAATCCTATCATAATCTCCCGTGGCTAAAATATTTGCTAGTGTGACTTGATTTAAGAGGTTAACTGTACTATTGTAGTCCTTGTAAGTTTTCAAAAACGCTTCTGTGAAAGGCTTTGGTAAAACCATATAACTCATTCTAAATGACGGAGATAACATCTTTGAAAAAGTTCCTAAATAAACTACTCTATCAATGTAATCAATTGATTTCAATGCAGGAACTGGTTTTTCATAATAGCGTAATTCACTATCATAATCGTCCTCAATAATTAAAGATTGTCTTAATTCAGCAAAACTTAACAATTCTTGACGTCTTTTTATAGGCATAATCATTCCTAGCGGAAACTGGTGTGACGGTGTTGTATAAATCAAATCAATGTTTTTTTGAAGGGAACTTTTTTCTAGAACCATCCCCTTATCATCCACTTTAGCCTGAAGAATCTGATAACTATTCTTTTTAAAAATAGCTCTTGCCTTAGGGTAACTAGGATCTTCCATTAGAACGCTACCTTTTTCTTTTCCTAAAAAATGGCAAAGATAATCTAACGATTGTTGCAAACCACTCGTAATAACAACCTGTTCTGGTGAACACTCCACTCCTCGAATTCGTTTTAAATAACGACAAATTTCATTTCTCAACTTTAAATCTCCTTGAAATTCCTGAAAATTAGAAAATTCTTCTGCTTCATCAAGTTGACTCAGAGCATTGAGATAATGTTTTTTCCATACTTTTTTTGGAAATAAATTACTGGTATGACTACTATTTGTCAGATCATATATAGTATCTGAGCTATGATGCTTCCTAGTTTGTCTCTCATCAGGTATAAAATCATACTTTTCTTCAACTTTTAAAACCTTTGGTAATTCTAGAACATAAAAACCAGCATTTTTTCGACTTTCAATATAACCTTCTAAACTCAATTGCATATAAGCTCTGTCAACTGTATTACGGCTTACCTCAAGCATATGTGATAAGGTTCTTGTTCCCAACATTTTATCATTAGGACTCAAATCTCCTTCTATGATATCTTTCTTTAATTGCTCATAAATTTGTTCATATAGAGGCGTGCTTCCTGTTTCACGTGTTAAATTGATCATCCGATTCTCCCAACTGGTACCTAAAAATTTTCAAAAACTGGTACTTTTTATTATACCATCATTTTTTTATAATAATACTACACTAAACAAATCAATTTAAAGGGGAACGTAAATAATATGGATAAGCGTACAAATCCTACTCGAGATGTCTGTCTCATTTTTTTAGCAATCTGTTTTCTAGCAACAGGTGGAATTTTTGTGAAACTAAGTCCACTCCCTCCAATAAACACTGGA
This sequence comes from Streptococcus sp., assembly GCA_030527925.1. GTDB lineage: Bacteria > Bacillota > Bacilli > Lactobacillales > Streptococcaceae > Streptococcus. The sequence continues at coordinate 53,801 of JAUMZW010000011.1, forward strand.
TTCTACCGTGTCCTATTTTCAATTCCTATGTTACTCCCGTTCCTCAAAAAGCACGAACTTCAATTAACAGGAAAACAAATCACCACAATGATTTTAGCAGGTGCATTCCTAGCGGGTGATCTTGCACTTTGGAATTTATCATTCTATTATACAAGTGTTGCAAATGCTAATCTACTCGTCAACCTAACATCTTTCACTGTTATCCCTTGTAGTTACTTCCTCTTTAAAGAAAAAATTACAAAGCAATTTTTAATTGGGGCATTAATTACTTTTTTAGGTGTTATTTTTCTGATGTGTAATAAAGTGACTCTTACACCTAATAGGCTTTTAGGTGACCTTATGAGCTTAACAACTTCATTTTTCTATGCCTTATTTATCCTAACAGTATATAAGCTTAGAGAACATGTTTCTAGTAATATTATTATGTTTGTAAGTGCCTTTGGTAGTTTGATTGTCCTAGGAATCACCATTGTGTTTACCGAAGGATTCTATATCCCTCAAAATTTCTCACAACTATGGCCACTTCTTTGTCTAGCTCTTGTTTCACAGATTTTAGGGCAAGGTTTATTAGCCTATTGTTTAGGAAGAGTTAACGCTAGCTTATCGTCTATCATTACATTATCACAACCTGTCGTAGCTGCATTATATGCCTGGATTATTTTCCAAGAGAAACTAGACACTCACTCTATAATTGCGATTATCATCACATTGATTGGGGTATACTTAGCAAAAACGCAAGCCAGTAAATCATAAAAAACCTTAATGCCTAATTAAAATAGGCATTAAGGTTTTTTATTAACCATCTGATAATTTATCCCAGATATGTGGAGCCTCCCCTAACCTAGATTTTTTGACATCAATAATACGTTGATTACTCGAACCACGAAATTGTAAACTCAAATCTTTTTTTGTTACATCAAATCGACCATCTACTAAAATATCGATATATGATAATAATTCAATCTTATCTTGAGTTTCCACTCCTAACTCTTCCCAAGTATATCCTGTCCAAGACCAAATATCCTTTTCAGGTAATTCCTTTCGAATACGTTTAACTAATGGCAATAAAATACCTGTATTTAAAAATGGTTCTCCTCCCAAAAGAGTTAATCCTTGTACATAGGGCTGTGATAAATTAGATAAAATCTTTTCTTCTAAGTCTCTTATATAAGGAATTCCAGCATGAAATGACCAAGTAGCTACATTATAACAATCTTTACAATGAAAAAGACATCCTGATACATAAAGAGAATTTCTAACCCCTTCACCATCAACAAAATTAAAGGCCTTATAATCAATAATCCTACCTTGACTTAAATCATCACTCTGCCATTCTCTAGGTTTAGGGTTTTGCCAAGAATTCATTTTTGGTACCTTTCTTTCATAAACTTGAGCTATTCATATGTTTAACACGTGATGCAATTTCACGATGTCTTCCTTTAACCATAGGTCTAGCTTGAGGATTTCCTAAATAACCACATGTTCTCTTCACAACATCTACTGTCTTAGGATCCTGATTACCACACTTTGGACACTTAAACCCTCGTTCTGTCGGTATAAAATCTCCTTCAAATTGACAAAGGTAACACTTATCAATCGGAGTATTTGTTCCTAAATAACCAACCCTATCGTAAGCATAATCCCATACTGCCTCTAAGGCTTTAGGATTTTGCTGTAAAACAGGATATTCACAGTAATGAATAAAACCACCAGTAGCTCCGGCTTCAGGATATACCTTCTCAAAATCAAGTTTTTCAAATGGATTCGGATTCTTTCTAATATCGTAATGAAAAGAATTTGTATAATATTCTTTATCTGTAATATTGGGAATACGTCCAAAACGTTTTGTGTCTAATCGACAAAAACGGTCTGTCAAACTCTCAGATGGTGTAGAATAGACAGAAAAATGATACCCATAATAGTTTGACCATTCATCACAAACCATTTTCAACTTTCTTATTATTTCTAACGTAAATTCCTTTGCTTCTGGATTTGATTCCCATTCTGAACCATAAAAAACCGTTGCTACCTCATATAAACCTATATAACCAAAGGATACTGTCGCTCGAGAATTTGCAAATAACCCAGTCACACTCTCTGTTGTTTTTAGACGTTTTCCAAATGCCCCATATTGATATAATATCGGAGCATTTGTAGGTTTAGCCTGATTAACACGATTAATTCGATAAACCAAAGCATCTTTAATAAGTGTTATCCTATCCTCTAAAAGTTCCCAAAAATAATTGCTATCCCCATCCGATTGTAAAGCAATCCTAGGAAGATTCAAAGTAACAACTCCTAAATTCATACGACCCGAATTTACCCATTCTCCATTGTCATCTTGCCAACCTTGTAAAAATGATCGACACCCCATGGGAACCTTAAAAGAACCTGTTAAATCAACAATCTTATCATAAGACAAAATATCTGGATACATCCGCTTAGTTGCACATTCTACCGCTAACTGTTTGATATCATAGTTAGGACTGCCTTCTTCTAAATTAAGTCCTCTTTTTAGTGTGAAAATCAGTTTTGGAAAAATTGCTGTCCTATGTTCTTTTCCTAACCCTAAAATTCTAATCTCTAGCATTGCTTTTTGAATCTCTCTAGCAAACCAAGACTGACCTAGACCAAAACCAAATGAAGTAAAAGGTGTTTGACCATTAGATGTAAACAGCGTGTTTATTTCATATTCTAAAGATTGCATTGCGTCATAAATATCTTTTTTTGTTTTACGATAAGCGTACTCTTCTTGTTTTTCACCAATTACCCACTCCTTAACCTCTTTTAAATACTTAGAAAAGTTTAAACGAGCGTAAGGTTCCAATAATTCATCAATACGATTTACTGAACAACCCCCGTACTGACTAGATGAGACATTTGCTATAATTTGAACAATCTGAGCTGTCGCTGTCTGAATAGACTTAGGACTCTCAACTTCAGCATTCCCTATCTTAAAACCATTAGCTAACATTTCTTTAAAATCAATTAGACAACAATTAGTCATCGGCGTATAAGGGCTATAATCCAAATCATGATAATGAAGGACTCCTTTCAAATGAGCACTAGCCACATGTGAAGGTATCATCTGTAAACCAATTGCTTTACCAACTACACCAGCAGTCAAATCTCGCTGAGTATTAAAAACATCACTATCTTTATTTGCATTTTCATTAACAACCGTTTGCTCCTTATCTTGAAGCTGTTTTACACCATAAAAGACCTCTTTAGCATCTGAAAATTCCTTTAAATAAGATTCATAGAAGTTTTGATACATTTGAAATGCATCATCCAACCCTAATTCAGTAAATAGCTGACAAATCTCTTGCCTTAACAATTTTGTTGAAATATCCTGATTCTTATACCTATATATTCTCTGTAATAATTTATCCGTTAATTGAATAACCTTAACTTTATCATCTTTCAAAACAATTTTTAATGAAGACATCAAACGATTCTTATCAAATTTCTGTATTCGACCATCTCTTTTTTTAATACTATTTGTCATATTCCCTCTATCAATTTCTATATAACTCATTTTATAAACCTCGAATATCATTATAGCACTTCAAAGCAAAAAACAATATGTAGTATGTATTTTATTTCACAAATACTATATATTGTGTTTTTGTGAAATAAAAACTTATAAAATTATTCCAACTATCACTAGAAAAATTTTATAATTATAGCACACTATTTATTAAAATGAAAGACAAAAATATGGTCTAAAAGGAGGTGTCCCACCATTAATTTGTGACTACATTAAACTATACTATTCTAAAGTGTAAGCATTGTAATATAATACAAATCAAACTGATTTTGAAAAGGCAACACATTTCTGTACAATTTTTATAAAGTGTTTTTTAAGTGATGCCTCGTTTTGTCATGGGAGTTTGATAGTTGAGACTACCATGAATGCGATGATAGTT
>JAUMZW010000012.1 GCA_030527925.1 Streptococcus sp.
CACCTAAGACTAGCTTTGTAGATGGCGATGGCAACCCATTATCACCAGTAGAAGACGGAGCTACCCCATCAAAAGATATCCCAGGATATGAGTTAGTTAAATCAGTTACTGATAAAGATGGCAATGTTACTCAAATTTATAAGAAAGTAGAAAAACAAACATCTACTGAAAAAATGGACAAACCAAAAGTTCCTCAAATTAAAGAAGAGTCTAAGGAACTATCTAAACCTATTGTTGATCAATCAACTAGAATGGAAACTCTTCCAAATACAGGTGAAGAATCAAATACAGCAGCAGTATCAGCACTTGGTATGGCAGCAGTATTAGGAGGTTTCCTAGGTTTAGCAAAGAAAAAAAGAAAAGAAGATTAATTAAATGATGAACTAATTATTAGTTAATTATTTATAAAAAGGGATCTTTTCTACTATTTGTCAAGTCTATCAAGGCTTTAAGAATAAATGAAAGAAGACAGTAACTATTTAGAAGCTACTGTCTTCTTTTGCCTCTTTGTCAACTGTGGTGGATGACTTATAACTAAGCACGAGAGGAGACGAAATTTGTCTTCTCTTTTGTGATATTCAAAGCGATATAGATACGATGTTTAAAGTTTTCAAAATTCCGATAGCCAAAAGCATTGTGTTTGATGTCTTTGATCAGTTTGTTAGTTGCTTCTAGTTTAGCGTTTGAATATGGAGTTGCCACTATACCATTTTCAGGGGTGTACTTATGCACTGCCTCGGTTCGGCTCTCTGATAACGCCACTACCTATGAAATGGGTCTTGGGATACATACTTCCAACACTGATGGTCCTTGGTTCTCATGGCAAAATAAGCCAAGTGGAATGAGACAGTCTTGGCAATACACTAGACAAGTACATTTTAATAAAGGAGACCAAGTCAGGTTGTACACTTACGACACTGGCGGAAGACACTCTTACTACGCTGGCGGCTGGGGGACAAGTATGCAGTTACTCTTAACTATACCTGATTAATTTACCCACAATTTGCCCACACTTTATTTTTTACCCACACTTTACCCACACTTTTTTAACAAGAATATACAAAAATACCCACTTTTTAACGTATAAAAGGGGTATTTTTTGAATATTTTTTTATATTGATGAAAAGATTAGTTTTAGAGAAGAAACAGATTTGATTTAAAGTTCATTAACTACATAGTTAAATAAATCTTTCTCTTTTTGGCGTGTTTGGTACAAGAATTCAGGATGCCATTGTAATCCTAAAATTCTAATAGAATCATCCGATGACTCTATTGCCTCTATCGTATTATCTTTCGGATCTTTAGCAACAACCTTTAATTTCGGAGACAAATTTTTTATACTCTGTCTATGAAAAGAATTAATGCTAGAAGTGTTACCATAAATTTGATTTAAAATAGAGTTGTTTTCAATCTTGATATCATGTGTTGTTAAACTTGAATCTTCAGACTGAACATGATTTTCAATATGTTGATTTAGGTTTCCACCTAGTACTACATTGACCAGTTGAGTTCCACGACACACACTAAAAATTGGTTTTTTCTGTCGAATCGTTTCAGTTACTAGGGCAAACTCTGATTCATCCCTAATTTTTAGAAAATCATCAACTTTTGCATTCTTCTCTTCTCCATAATAACTAGGGTCAACATTTTGACCACCTGTTAATATAACTTTATCAACTAAATCAACATAAGTTTTAATTGTTTCATAGTCTGCAATAGGAATAATTATTGGAATTCCACCACATTCTCTTACTGCTGTAATAAAGTCAGTAGGGACATAAGAAACTATTGTGTTCCCAAAATCGGGATTTAATCTTTGATTGGCTGTAATTCCAATAATTGGTTTGGTCATAGGCACTCCTTATTCAGTTTGATGCATAAAATATAATAAAGTTTGTAATTCACTTGTAAGGTCTACATACTGTACAATTACGTCTTTTGGCACCTCTAAATGTACAGGTGAAAAACTTAGAATTCCTTTAATGCCTGCTTTAATAATTTCATCAGCTACCTCTTGAGCATGTTTGCTAGGAACAGTTAAAATTGCTGTTTCAATTTGATATTCTTCTAAATGTTTTGCAATTGTTGAAATACCATGTATTGGAATACCATCAGAAGTCACAGTCCCAACAATCTCATTATCGTCTTTATCAAAAGCTAATGCAATCTGCATTTTGTTACGATCATGAAAACGGTAGTGAAGCAAAGCTCTTCCAATATTCCCACATCCCACCAATGCTACATTAGTGGTTGAGTGGTCATTTAGAATATCAGCAAAAAAATGCATAAGCTTTTTCACATCGTAGCCAAAACCACGACGTCCTAATTCACCAAAGTAAGAAAAATCACGTCTTACAGTAGCAGAGTCTATCCCCATTGCATTTGCAATTTGCTTAGAACTTGCTTTTTCAATATTATCCGTGTTAAAGCGTTTAAAAATACGGTAGTAAAACGATAAACGTTTTGCTGTTGCTTTTGGAATGGATTTATCAATAGTCAAACTATCATCTCCTTAATCATTATTAGTATTCCGTTAACAAAAAGTATGAATTAGGTAATAAGTTTTTGTTAAACATTTTATTAATCAAATTGGCTTAAATCTTGTTTAGATAAGAAGAAGAAAACATTTCCAAATGTATCATGGTAATCAAAAATGTGTCCATTATAAGAAAGTTCAACTACTTTATAATGATCGGCAGTAGGAGTGGTGCATGAATATTGCGCATGTTGAAATTCTTCATAACTATCATATGTTAAAACCTGTTCTTGTTTATTTGCATTAAGATAGACAATCTTTATCATTTTATACCTCTTTCATTAAAGTTATAATGTTAATTAATGTTGTTTTTGAATAAAAATATCTCTTTCAATAAGACTTCTCATTAAAAAATAAAATTTCTCTTGAATAATTTGGTTTTCCTGTGATTTAAAAATATTAACTAAACGAAGACCTGATTTATCTGTTATAGATAGTTTAAAACCTGTCAATTCTTTATTGATAATAATTTTTAAAGGGAAGCCTTCATTTGAGTTAGGAACTTTTTCTAATAAATAATTCAACTCAAAGTTTCCCAATTTAGTTTGAAAAAAAGTTGTATCTAACAAAGTATATTTTTTTACTTTGTTAGATAATTCATAAGTGTATGGACAATCTTTTAAATGTATTTCTTTTTCAAATGCCATATTATTTTCCTACCAATTCTATAATTTTATCCGCTAGATGTGTGATTTCATCGATTGTATTTAATTCAGAAAAACTTATTCTAATAGATTCCCTTAAACGTGGTGATTTAGGACCATACATTGCTTCTAAAACATGACTTGGTGAGATGTTTCCAGCCGTACACGCTGAACCAGATGAAACAGCAAATCCAGCTAAGTCAAGTTGGGTTAATAATAAGGCATTGTTTTTTCCAGGGAAACCAATGTTTAAAACATGGGGAATCTTAGTTGTAAAAGAATTACAATAGTATTCAATACTTGATAATTTGTTTAAAAAATGAGTCTCAAGTTGAGAAATTTTGTTAAAGTTTACCAAGAGATTATCATTACTATCACAAAAAGCCTGTGTCATTCCAGAAATTCCAATCATATTTTCAGTACTTGCTCGATGTTTTTCTTCTTGATCTCCCCCTAGTAAAAAACTGTTAAAGTAGACATCTGAAAAATACAAAATACCAACTCCTTTTGGACCATGGAACTTATGACCTGATACAGTTAAAAATTGAACATTCCATTCATTGGGTTTCAACGCAATTTTTCCAGCAGCCTGAACAGCATCAACATGAAATATGGCATTATGGTGGAGGAGGCTTTCTCCTATTTCCGAGATAGGAAGTAAGTCACCAGTCTCATTGTTTATAGCCATTATGCTGACCATAATTGTATCTGGACGAAGAGCATTTTCAACTTGTTGTACGGTAATCCCATTAGTAGTAGGGCGTAAGTATGTGACTTCAAAACCATAGTTAGTTTCAAGATACTTCAATGGTTCTAACACTGAATGATGTTCAATGGCGGTTGTAATAATGTGTTTACCTTTATCTTGATGGGCTAAAGCATAACCTAATAAAGCTGTATTATTTCCTTCAGTTCCCCCCGAAGTAAAAATGATATTCCTTGGATTAACACCTAATATTGATGAAATTTTTTCTCTGTTTTCTCGTAAGTACTGACTAGCTTTTCTCCCCATTCCATGTATGCTAGAAGGATTGGCATAAGTCTGCTCAATCGTGTTAATCATAGCTTTTTTTACTGATGGTGTTAGTTCGGTTGTTGCTGCATTATCAAAATAAATCATACTATTCCTCAGATACGTTATATGCAAATAAAGGACTCAATGGTCTTCTTTCATGTATTCTAGTGATGGCATCAGCAATCAATTTGCTTGCTGAAAGGTATTTTGTATGCACAGGAACCTTTTCTTTTGTATTAACAGAATCAGTAACAATGATTTCTTTTATTGGAGCAGTATTTAGAATCTCTGATGCTCCTCCTGCAAATAAACCATGACTTGCTACAGCATATATGTCAGTTGCGCCACCTCGTTCAACAATCTTAGCAGCTTCTGCAAAAGTTTTGCCTGTATTTAAAATATCATCAATGAGAATAGCTTTTTTTCCTGAAACATCGCCGATAATATAACCTTCTTCACGCGCAGAATCATCTTGAGCATAATCAATTATAGCAATTGGAGAATCTAAATATTCAGCCAAGCTTCTTGCACGTTTGATACCAGAGTTTTTAGGGCTCACAACCACTACATCAGAACCTTTAAGTCCTAACTTAGTATAATATTTGGCAAAAAGTGGAACTGTGAAAAGATTATCTACAGGAATATCAAAGAAGCCTTGAACTTGAACAGCATGTAAATCTAAAGTAAGAACACGGTCGACACCAGCTTTAACAAGCATATTAGCAACTAGTTTAGCAGTTATAGGTTCCCTTGAAGCAGCTATTCTGTCTTGTCTAGAATACCCAAAGTAGGGAATAACAATATTGACAGAATTGGCGCTTGCACGTTTACATGCATCAATCATAATCAAAAGTTCCCATAAATTATCATTAACTGGAAAGCTTGTAGACTGAATGATATAAATATCATCTCCACGAACAGTTTCTTCTATATTAATCATGATTTCACCATCTGAAAACTGACGTGTTGATACTTTCCCAAGAGGTACATTCATTTCTGTTGCTATTTTTTCTGCAATTTCAATGTTTGATGAAAGTGAAAAAAGTTTAAGTTGATTTTCGGCTTTAATTTCGGCCATGATTAAAGGACTCCTTTTATTTTATCTCCTAATTATACCAAAAAACCTAATGAATAGCATTAGGTTTTTATTACTCTTTAAAAGATTTCAAAGTCGAGCTGTACCTTGCTACCTTACTTTTAGCGTATTTAAAATTGATGCGATTTTCATCTAAAAATTGTCTAAAATTTTGTTCACCACTAACAGGCTCATCTACTTCAACTTCCAATTCATAATCAGTTACATTAGAATAATGATTACTATCTAAAGCCATGAGACCAATAGATGTTTTCATTTCTCTTCTTTCTGTTGTCAAGTGTCCATAAGACCAAAGCGAAGAAACATCAATGCCTTTTTGAGTAAGAAGATGAGTTACAGAATTATCATCTTCTAATCCATTTTTTATTAGGAATTTAGCTTTCTGGATATTTAATTTATGATTATACTCAAAATTCCCAATATCTTTTGGAATCTTGAGGGTCATTTCAGCTTCACTCTGAAAAGTTCTAATCCGTAAAGACATGCGATTTTTCTTTAAAATAGAATCATTTGAATCAAAATAATAATTAGTTTGGGTAACTGGTGAGACGTGCGAAAATAATTTTTTTAAACGATTATATTCATCCTTGTTTAATAGAGTTTTGTACTCAATCTCTAAGTGGTTCATCTGTTTATGTTATCACTTTCTTTTTATGGTATAATATAGCTTAAGTTAATTTTATAAAAAAGTACACTATTTGACAAGAAAGGACTGTTTATGGCAACTGAGTGGGAAAAATTTTTAGACCCGTATATTCAAACAGTTGGAGAATTAAAAATAAAGTTACGTGGTATCAGAAAACAATTTCGAAAACAAAATAGGCACTCTCCTATTGAATTTGTAACAGGCCGTGTCAAATCAGTCGAAAGCATCAAAGAGAAGATGCAGTTACGTGGTATTAAAGAAGAAAATATTGCTCATGATTTACAAGATATTGCAGGACTTAGAGTTATGGTCCAGTTTGTCGATGATGTTGATGATGTATTAACTCTATTAAGAAAACGGCATGATTTACAAATTATTCAAGAACGTGACTATATAAAAAATATGAAAGCAAGCGGTTATCGCTCTTACCATGTTGTTGTCGAATATGTTGTTGATACAATTGACGGACCTAAGACAGTTTTGGCTGAAATTCAAATCAGAACATTAGCAATGAACTTTTGGGCAACAATTGAACATTCACTTAATTATAAATATAAAGGTGAATTTCCAAAAGAAATTAGAGAAAGACTTGCAATTACTGCAAAAATCGCCTATGAATTGGATGAGGAAATGAGAAAAATTAAAGAAGATATCAGAGAAGCACAGCTTTTATTTGATTCAGAAAGTAGAAAACTAAGTGATGGTGTAGGAAATAGTGATGACACAGATGAAAATTATAGATAAGGTGACTAGAGTTGCCATTGTTGCTAATGGAAAATACAATAGTAAGAAAGTTGCTTCAAAATTATTCGCTTTTTTAAAAGAAGATAAAAAATTTTATCTTTCAAAAAAAGACCCAGATATTGTTATTTCAATTGGTGGAGATGGCATGTTGTTATCTGCTTTCCATATGTATAAGAAGCAATTAGATTCTGTGCGTTTTATAGGAGTACACACTGGACATTTAGGATTTTACACAGATTATAGAGATTTTGAAATCAACAAACTAATTGAAAATTTAAAAAATGATACCGGAGCAAAAGTTTCATATCCCATATTAGAAGTTAAATTAACATTGGATACTGGTCAAGTTATTGAGTCACTGGCTCTAAATGAAGCAACTGTAAAACGAATCGAAAAAACAATGGTTGCGGATGTTTTTATCAATAAAATAAAGTTTGAACGATTTAGAGGTGATGGAATTTTAGTTTCTACACCTACTGGTAGTACAGCTTATAATAAATCACTAGGTGGTGCAATCCTTCACCCTTCAATGGAAGCTTTACAATTAACCGAGATTTCTAGTCTTAACAATCGCGTCTTTAGGACCCTTGGTTCATCAGCTATCATTCCAAAAAATGAAAGGATTGAACTAATTCCAAAACGTTTAGGAATTTATACTATTTCTGTCGATAATAAAACAAGAAATTATAGAAATGTTACTAAAGTTGAGTTCTCTCTTGTAAAACAAAAAATTAATTTTGTGGCTACTCCAAGTCATACAAGCTTTTGGGAAAGAGTGAAAGATGCTTTTATTGGAGAATTAGATTCATGAGATTTGAATTTGTAGCTCATAAAAGATGTAAAGTTAAAACGTTATTAAAAGAGCATGATATTTCAAAAGCCCTATTAGCAAAAGTTAAATTTAAGGGTGGGCATATTAGTGTGAATGGTGTTGAACAAAATGCCATTTATTTGTTAAATATTGGTGATATTGTAACCGTTATAATACCTGACGAAGAGTCCCATGAAAGCTTGACACCCATCTATCACCCGCTTGATATCGTCTATGAGGACGATAACTTTCTAATGCTTAATAAGCCATTTGGATTTGCTAGTATTCCAAGTAGCCTGCATTCAAACACGATTGCAAATTTTATTAAGGATTATTACATTAAACAAAATTATCCCAATAAACAGGTTCATATTGTTACAAGACTTGATAAAGATACAAGTGGTCTCATGTTATTTGCTAAACATGGTTATGCCCATGCTAGACTGGATAAACAATTGCAACAAAAACATATTGAAAAAAAATATTTTGCGCTAGTTTCTGGTGATGGTCAACTTAATCACAAGGGAGAGATAATCGCACCAATTGCAAGAGATAACAACAGTATGATAACAAGAAGAGTAGATTCTAGTGGAAAATATGCTCATACAAGTTATGAAGTAATTGAACAATTTGGGAAAGTTTACCTTGTTGATATAAAATTACACACTGGACGAACTCACCAAATTCGTGTTCATTTTGCACATATTGGCTTCCCTCTTCTAGGAGATGATTTATATGGCGGCTCAATGGATTTTGGTATCCAAAGACAAGCTTTACACTGTCACTCAATCTCATTTTTTGATCCTTTCCAAGAACGAAACATATATCAAAATATTAACTTGACAGATGACTTTGATAGCGTTATCATAGATTTACAAATGAAATATAGGAGTTAACATGGAAAGCTTATTTGATATTTTAAAAAGTAAAGTAAATGGTCAGGAAATTAAAATTGTTTTTCCTGAAGGTAATGATAAACGTGTTATAAAAGCTGCCGCACGTCTAAAATTTGAACGATTAGTTGAACCAATTATTTTAGGAAATCCTGAAGAAGTGAAACGTCTCATAACAGAGGCAGGATTTGCAGAACAAGCCTATACTATTTTAGACCCTAATAATTATCCTCATTTTGAATATATGAAACAAGAATTTGTCACGCTTAGAAAAGGAAAAGCAACTCTAGAGGAAGCTGACACAATTTTAAGAGATGTTAATTATTTTGGAGTTATGTTAGTTCAAATGGGATTTGCAGATGGAATGGTGAGTGGTGCGATTCACTCTACAGCAGATACTGTTCGTCCAGCATTACAAATTATCAAAACAAAACCTGGAATTTCAAGAACGTCTGGAGTCTTTTTGATGAACCGTGAAAGTACACATCAAAAAGTTATTTTCGCAGACTGTGCCATTAATATTGACCCTAATGCTCAAGAATTAGCTGAAATCGCTATAAATACAGCTGAAACTGCTAAAATATTTGATATTAATCCAAATGTTGCAATGTTAAGTTTTTCATCTAAAGGTAGCGCCAAAGCACCACAAGTAGAAAAAGTACAAGAAGCGACACGATTAGCTAAAGAACTAAATCCTAACCTTCCTCTTGATGGTGAATTACAATTTGACGCAGCTTTTGTACCTGCAGCAGCTAAAATTAAAGCACCTGGAAGTAAAGTTGCAGGATATGCTAATGTTTTTATATTCCCCGATTTACAATCTGGAAATATTGGATATAAAATTGCAGAACGCTTAGGAATGTTCGAAGCAATTGGGCCTATTCTTCAAGGTTTAAATAAGCCTGTAAATGACCTTTCTAGAGGGTCGAATGACGAAGATATTTATAAATTAGCTATCATTACAGCTGCACAAGCTTTAGATAATGCAAAATAAAAATTAAGACTGGATAAAACCAGTCTTTTTAAAAATCTAATTTATATGAAAAAATTGTACTAATGACAGGAGAAGCCTCAGGATTTAGATTAGAAACTACAAGGGAATGTGAATAGGTTATACTAAACTTGACTGATTTAAAGGAGACGTTGAAAAGTAAAAGCACTTTATCAGGGAGTAAATTCTATAAAAGCAAAAGATATGGCACTACTAATAGTTGAATTCTATCTCTATCAAGCTATCTTAATATTACAACTATTAAATTAAGGCCTATTTTCCAATCATTTGAGGCACAACCTGTATCAAGAAACAATTAATAAAATCTAGTATAATAAATCATTTTATGCTATAATAAATAAATGAATCAAGAATTTTCGAAAAATAATGAATTGTCTTATAATTTAATCAAGGAACGTTATCTTAAACCGTTAAAAATCAATCCAGATTTATTTATTGGTATTGAACTCGAATTTCCAATTGTACATAAAGAAGCCCTAAAAACAGATACCTCTGTCTCTAAAAAATTATTAGTTTACCTAGAAAAAACATTAGAATTAGATGTTCTTAAACGTGACAAAGATGGCAATATTGTACATTTAAAAAATCTACAAACTGATGATGAAATTTTATTTGAAGTTTCATATAATACCCTAGAGTTTGCGTTTGGAAAATCAACTTCAATAACTGAAATTGATAAACGTTTTGAAAGGTATTTCCATATTATCCAAAATTATCTTGCTGATTTTAATCATGAAATTAGAGGAATTGGTATTAATCCTCAATGGGAAATTAATGACAATCGTGCTGTTAGTCTACCTCGATACGAGATGTTAATTAAATTTTTAAAAATGGGAGAAGTACAGCCTAGATTTCATAAGTATCCTGATTATGCTTCATTTATATGTAGTAGTCAAGTACAATTTGATGTTTCAAAAGAAAACTATTTAACAGTTTTAAATCTATTTAATTTATTAGATCCTGTTAAAGCCTACCTCTTCCCTAATTCACCTTTCCCAAAAGCATATCCAGAAGTAACTATTAGTAGAGATATTTTTTGGGAAAAGTCTATGCATGGTTATTTCAAAGAAAATGTAGGTGTATATCCAAATCTATTTACAGCAGAAGATGAGTGGATTAACTACATGTTAAAAACTGCTATATTTTATACTGTGAGAAATGAAACAATATATTATTTTACACCAATTCGCGTTAAAGATTATCTTAACAAGGATGAAATAGTAGGTTACGATTTAAAGGGAAATAGTGTTAGTATCATTCCAAAAGCAGAAGATTTGAAATATCATCGGAGCTACCACTATCAAGTATTAACAACTCGAGGGACCGTTGAAGTTCGTAGTATATGTACACAATCTTTCGAAAAAACCTTTGCTCCAGCTGCGTTTCACCTTGGTCTTTTAGAAAATCTATCTGATTGCGAAAAAATCATTTTAAACAGTTTTTTACTTACTGATAAAAAACTTAGTTTTCAATCTGGAAGACGTTATTTTTCTCAGATTGAAATTGATGAAAATTCTAAAAAGCAAATGCTTGATCTTGCCCAAAAATTAGTCACTTGTGCAAAAGAAGGACTGCGCAAACGAGGGTGTGGAGAAGAAATCTATCTAGATAATTTAAACTTTTAAGATTAATACAGAAACACACACCAGTTATTGATATTCACAAAACTAGTGTGTGTTTTTTCACTTTATCCTTATTAGCAACAAATACTGTAAATGATATTTGCCATTTCATCGGGTGTCTCAATTCCTCCTTTTTCAATCCAACTGATAATTAAAGATTGAATACTTGAGATATGGACTATTTTCGCATAATCAAAAGGAATAGGATATCTATGTGATAAGATTTCTTCAAGATTTGGAACTGTGTTTAAAATAGCCTCAACAAAATCAAAAATAGCCTGTTTATAGTCTATATATTTAGAAGTTGATATGGCAGATATAAAATCAAATTCAGTATAGATATAGTTTAAAACTTTATCAATTGTATGATATTGTAGTGCGTTACTTTTATTTTTGACAATATCATATAAGGCAGCTAACCTTTCTTCTTTTAATTTATCAATCATATCGTATTTATCGATATAATGGAGATAAAAAGTTCCTCTGTTAATTCCAGCCTTTTTACAAATCATTGTAACAGTAATTGTATCTAAATCTCTCTCTTTTAATAGTTGTGTAATACTTTCCTTAATGTATTGTTTGGTCGATGTATTTCGATTTGTCATATTTTCTCCTAAATCAACAGATTGTCTATTTTTGATGATTGTTTTTTAATAAGGTAAAGAGTATACTTGATTTATTAAATCAACAGATTGTCTATTTAATTATAAATTAAGTCATTTAAAAGTCAAGATTATTAGAAAAGTGAGAAATTATGGCATATATTGAAGTAAAACATTCTTATAAACGCTATCAAGTTGGTGATACCTTAATTGAAGCTAATAGAGATGTCAATTTTGAAATCGAGAAAGGAGAATTAGTTATTATATTAGGTTCTTCAGGTGCTGGTAAGTCAACAATTTTAAATATATTAGGTGGTATGGATAGTAATGATGAAGGTCAAGTTATTATTGATGGGACTGATATAGCGAAATATAATGCTCAAGAACGTACAAACTATAGACGCGATGAAGTCGGTTTTGTTTTTCAATTTTATAATTTAGTAGCAAATTTAACAGCAAAAGAAAATGTAGAATTAGCTTCTGAAATTGTAAAAGATGCTATGGATCCTATCAGTATTCTAAAGGAAGTTGGTTTAGAAAATCGTATCAATAACTTTCCAGCCCAATTATCTGGAGGAGAGCAGCAACGTGTTTCAATTGCACGAGCAGTTGCAAAAAAACCAAAAATTTTATTATGCGATGAACCTACGGGAGCTCTTGATTATAATACTGGTAAACAGGTACTTAAAATATTACAAAATATGTCACGAAACCAAGGAGCTACAGTCATTATTGTTACTCATAACTCTGCTTTAGCTCCAATAGCTGATAAAGTAATCCACATGAGGGATGCAACCGTACGTTCAATAATCTCTAATCAATCTCCTCAAGATATTGATACATTAGAGTATTAGGAGGTTACAATGGCAAAAAAAGTTTATTGGAAAGATATTCGTCACTCTTTTTCATCGTCTAAAGGAAGATTTTTATCGATATTTAGTTTAATGATGATTGGTGCTTTAACGCTTGTAGGGTTAAAGATTACCACACCAAATATGCAAAAAAGTGCACAGAACTACATCAATAAAACTCATCTTATGGATTTATCTATTATCAGTAATTATGGTATATCAAGTGATGATCAAAAAGAACTAGACGATCTTAAAAATGTTACTATCGAATATGGCTATATGACGGATGTTAGTATTAAAAATACTTCCAAAGCCCTTCGTGTTTTTTCAAACACTGAGAATATTTCTAAATTTACTTTAACAAGCGGTCGATTTCCTAAAAAAATTAATGAAATCGTCTTATCAGATTCTCTAAAAAAAAATTATCACATTGGTGATACACTTTATTTTGAAAATAGTAATTCTGACAAAAATTCCTTAAAAATAGCCTCATTTACAGTTACAGGATTTGCTAAGTCAGCTGAAATTTGGAATGCTACAAATATGGGAGCAGCTGCAGCAGGTGATGGTAGTTTATCCGGATATGCTATTACATCTGCTAAAGCTTTTGAATCTGATGTCTATACTATTGCAAGACTTCAATATGATGATTTGAAAACAACTAACTATTATGGAAAAAGTTATAAAACTCGTTTAAATAATCACCAACAAGAAGTCAATAAAGTTCTAAAAGATAATGGATTAAAAAGATACGAGAGTATAAAAAATAATCTCACAGAAAATATCAATAAAGGTACAGTTCAAATCAATCAAGCAAAAGCTCAGATCAATGAAATGGAAACCAAACTTAAACAGCAAGAAGAGCTACTAAAAAATAGTGGTTTAGATTCAAGTTCTGAGCCTATAAAAGCCTTAGAAACCTCTAAAAATAAATTTGAACAAGAGAAAAGCAAGGCTGAAGAAAATATTAAAAACTCCGAAAAACAATTAGAGACTGCCAAAACTACTTTAGAAACCTTGGCCATACCAACATATAAGGTCTTTACACGGAGTAACTTACCTGGTGGTCAAGGTTATATGACTTACGATAGTTCAACATCTAGTATTTCATCAGTGGGCAATATTTTTCCAATTGTACTATATCTCGTAGCTGCCATGGTGACCTTTACAACTATGACACGATTTGTCGATGAAGAACGTAAAAATGCCGGAATTTTTAAGGCATTAGGATATACAAACCGAGATATTATCCGAAAATTTGTTTTATATGGTATTGTTGCTAGCTTATCGGGTACTATTTTAGGTATTGTTATTGGTAATTTCTATATCTCCAATCACATTAGTTCAATTGTGACTGCTAATACTGTTATTGGTAGCCCTGAATTGCATTTTTATCCATCATATACCATTCTAGCACTCATTTTAGCAGTCATTTCTGCTGTTTTACCTGCTTATTTAGTTGCTAAAAAAGAACTAACGGAGGAACCAGCTCAATTACTACTCGCAAAACCTCCTGTGTCAGGTTCAAAAATTTTATTAGAACACATTAGCTTTATATGGAAGAGACTTAGTTTCACCCACAAAGTGACTGCAAGAAATATTTTTCGTTACAAACAAAGAATGCTAATGACAATATTTGGCGTAGCTGGCTCCGTTGCCCTCTTATTTACAGGATTGGGAATTCGTTCTTCTCTATCTGGAGTGGTCACTAGCCAATTTGGAGATATTCTACATTATCATTTAATTGTCACAAAAAAAGATTCGATTTCATCAAAACAAGATAAAGATGTTAGAAAAATTTTATCATCAAAAAATATTAAAAATTATTTAGATATTGATTTTTTAAGTACACAACAAGAAGTAAAAACGACAACAGATAAACAAGATGTTTCTATTATTGTAACTAATCAAAAAGATGAACTAAGTGAATTTATAACCTTACGTCAAAGAGCAAGTGGAAAACAACTTCATCTAACGGATAATGGAATTATCTTATCTGAAAAATTAGCTAAACTTTATAATGTCAAACTAGGAGATAACGTTACAATAAGTATTGATAATGAGTCCTATGATGTAAGTATACAGGGAATTTCTGAAATGTATACAGGTCATTTTATCTATATGACTGCTAAGTTTTATCATAATTTAACTAATAAAACTTACTCGTCTAATGCCTATCTCGTTAACCTAAAAGCTCCTTCTACAGAAAACATCAGCAAACTTTCAAAACGTTTTCTAAAAGAAGATGCTGTAACGGCTGTTATACAAAATACCTCTCTTATTAATCAGCTAAAAACAGTCTCTCGGTCACTGCAATCTGTGATGATTATTCTCATCGTTCTTTCAATATTATTGGGAATTGTCATTTTATATAACTTAACTAATATTAATGTTGCTGAGCGAATTCGAGAATTATCAACAATTAAAGTATTGGGTTTTCATGATAAAGAAGTGACCCTCTATATTTATAGAGAAACAATGCTTCTCTCTTTTATAGGTATATTAGTTGGTCTACTTGGTGGATATCTTCTTCATCGTTTCCTTCTTGGCATGATTGGTTCAGATGCTATTATGTTTAATCCTAGAGTAACAATAGATGTATATCTTATCCCAATTGTTACAATTCTCATGATTTTATCTATTTTAGGCTACTATGTAAACAATAGCTTGAAAGAGGTAGATATGTTAGAATCACTCAAATCAGTTGACTAAAAAACACTTAAGAATACTGTCTTTTTAGTATTCTCAAGTGTTTTTCTATTATCCTTTTTTAAGCAACTCTCTTATCAAACTTATCAATGAAACTAATGTCCAAATCGCCTCTAATATAACAAATCCCCATTGCTGATTATGAAATGCATCATAGGCTAAACAAGCCAATCCTAAAATATTTCCAAGAAGATACAATTTATTAGTTGATGAAATAACTTGAAATTGATTTAGGGCAAAAACAATTAAGATTAAAACTGACCCTGTCATTTGAATAAGCATAGCTTTCTCCTTTATAAAATTTTTTTCAAACTGTTTTCTAGTATAACATACTTTAATATGAGTGAATACATCAAATATTAAGAAATATTGTATAATAGATATATGAACAATCTCATCAAACATAAATTAGAACTTTTACCAGATAGTCCTGGTTGTTACCTTCATAAAGACAAAAATGGCACAATTATCTACGTTGGAAAGGCTAAGAATCTTAAAAATCGTGTCCGTTCATACTTTCACGGTAGTCATAATACAAAAACAGAATTATTGGTTTCTGAAATTGAGGATTTTGAATATATTATTACAAGTTCAAACACAGAAGCATTACTTCTTGAAATCAATCTGATTCAAGAAAACATGCCAAAATACAATATAAAGCTTAAAGATGATAAATCTTATCCCTTCATTAAAATCACAACAAAAGAACCTTATCCTAGACTATTAATTACAAGACAAATCAAAAAAGATGGGAGTATGTATTTTGGTCCTTATCCTGATTCAGGAGCAGCAACTGAAATTAAACGTCTGTTAGATCGTATATTTCCCTTTAAAAAATGTACAAATCCAGCAAACAAAGTTTGCTTTTATTACCATATTGGACAGTGTAAAGCTCACACGATTTGTAACGTTAATCATGACTATTTTTTGAAAATGGCACAAGATGTCAAAAACTTCTTAAATGGGCAAGATGATAAGATCACATTAGAATTACAAAAAAAAATGACATCAGCTGCAGATCTCATGGAATTTGAAAAAGCAGCTGAATATAGAGATTTATTAGAAGCTATTTCGACACTTAGAACCAAACAACGTGTTATGAGTCAAGACATGATGGATAGGGATATTTTTGGATTTGCAGTTGATAAAGGATGGATGTGCGTTCAGGTCTTTTTTGTTAGACAAGGTAAACTTATTCAAAGAGATGTCAATATCTTTCCTTATTATAACGAACCTAAAGAGGATTTTTTAACCTATATTGGGCAGTTTTACCAAAATAAAAAACATTTTTTACCAAATGAAATCTTCATTCCTAAAGAAATTGATGATAAATTGGTAGGAGCATTAGTAGATAGCAAGATTGTTAAACCACAACGTGGTGAAAAAAAACAGCTCGTGAATTTAGCTATTAAAAATGCTAAAGTTAGTCTCCAGCAAAAATTTGATTTACTTGAAAAAGACATAAAAAAAACTGAAGGTGCTATTGAAAACTTGGGAGAATTATTAAATATTCCCAAACCAATTCGTATCGAATCCTTTGATAATTCAAACATCCAAGGAACAAGTCCAGTATCAGCAATGGTTGTCTTTGTTAATGGAAAACCCAGTAAGAAAGAGTATCGAAAATATAAAATTAAGACAGTAGTTGGACCTGATGATTATGCTAGTATGCGTGAAGTGATTCATCGCCGATATAGTCGTGTCTTAAAGGATGGTCTGACACCACCTGATCTCATTATTATTGATGGTGGACAAGGTCAAGTAAACGCTGCACGAGAAATTATTGTAGATAAACTAGGTCTTGATATCCCTATAGCTGGCTTGCAAAAAAATGATAAACATCAAACACATGAACTGTTATTTGGAAACCCTTTAAAAGTTATCCCATTACAAAGACAATCTGAAGAATTTTTCTTATTGCAAAGAATTCAAGATGAAGTTCATAGATTTGCTATTACCTTTCATAGACAAGTACGTTCGAAAAATTCATTTTCATCGAAACTTGATGGAATACCTGGACTGGGCCCAAAACGAAAACAATTATTACTAAAACAATTTAAAAGTTTACCAAACATCAAAGATGCTAGCCTCGAAGATATTATAAATTGTGGGATCCCTAAACAAGTAGCAAAAGATGTTAAAGAAAAACTAAAATTAACGTAACTTATTTTATGTAAATTATTTATTTGATTCACACAAAATAAGTGAAACATCTATAGATTAAAATACCCTATTTACATTAATTTAGGTAAGAAGAATGTCCTTTTTATAAAATTTACAACATTAGATATATAGAAATATGACTAAACATGTATTGAAAATAATTGCAGAGAGATTGTGAAACAGATACTTTTAACACAAGAATTTGAGATTTTGGAAAAACTATAGTCTTATAAATTAAAAAAATTACATCAAAAAATTTGAAATAAAAAATAACTAACATCTTTCCGAAAAACTATAATTTTCTTGAAAAAAATAAAAAGCTATGTTAAACTACTACTAAAGAATTTTAGAAATGAGAATAACGATGAGACGTGAATTACTTTTAAAACATATAGATGAGCTAAAATCTCAGATGCCTTGGTATGTACAAGATTATTACCACTCTAAGCTTTCAGTTCCATACAGTTTTACAACGCTTTATGAGTATTTAAAAGAATATAAACGTTTTTTTGATTGGTTAATTGATTCAAATATTGTAGATGTTAAGCACTACTCAGACATAAGCCTTAACACTCTTGAAGAACTCAGCAAAAAAGATATGGAGTCATTTATACTTTTTTTAAGGGAAAGAACATTATTAAATTCTAAAACTAGACGTACAGGCATTTCGCAAACAACGATAAATAGAACATTATCAGCATTATCAAGTCTCTTTAAATATCTTACTGAAGAAGTTGAAAATGTTAATGGAGAACCTTATTTTTATAGAAATGTAATGAAGAAAGTTTCAACAAAAAAGAAAAAAGAAACTTTAGCTTCTCGTGCTGAGAATATAAAACAAAAACTATTTCTTGGAGATGAAACCATGCTTTTTTTAAACTATATCGATAAAGAGTACCCTAATACTCTATCAAAAAGAGCCTTAGCTTCTTACCAAAAAAATAAAGAAAGAGATTTAGCAATAATAGCACTTCTTCTCGCTTCTGGCGTTCGTTTGTCCGAAGCGGTAAATTTAGATATAAAAGATGTAAATTTAAATCTAATGTTGATTGAAGTAACTCGAAAAGGTGGAAAACGAGATTCAGTAAATATTGCAGCTTTTGCAAAACCTTATTTAGACTTGTATAGTAAGATCAGAGAAAAACGTTATAAAGCATCCAAATCTGATATAGCTTATTTTTTATCAGAATACCGTGGTAAACCAAATCGCTTAGAAGCATCTAGTATAGAAAAAATGGTTGCCAAATACTCTGAACATTTTAAGATTAGAGTAACTCCTCATAAATTAAGACATACTCTTGCAACAAGATTATATGATGCAACTAAATCTCAGGTATTAGTCAGTCATCAATTAGGACATGCAAGTACTCAGGTTACTGACTTATATACCCACATTGTTAACGATGAACAAAGAAATGCTTTAAACAAATTATAATTTACATAATTTATAATATGTAAAAACTGTGTTGTTACAACACAGTTTTTTATTTTCAAAATATCTGTAGAATCTAAAACTAAGTGGTAAGTCTAGAGATTTTTATTTGAAGTAATAATTTGAACATCATAAAAGAGAAGACAAATTTTGTCTCCTCTCGTGCTTAGTCTTATATCATCCACTCCAATTTGCGATGGACTTTTATAGATAAATTTTTAATAATTCAGTTAATTTTTGATACCCTTTTTGACTAAGATGCAATCCATCTGTTGTATAAGATTCTGGTAATTCACCTTGTTCACAAAGTTTTGAAAAAACATCTAAAAAATGGATTCCAGGTATTACTGATAGCTCTTGATTTATACTATTTATCAAAAAATTATTTCTATTTTTTACCATTTTATGAAATTTCTCTGATAAATTAACAGGGAGTAAGGAAATCACAAATATTTCTGTTTGAATACTTTCTGTTCGAATACGTGAAATAATTTCAATATAATGTTTAAGCGTTTCTTCTTGACTAAAACCAATCTCAATATCATTTGTTCCAATTAGTAAAAATACTTTTTTAGGTTCTAAAGACCAAACTAATGTTTCTAAATGTTGAAGTAAAAATAATGTATCAATCCCTGCTATACCACGATTAATTAAATTCAACTCTCGACCAAAGTGCTTCTTTAACATGTAAAAGTCTACCAATGAATCTCCTGAAAAAACAATGGCACCCTTTAATAATTTTTGATTTTCTTGACTATATTTTTTTAAGCGATGTTGCTGATATAGTTGTAATTCATTAAGACTCATAATTCACCTGATTAATGATTTCTTGAAATTTTTGAGATATTATACGATAAGCATCAATTGTCAAATGAACACCATCCGTAGTATATCTTTCAGGAAGTTCATTATTAGAATCTCTCAATAATGAATGTAAGTCAAGCCAGTAAACATTATCTATCTCTGATAGAAGTTTGTTAAGAATCAATACTGACTTAGTTGAACGTCTATTTTTGTTTCTAATAAATCTCGAACTTTCATTTATTGGTAAAATTGATTGTAAATAGATTTTACTCTGCGGTAGATTTTTTTTAACTTGCTTAATTATAGTTAAAATAGTTTCAAATACTAGTTGTGGTTCTCTTGTTTTCAAATCATTGACACCAATCATTAAGAAAATGATTTTAGGTTTCAATCCCAAAATTTGTTCTTCAAGATGGTCTAATAATTGTAAACTAGTTATTCCTCTAATTCCACGATTATATATTTTTAAAGAGCTTTCAATTAATTCTTCTATAGGATTAAATTCTGTGATGGAGTCCCCAACAAATACAATTTCACCAGAGTTGGCAGTAGTATTTAATTGGCGGTACTTCTCCCATAAGGCTAATTGATTAATCTTCAAGAGTTGATTACGATAGTCAATAACATGAGGTTCGTTAAATAGTTTATCAAATTTCATCATTTATTCTCACTAATCATTAATATCAAATTAGAATTCCATCCAAATGATCAAGTTCGTGTTGACAAATTTGTGCTGGAAAATCATTTAAAGTTAAGACTTGCTTTTTCCATTGCATATCATAAAAAGAGACTGTAATCGATTTAAAACGTTTTGTTTTTCTTGTACCACTTAATGAAAGACAACCTTCTTCTGTATTAAATTCATCTTTTTGAGAAAGCAGGATAGGGTTAATCATTAGCAAGGGAAATTTTCCCATTTGAATTACTATAATACGTTTTGAATAACCAATCATATTTGCTGCTAATCCTACACAGCTAGCGTGATAATACGATAAGGTATCTAACAAATCTTGGCCAATCCTAATATCACTTTTTGTTGCTAGTACTGACTTTTGTTGCAAAAATAAAGGATCTTTAACAATTTCTTTTATCATATTATCTTCTCCAATAGATTGGACGTCTGATTAACCTAGCTCGTCTCGTTCCTAACTCAATAATTTGGTCAACTGCATTTTTAATAACTTCTGTTTTCAATGTCTTACTTGATACTAATTTTCCGTTTGAATCATAAGTATTTTCAAGGGTTATGATTCTTTCACCTTTTTGACCATTTTTAACAACATGTCTTTGCCCTTGTACAAGTTTAAAACTTTTTCTTTCTATAGTATTATATGAAATCTGTTCAGTTCTTTGTTCAATTCTTGTTGTAAACTTAGGTTTATTATTAACAACAGATGCTGTAGTTTGCACCGGTTTATTAGGAACAGTGATTTTAGTATTTTGAATAACAAAATTCCAATTAAACTTCTTAAAAGAAAGTGTGTAATAATTTTGACCGTTCTCGTTATGTTCATATAAGAGTCCAAACTCTCTATCGCCAATCTGTTGCAAGGCATTATAAGCATATTGACCTGATTGTATTAAATGATGTGCCAACCAAGTAAGATCTCCGTTATTTTCTACTTTTGCTAAATGAATATACCCATTAGTTCTACCTGGACCTTTCGCATTTGCAAGTAAAACATACTCATTACCATCTTGGTAAGTTGTAATTGCAGATAATTGCACATAAACATCAGTTACTTCACTATATCTCTTAACTTCTGGCAACCACGTTTTTCCACCGTCTTTACTAGTTGCAACTTGTAAATCACCCGTTAGCCCTCGCATGAATAGTTTAACATCACCATTTCGGAGTTGAACAACACTTGATTCTGTATTCTGGGCTCTACTATTATTTAAAGTACTAGAGTGTATACGATTACCATCTATCAATCTGTTATCATTAACTGCATGACTAGAATGCCAGGTTAAACCATGATCATCAGAATAAATCAAACGAGATGATTGTGAACCACTTAAATGTGAACTATAGTTAGTCGAGTAGGTTGGTATAATGATACGACCTGCATGTGCACCATGTGACAGAACTAAACCTGTTCCTGGTCCTACACCTAAAAATTTCATCCAATCTTGTTTAACCATTGGAGTAATATCTCTTGGTACTGACCAAGATTTACCATCGTCATCACTATAAGAAAGCCATAAATAATTATCTCTCGCGATTCTGAAAGGTGATGTTTTCTCAGTTGTAAAATAGATATTTCCTAATAGTTTTTCACCTTGATATAAGTCACCAAGATCACTATATTTAGGCTTAACAGGATTGACAACCACACGATAATCAGTTTTTTGCCCAATTGCATTATAAACTATCCCATTTTCTCGTATGGTATGTAACTTTGAATCTCCATCTTTATACAAAACCTGATAACTGTTATTACCAATTTTAACATATGCTTGTTCCTTTTTAGAGGTCATACCAAAAATTCCTCGTCCTTCAGGGAACATGTCGTAGATTGAGTAGATACGTTTTGAAACAGGATCTTGAACAAGAGCCATATCTATTGTAACTGGCGCACCTTCATTTTCATTTTTTGCTCTTGGATTATCTCTTAAATTAACAATATCAATACGATTACTCCAAGTTTTTCCATTATCTGTACTTCGACGGACTACCATGCCAATGTCACCCCAGTCAGAAGCGTGCAAACGGCGTTCATCAGCGCCTGCAATCAGAGTTCCTCTATCAGTTTTAATCAATGCAGGAATACGATAATTTTTAATTCCATTTTTATTAGCTTGACCATTATATCCACTTTCAAAAACATTAATTTTTTCACTAATAATGATATCTTTTGTTGCTAATTCAAGTGTATTTTGTCGCTCAATAGTTTGATTGTAGTCTCTTATTTCATTTGGTGTGAGAACCCTGTTGAAGACACTAACCTTCTTAAATTCAATGTCAGCTCCCCATACAGATTGATTTTCTCTTTTAGTTTTTCCTAATTGGAGATTGGTCAAATCTGGCATATCTTTTAAAAATTTTGCTGATTTTTGACTAGTCATTGATAAAACCCCATTTACAAAAACTCTAACTTGTCCATTTCCCTGGTTTGCTTTAGAATCAATTGTTACTGTAACATTGTTCCATTGTCCAGGAGTAATTTTTAAAGGAGCATTATTGTAATTATCATAAAACTGTTCACCTGAAGGCCCACGTCCTTCTACTACTGCTACTTCATGATTAACCGCAACTGTAAAGTACTCATTAACGTGACTATTACTTGAAGCGGAAAAAAGATTGTAAAAGTTTGGGGTATTCTCTGAGGTTTTAAAGTCTATTTGAACAGTTGCATCGGTAAGTTCTTTTAGATTTGATAATTGGGAACTTAAATCGATACTCTGATTATTTGTAGAATCAGTTTTAACATTTTTTATATCTAAAACGATCTCATTATTTTGTAATGTATTAGCTGAACGTTCACTATAAAGATTCTCAGGTAAATTATTATTTGACGAATTTACTGTATGATCTACTTCATCAGTAAGTGATGTTGTCGATACTGGCTTAGTATCAATACTAGTATCAATTAAAGAGAGTTGATTTTCAATTACACTTTTATCTTGTTCTTCTGCAGCTACTGACTGAGTAGATAAAAAGGTGGCACCAATTATAACAGAACCTACACCTAATGCTAGTTTACGAATACCATATTTTGTTTTCTTTTTCATAGTTTTCTCCAAAAAATTTATCTATAATTACTATCATATTTTTTATTATCATTTTATATTATAAAAGTTGTACTGAAATAGTTTATCAAAAAAGTAAAAAAAGGTAAATAATATCAGCCTAAGCTTAGAATAAAATGATAGAGTCATTTATACACACAAAAAAAATTATAAAAGGATTTAGTTCTTTATTAAAAAGAACTAAATCCTTAACTAAATTATTTAATAATTTCTTGCGTTTTGGCGTAATTAGCTTCTACAGCTTCTTTTTCAGATCTCCACCAATTTTCATTCTCTGTGTACCATTTTATCGTCTCTTCTAATCCAGTCTCAAAATTTGTGAACTCAGGGACCCAGCCTAATTCTTCACGTAATTTAGTTGAATCAATGGCATAACGTAAATCATGACCAGCTCGATCAGTTACGTGATCATAAGCATCTTTAGGTTGTCCCATTTTTTCTAAGATTAATTCAAGAACTTCTTTATTATTCTTTTCTCCATCTGCACCAATAAGGTAGGTTTCACCAATGGCACCCTTTGTTAAAATTGCCCAGACTCCTGTTGAATGATCATTAGTATGAATCCAATCACGAACATTTTTCCCTTCTCCATAGAGCTTTGGTTTAATTCCAGCTAAGATGTTTGTAATTTGACGAGGAATAAATTTTTCAATATGCTGGTATGGTCCGTAATTATTTGAACAATTAGAAATTGTTGCCTTTACACCAAATGAACGTACCCAAGCTTTCACAATAAGGTCTGATGCAGCTTTTGTAGATGAGTAAGGTGAACTTGGATTGTAATTTGTTTCAGCAGTAAATTTTTCTCCTGGTCCTTCCCCATGACCTGGCAAATCTTCTCTAAGTGGTAAATCTCCATAAACTTCATCTGTAGAAACATGATGAAAACGAATATCGTATTTACGAGCAGCCTCTAATAAAGTATAGGTCCCTATAAAGTTAGTATGAATGAATGGACTTGGATCATTTAATGAATTATCATTATGACTTTCTGCAGCATAGTGAACAATAGCATCAGCTTTAGCCGCTAATTGATTAACTAAGTTGGCATCCGCAATATCTCCAACAACTAATTCTACACGATCACCAAGAATAGTTTCAATATTTGCCTTATTTCCAGCATAGGTTAACTTATCTAATACAGTTACATGAACATCTGGATGATTATTATAAACATAATGAACGAAATTTGAACCAATGAATCCAGCTCCACCAGTCACAATAATATTTTTAAATTCTGACACTATTGTCTCCTTTTAATTTTAACATTGTAAAACACGTTTTAATTATGATAAATCCTCTTTTTTCAAAGGTTTAACATCTTTAAAGAGAGGGTGATTTTTATCAGCTTCAGAAACCTCTGCAGTTTCAAGGTTTTCCCAAGTAATACCTAAACTTGGATCTGCATAATTTACAAATGCATATTTGGGTTTTAATTCTAATGCCCAGTAGTCGTTAACTAAATAAGTGTATGACACAAAATCAGATAAAACTTGAAAACCATTTGCTACGCCTCTAGGAACAAAAATTCCTTTACTTGCATCAATAACTGTTTGATAAACATTTCCAAAGGTTTCACCTTCTCTAAGATCCACCCATGAACCTAATACACGACCACCATCAGCAACTGAAATATACTTATCCCAGGGTTCCGCATGTAAGCCCCTCAATACATTTTTGCGAGAGAAGCTAATATTATTTTGTAATTTTCCTTCATTAAAAAATGATTCTGGAAATCCCAACGGAATCATTTTCTCTTTTTGAAAATTTTCTTTAAACCATCCACGGTTATCTCCATTGACAGGAATATCAAACTCTAATAAACCAGGGATAGCATCAATCTTTTTTACTGCTAATGTCTTGCCAAAAAAATTTTCAGTCATTATGCCTCTCCAATCAAACGTAATAAATATTGACCATATTCATTTTTCTTAAGTTCTTGGGCTAATTGGGAAACTTGTTCTTTAGAAATATACCCCATACGATATGCAATTTCCTCTAGATTAGCAACTTGCACATTTTGTAAACGTTGGACAGTTTCAATGTATTGAGAGGCTTCTAATAAACTCTCATGTGTACCCGTATCAAGCCAAGCAAAACCTCTCCCCATTAATTCCACTGATAAATCACCACGCTCTAAATAAGCTTTATTAACATCGGTAATTTCTAATTCTCCACGTGGACTTGGTTTGATATTTTTTGCGATATTAACAACATCATTATCATAGAAATATAAACCAGTAACAGCAAAATTAGACTTTGGTTCTGCTGGTTTTTCTTCAATCGAAATGGCATTCATATTGTCATCAAATTCTACAACACCAAAGCGTTCAGGATCTTTAACTTGATAGCCAAAAACAGTAGCACCCTTTTCTTTAGACTCAGCTCTTTGCAACATTTTTGTTAAGCCATTACCGTGGTAAATATTGTCTCCTAAAATCAGAGCAACACTATCTTCTCCAATAAACTCCTCACCAATAATAAAGGCTTGTGCCAAACCATCTGGTGATGGTTGAACAGCATAAGATAATGAAATTCCTAAATCTTTACCATCACCTAATAATTCTTCAAATCTTGGAAGATCTGTAGGTGTTGAAATAATTAAAATTTCTTTAATTCCAGCTAACATTAGAGTTGATAGTGGATAATAAATCATTGGTTTATCATAAACTGGCATCAATTGCTTTGATGCTGCTCTTGTTAATGGGTATAGACGGGTTCCTGATCCTCCCGCAAGAATAATACCTTTCATAGTTAAGACTCCTTAATTCTAATCGTCATCATTGTATCATTTTTTTAAAGATATGTCATTTCTTCATTTTTGTAACATATTTATCAGCTGAATAATCATTAAAATTGAGTTTGGTAGTTCCTTGTAAAATATGCATAGCAATTTCTTTTCCAATCAAAGGTCCTATTGTTAATCCTGTTGAACCTAGTCCGCTTGCAACATAAATATTGGACTCCTCTGGTAATAAACCAAAAAAAGGGGAATAATCTGAGGTGTAGGCTCTTATACCTACTCTTTCTTGCTTTGATTCATATTGTGAAAGATTTGGATAATAAGATAGGGCTTCCTTTTCCATTTTAGTCAATATTTCTTTATCTATGCTTAAATCAAATCCCTTTTCATTTTCATGTGAAGCTCCAACACTTATTTTCCCATTAGGAAAAGGGATGATATCAATTTCTCCCTCAGGCATTAATACAGGATAATCTCTGGTATTAAGATGTTCAAAATAATAGTCTCTTAATTGACCTTTTTGGGGTCTACAGTCAACACTATATCCTAAAGGTTCTAAAAGTTCCTTAAGCCAGGCTCCACTAGCTAATATCACGGTATCAAATAACTCATTTTCAATTTGCCACCTAGTTTTTACTCTTTTGAGAGAAACTTTTTTTTTAATAAATTTTATCTTACTATTTTTGAGTAAGGTATTAGTCAGTTTTGAACCTTCAACCCTAGCAGCTCCACTTGAATACAAGGTATTTTTAAAGTGAAAAAGATTAGGGAAATCATTTTGAGATTCATCATATGAAAGAAACTTTAATTCTCCAATCAAAGGAGATTCACACTTTCTATCTAGTGCAATATCATATAGTTCCTCTAACTTATCTTCTTGTTTTCTAAAAATAAAAACACCTGACTGTTGGTAAAAATCATTAGGAATGCCTTCATTTTCTAAATCACTTAATAGTTCTTGATAAAAATCAGCTCCTAATCTTGCTAATCTATACCAAGCTTTATTTCTTCTTTTTGAAAACCATGGACATATAATTCCTGCGGCAGCTTTTGTAGCCTGTCCTACACCATAATCAAATACGGTCACATCATTTGACTTATCTTTAGAAAGATAATACGCTGCTGTTGAACCTACTGCACCAGCACCAATAATTCCTATCTTCATCTCATCAACCTATCTATTTTCAAATGGATTGGTTGATTCTTTACTTTTAAGAATATCAATATCCCAACCTAATTCTTGTTTCCAAATTTCAAACTTTTCGCTTAACTTTTCAACAAAAAGAACTTCTATATAGTGACCTGGATCAATTGCTAACAAGCCATTGGTTAACATTTCCTGTGCAGTGTGATAATAGATGTCTCCAGTAATGTAGACTTGTGCCCCTTTTTTTATAGCATCGTGATAAAAACTATCACCACTACCACCGCAAATAGCAACACGATTTATTATGGGATTTAATTCATTATAACGAATTAATCTTATGCTATTTAAACCAAATTTTTCTTTAACGTTATCAGCAAAAACTTCAAAAGTTTGTTTTTTAACTTCACCAATTCGACCAATACCGTAACCCTCTTGTGTTTCTTTAAGAACTTCAGTATCTTCAATACCTAAAAGCGTACAAAACCAATCGTTCAATCCATCATTAACAACATCAATATTAGTATGAGTGACATAAACTGCAATATCATATTTAATTAATTTTTGATAAATCAGTGTTTGTGGTGTATTAACAAAACTTTTAAGAGGTTTAAACAGTGGTGCGTGTTTTACAATAATCAAATCAACTTCATTGGTAATAGCTTCATCTACTGTCTGCTCTCTTATATCAAGACTAATCATAACTTTCTTGACTTCTTGTTCTAATGAACCAAATTGTAAACCGTAAATATCACCTTCTAAGGATAAATATGTTGGACAGTAATCTTCGTATGCTACTAGTATATCTTTAACTTTCATTGACAACCTCCTTGATGACATTATATCTCTCTTCCAATTTTTGACGTTCTAACGGATGATTTTCTGGAATTTGACTTAAGGCATAACCTATTTTTGCTTGCTCTCTTTCCCACTTTTTCTTAAAAATAGAATCTCTATTTTCTAGCAAGTGGGGACCAAAAATAAATTGACAATTTGATAGAGTCATCTTCCCTTTTTCGGCAACTATTATTTCATAAATTTTATCGTTTTCTTCCAAAATAGCTTCTGAGATAATTTGAAAATTATTATTTTCTAGCCACTTTCTCACTTCATTCTCACGATTATTAGGTTGTAAAACAAGCCTTGTTACATTTTGCAATTTAGTTTTGCCTTGTTCTAAGATATCGGATATTAAGCGACCGCCCATACCACAAATGCTAATTGTTTTAATAGCATCTGATCCTTGCATTGCTTCTAAGCCACTCGCTAATCTAACCGTAATAACATCAGTTAATCCAGCTGATTTAACATTATCGACAGCCGACTTATAGGGGCCAAATACAACCTCTCCAGCAATAGCATATTCAATTTGTTTGTTTTCAATTAGGGCGATTGGAAGGTAAGCATGATCACTTCCAATATCAAGTAATCTTGTTTTTTCTGGAATAAAATTAGCAACTCGATTAAGTCGCTCTGATAAAACTATTTTCATTTTCTCCTCAACAATACTGGTATTTTTACTTAGTATATCATCAAATACATTAAAAATAAAGTTTAGCCCTGCATTAAAACATACTATACTTTTAATTTTTTGATATAATAATCTTATGCAAAATTCATTAAAAAAAGAAAATTATCAACTTCTTATCGCACAAGCTAAATTGTTGTTTAAAAAAGAAAAAAATTGGTTAGCAAATCTTTCAAATGCATCAGCAATGTTAAATATGACCTTACCGAATTCTGTCTTTACTGGTTTTTACGTTTTCAACAATCAAGAGCTTATCCTTGGACCATTCCAAGGTGGAGTATCCTGTGTCCATATTCCTTTAGGAAAAGGAGTTTGTGGTGAATCTGCTCAAAATAAAGCAACTGTTATTGTAGACAATGTAAAATCTTATCCTAACTATATTTCTTGTGATTCAAAGGCTATGAGTGAAATTGTCGTTCCATTACTACTTGAAAATCGCTTACTAGGCGTCCTTGACCTTGATTCATCATTGATTTCTGACTATGATGATATAGATAAAACATATTTGGAAGAGTTTGTAGATATTTTGGTCAAAAATACAGAATGGCCAAATCACTTTTTTGGAGAACAGGACTGATGTATCAAGCGCTTTATCGAAAATACCGTAGTCAAAATTTTAATCAATTGGTTGGGCAAGAGGTTATTGCTAAAACATTAATGCAAGCTGTTGCTAATCACAAAGTTAGTCATGCATACTTATTTTCAGGTCCTAGAGGAACAGGGAAAACAAGCGTTGCTAAAATCTTTGCTAAAGCCATGAATTGCCCAAATCAAAAAGATGGAGAACCCTGCAATAATTGCTCAATCTGTCATGATATCACCAATGGAAGTTTAGATGATGTTATCGAAATTGATGCTGCATCAAATAATGGTGTTGATGAAATACGTGATATCAGAGACAAATCAACCTATGCTCCAAGTCAAGCAACTTACAAAGTTTATATTATTGATGAAGTACATATGTTATCTACAGGAGCATTCAACGCACTATTAAAAACTTTAGAAGAACCCACTGAAAATGTTGTTTTTATCCTAGCGACAACAGAAATACATAAAATTCCTGCAACTATACTCTCTCGTGTTCAGCGATTTGAATTTAAATCTATTAAACAAGAACAAATCAAAACACACCTTATCACTATCCTTGAAAAAGAACGAGTTTCTTTTGATGAAGAAGCAATACAACTAATTGCAAGATGTGCAGAAGGTGGTATGCGAGATGCACTCTCAATTTTAGACCAAGCCCTAAGTTTAGTCGATAATGACATACTTTCATTAGAAATTGCTGAAGAAATAACAGGTAGTATTTCTCAAAATGAACTGGATAACTATCTAAAAAATGTCATTAGTAAAGATGCTCATTCAGCTATACAAAATCTAGAAGCCATCTTCAATAGTGGTAAAAGCATGTCAAGATTTGCAAGTGATTTATTATTATACTTAAGGGATATTCTAATTCTGCAAAATGGAGGCAACAACGAGAGACAAAGTCCTATATTTTTAGAAAATGCAACTTATTCTCAAGAATTAATCTTTAAAATGATTGATTTAATTACTCAAAATTTGCCTGAATTGAAAAATGGACTTCAACCTAAACTCTATGCTGAAATGTTAACCATTCAATTGACTCAACTTAATGAACAGCATTTCTCAGATATTCCTGAAAACTTCATCCAAAGTTTTAAAAGGTTGGAACAAGAAGTTGAACAACTAAAAAAACAATTGACAAATAATGATAATCATTCACAATCACTGAAACAAATACCAAAAAAGCAATATAGTTATAAGGTAGATAAACCAAAAATTCTCAAAATTATGAATGAAACTGTTCAAAATAGTCAACAATCCAAGCAATATCTTGATGCTTTAAAAAATGCTTGGAACGAAATTCTAGACAGCTTATCTGCTCAAGATAGAGCTTTACTGAACGGATCTGAACCTGTTTTGGCTAATCAAGAAAATGCAATTTTAGCCTTTACCGCTTCTTTTAATGCCGAACAAGCAATGAACCGTACAGATTTAAACCATATTTTTAGTAATATTATGAGTCAGGTAGCAAATTTCTCACCTAATATTTTAGCCATTTCAAAATCAGACTTCCAAGAATTAAAATTAGAATTCAGTCAAAATTTGAAAAAAAATAAGAATATGAATGAAGAATCAAGAGATTCAGCTATTCCCGAAAATTTCTCTTTTTTGTCTGAGAAATTAAAAATCAGTGACGATTAAAAAAGCTTAGTATATGAAGTACTAAGCTTTTTTAATGAACCTAAAATAAATAATATAATCTATTTAATCTTTTCTTCCTTATAATCACAAGATTCATTGCTGCAAACAACCTGTTTACCACCACCACGAATCTTCTTTTCAACAAGGTAATCACCTGATTTAGGACAAATTCTAGCAACTGGTAAATCCCATGATGTAAATTCGCATTCCGGATAACGGTCACAACCATAAAAAATGCGATTTTTCTTTGTTTTTCTTTCAATAATTTGCCCTTGATGACAGATAGGACAAACAACACCAATTTCTTTTGTAATTGCTTTTGTATGACGACATTCTGGAAAATTACTACAAGCATAGAATTTTCCAAATCTTCCTAATTTAATAACCATTGGTGAAGCACAAACTTCACAATCAAATCCAGCTGGTTCATCCTTGATTTGTATTTTTTCCATTTCCGTTTCAGCTTTGTCAAGCTCCACTTTAAATGGTTGATAAAATTGATCAATAACTTTTTGCCACTCGATTTTCCCTTCTTCTACAGCGTCAAGTTTACTTTCCATTTCTGCTGTAAAAGCAACATTCACAATATCAGGGAAAAAGGCAACAATGAGACTATTCACAATTTCACCTAACTCTGTTGGTTCAAAACGTTTTGAAACTAATTTAACATAATAACGACGCTGGATTGTTTCTAATGTTGGTGCATATGTTGATGGTCTTCCCACGCCATTTTCCTCTAAAGTTTTTATCAGAGTTGCCTCTGAATAACGTGCTGGAGGTTGAGTGAAATGTTGTTCAGGACTTGTTAATACTTTTTTTACATAGTCTCCTTCAACCATTTCAGGAAGCATCTTATTTTTATCAGAATCATTATAGATAGCTAAATACCCATCAAATTTGATTTGACTACCATTGGCAGTAAAAATAACTCCATTTTGAGTCAATGTAACTTTCATTGTGTCAAATATAGCTGCTGTCATTTGACTAGCAACAAAACGGTTCCAAATTAAAGTATAAAGTTTTAATTGATCTTTATCTAGATATTTTGCTATACTTTCCGGTGTATGATGAACATTTGATGGCCTAATAGCCTCGTGAGCATCCTGTGCACCACTAGCATTTTTAACTTTACTACCATGTTTTGAATACTTTGTACCAAAACGTTCATTAATAAAACTAGCTGCTTCATTTTGAGCGAGAGGACTGATACGTGTCGAATCTGTACGCATATAAGTAATTAAACCTTGCTGACCTCCTGAGCCAAGATTAATTCCTTCATACAATTGCTGTGCAACCATCATGGTTTTACGTGTTCTAAAGTTAATTTTATTGGCAGCGTCCTGTTGAAGTGACGATGTTGTATAAGGTAACGGAGAATTACGTTTTCGTTCTTTTTTCTCAACTTTCTCAACCAAAAAATCATCTGATGTTATTCTTGATAAAACTCCTTTAACATCATCGTTTGTCTTTAAAGGAACCTTTTTACCATCTAAACCATAAAAAGAAGCTTGAAATTTGCGGGCACCTTTTTTAAAAGCTCCATCAATCGTCCAATATTCTTCGGGTATAAAAGCCTTAATCTCATTTTCTCTATCTATGATAAGTTTTAAGGCTACCGATTGAACACGACCAGCTGAAAGGCCTTTTTTTACTTTTTTCCATAAAATTGGTGAGATAGAGTAACCTACAATCCTATCTAAAACGCGTCTAGCTTGTTGAGAGTCAACTAAATCTGTATTAATTTCTCGAGGTTCATTAAAGGCATTCTTAACCGCATCCTTTGTAATTTCGTTAAAAACAACACGATTCTTTTCTTCTAAATCAAGATTTAGTATATGAGCTAAATGCCAAGATATAGCTTCACCTTCTCTATCTGGGTCACTTGCTAAATATACTTTTTTAGCATTTTTTGCTTCTTTTTTTAGAGAATTAATCAAAGGACCTTTACCACGTATATTGATGTACTCAGGTTGATAGTTATTTTCAAAATCAATAGACATTGTTGATTTTTTTAAATCTCTAATATGACCTACACTTGCTACAACTTTATAATTTCTACCCAAATATTTTTCAATTGTTTTTGCTTTTGCAGGTGATTCTACAATAACAAGATTTTTTTTAGTTGAACTTATTTTTTTACGACTTGCTTTTTTTATCTTACTTTTTTTTACAGTCGATTTTTTATTTACTGTTTCTGCCATACTGAACTCTTTCTATACTAATGACTTATTGAATAATAAACCATTTTTTTTAGAGTGTCAATAAAAAAATTCTCCTATAGGAGAATTAAATTTTTAGTTGGGTTAAATTTTTAAATTTTTTTAAGATGATTCTAAGAAAATTATTACGTTTTAATAAAAATAATAGTTTGTTTATTTATTATATTAATAGGTGTTTATAAAAATATTCGTCTTTTATGATTCTCAAAACTTTTCTTCTAAACATTATAATAATTGAAATTCACTTAAAATATCATGACCTGTTGAAATACATTTTGCACCTTCACTAATCAAATAATGACAACCATCCGATTTTCCATCTAAAATATTTCCGGGAATGGCAAAAACTTCTCTCCCTTCTTCTAATGCTCGCTCACATGTTATTAAACTTCCAGAACGTTTCTTTGCATCACAAACAACAATTCCCTGGCTAAGACCAGCTATAATACGATTACGCTCTGGAAAATGAAATTTTAACGGAGGAGTATCAGGCAAATATTCTGATAACAAGAGATGATTTTTTGAAATATATTCTTGAAGTTCTTTATTTTCTTTAGGATAATAGCAATTTAATCCAGTACCAATAACAGCTATCGTTTTACCACCATTTTTTAAACAAGATAAATGAGCAGCTGTATCAATTCCTCTTGCTAAGCCACTTACTATTGTGAATTGATTACCTAAATCTTTAATGATTTTTTGAACTGAGGCAATCCCAACTTGAGAAGCATCACGCGCACCAACAAATGCTAACTTAATTCCTTCTAATAAGGCAATATCGCCCTGATAAAATAGTAATACTGGAGGATTGTAAATTCGAGATAGTTCTATAGGATAATTTTTATCAAGTATGGAAATACACTGATACCTTAAAAATTCTTCCTTAATCTCCGATATCACTAAATTACGATAATTATGGATAAACATGCTAGGCTGTTTACATCTAGAAATGACGGCAATATCACGAATTGACAAAGATTTGTCATAACTTTTTTGATAGTTTAAGACATGATTAATTTGCCTATTGTTTAATCCTGCCTTTTTTAACTTAAATAATTCAAAATTATTCATTTTCTCACCTCAATTTCCTATTCGTAAAAAAAGAGTAAAAATGTCAGATAATAAACTATTTTTTTGTAAAAATCATAGATTTTATAGGCTCAAAACTCCTACGATGGATGGGACTAATTCCTTGTTTAGCGAGAGCTTGCAAATGTTCCTTTGTACCATAACCTGCATTTGTATCAAAATGATAACCAGGATATTGGTCATTAAAATCACACATTATTTTATCTCTTGTTACTTTAGCAATTATTGAAGCTGCAGCAATAGACATGCTCTTAGCATCTCCTTTTATCAAGGAAAGTTGTGGGATAGAAACATCTAATGTCATAGCATCAACCAATAAATAATCTATTTTAGGTAATACATGAGTTAAATCTTCCAATGCTTCTTTCATTGCCGTTTTAGTTGCTTGATAAATATTACATTGATCAATTATTTTTTCTTCTACAACCCCAATACCGATTGCTAAGGCTTCTTTAGAAATAGCATTATAAATTTCTTGATGTTTTGATTTAGGGATTTTCTTCGAATCATTCAAATAAGGAATTTTACAATTTTTGGGAAGAGCTACTGCTGCTGCCACTACTGGACCAGCTAATGGACCACGTCCAACCTCATCAATCCCTACAATTACAGAGTATCCTTTCTCATAGCCTTCTTTCTCATATGTTAACATTGCTTCTAAACGTTGTTCTTCTTTTACTTCTGATTCTATTCGTTTTAACCTTGTAATAATCGCTTTTTGAACTCCAACTCTAGAATCCGTTGAAAGCTCTGATAAAAAAGGGGCAGAAGACGTCTTTACTTCTTCTAACCTTTCCTTTATTTCTCTAATCGTTAACATTATCAATACCTATCTTATCCAATGTATATCGTCCTAATTTACCATCTCTAACGTCTTTAACAAATAATTGGTAAAAACGGTCATAATCATCTCTAAAACCTAATTTTTTTGTCATTTCAACAATCATTTCAGGAGCCTCGTCATCTAATGAAATTCCTTTATAACGTTCTTGCAAACGCTCAGGATAGTAAGTTTTAAAATAATTTAACCCAAAAATAGTGACATCATCCATTGGCAAAAGGTTATCTTTTATAGCTCCTGTCAAAGCTAATTTAAGAGCAACCTTATCATCTTCAAATTTTGGCCATAATATACCCGGAGTATCTAATATTTCAAGATCTTTATTTGATTTTAACCATTGTTGTCCTTTTGTAACACCTGGTTTATTACCAACAACTGCTATTTTTTTTCCAGCCAATCGATTCATTAAAGTTGATTTTCCAGCATTAGGAATTCCAATTATCATTGTGCGTAAGCTTGTTTTCTGTATTCCACGCTCTCTTAGTTTTTCCAATTTTTCGGACATCAATTGTTTTGCTGCTTCCGTAACACGTTTGACTGCTGATTGTTCTTTAGAATTAATCGCTAACGTTTTGATGCCTTGTTCTTCATAAAAAGCACACCATTCTTTAATAGAAATACTATCTGCTAAATCTGACTTGTTTAAAATCATTAATTTAGGTTTATCACCCACAATCTTTGTTAACATTGGATTTTGACTAGATAGGGGCAAACGTGCATCAACCAGTATTGTGACAAAGTCAACAAATTTAATATTTTCTTGTACCTGTCTCCTTGCTTTAGACATATGTCCAGGAAACCATTGAATAGTAGTCATAGTAAATTTTTCCTTTCATTGCAAGGTTTTCAAACCCCTTGCTCTTGATTTTTACAAAAATCACTAAAAAATCAGAACGATTTTTCTACGATTTTCTTTTATGCATAAAATTTCGAATTTTTTATAGTTTTGAGTCAAGACTTTTTTAGATTTGGAAAGATATTTGATGATATATTCTTAGCAGAATAATTAGAATCTAAACCTAGTAATTCTTTAAATTCTTCTAACGAAAATACTTTTGTATTTGCATTATAACCTTCGTTCTTGATAGTATCATAAACTTTTCCAGAATATTTTGTTGTCCAGTGTTTGAAATCTGCTTCTATAAAGTTGTGTCTCAAGGCGAATTCATCTAATGCTTTAACAGTATTTTGTTGAGAGTCACTTTATGTATGAGTATAAATCATTGTGGTTTCATAATTTACATGACCTATACTAACCATAACAGCTATAGACATCTCACAACTCTGAAGATAGGTAATGTGAATGTGTCTGAAAAAGTGTGGTACAATATGTTTTTACCATTCAAAATCATAGTTTGTTTTACATGTTTTTACCAATTCTTCCTCAACTCTATTCAAACCCTTTCTAAAAGATCGTGAAGTTATAGGAGAACCATATTCAGTTTGAAAAATACTCTCAGATCTCGTAAAAGCATTTGATGGATTCAAATCTGAATATAAATCAAACTCTCTACTTCTCCTAATAGCTCTTTCAATGACATGTCTAGCAAAATTTAGATTTCTTGTGCTTTTAAAGTTTCAAAAAAGCAGCTAACTCATGTAGCTCTAAAAACTTTGCTTCTCTTTTTTCAATAGAGGTATTTATTTTGACTACTGACATTGGAGCGTAAGGAATCACATTATATAGAGAGCTATGATTAAATATCTTATTACATGTACTCTTGATATGTGTCATTGTAGAATGTGAAGCATCATACATCAGTGCATATGTCATTAAGCTATCTCTCATTAGCATTGGTGTGATTTTACTCAAAAGACCATCATCGCCAATAATTTCTCCCAGCCTTCGAATTACAGTCTTTTCTCTTTCAATAATTTTAAGCTTAACAGATATTGACCAATTTTGTAACCAACTCTCTTTCAATTGACAAAAAGTTGTTATTTTTTCTGGATTATACGTTCTTTCTAAATCATCTAGAATTTTAGCTTTTTTAGAAAGAAGGTGTCTTTCAGCCGTTTTTCTTCCTCTAGAAGTATCTTTTTAAAATGACTCAGTTACAGTTTTTCATTTACCTGTCAATGGATACTAATATTTTTCGGAAATTTCAAATTTTGTCTCTCCTTTTTGTTTTTAGCGTTCTAACATACATAACAATTTCTTCTGTAAAAAAATAAATCGCTATATAATATAGAATAAATCTACTTCTAACATTATATCACGATTTTGTCTATTTTACCGCCCCTTGTTTCCATCTTAGGAACTCTTCGAAACCATCTAAATTGATGTAAACAAGCTTATGAGTAGGATTGATTACATATTCCCTATATCGCTTATAGTTTCGCATCTCTCCAATCCATCTATTTAAGGTATATAGATTTAATCCCTCCCATCTTTTACTGTTTTCTACGGGAACATATTTTATTTTCATCTCCTTTTTTATCCATTCTCTTTTTTTCTCACTGGGTATAACTGGTTAAGTTATTCATGGGCATCTCACCCGCTGTCCTTTTTCGATGGCAGCCTGAACGTTCAGAAGTAGCATTATCATTATTTGTGTCATGTCAGATATGTAAAAGAGAATGTGTTTCGCTCATTTCCTGGAGTAATCTCCTAAATTGCTAAACAAATAAAGTCCCACCTTGGTTTATTCAATTGTCAATGAACAAAAATAGAACTTCAAAATACATCTTTTTCTACTTTCAACTTTTGAATATGCCAATTAAGTTTCTTATTCTGATATACATATGAATGAAATCCTTTTTTATATATAGAGGTATAATTATCTTGCATCATGAAACCTTTCAACTTTATTTTTTTCGCAACTACAAGTCTAACATTTCTTGATGTTTTTTATCCCCTTAGAGTGGCTAACTTCATTTTACAATTTACCTTTAATAATTATTAAATAAGACAAGAATATTTTCCTTCAACCGTAATGTCGCTATTATTGATAGTCATATTCCCTTTACAAACTTTAACCTGTTCATCCAAATCTAAAAAATAATATTTTTAAACAAAAAATGAAGACCTTCAGGGCCTTCATTTTTGATAATCAATAGTCACCTACTCAATTGTAATTGGAGTATTAGTTGGAATGTTTTCGTATAACCATTTTGCATCAGATCTTGCTAATCTCACACAGCCATGAGAAGATGGTGTCCCTAATTTACTTGCTTCTGATGGAATTTCATTACCAAATCGGTCTGTTGGTAGACTGTGGAATAGGTAAATACCATGACCTTTGAAGGATACCCAATAGTATGCTCCTTCAGCTACGCTCGCATTGTAGAAGAAATCACCGCGTTCAGCTTCAATCATAAAATGTCCTCTTGGAGTTAGATCTTCAGCTGTTCCTGTTGAAACACGTGTTTTAAAGATTTCTTAATTTTCTGAGAGAATTGACATGGTTTGATTAGCAATTGACACACTGATGGATAAATTTTTATAGTCAGACAAGTTAGGATATGCACCTGTGTGCATTGCTGATGGTGTGACTACTGGTTCTGAAACAGATACACCTTGATTTAATTTTGCATAGCGTCTAGTACCACTGTATGAGATATAACTTAACCATTGATGACCGTCTGCTTCAACCACCTTATCATAATTGATACGGTCTCCATTTCTCAAATAGAACTGAACTGGTTCAGAATCTTTAGCTTGATTTTTAACCTCTGTATCTGTTTTGACAACATATGTTCCACGAGATGCAATCTCTTCTCCACCAATTGAAGAATTAGTACTATTTGTTAATGTTACTTGCTTAGTTGCAATACCTGCAAGATTGCCATCCTTTTCTTGGTAATAGAGATGGATATTGTATAAACCTACTTCATTTTTATGATCACTTGTTTTAACAGAAACCTTATAGTCACCATTTGACTGTTTCACACCTCTATACCAAATAATATCATCTTGACCAGCTTTTTCTGTCCAAATTGGTAGTTTAACGTCAGTAAGCCCTTTTATATCAGAAACATTTGTCACAATCACATCAAACCCTTTATCAGTTTGATTAGTCACTGTGAGTGTAGCAGTACGATCTTGTTTTTTTGCCAATGGTTTGACTTCTGGTTTAGCTTGATTATCAACTTTTCCAAGATTTGCATAGCGACG
Organism: Streptococcus sp.; assembly: GCA_030527925.1. Lineage (GTDB taxonomy): Bacteria > Bacillota > Bacilli > Lactobacillales > Streptococcaceae > Streptococcus. The sequence continues at coordinate 39,244 of JAUMZW010000012.1, forward strand.
CATTCCTGAGCTAGAGATATAACTTAGCCATTGAATACCATCTACTTCTAGAACCTTATCATAATTAACAGTGCTACCTTTAGGGTAGATAAATTGAACTGGAGCTTCTTTACTAGCTTGATTTTTAACTTCGGTGTCTTTTGTAAATACATAGCTTCCACTTTGTGGAAGTGTGGTTTTATGACTAGTTACTTCTGCTTTTGGTGCTGTTTCTCTGATACCTTCAATGATGACTTTCTTAGTGGCTACACCTTGAGTTTTACCATCAGATTCAACATAGTAGAGATGAATATTATAATCGCCACGTTCATTTTTATGATTGCTTAATTTAACAGAAACTTTGTAGCTACCATTTTCTTGTTTGACACCATCATACCAAACAATATCGTCTTGGTCTTTGTTATCAGTCCATACTGGTACTTTAACAGTTTTTATGGCTTTTGGTGATTCAACATTTGAAATCACAACATCAAAACCTGTTTCACTTTGATTTTCAACAGAGATAGTACCTGTACGTTCAACTTTGGCATTAGTTGGTGTTACTGTAGTCTCTTTAGTTTCAACGCGACCAACATTAGCATATCTACGAACACCTGAATAAGACACATAGCTAATCCATTGAATACCATCTGCCTGAACAACTTTATCATATGAGACTTGGTCACCCTTACGGTAAATCAATTGAACTGGAGCTTTAGCACTTGCTTCATTTTTAACTTCGCTATCTTCTGTGAATTGGTATGAACCACTTGACGGTAAACTGGTTTGAACAGTAGATTTTGATTCAGACTTAATTACTTCAACCTTTGGTTTCACAGTTTCTGCTTTAGTCATAACTGTTCCAATATTAGCATAACGGCGGATTCCTGTTCCTGAAATGTAGCTGAGCCATTGGATTCCATCTGCTGTCATAACCTTATCGAAGTTAACTGTGCTTCCTTTTGGATAAATAAATTGAACCGGAACATTAGCACTTGCTTCATTTTTAACTTCACTGTCTTTTGTGAATTGGTATGTGCCGCTTGATGGAAGAGAAATAGGTGATGAAGCTTCTTTCACTTCAACTTTAGAAGGTGTTACAGCAGGTTTTGACATTGTTGTATTAGAAATGTCAGTGTAACGTCTTGTACCACTAAATGACACATAACTTAACCATTGATGACCATCCTCATCTAATACCTTGTCATAATTAACTGTTGACCCTTTACTTGCATAAAAAATGACTGGAGCATCTTCTTTTGGTTCATTTTTAACAGGGGTTTGGTCAGGATAAGTATACGTTCCATTTTGTGGAAGGGAAGTTGATACTGTTTGGTCAGCATCTTTTGCTTGGTCTAAAATATCTACTGGTAACTCAGTTGAAGGTACTTCTGAATCTGACATTTTGTCAGTTGATTCTGATAAAGGTTGAACATTATCGAGCAACTCATTACCTACAGTGTCTTCTGTTCCTTCACTATCTTTTGTTTCATCTATCATAGAAATACTTGTCAAAACAGAGTCGTTTGAAACACCTTGTCCAAGCTCATCAGCCTTAACTTGATTAACCATTAAGAAACTTGCTCCAATGAGAACTGAAGCTGCTCCAAATGAGTATTTACGGATAGAATAATATTGTTTTTGATTTCTTAAAACTCTTGATTTCATAATATTTACTTTCTATATCAATTATAAAGATTTAAAACTATCTCATGACAGGTAATTTAACATTGATTTTCATCTCTAGATATTAAAATTAGAAATGATTCAATCAGCTATATATTCGTAAAACAAATACAATAGTTAAATCCTCTATCTGTTACAATTTTTTTTAAAATAAAAGTAACTAAGATATCTCATTAAACATCATCAAGCTTAACTCAATTATCCATAAAGAAACCTCCCAGGTGAAACTAAAACTGCTCTAAATGAGTATTTACCTTTTATACCGACTTTAAAAATTTAAACTATCTTACACAAGGGTGATCGTCTGCTAAAGCTGTACTTCCAATTAATACACGGTCTGAATTTGAAATACTTCCATCATGTGTATTCAGTACACCTTCTTCTCATTATAGTATTTCAAAACGAATATTAATAGAAACATTATAATGAATGAAAGTTCTATAATAACAGCCAAGCAGTTATACATAATGAAGCTATCATTAATCTATCAATCATCTGTTTTTTATTCGGGAAAATCTTTTTCAGAAAAACGTAAGGCAGGGTGTTAATCATTAAGTAAATGATTAAGTTATCATCAAAAGAAATTGTGTTATCCTTATGACCACAAGCTGTTAATAAGAATGCTGTACAAGCTAAAGATAGAATTGTCATTGTTTTATTAATTTTCATAAAAACCTCATATTTATATTTTATTTTTATTACAAACTCATTATAATAGTGTTATATTTTTTGTCAATAGTTTAATAAATTTAAATTCAAATTTTACTTTATTTTTAAAAATTAGTCAAAAAATTAAGAAAAGAGAGTTAAAACAACTCCCTTTTCTTGGTTATTATACTAAACTTGTATCTTGTTTTTTAAAGTGGTAATCCTAGTCACAGCCAAGAGAACTCCTAAAATATTGAAGGTTTGTGTAAAACCTAAAAAATCAATAAGCATCCCCGTTAGTGGAATATTCCTCTTAAAACTAGTTCTTTTCATAATTTATTTCCTTTTCTATTTATTTCAAATTAAAAAGGAAAATGTTAATTAGATTTCTCCCAATATTTTTGAACACATTCTAAAAATACTCTCCTAAATAAATGTTAAAGTGAACTATTTACGTTTTTTCTTAGCTTTTTTAAGTTTATTTGCTTGACGTTTCATAGCTGTTTTCATGGCAAAGGATCCTAATTTTCCTTTTAGACCGCCTCCCATAAGTTGACTAAAATCCATATCCCCACCAAGTGCTGATAAATCAGGCATAGCATTACTACCCATCATACTTTCAAGAGCAGACATATCCATTCCATTTGGAGATTTTGGTAAATTGTTAGGGTTAATCCCCATTTGTCGCATTGCTTTTTCCATATCTCCTGACATGACACCTTGCATCATTTGTTTTGCCTGGTTAAAATCCTTTATAAACTTATTAACTTCCACAAATGAATTACCTGATCCTGCTGCAATTCTTCTTCTACGACTTGGAGTTAGGAGTTCAGGATTTTCTCTTTCTTGCTTGGTCATTGATGAAACAATAGCACGTTTTCTAGCAATTGCTTTTTCATCCACTTTTAAGTTTTTCAGTGCAGGGTTACCAGACATTCCTGGTAACATCTTAAGAAGATCTTCCATAGGCCCCATACTCTGCATTTGATCTAATTGTTGAATAAAATCATTAAAATCAAATGTGTTTTCACGCATTTTTTCCGCGAGTTCCAAGGATTTTTTCTCATCATATTCCTGACTCGCTTTTTCAATAAGCGTTAATAAGTCACCCATCCCAAGGATACGACTAGCCATACGGTCTGGATGAAAAGTTTCGATATCTGTTATTTTTTCACCAGTACCAGTAAATTTAATAGGTTGTCCAGTAATTTCACGTACAGAAAGTGCTGCACCTCCTCTAGTATCACCATCTATCTTAGTTAAAATAACACCGGTGATATCTAGCTGTTGATTAAATTCATCAGCTACATTAGCAGCTTCTTGTCCAATCATACTATCAACAACAAGAAGAATTTCATCAGGATTAGCAAGGGCTTTAACGTCACGTAACTCTGCCATTAAAGTTTCATCTATTTGTAAACGACCAGCTGTATCAATTAAAACGTAGTCATTATGATTCTCTTTAGCTTGTGCTAGACCATTAGCAACAATTTCAAGAGCAGAGTGATCTGTTCCCATATCAAATACAGGCACATTAATCTGTCCACCTAAAGTTTTTAGCTGGTCAATAGCAGCAGGACGATAAATATCTGCTGCTATTAATAATGGTCTTGCTTTTTCTTCTTTAACTAATTTGTTAGCTAATTTACCAACAAATGTTGTTTTACCTGCTCCTTGAAGTCCAACCATCATAATAATAGTTGGAATTTTCGCTGATTTATTAATCTCAGAGGTTTCAGATCCCAATAGAGCAGTCAATTCTTCATTTACAATCTTAATAATTTGTTGTGTCGGATCTAATGTATCAATAATTTCATGACCAACTGCACGTTCACGAACCTTTTTTATAAACGTTTTAACCACTGGTAATGCAACGTCAGCTTCAAGTAAAGCTAAGCGAATTTCTTTTGTAACCTCTTGTACATCTTTTTCAGAAAGTTTCTTTTTTCCTCTTAAATTTTTAAAAACACCCTGTAAGCGTTCTGTTAAACTTTCAAAAGCCATTAATTTTCCTCTACTTTTCTACCTTTATATCATTCACGGTTATCAATACTTGATAAAATCGCAATTTTTTCTTGAATAAATTCATCTTGATGGTATTTTTTACTAATTTCATCAAGAATTTCACTTCGAACCATATAGTCAGAATACATATGTAGTTTCATTTCATAAGATTCTAAAATTTTTTCTGTTCGCTTAATGTTATCATAAACAGCTTGTCTACTAACTCCATATTCTTCAGCAATCTCTGCTAGACTGTAATCATCTGCATAATATAATTCTATATAGTTCATCTGCTTATCAGTCAGTAATACAGCATAAAACTCGAATAGAGCATTCATACGATTGGTTTTTTCAATTTCCATAACCTTAATTATACCAAAAAACAAAACATTTTTTAAGTTCATTATTGTGTTACATCATTTTATTTATGTTAACTTTCAAAATAAAATTCAAATCTATCACCGACATATTGACTTTTCACGTATTCAAATGGTTTTCCATCGGTAAAATAGGAGATTTGAGTTAAACACAAAATCCCTTTCCCTTTTTTGATTTCTAATAAATCCGCAAGAGCTTCACCTGCAGTTTTTGCATAAATCGTCTGTTGACTTTTCTCGATTTCATAGCCATGCAATCGTAAGGTTTTAAAAAACTGATCTGTTACTTCTTCCTTTTTGAAAGTCTTAATGATTTTTTCAGGTACTGCTGCTACTTCATACACAATAGGAATATTATCAGCGTACCGTACACGTTCCATTCGCACAACGATATCCCCTTTTTGCAACTGTAATTTTTCTATCTCAGTCTCATTAGCAATTTTCTTCTGATAGGATATTAATTTTGAGGAGGGTTGTTTGCCTTGATTGGATATAATCTCTGAAAAACTGGTTGTACCCGTCATTTTTTCTTGTACACGTTGACGAGCCACAAAAGTTCCACTACCAATCTTTCTCTCAAGTATTCCTTCATCAACTAGTATGGAGATAGCTTGTCTCAAAGTCATGCGACTAACATGATAAGTTTCTGACAAATCTCTCTCACTTGGTAAACGTTGCCCCACTTTCCAAAACTCTTGGTCAATTTTTTGTTTTATGGCATCATGAATTCTAATGTAAGCTGGTAGCATTCTACTCTCCTTTTCTAATTCTATTTTACCATAAATACTATACTAAATAAGAAGTAAATTCTAATAAGTTTCTATATGCCAAGCTATCCATTCAACTGAAATTATGCTACAATAGGTTCATATTATTCGTCGTTTAAACGACATAAACATAGAGAGGATTACAATGACTGACATTTCTACACAATTAACTGATGTTCAAAAGATTATAGTTCTGGACTATGGTAGCCAGTATAATCAACTAATTGCACGTCGTATCCGAGAATTCGGAGTTTTTTCAGAATTAAAAAGCCATAAAATTTCAGCTGATGAAATTCGTGAAATTAACCCTATCGGAATTATTTTATCTGGAGGTCCAAATTCGGTCTACGCAAAAGATTCATTTGGTATTGATAAAGAAATTTTTGAACTAGGTATCCCTATTTTAGGAATCTGCTATGGTATGCAGCTGATTACAGACCAACTTGGTGGGAAAGTTGTCCCTGCTGGAGAGACAGGTAATAGTGAATATGGTCAATCAACTCTTCGTTTAGTCAGTGATTCTCCTGTCTTTTCAAATACTCCAAAAGAGCAACTGGTCTTAATGAGTCACGGTGATGCTGTTACAGAGATTCCTAATGGTTTCAACCTTGTAGGAGATTCTGTTGATTGCCCATTTGCTGCTATTGAAAATCCAGATAAACATATCTATGGTATACAATTCCACCCAGAAGTTCGTCATTCCGTGTATGGTAATGATATCCTCCATAACTTTGCATTTGACATTTGTGGAGCTAAAGGTGATTGGTCTATGGACAACTTCATTGATATTCAAATCAAAGAAATTCGTGAAAAAGTTGGTAATCGAAAAGTACTTCTCGGTCTTTCTGGAGGAGTCGACTCTTCAGTAGTTGGGGTTTTACTTCAAAAAGCTATCGGTGACCAATTAACTTGTATATTCGTTGATCATGGATTATTACGTAAAAATGAAGGCGACCAAGTTATGGAAATGTTAGGTGGCAAATTTGGATTAAATATTATCAGAGTAGACGCTTCCGAACGTTTCCTAACACTCTTATCAGGTATTTCTGATCCTGAAGAAAAACGAAAAATTATTGGAAATGAATTTGTCTATGTTTTTGATGACGAAGCAAGTAAATTAAAAGGTGTTGATTTCTTAGCTCAAGGGACACTTTATACTGATGTTATTGAGTCTGGTACAGAAACAGCTCAAACCATTAAGTCTCATCATAATGTTGGTGGATTACCAGAAGACATGACATTTGAGCTTATCGAGCCTTTAAATACACTTTTTAAAGATGAAGTGCGTGCTTTAGGTACTGCTTTAGGTATGCCAGATGAAATAGTTTGGCGTCAACCATTCCCTGGTCCTGGGCTTGCTATTCGTGTAATGGGAGAAATCACTGCAGAAAAGCTAGAAACTGTTCGTGAATCTGATGCTATTTTACGAGAAGAAATTGCTAAAGCCGGTTTAGACCGTGATGTCTGGCAATATTTTACTATCAATACTGGAGTAAGATCTGTTGGAGTAATGGGAGATGGTAGAACATATGACTATACCATTGCTATTCGTGCTATTACCTCAATTGATGGAATGACAGCAGAATTTGCAAAACTTCCATGGGAAATATTACAAAAAATTTCAGTCCGTATTGTAAATGAAGTTAATCATGTTAATCGTATCGTTTATGATATTACAAGTAAACCACCTGCAACTGTTGAATGGGAATAAAATCCAACACATAAAAAAAACTCGGTAAAACACCGAGTTTTTTTTATGAGCTGAATTTTAAAAGCTATGAATAAGAAAACCCTTTGGAAATTTAGGGAAATTAGAAATTGAATTTCCAAAGGGCCACAGCACAATAGTCTCTGAATCTAGATAAGCTTCTCTCCTGAACTAGAAAAACTTATTTACTAGAATAAGAATCAAAAACTATTATTGTATATAATAACTTATTATCATATACAATAATAGTTTACCACCAATTTTTTAAAAAATCTAGTTTTTTTTATCATTAAGAAATTTGCTACAATTTCACTTCAAATATTGTTCCATTTGGTTTATTATCACTAACCTTAATAGAGCCTTTCAAGGTTTTAATAACTTGTTGGGCTAAAGATAATCCTAACCCAAACCCACCACGTTGTCTTGTTCTTGCCTTATCAACCCTATAAAAACGGTCAAATATTTTTTTCTTATCTGATTCACTTATACCAATTCCATTATCAGCAACTTTAATGAAAATTTGTTTGTCATTTTGACTAATTGAAAATTCAATAATACCATCTTGACCAGTATATTTGACTGCATTATCAAAAAGTATCGTCATAACTTGCTTTAACAAAGACCTATCTGAAATAAAGGGAATAGTAATGTTGTTATGATATACGAAAGTTTTTGAATTTTCAATAGCAATCATATCATAATTTTCAAATAGAATATCAATTTCTTCAGGTGTAATGGTTTCAAAATTTGGTGTAATACCATCATCACGTCTTGCTAAATCAAGCAAATTTGTTGTCAGAATCTTCATATTTCGAACTTCATCTAAACTAGATGCAATAATTTCACTATTTTCTAAAATTGTTGTCATTGGTTTTCTGAACAAAGTTTCTAAACGATTTTGTAAAACTGCTAAAGGAGTTCTTAACTCATGACTAGCATTCTCTACAAATGCTTTCTGTCTAGCAAAACTTTCAACAATTGGCTTTCTTGTCCAATTAGCAAGATATATACTAGCAAAAATAGACAATATCCAAAAAAGAGACATAACAACAATTACCACTTTTTCATAGTGAGTTTTAGCTTGATCAAGCTGTTCAACATTAATTATTGCCTTAATATATGCAACTTTTGAATAATTAGATGATTTTGCTTTTATAGTAATGGTATGATAGCGCTCATTTTGACCATAGATATTAGTCAATTCTTCATCTGTTACTTCATTTAAAGTATTTTTATTAATTGAAGTATTATCTGATGATAGAAAACTATCAAAATTATTATTATTTAATAATTTTCCTTCAGAATCAAAGACTAAAAAAGTTGTATTTGCTGAAGCTTTATTATTAGGTCTAAATTTGAGATGAAAACCTGATGGTTTCTCATCTGAACTAATTTTATTTCTAGACATTGTCATTTCAGCATATTGATTAGCATCTGGAATAATATCTGTAAGAGTACTATCAATACTTGAGTAAATTCCATAACGCATAACATGAAGAATGATAATGGTCATTACAATGAAAATTCCTGAAAATACAGCAAAAAACTGGAAAAAATGTGAAAATAATCCAGTTTTAGAATCACTATTTTTTTTACTTCTCGTCAATATCATTTAGTATATAACCTACGCTCCTAAGTGTTTGTAATTTTTGTGCAAACTGTGTTCCCTTGAGTTTTTTTCTAATTTTTGAAACATACACTTCTACTACTGATATTGTGGTGTCGCTATCAAATCCCCAAATGCGATCAAAGATTTGAGTTTTAGGAAGAATAACATTACTATTTTGTAAAAAATATAATAATAAATCAAATTCTTTTCCCAATAGCTCTACTTTTTCATCATTAACATAGGTTGTTTTTTTACTTAGATCGACTTTAATATCACCATATGTTAATAAATCATTATCCATCTTTCCTATACGTTTCATTAAAGCTGTAATACGCATTTTTAACTCTTCAAGATAGAATGGTTTGGTCAAATAATCATCTGCACCCAAATCAAAACCAGCAGTTTTGTCCTCAATACCATCTTTAGCTGTCATTATAAGGGTTGGAGTTGTAATATTTTTTTCACGTAACTCTTTTAACACTTGAAGACCTTTTTTCCCAGGTAACATTAAGTCTAATAATATTAAATCATATACCCCACTTTCGGCTTCATACAGCCCTTCTTCACCATCAAAAACTTGTACAACATCGACAAATCCATCTAAAAAGTCAAATATTGAATTTGATAAACTTAAATCATCTTCTACTAGTAATACTTTTATCATTTAATTACCTCTATTTTCTATCACATACTCTTAAGTTGTATTTAGTTTACTAAGCTAAACTTAATTTCTCCTAAAATATGGTACAATAAGTGTATCATATTTTAGGAGAAATAGTTATAATGCCATTTGTAAAAATTGAATTATTTGAAGGACGTTCTCAAGAACAAAAAGATCAAATCGCTAAAGAAGTGACTGAAGTCATTTCTCGTGTTGCCATGGCTCCAAAAGAAGCTATCCATGTTTTTATCAATGATTTGCCTGAGGGAACTTATTATCCCCAAGGTGAAATGAAAAAGAAAAATTAAAATTGGAACAGTTCACTGTTCCCTTTTATATATAGGTAACCTAATGTTTATCGAAAAAAAAATCCATTTATATGGAACAATTAATCAAATTAAACTTTTTGGAATTACTGATGACTCTATTTTTTATAAACTGTTTGCCCTAATGAAATTCTATGATAAGCTTCTTAGTGCTAATAGCCCTGTATCTAATTTGATGGAAGTAAATCAAAATGCTGGATTGAAATCAGTTAGCGTCTCAAATGAGCTATATCATCTAATCAGTTATGGTTTAAAACACAGTTTAGATGATAATAGTCAATTAAATATTGCAATTGGTCCTTTAGTAAAACTTTGGAAAATCGGCTTTAAAGAACAATCTCTTCCTAATCATGAAAAGATTCAAGAAGTTTTAAATTATTGTGACCCTAAAAAGATTATATTAGATAAAAAACAGTCAAGTATCTATCTTGAAAAAAATATGGCAATTGACCTAGGAGCAATTGCTAAAGGTTACATCGCTGATAAATTGGTTGAATTTTTAAGGTATCAAGGGATTGTTTCGGGTTTTATTAATCTCGGAGGAAATATTAAATGTTTTGGATATCATCCATTTAGAAGTGATAAAAACTGGCATATTGGAATACAGAAACCATTTGAGAAAAGAGGAGAGGAAATTGGAAAACTGATTACTAAAGAGGGGGCTGTTGTTACTTCTGGGGTATATGAACGAAAATTTACTTGTAATCAAAAAATATTTCATCACCTTTTTGACCAAAAAACAGGCTATCCAATCACTTCTAATCAACAAAGTTTAACTATCATAAGTCCATCAGCCTTAGATGCAGATACCTGGGCTACTAAGTTATTTGGTCTCTCCAATAAAAAAATTTCAGAAAATCTAAAGAATCAACAAAATCTACAATATCTCAGTATTTCTCAAAAGAATAATATTAATATGAGTCCGACTCTACAGGGATATTTTATTAAAAAATGAGGTATTATCAGCAAAATATAAAAATTTAGTTCTATTTAACTAAAACTAACTTCAGATTGAAGACAAGCTTCTGATTAGAGCTTTGTCTTTTTGTTTGGATGACGTTGAAAAAGTTAGATAAACGAATATTCTATCTTTTACGTCCAGATAAAAAAGGCTACCCCACCATCTTTCTTATAATTTTTTAAGGTTTAGACTTACTAAAGTAAGTCTAGTATTAGTATGATTTTATGGACACATTTTTGTAGAATAGTATCTAACCAAAGGAGAGGTCTAAATGTCACAACAATAGACACAAGAATTTAAAGCAACTATCGTTCAATTGCCTAAATCAGGTCAGTCTGTTACAGAACTTGTTAAAGAGTACGGTAT
>JAUMZW010000013.1 GCA_030527925.1 Streptococcus sp.
AACTCATCAAAGACATCAAACGCAATGCCTTTGGTTATCGGAACTTTGAAAACTTCAAACAACGTATCTATATCGCTTTGAATATCACAAAAGAGAAGACAAAGTTCGTCTCCTCTCGTGCTTAGTTATAGGTCACCCACTACAGTTGACAAAGAGTCAAAGAAACATGTTCCAAAATGGATTTTTTCTTCAATCTGTAATTCTTATTAAATCTAAGATTTTTTATCTTACTATACTCGTATGATTTTGAGAAAATTTCATAATTTCATCATACTCAAAATGATTTACATCCCCTAATATACTATGTTTTAAAACTGATGCAGCTGTTGCAAAATCAACAACAATTTGATTATCATTATTTTTTATTAAACCATCTAATATACCACTTGCATAACTATCTCCCGCACCAACTCTATCAATAACACTTTGAATATCATATGATTTTGATAAAAAAACTTCTTTTATTGTATTGTCATATAAAAAGCCTCTTAATTCATAGTGATTAGGAGTTAAAATAGTTCTCTCAGTGCCGTAGATATAGGATAGATTAGAATACTTATTTCCAATCGCTTTAATATACTCAATCTTATCGACCTCATCAGCTAAACTAATATCTAAAAATGTCACAGCATCTAGGTAACTTGCTGAAAGAAAATCAACAAACGGCAATACAGATTGATAAACACTTTTTGCTGTTTCAATAGACCACATCGTTGCTCTAAAATTCATATCAAACGAAATATAAATCCCCCTCTTTTTGGCTTCTTTTACTAAAATGTAGCCATTAGTTTGCCAAAATTCAGAGAGAGCTAATGTAATTCCCGATAAGTGTAAATGTGTTATGTCCTTAAATAAAACATTTAATTCCCAAGGAAAATCTAAAATACTAGAAAATGATGAATATTTTCTGTCATAGGTTACTTGACTAGTTCTTAAACCATCACCTAATTCTAAAAAATATATTCCTATTCTACCTTCCTTCTCAAAAATGACATTTCTAACATCAACTGATACAGATTTTAAATTCGTTACAACTCTTTTGGAAAACGAATTAGATGGAAGAACTGATGCAAAAGAGACATTATTTCCTAAGTTTCCCAAATTCCAAGCAACATTATATTCTGCTCCACCTATTGCAACATCTAATTGATCAGATTCTTGTAATCTTCTTTTTTTATCAGTAGAAAACCTAACCAACGATTCTCCAATTGTTAATATCTTAGCCATAAATTCACCATCAATTTCCCTAAAAATAAACTTATTTCACTTGCTAATTCTAAGTCTATTCATAGCCATATGTGCAACCATTGCATCATATGCACGCTCAGGATCTCTTAATGCAATAGCATTAAAAATTTCTCTATGAGCTTCTATTGTCTTTTTCTTACTATCTTTATCAGTAAAATATTGATTATAAAGCGTGATGGACTGTAAAACAATAGGAACTAGTTGCTTCATCGCATGATTTCGACTGGCTTCAGCAATTGCTGAATGAAATTGCACATCTAACTCTCTATGCATTCCATCTTCAGAATTCAATTCCTCTTCAATTGCAATCATCAACTGTTTTAAAACAGTGACTTCTTCATCCGAGATATTTTCCGCTGCTAAACTTGCCATTCTAGGTTCAATTAAAAATCTGACTTCAAACAAATCTTTAGTTAGTTTTACTGATTCATTTATGTTAAATTTTGAAAAACCCAACGGGTCTAAACTTGGATCAACTAATGATTTAATATAAGTACCAGAACCTTGTTTAACTTCTACCATATCTTTCGAAGATAACATTTTGATGGCTTCTCTAAGAGTGCTCCTACCTATGCTTAGAATTTCTGCTAGTTTATATTCATTTGGTACTTTATCCCCAGATTTGAAATCATTTTCTTTAAAATATTCTAATAAAGAATTTGCTGCTTGCTCTCCTAATGTTAACTGTTTTCTTTCCATTCTCTCCCTCAAGTTTTACTTTTGAACTAAAAATATCAGAATCTGTTAATCTACTATACTTTATGCTATTATTTTAGTATTCATCTGATGAATTGTCAAGTTTTATTAACTTAAACTAAGAAGGATTTTTTAGCCAGATGGATAGAGATAATATTTTTTATCAGTGGTATACCTGATCTTGAAGAATTCTCAGTTTGTCAGATCAAGCTAGAGATTTTACGTAACTCAAAAAACTTGTTATGTTGTTTGATAATTTAAAGATTTCCTAGGGTTTCTATTTCGTTTATCAACTATAGCTGATAAATAATTCTGAGAATTTCCATTGAAATCCATCTGCTTAGGTAGTCCATAACATCTTAATAAACCTCTATCATTACAAGTTCGGTTATGGTAAGATGAGTATAGGTCATTTATGTTAGTTCCTTTCAGACAAATGTGGTGTATGTCTGAGCCTAATATAGATGGCTTTTTCTGTCTAGCTTAATTTTACAAATTAGGAGTTATAAAAAACTATCAAGCATCACTTATTAGATAATATGATTAACAATAAAGCCGTACTAACATTAGGTAATATAATAGGGTATATTTGTTTATCGATAGGAAAAATTAGCTTTTGTAGCTCAGAACTTTAAGACTAATAAAAAATCATGACTATATTTGATAATAGACGTCAAACAAGCATTCAAAATCATTCATTCAAGTATTCAAATGACGTCAGAAATAGGGTCAAAGTGGTGACTGTTGTTATGGCTTAAAGTTATATTACCATCATCAAAATGATTTTCTTAAAATCTAAAATTATTCTTGACTGTTTCCATATAGTCCAACAGCTTAACAGAGTACTCGATAAAGCCAGATTCCAAATCATAATACAATTTCCTAGGTATTCCATTAAATATCATTTTTTTAAATAATATTGAAAATTAATTCAAAAGGATAAAAGGAAACTATCTTTAGATACCTTTCATTCTAGGACTTTCAGAAAAACACTGACAGCTAGAGAATGTCTGAATAGGATTTTCAATTTGGCTCCTTAATTAGAATCTTACTACGACCTCTATCAACTATTATTTTCTCACTTGCAAGATAAGAATACCAAACATTTTTTTGGATTAATAAAGGTTGTTCTACCTGTTCTCAATCATACCTTTAAAACGGCTTTAAATACCTTTATTCACTTCAAAAACTAAATCACTAATGCCATTGTATTGCCTTATTCTAATGCTTAACTAGAAGCTACAAACAAACTCATCAAAGACATCAGGCACAATACCTTTGATTATCTGAACTTTGAAAACTTTAAACGACGTATCTATGTCACTTTAAACATCACAAAAGAGAAGACGAAGTTCGTCTCCTCTAATACTTAGTCATAAGTCATCCATTACAGTTGACAAAAATCCTGTCTTATTAGGTATAATTTATAAATTTATTAAGGTTTTAATCGATGTAACATTCTAGGAAACGGAATAGCCTCTCTAATATGTTTTGTACCAGCAACAAATGTTACCATACGTTCAATACCAATTCCAAATCCAGCATGTGGTACAGAGCCAAACTTGCGTAAATCGAGATAGAATTCATACTCTGAAATATCCATGTCTAACTCTTTCATCTTATTAACTAAAGCTTCATAATCATCCTCACGTACTGATCCTCCGATAATCTCTCCATACCCTTCAGGTGCCAAAAGATCCGCACATAAGACACGATCTTTATTTCCAGGAACAGGCTTCATATAGAAAGCTTTGAAGCTAGCTGGATAGTTAATAACAAACGTTGGAGCACCAAAATAGTTGGAAATCCAAGTTTCATGTGGTGAACCAAAATCATCACCATGCTCTAAGTGTTCATAATCTGTATCTTCATCTGACTCATGGTCTTGAAGCAAGGAAATCGCATCATCATAAGAAACACGTTTAAATGGTTCAGCAATGTATTTTTTAAGTAAATCAACATCACGTTCAAGAATTTCAAGAGCCTGTGGAGCTCGGTCAATAACACCTTGTATCAAAGCTTTAACGTATGCTTCTTGAAGGTCTAATGACTCATCATGTGAAAGAAATGAATACTCTGCATCCATCATCCAAAATTCTATTAAGTGTCGACGAGTTTTTGATTTTTCAGCACGAAAAACTGGACCAAAGTCAAAGACACGACCAAGTGCCATTGCTCCAGCTTCTAAATACAATTGTCCTGATTGACTTAAGTACGCGGGCGATCCAAAATAATCTGTCTCAAATAATTCTGTAGAGTCTTCAGCTGCATTACCAGATAAGATAGGACTATCAAATTTAATAAAACCATTTTGATCGAAGAATTCATATGTCGCATAGATAATAGCATTACGAATTTGCATAATAGCCATTTGTTTACGAGAACGTAACCATAGATGACGATTGTCCATTAAAAAGTCCGTACCATGTTCTTTAGGAGTAATCGGATAATCAATACTTGATCCAACAACTTCGAGATCTGTTACATCTAATTCATAACCAAATTTAGAACGGGAATCTTCTTTAACAATACCGGTTACAATAACTGAAGTCTCTTGACTTAAGTGTTTCACCAATTCAAATTTTTCAAGACCTACTTCATCACCAAATTTTTCTAAAAAGTTTGGTTTAAAAGCAACCGCTTGAAAGAATGCTGTTCCATCTCTTAGTTGTAAGAAAGCCAATTTTCCCTTTCCGGACTTATTCGCTACCCAAGCACCAATTTTGATTTCTTGCCCAACATAATTTTTAACATCTCTAATTGAAACAAAATCTTTTGACATTTTTTTCTCTTTTCTAACTTTTATTTTCTCTTTTTTAATCACTTAAATATAACTTAAATCTTACGTTAAATTTCCATAAATCGATGAAGTCGTCGGACAGCTTCTTTCAAAGTATCGAGATCTGTAGCATAACTTAAACGAACATTTTCAGGTGCACCAAATCCTTCACCAGTTACTAAAGCAACACCTACTTCTTCTAAAATTGCAGTTGTAAAGTCAGTAACATTATCAAACCCTTTTAGCTTCATTGCTTCTGCTACATTTGGAAAAAGGTAAAAGGCACCTTCAGGTTTAACAACTGAAAAACCAGGAACCTGTTTTAATTCCTCATATACCGTATTTAGTCGAACTTCAAAAGCTTGACGCATCTTCTCAAATTCTTCTTGTGAACCAGTCAGAGCCTCTATAGCGGCATATTGTGAAACTGTACTAACATTTGAAGTCGTCTGGCTGATAAATTTCGACATTGCAGAAATAATCGATTTATCACCACATGCAAATCCTAAACGCCAGCCTGTCATAGAGTAAGTCTTAGATACACCATTAATGACAATAGTTTGATTTCTAATCTCATCTGAGATTGAAGAAATTGGAGTAAACACATTTGAGTTATAGACTAAACGCCCATAAATATCATCAGCTAAAATCAATATCTTATGTTTAACTGCCCATTTTCCAATAGCTTCTAGCTCATCCTTACTATATATCATTCCTGTTGGATTTGACGGACTATTAATCAACAAAACTTTTGTTTTTTCTGTCCGAGATGCTTCTAGTTGAGATACTGTTACTTTAAAGTTGGTCTCATCTATAGTCTGTATAAAAATTGGTCTACCTTCTGCAGTTTTAATCTGATCTGCATATGAAACCCAATAAGGTGTAGGAATAATCACCTCGTCTCCTGGATTAATAACAGACATGAAAAAAGCATATAAAATGTATTTAGCTCCAGCTCCGACAACAACTTCATCTGAGCTAACACTATACCCATAATAGTTCTGAAAATAGGTATTTATTGCTTCCTTTAATTCCGGCATACCACTAGCCTGGGTATAAAAACTAGCCTTTCCACTTTTGATGGCATCAATAGCTGCATCTTGAATATTTTTCGGAGTAACAAAATCTGGCTCCCCCAAAGTTAAACTTAAAATATCACGACCTTCACTTTTTAATGCTTTAGCTCGTGCTCCAGCTGCAAGTGTTACACTTTCTTCCATTTGCAATATGCGGTTTGATAATACTGTCATTTTTTCCTCCTACAAACTACCAACTAAAGCCATCTATCTTAGTTTGAATTGCTACAATTTATGGTAATTATAAGTATTCTATAAGCTTATTTTATATATTATAACAAAAATTTTATTATTTCTGCTAGATAGTTTTTTAGTCTTTCAACTCTAACCAAATAAAACTGGTTTAGATAATTGTAAATTAAATTACCGTATGACTTTGTAAGCACTCTTTTATCAAGAATCAAAATTGCTGATAGCTGTTTATCATGACGACTAATCCTACCAAAAGCTTGTCTAAGACGTAATAACATCATTGGTAATGTATAGTTATAAAAAGTATTTTTTCCATTCTTTAAAAGGTAATCATCAATTTTCTTTAAAAAATGAGACTGAGGATTATCAAATGGAAGTCGTGGAATAACCTCAATAAACTTATCTCCAATAGAAAAATCAACACCCTCCCAGAAAGTTCCTAGTCCTAGCAAGATAGGGGCCTCCTTGTTTTCAAATCTCTTTTTCAAAGAAAAAGCTGTTCCATGTTTATCTTGGGCAAGATGTTTTATGTTCATTTCTTCTAAAACAATCGATAAGGTTATCAATGCTTTTTTTGAAGTTAATAAAACAATAATCTGATGGTCTGTCTGTAATAACGCCTGCAGTCTTAAAACGACTTCTCTAGCATATGTTACTTCATCAACTTTAGTAACTAAAGGCATTTGATTGTCAATCCAGATTTTTTGTTGACGTGACGGCTCACCTTTATTTTTATAACATATAGAGTCTGAAAAACCGAGTAAGTCATTAATTGAAATATTATCACTAATAAATAGCGTAGCTGAGATAAAATACAGACTTTTAAGTTCAGGTAAAAAAGACTTAAAATCTAAAAAACGATTGGCTCCACCTTTGAGATAAATTTTTTTAGGATTGTCCTCATCACTTTCTTCTAGCCACAAAGTATCAATTTCTTCAAAACAAGGGGGAAATAAAGGAAAATCAATTTCATTTTTGATTTCTTTTAGAGTTTTTTTAAACCGATTAACTTCATCATGATTTAAATAGTAGATGCCATCTTTGAGATTATTTAACCATTGTGAAAACTCAAAATTAAGATTTTCATACAATCTTATTTCTAAAATATTTTCCGTCATTGCTAATTGATTTTTTATTACTCTTAGAAAATCTAAGAGATCAATACTGACTTTAGAAAACTCATCCAGGGTTAAAAGCAATTTTTGGGCTTCATCAAAAACAAGTACTTTTTGACAAGCAAATTCCTTATCATCTTGTACCCTTTCAATGAAATAGGCATGGTTAGTTACTAGAACTCTTGAAGAATAAGCTCTTTTGTAGTTTCTCTCCCAGAAATCAACATCTTTAAATTGGTTAGACGCTATATTTTTTCCATCATGACGAATACTATCAAAATATGGAAGAAAACGTTGTTTTTGACCAACCTCATCTAAATCTCCAGTCTCAGTTTCTAAAAGCCATACTAAGACTTGCATTTTAAGACGATTTACAAGACGATTGCTATCAATATCTTCAAGTGTTTTACAAAATTTTTCCAGACTTATATAGTTAGATGGCCCCTTCAAACTATGACAAGTGATACCGAAAACCTCTTGGATTTGCCTTAATTCATGTTTCATCATTTGATCTTGCAATAACTTGGTAGGTACACAAATCATAATCTGATCGTTCCTATTTTTTGCTAAAAGGGGAAGCAAATAGCCATAGGTCTTACCAATTCCTGTATCTGCTTCGATAAAGATTGCTTTTTCACTACCATAAGTCTCTTCAATCTGTTCTGCAAAAGCCAATTGTTTGGGTCTAGTATCTAAACCTAATAAAGCTAAATTGATCTCAAATGACTGTGAAAACTGTTTTAGAGTACGTACTGATTCTATAACTGGTTTAAATAAAATCCCTCCAACTTCATTATAAGAATGCATCGAAGTCTTAGAACTTGCTAGAACAGCATCCTCTATCAGAAGGGAGCTCTCAAACAATAAACTGTCCTTAAAATTCAGTAAGGTTTCTAAAGTAGCTAACGGTAATTGCTCAATTTTTGTTTTTATTTTCAAAAATAACCTAGCTGTAGCCATTGCATCTGCAATAGCAGTATGAGCATCTGATAATTCTAAATGCAATAGTTCTGATAAGTCACTCAAACTATATTTTTCAAGAGTTGGGAAAAATATTTGAGACAACTCAACTGTGTCTATACGAGGAGTCCTAAGTTCGTAACCTTCTAAAAACAAAAATTCTGATAGTAAATTAGCATCAAACTTAACATTATGAGCAACAAAAATACTATCTTCCAAAAGATGGTAAATTTCTCTTGCTACTTGTGAAAATTCGGGAGCTTTTGATAATTGATGGTCTGTGATTCCTGTCAATTGTTTGATATGCTCACTTAATTTTTCATGTGGGTTAATATCTGTTTCATATGTTGTCACAATTTTATTATCTTCAATAATGACAATCCCAATTTGAATAATACTTGCTGAACTACTTGCACCTGTTGCCTCTAAATCCACAACAGCAAATCTCTTTAGAGAATCTTTAGTCATAATACTATGATTATACCATATTTAAAAAAAGTTTAGACTATAACTCTCCTATAAAACTTGATATACGTAAAATATGATATAATAAAATAGTTTTAAAGGAGAGATTATGAAAAAAATGCGACTTAATAATTATTATTTAGATATGAAAGAACATTTTCTACTTGTACCATACTATAATCAAGAACGTCGCATACGAGTGTTATTACCAAAAGACTATGATAAAGAGGAATGGGCGAATTATCCAGTTTTATATATGCACGATGGTCAAAATATTTTTTATAGTAAAGAATCATTTTCTGGTTATTCTTGGAAAATCATTCCAACCATAAAGAATCACAAAAACCTTCCAAAAGTTATAGTTGTTGGTATTGATAACGCTGGTGATAATCGTCTAAATGAATACGCACCTTGGCATACCGATGTCGGAACAACACCACAAACTGCTAGTGTTGGTGGAGATGGGATGCTATATGGTGAATGGGTAGTTAAAACTGTAAAACCATTTATTGACAGTCATTACAGGACACTTACAGATGCTAAACATACTTTATTAGCTGGATCTTCAATGGGAGGTATTATCACTGCTTATATGGGAGCTGCTTATCCACATGTTTTTGGCAAATTAGGTGTCTTCTCACTTGCTTCTTGGTTTAGCGAACGTGATTTTCTACGTTTTTGTGACCATCACCCTCTAGATAAAACCAGTAAGGTTTTTATTCAAGTAGGGACCAAAGAAGGAGATGAAGTCGATGAAGAATTTGCTCCAAACATGAACCAAGCTTATATTGATGCCAGCCTTCATTATTTTCAATCCCTAATACGAACAAAAATGCCTTTAGAACACATTCAACTTTTGATAAAGGCAAATGAGATTCATCACGAAAAATATTGGGCAAATCACTTTTTGGAATTCTTAAATTTCTGCTTAGAAGAATAATGTACATACAAAAAACCTTATAATCCTATGTTTTATATCAACAAGGAATTATAAGGTTTTTACTTTATCTAATATTAACAAATATTTATTATTTTTTTGTTATTGGAGCAAGACTTGCTAAAATTTTCTTTAAGCCGATTTCTGGAAATTTAACCTTTAATTCTTGTAAGTTCCCCTGACCACTCACTTCTAATACAAGGCCTTCTCCCCATTTCTTATGAATAGCACTATCTCCAACTTCCCAATTTATCTCAGAATTAGACGGAGATTGACTAGTTGCTACTGAGTTTGGTTGAACTTTTGATTTTCGTGTATTTAAAGCTTCTTGAAGGCTTACTCCTTGAGCAAACTTTGTTTGATTAGATTTACTATACTTTACACCGAACGATGAATTAACTGGTCTAGCATGACCTTGATAACTGAGTAATTTTTCATCAATTTCTCTAACAAAACGTGTTGGACGATTACTTGTTGTTCTTCCGTAAAGCGTTCTTGAACTTGCATTCACCAAAAAGAGTAATTCCTCTGCCCTAGTGATACCAACATAGGCTAAACGTCTTTCTTCTTCCAATTCATCAGGATCTTCAGTTGCCCTATGGAGTGGAAAGACTCCTTCTTCCATACCAATCAGAAAAACAACAGGAAATTCTAAACCTTTTGCTGCATGCAATGTCATCAAAGTTACCTCTGAAGCTTCTGAATAAGAATCGTCAGTATCAGCAACTAATGCCAAATCATTTAGGAATCGACTAAGCCTGTCTAATCCAGATTCTTCTGTAATATCTTCATCAAGATTATCATCAAAATTCTTAGTAACTGATAAAAATTCTTCAATATTTTCTAATCTTGTCTGACTTTCCAATGTGTTTTGTAGATGTAACATTTCAGAATAACCTGTTTTTAACAATACTTCTTCTACTAATTCCGTGATTGAATAATTATCTAGCTTATCTCTTAAATTCAAAATCAGATTACCTAAATCAAAGACACTTTGGGCAGCCTTACCTTTAATCTGAGACAACATAATATTAGCAGAAGCTTGTAGTAAAGACATATTTTGCGAGTAAGCAAACTCACGAATTTTTTCTAACGTTCCAGGACCAACTCCTCTCTTTGGTTCATTAACGATACGCTCAAACGAAATGCTATCAGCAGGATTTGCAATAATATTAAGGTAGGCAATAATATCTCTAATCTCTTTTCTGCTATAGAACTTAGTTCCTCCAAACATGGTATATGGGATATTCGATTTTAACAAGGCTTCTTCAATTGTACGCGATTGGGCATTAGTACGATATAAAATCGCAAAATCTTTATAAGTCTTCCTTTTTTCAGACATCACATTAGTAATCGTTGAGGCTACAAAAAATGCTTCTTCTCGTTCATCATTGGCTCGATAATAAACGATTGATTCCCCATCAGAGTTTTGAGTCCATAATTTTTTATCACGTCTATTTTTATTGTGATTGATAACATCATTTGCAGCTTGTAGAATTGTTTTAGTTGAGCGATAATTCTCTTCTAATAGTACAACCTTAGCATCAGGATAATCTTTTTCAAAATCTAAAATATTTTGCATATCGGCACCACGCCAACCATAAATTGACTGATCAGCATCTCCTACAACACATATATTTTTAAAACGATTTGCAAGAAGTTTTACTAATTGATATTGCGCATGGTTAGTATCTTGATATTCATCAACATGAATATATTGATAGCGCTGTTGATAATAGGCTAAGACGTCAGGATGCTTATCAAACAAACGTAAGGTCATCATAATGAGGTCATCAAAGTCCATGGATTCACTACGACGTAACTCCTCTTGATAGGCTTTATAACATTTAGCTACTAAGTTACGATAAATATCATTGGCTTGTTGTTCGTAAGCAATCTCATCCACTAAATCATTCTTAGCATTAGATATCGTCCCTAGAATTGTTCTCTCATTCCAGTTCTTAGAGTCAATATTTAAAGCTTTAAATATTCTTTTCATTAGCGTTCTTTGCTCACCTGGATCAATAATAGTGAAATTACGATTATAACCAATATGGTCTGCTTCACGACGTAAAATACGAACACACATACTATGAAAAGTTGCAATTAAGGTTTCTTGAGTCAAAGGATTTAAATCAATAGCCCGTTCCCTCATTTCACGCGCAGCCTTATTAGTAAAAGTAATGGCCAAAATATTCCAAGGATTAACCATTTTTTCTTCAATCAAGTAAGCAATACGATGGGTTAATACTCTTGTTTTTCCAGAACCCGCACCAGCCATAATGAGTAATGGTCCATCTGTAATCTGTACTGCCTGTGCTTGTTTTTCATTCATTCCATTTAATAAAGGGTGCATTTCATTTCCTCATTCACTTCAAGTATAGCTTTAAAATTATAACATTTTTCAATTAAAAAATTAACTAATTTTTACCCTTTAAACTGGCCAGCAAAGAATTACAAAAAATATTAAGTTTCAAATAGAGAAAAAAAGACTAATCTACTTTTAATTTAAGCTATGATATAATATAGAGAATTACTGTTAAGGAGAATAATATGCAAGATGCTATCGAAAATCTCAAAATCGCTAAACGTGGTCCCATTGTTAGTATTATCGCCTATCTCATTTTATCGGTTAGTAAATTAGCCACTGGCTACTTCATTAACTCATCTTCCCTCATTGCAGATGGCTTTAATAACTTGTCTGATATTGTTGGTAATATAGCATTACTTATTGGTCTACACTTAGCTAGTCAACCAGCCGACGAGGATCATAAGTTTGGTCATTGGAAAATTGAAGATTTATCAAGTTTAATCACTTCATTTATCATGTTTTTAGTTGGAATTCAGGTATTAATCCAAACCATCAAAAAATTAATCCACAATACTAATACACCCGTTGATAAACTAGGAGCTAGTGTTGGTCTTATATCAGCAATCCTAATGTTAGGTGTGTATTTTTATAATAAGAACCTCTCAAAACGTGTAAAATCAAATGCTTTAATGGTTGCTGCAAAAGATAATTTATCCGATGCTATTACTTCAATCGGAACGAGTATCGCAATTATAGCGTCGTCATTTAATCTCCCAATTATTGATAAAATCGCAGCTATTATCATTACATATTTTATTCTCAAAACAGCATATGACATTTTTCAAGAAAGTGCATTTAGCTTATCTGATGGTTTTGATGAAAAACAATTAAAAAAATATGAAACAGCTATTTTAAAAATTCCCAAAATTTATCGTGTTAAATCTCAGAGAGGACGAACTTATGGTAGTAATATTTATCTAGACATTGTACTCGAAATGAACCCAGACATATCTGTCTATGAGAGTCACGCTATTACTGAAAAAGTTGAAAAACTCCTTAGTGAAAAATATGCTGTCTATGATGTCGACATTCACGTCGAGCCTGCGCCTATCCCTGATGATGAGGTCTTTGATAATGTTTATAAAAAGCTATATAAGAATGAGAAACTTATTCTATCAAAGATTCCTGGATACGAAAAATACCTCGCTAAAGACTTTCATATGATTGATGAAAACGGAAACTATCTCTCTATGCTAGATGGTAAAGTTTTTGAAAAATACTACAACTGTAATTTTAAATATTTTAAAATCCAATCCATTAGTCAAAAAACTAAATTAGTTACCTACCAACTTGGTCAACAAAAACATACTAGTCTATGGAGACGTCATGAACTATGGTATCTGGTATTCCATCAGGTAACACTTAATACTACAAAACCCTTAACTAAACACTACGAGCTATCAAAAAAAAGAATTTGAGTAAGAACTCAAATTCTTTTTTGATTAAATAGCTTTTTTATCTTGGCCTAATAAACGTTGAACAAATTTTATTATTTCGACAAGAACAAGCATTGATAAACTTCCAACGATAACGACAACCCATTGAGACACACTTAAATGTGATACATGGAAAAATTGATTAAAGCCTGGAATAATAATTGTTGCCATCATAATAATTAAGGCAAGAGGAATTGACCAGTTAAATAATTTATTCTTAAAGAGTCCCACTTTAAACACTGACTGATAAACTGATTTAACATTGTAAGCATGAACTAATTGAATCAATCCTAGGGTTGCAAAGGCCATCGTCAAAGCATCAGCGTGAATAGCTTTATTAGACGCATGCTCTGGAGATAAAAGTGCCCAACCATAAACCCCTAAAACTAATAAGGTTTGCAAAATACCTTGATAAATAATAGCTTCCATAACTCCACCAGAGAAGAAACTAGATTGACGTCCACGAGGTTTATGTTTCATAACACCTGGTTCAGCAGGCTCAACACCTAATGCAATTGCTGGAAGAGTATCTGTCACTAAATTAATCCAAAGAAGATGTACAGGCTGTAAGACATCCCATCCAAATAAAGTTGCAAAGAAAATCGTAAATACCTCAGCCATATTAGCAGATAATAGATACTGAATTGACTTTTGAATATTTGAGAAGACCTTACGTCCCTCTTCAACAGCAACAATAATAGTTGCAAAGTTATCATCTGTAAGAACCATGTCAGAAGCACCTTTAGATACCTCTGTTCCAGTAATTCCCATACCAATACCGATATCAGCAGTTTTTAGTGATGGGGCATCATTAACACCATCCCCAGTCATCGCAACGACCTTACCATCTTTTTGCCATGCTTTCACAATACGAACTTTATGTTCAGGTGAAACCCTTGCATAAACAGAGTATTGTTTAAATACTTTTTGAAACTCTTCATCGGACAATTCATTTAATTCAGCACCAGTAAACACATGATCTTCCGTATCGTTAGGGTCAATGATACCAAGACGTTTTGCTATTGCCTCTGCAGTATCCTGATGGTCTCCAGTAATCATAATGGGACGAATTCCTGCTTCCTTAGCAACACGTACCGCTTCAGCTGCTTCAGGACGTTCAGGGTCGATCATTCCAATCAATCCTGAAAACACCAAATTATTTTCAACAGAATCAGATGTTAAATCATCTGGAATCTTATCAATAATTTTATAAGCACCAGCCAAAACACGTAAAGCTTGATGTGCCATTTCTGAGTTATTTGTTTTAATAATTTTTTTTGCATCTTTTGTTAATTCAGAAATTACTCCATTTTTATCATAGGAAACACATCGTTTTAAAAGTTGATCAGGAGCTCCTTTTACAGCCACCAAATACTTTCCATTTTCTAGCGGATGAATAGTAGACATTAATTTGCGGTCTGAATCAAATGGTAATTCAGCTACACGAGGATAATTATCTAGTAATGCTCTTATATCATATCCCTTATCAATAGCATATTGAATAAAGGCAGTTTCAGTCGTATCACCAATTAACTGACCATCAACATTCATCTTTGTATCATTAGCTAGGATAACAGAACGCAATAACGGTAGATTAATTCCTAAATCAATTTTTTCTTGTCCATCATGTAATAACTCGTCATAAAAAATTTTCTCAACAGTCATTTTATTCATGGTTAACGTACCAGTCTTATCTGAAGCAATAATTTCTGTTGAACCTAGTGTTTCAACTGCTGGTAATTTACGAACAATAGAATGGCGTTTTGCCAATGTCTTTGTCCCTAATGATAAAACAACAGTAACAATAGCAGGTAAACCCTCAGGAATAGCAGCCACAGCTAGAGCAACTGATGTCATTACACCTTCTAAAGCAGGAATATGTCTCACTAAAACTGCTACAAGGAAGGTGATTACTGCAATAACTGCTACAAGGTAAGTCAAAACTTTTGAAAGTTGATTTAGATTTTGCTTTAGCGGTGTATCTGTTTCATCTGCTTCTGCTAACATTCCTGCGATATGTCCAACCTCAGTAAACATTCCAGTATTAGTGACCACACCAATTCCACGACCATAAGTCACATTAGAATTTTGGTAAGCCATATTAACACGGTCTCCAATACCCGCATTTTCAGAAAGATGAACAGTTATATCTTTCTCAACAGGAACAGATTCACCAGTAAGTGCTGACTCTTCAATTTTTAATGAAGCAGCTTCTAAAAGTCTCATATCCGCAGGAACAACATCACCAGCCTCTAAGATAACAATATCCCCAGGAACAATATCTTTCGAATCGATTTCCATGACATGACCATCACGTTTGACACGAGCAAGGGGACTCGACATTGATTTTAAAGCTTTAATTGCCGCTTCTGCTTGACCTTCTTGGTAAACTCCAAAGGCAGCATTCAAAACGACTACAACCAAAATAATGATAGCATCTGTTAAACCATGCATTCCCTCTGTTATAACAGACAACATCGCTGCTAAAAGTAAAATGATAATCATTAAATCTTTAAACTGATCAATGAATTTAGCAAAAAAACTTCTTTTCTCACCCTCAGCCAATTCATTTCGACCATATAAGGTCAAACGACGATTAGCCTCTTGACTAGACAAACCATCGATTGAGGCATCAAGATTTTTTAAAACTATATCTTGATGCTGAGTATAAAAAACATCTTTTTTTTGTTCTTTAGACAAAATATTTCTCCTTTTCGGTCTCTTTTCTAACAAAAAAGATACCTGTTTTATTAAAACAAGTCTCGCTGTTTAAGACAAAGCCGGAAATTTCTTTCGTAATGACGACCTTGTCACGGATATACCGTTCGCTACTCCCTTGATATGCAA
Source organism: Streptococcus sp. (assembly GCA_030527925.1). Lineage (GTDB taxonomy): Bacteria > Bacillota > Bacilli > Lactobacillales > Streptococcaceae > Streptococcus. The sequence continues at coordinate 16,123 of JAUMZW010000013.1, forward strand.
CTATTATAACAAAAATGACACCTTTTATCCAAGCTGTAGTATATCATTTCCAAAATAATTCCAAATTGTAATAAGCAAATACCTGATCCAAATTTCTTTGGCTAAGACTATAAGTAATTTTTAAGCAATTTTCATTACTATCGAATTCAAAAATCTCACAGGAAATTTGAAAATATTGGTAACCTATAGGAGTTGGAATAGACACTTCCGTTATTTGGTTCTTGTTAAAATGCATCACCGATTTGGGGTTAGAAAATCGTGTCATCACAAATTCATCTAATCCAATTTTTAGAACAACTTTTTCTTCTTCTGAATTCGTATACCTCAAATAAAAGTGACTCTCTTTTAAAAATACTTCGCATGGATAAACTTCTACAATTTCCTCCATTTCATCGTCTATTTTTATTATATTTTTTATTGTGACTTCCATTAAATTGCCTCTTTCTCTTACTCTCCATTGTATCAATTTCTGAAGAAACTTTCAATTTTTGATATAATGTGACTATGAATGAAAAAGTCTTTAGAGATCCTATACATAATTATATTCATGTAAGTGATCCCATTATTTATGAGCTAATTAACACAAGAGAATTCCAACGATTAAGACGAATTAAACAAGTTCCTACCACATCTTATACTTTTCATGGTGCCGAACATAGTCGTTTTTCACACTGTTTAGGAGTCTATGTGATTGCTAGAAAAATAACCAAAATTTTTAACACAAATTACTCTGATATTTGGAATTCTTCAGAAACCCTAATAACATTAGTTGCAGCGCTTCTCCACGATATTGGACACGGCGCTTACTCCCATACCTTTGAACTTCTCTTTCAAACAAATCATGAAAGTTATACTCAACATATCATCACTGACCCTTCAACTGAAATTCATCAAATTCTATTAAAAGTAGCTCCTGATTTTCCAAAACGTGTTGCAAGCGTCATTGACCATACTTACCATAATAAACAAGTTGTACAACTGATTTCTAGCCAAATAGACTGTGACCGTATGGACTATCTATTAAGAGATTCCTATTATACAGCTGCTAATTATGGTCAATTCGACCTAACACGTATTCTAAGAGTAATCCGTCCAACTAAAGATGGCATTGTCTTTTTACAAAATGGTATGCATGCTGTTGAAGATTACATCGTTAGCCGCTATCAAATGTACATGCAAGTTTACTTTCATCCCGCTAGTCGAGCTATGGAGGTTCTTCTTCAAAATCTCTTAAATCGTGCTAAAGTGCTTTTTCAAAGTAATCCTGAATTTTTCGAAAAAACATCTAGTCGATTAGTCCCTTTTTTAAACAAGACATCTACCTTACATGATTATCTAGCTTTAGATGATGGAGTGATGTCAACTTATTTTCAAGAATGGATGAATTCAGACGACCTTATACTAGCTGATTTAGCAAAACGTTTTATAAATCGAAAAGTATTTACATCCCTTATTTTTTCTGACAACCAAGAAAAAGAGATTGCACAATTAAAATCATTAATTGCAAATGTTGGATTTGACCCTAAATATTATAGTGGGGTTCACATTAGTTTTGATCTCCCTTATGATATCTATAGGCCGAGCAAATCAAACCCTCGTACACAAATTGAGATTCTTCATAAAGATGGTCAAGTGTCTGAACTTTCGAAGCTTTCGCCTATTGTCAATGCATTAACCGGAGCAAATTATGGGGACAAACGTTTTTACTTCCCTAAAGAAATGTTGTCCCAAAATAGTATTTTTAAAGATGAGGTCGATAAATTTATTTCAATCTATACGGGATTTGATAATGAATTATCCTCCAGATGACAAAAAATTGAGTTTTTAGTAAGATAATATAGAATAAAAGAAGGAGCATAAAATGTCTATAAAATTAGTAGCTGTCGATATTGATGGAACTTTAATCAATAATAAAGGAGAAATTACACCTGAAGTTTATCAAGCTGTGCAAGATGCAAAAAAAGCTGGTGTGAAGATTGTTATTGCAACTGGTCGTCCTATAGCTGGTGTCCAAACTCTTTTAAACCAACTAAATTTAAAAGATGATGGTGACTATGTAATCACATTTAATGGTGGATTAGTACAAGAAACATCATCTGAAAAAAATATTATTCAAGAACCACTTAGCTATGCAGATTATCAGGAAATCGAACTTCTAAGTAGACAATTAGGAGTTCACATGCATGCAATCACCAAAGAAGGAATCTATACAGCTAATCGAAATATTGGAAAATACACAATTCGTGAAGCAACATTAGTTAATATGCCTGTTTTTTACAGAACTCCTGAAGAAATGGTAAATAAAGAAATTATTAAAATCATGATGATTGATGAGCCAGAAATTCTAGATGCTGCTATCAAAAAAATTGAACAAAAATGGTTTGACAAATATACCATCGTTAAGTCAACACCTTTTTACCTAGAACTAATGTTAAAAACTGTAAGTAAAGGAAACGCTGTCCTTCATCTAGCAGAAAAACTTAATATTTCAATTGATGAAACCATGGCAATTGGAGACGAGGAAAATGACCGTGCAATGTTAGAAGTTGTTGGCCACCCTGTTGTTATGGAAAATGGTGTACCAGAGCTTAAAAAAATTGCTAAACACATTACTAAATCAAATGATGAAAGCGGTGTTGCTTACGCTATTAGAGAGTGGGTTTTAAATTAATGTATTCATATAAAACTGAAATTAGTGCTCAAGAGCATGATTCATTTGTTACAAATAGTCCCCAAACTAATCTTTTACAAAGTGCCAACTGGGCTAAAGTAAAAGATAACTGGGATAATCTTCGTGTTGGTTTTTATAAAGATAATATTCAAGTAGGAAGTGCCTCAATTTTAATAAAGCCTCTTCCTCTAGGATTTACCATGCTCTATATCCCACGTGGTCCAATTATGGATTATACAAATAAAGAATTAGTTGCATTTGTATTAAAGTCATTAAAGAAAATAGGAAAAAGTAAACGAGCTCTTTTCGTTAAATTTGATCCTGCTGTTTTACTAAAATCACATGATATCACAGAAGATGTCGATGATGACCAAAATGCCCTAAAAGCTATTAAAAATCTAACTGAATCTGGAGCCCATTGGACTGGAAAAACTATGGAAATAGCAGACTCTATTCAACCTCGATTTCAGGCTAACTGTTACACAAAGGAGGACATTACCTCATCCTTCCCTAAAAAAACAAGGTACTTTATAAAACAGGGGGAAAAACGCAATATTATTAAATATCGCTCGAGCATTGAAGATATTGCTACTTTTTCTGATCTGATTGCACTTACTGAACAGCGCAAAAATATAAACCTCAGAAATCATGATTATTTTAAGAAGCTAATGTCCATATATAAAGATGACGCCTACCTCTATTTAACAAAATTAAACATCACCGAACAATTAGCCTATTGCCAAAAAAATCTTCAAATAATTGAACAAGAACTACAAGCAACTAAAGAAAACCAGAAAAAAAGAATTACAAAACTAAATGAACAAAAGAACTCACTCCTAACCTTTATAAACGAACTTAAAGAATTAAAATCCGTTTATCATGATGAAGTTGCTATCTCTGGGATATTAGCTATCAGATATGGAGATACAATGGAGATGTTATATGGAGGAATGAATAACGATTTTAAAAAATATTACCCTCAGTATTTACTCTATGACTATATTTTCCAAAATGCTTATTTAGATGGGGTTAGATGGGTTAACATGGGGGGAATTGAAGGTGACTTACAAGACGGATTAGCAACATTTAAATCACACTTCAATCCTAAAATCGAAGAATACATTGGTGAATTTAATCTTCCAATAAGTGTCCTTTATCATCTATCAAATTTTGCTTATACATTACGTAAAAAATTACGTCATAAACATTAGGAGGTAAATGATATGACACTAGTTGAAATTACAAAAAATAGTTATGAAGAATTTTTAAACAATACTCCTTTCTATTCTCCTTTTCAAAATACACAAATGGCATCACTTCTCTCAAAACGTGGTTATCAAACAACCTTTATAGCCCTAGAGAATGAAAATAAAATTCAAGTCGCAGGACTTCTATATAAAATCCCCATGACTGGGGGACTTCACATGGAAATTAATTGTGGCCCAGTATCTTTAGATAAAAATGACTTACCATTTTTTTATAAAGAATTAAAAAAATATGCTAAAGATAATGGTGCACTAGAGCTAGTTGTTAAACCTTATGAAACATACCAAAGTTATGACTCCTTTGGAGAACCAACTACACCAGAATCTCAAAATTTAATAGAAGAATTAACCGACTTAGGATACTCTCATGATGGATTATCAAAAGGATATCCTGGAGGTGAACCAGACTGGCATTATGTTAAGGACATTAGTCAACTTCATGACAAAAAGGATTTCATAAATTCTATCTCTAAAAAAGCTAAACCTCTTTTGAAAAAAGCTAATACTTTTGGAATAAAACTTAAAAAACTTTCACGTGAAGAATTATCAATCTTTAAATCGATTACAGAAAAAACTTCAGAAAGACGCGAATATCAAGATAAAAGTTTAAGTTATTATGAAGATTTTTATGATAGTTTTCAAGAGAAAGCTGATTTTATGATAGCTACTATAAATTTTGATGATTATGAAAAAAATATCTTAACTAATAGAGAGTCTCTTGTCCAAACCATTGCTAAATTTACAGATAATATTAGTGATATTAACCAGCTCCACGTTAAAAAGAGAAAACAATTCAAAGAACTTAACCATCAATTAGAAACTTTCGATATTAGATTAAAAGAAGCTAAAGAATTAAAAGAAAAATATGGATATCAAGATATTCCAATTGCTTGTGCTCTCTTTATATTTGATTTGAAAGAAGCCGTATATTTGTTTAGTGGTTCACTCACTGAGTTTAATAAATTTTATGCACCTATCCTTTTACAAGAATATGCAATTACCAAAGCTATATCATTACACATCCCAGTATATAATTTTTTAGGAATTACTGGCTACTTCGATGGTAGTGATGGTGTCCTACGTTTTAAACAAAATTTTAATGGTTACATAAATCGCAAAATGGGAACATTTCGTTATTATCCTTCACCATTAAAATTCAAATTTATTCAACTCATTAAGAAACTATTAAACCGTTAAAAAAATCAGTAATCAGGCCATACATTTAGGGGCTGATTACTGATTTTTATTTAATTAACCTCTGCAATAACTTCAATTTCAATTTTGACATCTTTAGGAAGTCTAGCAACCTCTACAGCTGAACGTGCTGGAAATTCTTCTGCAAAAGCGCTCGAATAAACTTCATTAAATGCAGCAAAATCGTTCATATCACTCAGAAAACAAGTCGTTTTAACAACATGGTTAAAATCTGTTCCAGCTTCAAACAAAATTGCTGAAATATTTTTTAGAACCTGTTGAGTCTGTTCTTGGATAGTAGAACCAATAACCTCCCCTGTTTCAGGATTGAGTGGAATTTGTCCAGAAGCAAAAAGTAAGTTTCCAACAATTTTCCCCTGAACATAGGAGCCAATTGCTGCTGGTGCTTTATCAGTATGAATCTTTTTTATCATATTTTTCTCCTTTTTAGAGTTTATTTTAACAGATTTCAAACTATTATAAAAGAATTTAAAATCATATTTACAAAATTATTTTTTTAACTTATAATATCTAATGTACAAATCAAGGAAACTTGGACTGGTTCGAAAACTTCCCAGTTATAAAAAACTAAGTAACTAAATTAAATACACTCTAACCAGAGTATTTTTTGTGTGGCTTGGTTTACCAAGCCACTTTTTGTATAGTTTTTTAAAAAAGGAAGACTCATGACAAAACAAAACGTTATCATTGACTGTGATCCTGGAATTGATGATATTTTAGCTTTAATGTATGCTATCAAACATTCCAATATCAACGTTGTTGCTATCACACTTGTCGCAGGTAATTGCCCTGTTCATTTAGGATTTAAAAATGTTACCTACCTTCTAGAAATTTTAGGGAGAACAGATATACCAGTTTATTTAGGTTCTGAAAAACCACTAAAAAAAGAATTTGTATCCGCTCAAGATACTCATGGAGAAGATGGACTAGGAAATAATCATTTCAAAACTAGTAATACCTTTAAACCAAAGTCTCAAGAAGCATCTAACTTTTTGGCAGAATACTTTAGCATCAAAAAAGAGACAAGTATTATCGCTTTAGGTCCACTAACTAATATTGCAAAATCTCTAAAAAGTAACCCTGACATAGGAAAAAATTGTCATCGATTTGTTAGTATGGGGGGCACTTATAAAGCCCACGGAAATTGCTCACCTGTTTCTGAATATAACTACTGGTGTGATCCAGATGCTGCTAAAATAGTATATCAAAAGCTAAATCGAACAATTGAAATGGTTGGATTAGATGTTACCAGAAAAATAGTATTTTCACCAAATCATTTAGAGTATATTAAACAAGTCAAACCCGACCAATTTGATTTTATTAGTAAAATTACACGCTTTTATTTTGACTTTCATTGGCAATATGAGCATCTTTTAGGATGCGTTATTAATGACCCCCTAGCAGTAGCACATTTCATTAATGAAAACCTTTGTCAAGGAATTTTAAACTATACCGATATCTCTACAACTGATATAACACAGGGACAAACTATTGTTGATAATTATAATTTTTATAAAAAACCTACCAATGCTCTAATTCTTACAGAAGTTAACACACTTCATTTTTGGAACGATTTTTTAACAACAATATTAGAATTACCATCAGAAATGATTCTAAATGACTTAATAACATTACGCCTAGGAGAATAAAATGAAAAACAATAACTTACGCCTCACAATTTTAATCGCTCTATCTATTACAATTAATCTCATTGGAGCAAACATTGCTTTATTTCTAAAATTACCAATCTATTTAGATTTAATTGGAACATTATTAATAGCAGTTTTACTTGGACCATCTTATGCTTTTTTAAGTGCGTTATTGAGTGCATTATTAAATTGGATGACTACAGATATCTTTTCACTTTATTTTTCTCCAGTAGCTATTACAGTTGCCTTACTGACAGGCCTCTTATGTCATAAGAATATAAAATTAAAAGCTCTACCCCTAAAAGCTTTAATAATTTCAATTCCTGGAACGATTGTTGCATCGTTAATTACTGTTATATTATTTCATGGTATTACTTCAAGTGGGTCTAGCATAATAGCAAATTTTATGCATGGCTTAGGATTAGATATGACTCTTAGCCTAGTGTTAGTTCAATTAGTCACAGACTATACTGATCGACTTATAAGTTTAATAATAGTAATATTTATTATTAAACAATCTGAACCTCTACTAAGAAATTTTAAAATAAACTAAATTAAAAATATGCCTAGGATAATCTCCTAGGCATATTTCATAACGAAAATAATCGTCCTAACCTTATTTTATACTGTTACTAGCAATATCTTCACCAAACCATTTATTTGAAATTTCCTGAAATTTCCCAGTTTGATATAGCTTCTTAAAAGCTTTATCAATTTTATTTATTAAAATTTTATCAGATTTTCGAGCCCCAACAGCAAAATCTTCACCAGGATAATCACTCTTAATAATATTATATTGGTTCAGAATTCCTTCTTTTTCCAAATAGTAATTTGCATAAACTTTATCAATTAACAAGCCGTCAATTCGATTGTTCTTTAAATCAATTAAAGCTTGAGTGAAAGTCTCATATTGAGTTGCTTCTTTATCTTTAACAATATCTTTTAAAATAGTTGGATTGCTGATAAAAGTATCATAGCCTGATGAACCAGACTGTGCACCTAAAGTCTTTCCCTTCATTTCACTAAAACTTGTAATGTTAGAAGTTTTCTTAGTCACTAAAACTTGCTCATTCTTCATATAGGTATTTGAAAAACTTACTTTCTCTTTTCGTTCATTTGTAATTGAATAACCATTCCAAATTAAATCAATTTTACCATTTTTAAGTTCAGTTTCCTTTAAATCCCAGTTAATTGGTTGCCATTTTACTTTAATCCCATATTCACTAAATACAGCATTTGCTAAATCAATATCAAAACCTGTTGTTCTTCCACTTTTATCTTTAAAGCCCATTGGGACAAATGTATTATCAAAACCTATGGTTATCGATTTTTCTGACTTATATTTACTCCAATTATCTTTTTTTTCTGTAGATGTTTTTGTACTGCATGCAGATAAAACAAAGATAAAACAAAGTAATACAACTATTGAACTAAATTTTTTAAATCTCTTCACCATCTTCTCCTCTATTTAGGATTAACCTTAATAATGTTATCTGATATGGTTTCTGCAAATTGTAAATCATGAGTTACAACAATCTGAGTTACACCATTTTTCTTATTCTCTAAAATTAAATTTTCGACTTCCTGTCGGAGTTCCGGGTCTAAAGCACTTGTTGGTTCATCATAACCAATAATTTCTGGACTAACCATCATAGCTCTTGCTAAAGCAACCCTTTGCTTTTGACCACCCGATAAAGAATATGGATAAGCTGAAAAATGTTCACCTAACCCAAGTTGTTCTAGTAAATGCATTGCATTTTTAATGGCATCTTCCCTATCAAGTTCAAGTACCTGGATAGGTGATAAAATTAAATTTTCTAAGACAGATAAATGTGGAAATAGTTGGAAATCCTGAAAGACAAAACCTAAAAGATTTTCAGTTTCTAAATGATCGATTAGGACTTGTTTTTGATTATAAAAAATTTCCCCACTATCAATCTTTTCTAATCCAGCCAACATTCTTAGTAAAGTTGTTTTTCCACCACCAGAAGGACCAACTAGTGATAATACTTCGCCCTTCTCAACAATTAAATTAAAATTTGTAAAGATTTTTTTATTTCCAAAGGTTTTTGAAATGTTTTTTAATTCAAGCATAATAACTCCTTATTTATAATAGTCAAATTTCTTTTCCACTTTTTTTGAAATAATAGTCACTAAGGAAATCAATGCAAGATAAATTAAACCAGCAATAAACATAGGAGCTAATGTAGCGTCTCTATTTGCAGCTGTCTTACTAGCAAGTAATAAGTCACCTACACCTAATACATAAACTAAAGATGAATCTTTAACTAAGTTTATAATTTCATTGAAAACACTAGGTAATACAATTTTAATTACTTGCGGTAAGATGATAAAGCGAATAGTTTGATAATAACTTAATTTTAAAACCTTAGCAGCTTCATACTGACCTTTAGGAATAGTATCGATACCTCCTCTAAAAATTTCTGCAAAATAAGCAGCATAATTTAAAGTAAAGGATAAAATGGCAGCAGGTAAGCGATCAAAACTTATCCCAATACTTGGTAGAACATAATAAATAAAGATTAATTGTAATAATAAAGGTGTTCCTCGCATAATTAAAATATATAAATTTAAAATAAGACGAAGAAACTTATTTGGTATTTTTAACAAAAAAGCAATTAATGTACCAAGTGGTATTGACAACATAATAACTATAAAAAATACCTGTAAAGTAATTAAACTACCTTCTAATAAACTCGGTAAAACTTCAAAAATATAAGACATTAAAACTCCTTTTAAATAAGTTTATTTATTATAACACAAATTGTTAGAAAATTCATTTAAATTTAAAAAATACAGTTCCTTGACTGTATTATAATTTTTTAACAAATTCAGATTTTAATTTCATTGCGCCAAAGCCATCAATTTTACAATCAATGTTATGGTCACCATCAACAAGTCTTATATTCTTTACACGTGTACCTTGTTTTATATCTTTAGGAGCGCCTTTTACTTTTAAATCTTTAATAACTGTTACGCTATCACCATCAGTAAGACGTGTACCATTGGCATCTTTCACAACAAGAGTTTCTTCATTTTCTTCATCTCCAGAAAACCACTCATAGGCACACTCAGGACAAACCAACATAATACTATCTTCATATACATATTCAGAAGAACATTTAGGACAATTAGGTAATGACATTTTTTCTCCTTATCATTAATATACACAATTTATAATAAAAAAAGAGGTTTAACCTCTTTTTAATTATAATTCAATATCACCAAATAAATCAGCCATTGAGAAACCAGTTTGAGTTTCTGGTAATTCGTAGTCACGTTTTTCTTGACGTTTTGGGCGACGTGGACGTGATTGACGTTTTTCTTCTTTTTCACCTTCAGCTTGAGAAGGACGTTCTTCTAAAGCTTTAATTGACAATGATACACGTTCATCTTCAGGATTCACTTCAAGAACTTTCACTGTAACTTTTTGTCCAACAGATAAAGCATCTTTTGGATTTTCAATACGTTTATGAGAAATTTGCGAAATATGCACTAAACCATCAATTCCTGGCAATACTTCAACGAAGGCACCAAAGTCAGTTAAACGTTTAACTTCACCTTCAATAACGTCACCTTTAGCTAATTTTTGTTCTACTCCATCCCAAGGTCCAGGTGTTGTAGCTTTAAGAGATAATGATACACGTCCAGCTTCTTCATCAATTGATAGAACCTTAACTTCAACTTCATCACCTACAGAAACAACTGATTTTGGTGATGCATTACGTTCGTGTGATAGTTCAGTGATATGGATAAGTCCATCAACACCACCTAAATCAATAAATACACCGAAACTAGTAAGACGAGCAACTTTACCAGTAACTACTGAACCTTCTTCAATCTTAGAGAAGACTTCTTTACGAGCTTCAGCAGCAGTTTCTTCGATAACTTCACGACGTGATAAGATAAAACGATTTTCATTAGGTACAACTTCTTTAATTTTTGCATCAAATTCTTGCCCTACAAAACGTTCAGTATTACGAACAAAACGTGTATCAATCATTGATGCTGGAATAAATCCACGAATTCCTTCAAATTCAACTGAAAGTCCACCTTTAACAGAACGTAAAACTTTAACAGTAACAACATCACCTTCACGGCCAACTAATTTATCCCATGCTTTGCGAGCTTCTAAGCGTTTTTTAGATACTAGGAAAGTTACTGTATCTGTATCTTTACCTACAACTTGACGAAGAACTAAAACTTCAACAGTATCACCAGCTTTAACAAACTCATTGATATCAGCATCACGTGCATTAGTCAACTCACGAAGAGTTAAAACACCTTCAACTCCAGTACCTTCAATAATAACGTTTGCTTGGTCGTTATCAACTGTTAAAACTTCAGCAGTGACAACATCACCTGGGTTAACTTCGCTAACACTGTTTAGCAAATCTTCAAATTCATTCATTCTAAAAAATCCTCCAACAAAAGCTAGCAAAGCTAGCTTTTGACAACAATATATTTTCTCAAGGTAGACCGCAAGCACATTTAATTTTACTTTGACGGTGTCAATAAAATTGATACCTTTGACTGGGGTAGCTGGATTCGAACCAACGCATGAGGGAGTCAAAGTCCCTTGCCTTACCGCTTGGCTATACCCCAATGTTGCAATGGAAAGAGAGGGATTCGAACCCCCGAACCCGAAGGAGCGGATTTACAGTCCGCCGCGTTTAGCCTCTTCGCTATCTTTCCTAACAACAAAAACTATTCTAACATAGTTTCTGAAGGTTTGCAATACTTTTGTTTCAATTATTAGTGATTTAAATTAAAATTTTCAATTATAGCTTCTACTGCTTTTTCTAATGTTTTGTAAAAAACAGAAATCTCACCATTTTTTAAAACCGCAAATTTCTCATCTAATTCAGCAATATCACCAATTACTTTTTTCCCATATAGTAATTGATAACCTTCTACTTTGACACCGTTAATATTTTGTTTTTCTTCTACTAATTGTATTTCTATTTTCTTATCTTTTTTACTCATTTTTTACCTCGCTTTAATATTTTACACAAAAAAAGAAGTCCTTGCAACAGCAAGAACTCACTTCATATAAACAGTAGTTAACTAATCTATTTGAACAATCCAACCTTCTGGAGCCTCAACATCACCAAATTGAATACCAGTCAATTCATCATATAATTTTCTTATTACTGGACCAACCTCGGTCTCACTATAAAAAACATGTAATTTGTTCCCATGCTGTACACCGCCAATCGGAGATATGACAGCAGCTGTACCACAGGCTCCAGCTTCTACAAACTTATCCAAATCATCTATATAAACATCACCTTCAATTGCTTTCATACCGAAACGATGTTCAGCTAGGTAGAGTAAAGAGTATTTGGTAATTGATGGTAGGATAGATGGACTTTTTGGAGTAATAAACTCATTGTCTGCAGTAATACCAAAGAAATTAGCAGAACCAACCTCTTCAATCTTTGTATGAGTTGAAGGATCAAGGTAAATCACATCTGAAAAACCATTAGATTTTGCAAATTTTCCTGGAAGCAAGCTTGCAGCATAATTTCCTCCAACTTTTGCTGCACCAGTGCCATTGGGAGCAGCTCTATCATAGTCGTCTTGTATTAGGAAATTTGTTGGTGTCATCCCCCCTTTAAAATAGCTTCCTACTGGCATTGCAAAAATCATAAAAATATATTCATCTGCAGGATGTACACCAATTACATCTCCTACCCCTATCAATAGTGGTCTCAGATAGAGAGTGCCACCTGTTCCATATGGTGGGACATAATCTTGATTGGCTTTAACAACAGCTTTTGCTGCTTCGACAAATTTTTCTGTTGGAACTTGTGGCATTAAAAGTCTATCGGCAGTCCGTTGTAGACGTTCTGCATTTTGGTCAGGTCTAAACAATTGAATTTTATTGTCTTTTGTTCTATAAGCTTTTAACCCTTCAAATGCCTGTTGTCCATAATGTAAACTTGGAGAAGCTTCTGAGATATGAAGTGTTGCATCCTCAGATAACACACCATCATCCCATTTACCATCCTTAAAGTACGATATGTAGCGAAATGGTAACTTATGATAACTAAAACCTAAATTATCCCAATCAATATTTACAGTCATATGTCTCTCCTCTTTATGCTTTTTACCTATTTTACGCTTTTTAATAATTTTTTCAATAGTTTTGTCAAAAAATTCTGACGATTTATCACTTTGTTTCTCCTATCTCTAAATAAGCATCAAAAATTTCTTGATTGTCAAGGTTATCAGCTATGAAACTACCATTACTTGTTCTTTCAGAAAAAGATAAATCTTCCAATATTGTTTGATACTTTTGACCATCTGTTAATATCATCACCAATTCCATAAGGTGTTGTTCTGAAATGTCGTTTTTTATAAAGAGAGTTTGTTCTATTTGATGATTATTGTCCTTAATAAAATTCGCACTAAAAATTCGATGTGGTTTTGTTTTTAGTTCTCTTAAAATTAAAATACCTCGGTTAGCACGATTAGTCAGTGGAATTTCGCTAACTTTTAATCGCTTTAAACTTGCACGTTGGGTTAAAACATAGAAACTACTACTTATTTCTTTAGAAGCACTAACTAGGTAATCATCATCCTTAAGATTAATTGCTTTTACGCCAGCAGCTTTTAAACCTAGACTCGGAACATCATCGCTTTTAAAACGTAAAGCATATCCTTTATGAGTAACAAGTAATAGGTTTTCTAATGTAAGAGCATCTACAGTTACAACCTGATCTTCAGAATTTTTTAATTTTGCAAATTTTTGAGACTTAGATTTATAGGTTCTCCATGGTGATAACTCTTCTTGTTTGAATTGTTTAATTTGTCCAAACTTAGTTACTGAGTAGTAATGATTATTAGTAAATTCATTGATGACATCAACAAATAGTACCTCTTCATCAGTTCCATAATTCGTGATAGTTTGAGATAAATGTTCTCCTATCTCTTTCCATTTTATATCAGGAAGTTCATACACTGGTCTATAAATAACATTACCTAGATTCGTAAAAATTAACAAATGTTGAGTTGTTCTTGACGGGATAACGCAAATTGCCCTATCATCTTGTCGCTTGCCTAATTCATCTAAAGTTGATGCTGCGTAGGACCTAGGGCTTGTCCGCTTAATATAACCACTTTTGGTCACAGTAATGATTGTATCCTCTTCTACGATTAAGCTAGCTGTATCAATTTCGATAATCTCAGCATGGTCTTGTAATTCAGTTAATCTTGCATTGCCAAACGTCTTTTTGACATGTCGAAGTTCTTTTTTCATTAAGTTGAAAAGAGTTGCTTCATCACCGATGATTGCTGCTAAAGTCTTAATTCTCTCTCTTAGCTCTTTTTCTTCTGTTTGAAGGGTTACAATATCAGTATTTGTCAAACGATAAAGTTGAAGGGTTACAATAGCTTCTGCCTGTTCTTCACTGAAATGATAAGATACTTTAAGGTTTTCTTTGGCATCTGATTTATTTTCAGAAGCACGAATTAAGGCAATAACATCATCTAATATTGAGATAACTTTTATCAGTCCCTCAACAATATGGAGTCTTTTTTCTGCTTTTTTCTTATCATATTTTGACCGAGCAACAATGACCTCTCTTCGATGTAAAATATAGGATTTTAAGATTTCTTGTAAACCAACTTGTTTTGGGGTGTAGTTGTCAATAGCAACCATATTAAAATTATAGTTAACTTGTAAGTCGGTATATTTGAAAAGATAATTTAAAATCACAGTTTCATCTGCATCTTTTTTAAGCTCAATTGCAATTCGTAAGCCATCTCTATCTGATTCATCACGAACTTCTGAAATTCCAGGGACCTTATTATTTACTCTAATATCATCGATACGTTTTACTAAAGTTGCTTTGTTAATCTCATAAGGAATTTCTGTAACAATAATTTGTTTTTTACCAGCTTTTAATTGTTCAGTACTTGTTTTTGAACGAACAACTACCTTACCTTTTCCTGTTTGATAAGCTTTTTTTAGCTCATCCTTACCTTGAATGATGGCACCAGTTGGAAAATCAGGACCTGGTACTAATTCCATCAATTTATCTAAGGTAGCATTTGGGTGATCAATCATATAAATGGTGGCGTTAATCACTTCTGCTAGATTATGAGGTGGAATATCCGTTGCATAACCTGCTGAGATACCTGTAGCACCATTGACTAACAAATTGGGAAAGGCTGCAGGCAATACCGTTGGCTCTTTTTCTGTATCATCAAAGTTCCAAGCAAACGGAACTGTTTTTTTATCAATATCTTGTAAAAGGTAAGATGCGATTTCTGATAGACGTGCTTCAGTATAACGCATAGCTGCAGGTGGATCGCCATCCATCGACCCATTGTTTCCATGCATTTCAACAAGAATTTCTCTATTTTTCCAATTTTGGCTCATACGAACCATAGCATCATAAATAGAACTGTCACCATGTGGATGAAAATTCCCCATAATATTACCAACGGATTTGGCTGATTTACGATATCCTTTATCATAAGTATTTCCATCTTTATTCATTGAATAAAGGATACGACGTTGAACTGGCTTTAGACCATCTCTAATATCAGGCAAAGCCCGCTCTTGAATAATATATTTTGAGTAACGGCCAAAGCGTTCTCCCATAATGTCTTCTAAGGACATATTTTGAATATTAGACATTTAGACTCCTATCTGTCAATCTAATTTTATATTTTTTGTATTTTTTTCTATTTTACATCGTTCTCTAAATCAAGTTGTATTAATCTAATTCAAATGATTAAAACAAGTGTATTCTCTACTGATTACATAAGAGAAATAAAATCAATCAGTAATAATAAACAAAGGTACTTATCCAAACAAGCTGAGATGCTATTACTCTTTCTTTACAGTAGCCTAACCTCTAATCTTGAACTTTTGATACTAATGTTTATATGATTGACAAGGCTTCTCCTGCTAATTTAAATCTAAATATTTCTTTAAATACATACTTAATCAAAATGTCTATTGTGTTGAAATTATTTTAATTTTTTAAGTTTTAAAAGCCTACTGATAACTGATTATTTCATAATTTCTCCTAGCTTAATACATCTCTTGATTCTTCTAATGTAAATTTAACGTTATCTTCTATCCATCGTCTACGTGGTTCTACTTTATCTCCCATTAGGACATTGACACGTCTTTCTGCACGCGCCAAGTCATCAATAGTAACCTTAATAAGTGTTCTTGTTTCAGGGTCCATTGTAGTTTCCCAAAGTTGATCAGCATTCATTTCCCCTAAACCTTTATAACGCTGCAAAATGGCTCCTTTTCCAAATTTTTGACGTAAAGTTTCTAACTCAAGTTCAGTCCATGCATAAGCAATTTGCTCACTCTTTCCTTTTCCCTTACTCATTTTGTATAAGGGAGGTAAGGCAATATAAACATGTCCTGCTTCAACTAAGGGACGCATATAACGATAAAAGAAAGTTAATAGTAAAGTTTGAATATGAGCTCCATCTGTATCAGCATCGGTCATAATAATAATTTTATCGTAATTGCAATCCTCTAAATTGAATTCAGCACCAACACCTGCACCTATCGTATATATCATAGTGTTAATTTCTTCATTTTTTAACACATCATATAGTTTGGCTTTTGCAGTATTTATAACTTTACCACGTAGAGGTAAAATAGCTTGGAATTTCCGATCACGTCCTTGTTTTGCAGACCCTCCTGCAGAGTCTCCTTCGACTAGATACAATTCGTTTTTTGCTGGATTTTTAGATTGAGCAGGTGTTAGCTTACCAGATAATAGTCCTTTATCTTTTTTATTTTTCTTACCGTGTCTTGATGCATCACGAGCTTTTCTTGCAGCTTCTCTTGCATCTCTTGCCTTAATAGCTTTTCTAACTAGAGAAGACGCAATCTCACTATTTTCTAATAAAAAGAAAGTTAATTGCTCTGAAACGATACCATCAATTATTGGTCTAGCCAATGGACTACCTAATTTATCCTTAGTTTGACCTTCAAACTGTAAGTACTCCTCAGGAACTAGAACCGATAAAACCGCAGCTAAACCTTCACGATAATCTGAACCTTCAAGATTTTTATCTTTCTCTTTTAACAAGTTTGTTTTTCTTGCGTAGTCATTCATCACTTTTGTTATAGCCGTTTTTAAGCCTGTTTCATGTGTTCCACCATCTTTTGTTCTAACATTATTGACAAAAGAGACAATGTTATCAGAAAAACCATCATTATATTGTAAAGCAACTTCAACTTGAAAATCAGCTTCTTGACCTGAGATTGCTATAACTGGAGTTAGTGTCTCCTTATCTTCATTTAAGTATTCAACAAAATCTTGGACACCATTCTCATAACAATAGGACACCTCTTGTTCTTCCCGTTCATCTCTCAAAGATAGTCTTACATTTTTTAAGAGAAAGGCTGACTCTTTTAATCTATCTGATATCGTATTGAACTTAAAGTCAGTAGTCGAGAAAATAGTAGCATCAGGCATAAAAGTAACTGATGTTCCTGTTTTATTTTTTGGTGCTGAAGAAATTTTTTTTAGACCTGTAACAGGTTTACCACCGTTTTCAAACCGTTGCTTATATATAGCACCATCTCTAGTTATTTCTACTTCGAGCCACGATGATAAGGCATTGACAACAGACGATCCAACACCATGTAGGCCTCCCGATGTTTTATAACCACCTTGTCCAAACTTACCTCCCGCATGAAGAATCGTAAAAATAACCTCAACAGTTGGAATACCCATAGCATGCATACCTACAGGCATACCTCGACCGATATCTGAGACAGTCACACTACCATCTTGATGAATGGTAACTGAAATCTTATCTCCAAAACCTGATAAAGCTTCATCAACTGCATTATCAACAATTTCCCATACTAGGTGATGTAATCCTGTTGAATCTGTTGATCCAATATACATACCTGGTCTTTTTCTAACAGCATCTAGACCTTCTAACACTTGAATCGCGTCATCATTATAATTATTTATTGTAATGTCATTTTTAGTCAAAACTGACCTCCAGATTTTTTCATCTTTCTTATCTTACAAGTTTTTCCTCAATTTTGCAAAAAATATTTCACTTTTTAATTTAAAGCGACTAAATGCAATATACTTGTATGATATAATAAATGTATGAAAATTGTAATTTTAATACTAATCGCATACCTACTAGGTTCCATACCCTCAGGTCTATGGATTGGACAATATTTTTATAAAATAAATCTTAGAGAACATGGTAGTGGTAATACTGGAACAACAAATACATTTCGTATTATTGGTCCTAAAGCTGGAATTATCACATTTCTTCTTGATTTCTTAAAAGGACTATTTGCCACACTCCTTCCTATTCTTTTAGGAGTCAGTACAGTTTCACCCTTAGTCATTGGCTTTTTTGCAATTATTGGTCATACTTTTCCCATTTTCGCACATTTTAAAGGAGGAAAGGCTGTTGCAACCACAGCCGGTGTTCTCATTGCATTTGCTCCATTTTACCTTCTTTTCTTACTTGGGCTCTTTATTATCATCCTATACTTATTTAGTATGATTTCATTTGCAAGTGTGTGTGTTGCAGTAATTGCACTTATTAGTTTAGCTATATTTCCTGCTTGTCATTTTTTAATCCAGTCTTATGACTTACTATTTACGATCATGATTACTTTAATGGCAACGATGATTATTTTTCGTCATAAAGATAATATTAATCGTATTTCTAATCAAAACGAAAACCTTGTCCCTTGGGGATTAAATCTTCTTCGTCAAAAAACAAAAAAATAACCGATTAGCTTTTAAGCTAATCGGTTATTTAATCCTCTTCCCCTTAATTAATAAATTTTGGAGAGTTTATCTCAACATTATTTATCAACATATCATCAACAATCTATTTTTTGATCTATTTCACAATCTTCAAAATAAAGCATTCCCCAATATCAAATGTAAACCTCACTACTATTCTTTCTATACTTATCTAATTTCTGAATCAATAATGGGTTATTAGCATGTCTGGTTAAATATTCATAAAACCTAGGATAATTCATAATTTTAGTTAACCTATCTTTTGGTAAATTTTCCAAGCAGTTTATCAATGGAGGTTTTAACTTATTTGACCAAGTAGTCAACTCATTTGCTTCATTACTTTTTCGTTTTGCTTCATTTTTTGGGTAACCTAATCCAAAAGGTTCTTTAAATAAAGCTTCAAATATACATCTAAATTTTATTTCGGCAGCCCATCCAACACCCAAAGCTAAAGGAAGAGAGGCAACATTTCCATTGTTAATACGCCCAAAAAGATAAGCATCCTCTGGACTTGGAAGATAACCGGCCATTAAGCCAGGTAATTTGATTACAAGCTAACATCAAGCCTTGTCCTGATGAACAACCAGACACAACAAAATCACAAGATTTACTCTCAATTAAAATTGAAATCATTAAAGAAATATCCAAATAGGATAATGATATACTATCTTCAGGCAAAGTACCTAGATTAATAACTTGATCAGTTTTCTTAACTGACGAATTTAGACAATTATATAAAAGAGAATTTAGTTCTTTACGAGAACTCCCATGAAGTAAAACAATTTTCATCTACCTTTACTCTACTTTATTGATATCATCAATAAGCTCTTCCATATTGAATTTGGCAAATAGATATTGCCTATCCTGAACAGGGAAACGTTGGTCTAATTGATCAACCGGCCCAATTTCAACAATTCCTTCTAGGATAGAAAAATCCATAATATGCCCACTAAAACTTAAATCATCTGAGATAAAGTGAAGATGATAACCTGCTAATGCTACACCATGAAACATTTCTGGTGTCCAAAAACCAACTATTGTACCACTTACCTCATCCTTTTGGAACTCAGGTTGATTGGCGGCTACTTCTGCAAACTTACGTCCATCCTTTGACTTTGGAATAAGCCTAACCGCCATCTTAGAAAAAGTACCACGTATTTTTATTGAGCGAAATAAATTTTCACCATCATAGTAAGTCTCAATCCTATCATATAACTCGTGACTAGTCATTTCAAAACGTTGCTTAAAAATAACTTCAGCCTGATGATTAACAACAGCTGCATATGGAACTGTCGCTGTTCCATCAAGTTCAATTACTTTTAACACACCATCTGTAGCCGTTGCTTGATAAGCTTTCCCATCAACAATCGTTAATTCCCCATCAATAGAGTCTAGCGTCCCAATCCCAGTGTCGCCATGTGTTAAAAGCTCCTCAATTGTCATAGTTCCAGCATAAAGCCCTGACATTAAGGCTCCTAATGTATTATACTGAAATAATCTTACAGGTTCTGCCATTTTTTTCCTCCTATTCATCAAAAAAATCTAACATATCAATATCATCTGGCATCAACTTTTGATACTGTTTTAAATATTTTTTAGCCCTATCAAAATAGCCAAATTCTCTAAGTAATAATAAATAATCTTTTAAAAAATCCGGATTTTCTGTTAAGTCTTCTTCTATAATATCGAAAATACGAAGTGTCTTGTCTTCCATCTCAAGATTTTGATAAGCCTTGGCAATATTCCATAGTGTGAGTGGGTTTTCAATTTCATCTTGATATAAAGAAATAATATTCTCATATTTTTCTAATTCAAGATAAAGTGTTGTTAAAGCTAATAGGGCTTCTTCTTGATCTTCACTATTCTCAATAGCCTGAACAAGATAGCGTTCACTTAATAGTTTATCTTTTAATTCGTAAGCATATTTTGCTGCCTCTAGTAAAAGTTTAACATTAAAAGAATTTTTGTGAAGGCCTTGTTGTAATATTCTCAAAGCTTCTTCAACCTTATGTTCTTTATGAAGGGATTTAGCATATAACCATTCATAGCCTTCAAATTCAGGATTCAATGTGTCAATTTGTTTCAAACAAATAACAGCTTTTTGATACTCATCCTGCTCATATAAAAGACTTGCAAGTTCAAATGCTGCCTGATCATCATATGATAACTCAATTGATTTTTCTAAAAACTCAATAGCTGCTTCAAATTTACCTAATGCTGCATAAGCATATCCGATTCTTTGATAAATGGAGACTCCTGTACGCTCTAAAATGTCTCTATGGTCTAATTTAGCATAAGAAATAATAGACTCTTGATAACGTTCTAAATTAAATTCAATTTCGGCTTGAGCAAATATTAAGATTGAATCTTGACTCAACTGATTAGCTAAGCGGAGCTTTTCCAAGGCAACATCACTCAAACCCTCCATATCATAAAGGTCTGCCATAACTAAAAAAGAGGATACGTAATATGGACTATCCTCAGAGACTTTACCTAAATACAAGAAAGCTTCTTCAAACAGACCATCCTCAGCACAAATTTGAGCCAAATTAAGATTTACTTCTTCAAAAATATCTACAATACTTTCATATACATATTTTGCTTCATTCAAAAAACCTATATTTTCTAAATAATTTCCAAACTCTAATAACATTTCAGGAGGATCAGAAATTACTGACTGTGATAGATAGGTTTGAAAACGAGACAGATCCTGTTGTTCAATAGCCTCTAAAGCTTTTTCACTATAAGATAACATATTACTCCTTATGATTTAGTTCTTCATCATATAAACCACTAACACGCTTATACCAACCAAATAATTCTCTAACAACAACCTTAATTGATGCATAAACTGGAATCCCCAAAAATACTCCCCAGACTCCAAACATTGAACCAGCTGTTAGTAGAATAAACATTATTGTTATAGGGTGAATACTTAATTTACTACTCATCACTAATGGAGACACAAATCGTCCCTCAATAGTCTGTTCAATAATAAAAATAAAAATAACTTTTACTAACATAATTGGCTCCTGAACAAAAGCCATTACTAGTACAGGTAACATGGCTAAAAAACTTCCTAAATAAGGAACCATATTGAGAATCCCTGCCATAATACTAAATGTCAAAGCGTACTTTAGTCCAACCAAACTAAATAAAATAGAAAACATCAAACCAACAATAATCGCTACTGTAACTTGGCCCTGTACATAGCCTGCCAATTGCTTATTAATATCAGTTAAAATTCGAGATGATGAGTCTCTAAGCTTTGTAGGAAATAACGAAACTAAACCATCCTTCATTTGGTCACTATCTCTTAAAAGATAGAAAATAATGAATGGTGAAATAATAATTGCTACTGTGACCTTAGCGATTGCACCTGCAAAATTACTTATCCAGCTAAGGGCTCCTTTAGAAAAAGTTTCTGCATAATCAACAGCTTTACTACTTATATTTGAAACTAACTCCTCGAGTTCAGAATTATAATTTTTAAAAAATGAATTTGAAAGATAGTGGTTTGTCTCCTTAGTCATTTTACTAATGTAAATAGGGAGATTTTCAATAAATGAAATTAACTGATCCCTTATCATAGGTAATACTGCTGAACTAGCTAAAATCAAAAGTAAAATAATACTGACAAAAACAACTGTAATTGCTACTATACGACTCAAACCTTTTTTTTCGAGATAAGTCACAAAAGGTAATAACAAGTAATATAAGAGTGCTGAAATGACAACAGGTAATAAAATCGTCTCTAAAAAATCTAAAACTGGAGTTAATAGAAAAGAGATTTTGGTAAATACAAAAATAGTTAAAAATACTAATAAAGTCACCAATAATACAACTACTGCTTGATTATTTAAAAACCATCTAAAGAACCAACTTTTTCTAAAATTTTTATCTTCTGATTCCTTCATGCCAACTCCTTTAAAAAACTAATAACTTTATTATATCATTTTACTATCTAAAGCCATTGATTTTGCTATCATCTAAATAAATAATGACTTTATGACCTTTAATCTACTTCACCTTTATTAACTCAACATTAGTCTTCAATAATAAGATGTTTTAAACTAGCACTATCAAATTTTTCATTTTGTAAAAATGAAGGCTTTAAATTAAATTCGCCAAGTCTTGAAAGTGGTAACCATTTCATGGCCAAACCAGTATCTCCTGCCAAATCATTCTCATCATACTCACAACTTATCTTACAACGATAATAAAACTCAATATTATGAAATATCTGATCATTTTGTTTAAAATGATTTTCAACAATGACTATTAAATCTTGGACGTTAATAGCAATTCCTATCTCTTCATAAACTTCTCGCAAAGCAGCCTTTTCTGTAGTTTCTCCAACTCTAATTGCTCCACCGGGTATCACATACATATCCTTCTTGCTATCATAAAGCGTCAACAACCCCTTTTGCCCGATAATCAAAGCTGCTGATCTAACACCAAAAGTCAACTGAGCTTCATGTTGCCTAAAATCCCTAATCTTCATAAAAATCAATCTCTTTTTCATCTAATTCTTGGTTATGGTTATATTTAAATTTAGCTGAAAAAAAGGGTTTATTAGTTAAAATCCATTTAAAAATTTCATAATCTCCTTCCCATGTCGGTTTTTTTAAAACCTCATTATAAGGAACCCACTCCAAGGTACCCTCTCTTGAGTCTTCATCTGAAATCAGTTTGCCAGAAAATTGCGTAACATGAAACACAAAAGTGTACCAATCTGTCTCACTTGTAAAATTTGGAAAAGTAATAACCCCTCTAAATTTCATTTTTTCAACAAGTAAATTCGTTTCTTCAAAAATTTCACGCCTAGCACATTCATCAGGAGTCTCACCTGGTTCTAACTTACCACCAACAGAAATCCACTTTCCCTCATGAACATCATTTTCTTTCTTATTACGATGCAGTAGTAAGAGCTCCTTGCCATTATCAATGTAGCATATTGTTGCCAATTGTCTTCTCATCACTATTCCTCCTTAAATATATTATAGCAATTGATAATATAGTTTTCTATCTCTAAATTTAACATCGAGAGTATCTAATTGCATGCCTGAGATTTTTATGTTTTAATACTAATATAGAAAAGAGGTAAAATTATGAACCCAACAGAATTATTTAATCAAGTTAAAGAAATGATTGAAAAAAAAGATTTTTCAGCAGCTCAATCGTTTATAGAAGAAAACAAAGACCATCTTGGTGAATACTTTGATAAAGCCAAAAACTTAGTAGAAGGTTCAAAAGGTGTTGATGGTGTACTGGATAAAGTAAAAGGACTTTTTGGTAAATAATAAAAATCCCATAATTATGGGATTTTTATTATTTACCAAAAAGTCACTTCCAAATTCTAAATACAAAAAAAGACCAGTCTATACGATTGGTTATTATACACATTATAAGCAGAATACAGAGAGTAAAAGGTTATCAAATTGAATATTTAAATTCATCTCCTTGTTCTGCCAATAATATAATACACTATTTTTTATATTTTTTCAATCCAATTCCTAAAAGAGTTAAAGTAACTAAAAGATTTTAATTATAAAAAACAGCCTTTAAAATTTATGCCCTCAATAACATCATCAGGACAGTTTGGAAATAATTTCGGGTGCTAAAACTAAAAACCCTTATTTTATAAGGGTTTTTCAACTATTTATATGTCCCTTGCCGGAATCGAACCAGCAACTACTCCTTAGGAGGGAGTTGTTATATCCATTGAACTAAAGGGACTTTAATGAAAAACCTACCAAAAGGTAGATTTTCATTTATTAACGACGGATTTCTTTAATACGCGCTGCTTTACCTTGTAATGCACGTAAGTAATAAAGTTTAGCACGACGTACTTTACCGTAACGAACAACTTCAATTTTATCAACACGTGGTGTGTGAAGTGGGAATGTACGTTCTACACCGATACCACCTGAGATTTTACGAACTGTATACATTTCAGAGATGCCTTGACCTTTACGAGCAATTACAACACCTTCGAAAATCTGAATACGTTCACGATTTCCTTCGACAACTTTAGCATGAACACGAACGGTATCACCAGGACGGAATGCAGGAATGTCTGAGCGAAGTTGACCTTCAGTTAAACTTTGAATTAATGGATTCATTATTTTTTCTCCTTATCTTGCTAATCATAAAGTACTTGTCTCAGCGGATTAGCCGTATTTATGTGCACCCATTATACACGAATAATATTCTATCATACTTGATAACAACTGTAAAGTAAAATATATTATCTTACATTTAAAAAAGCACTATACACAACAGCAAATAATTAAAAATTAATAAAGTCTAGAACCTTTAATAAATCAGGTTTACTTATTGAAAAAGGGGCTTCTTTAGTAACGATAGGCTTAGCACAAAAAGCAATGCCAACCCCTGCAGTTCTAATCATCAAGAGATCATTGGCACCATCACCGACTGCAACTGTATTTTGAAGAGTCACTTGATTAGCATTTGACCACTCTATTAATTTTTCTTTTTTTGTTTCCCTCGTTACAATATCTCCGATGACTTTCCCAGTTAGTTTTCCATTGCTAACTTCTATTGTATTGGCCTTTACATAGTCAATCTCTAATTCTTTTGCCAATCGATCAACTGTTTGGTGAAAACCACCAGAGACTAAACCTACTTTAAAACCTCTATCATGTAAGGTTTTAACCAATTCTTTAGCACCTTTTGTAAAATGAATGGACTTTGCAACATCATCAAAGATTGTTTCAGGAAGACCTTTTAACAAAGCTACACGCTCTTTTAACGCTTCTTCAAAATCTAACTCTCCATTCATAGCTAACTCTGTTATCCTAGCCACTTGCTCTCCAACCCCTGCAGCTTCTCCTAATAAATCAATTCCTTCTTCACGAATTAAAGTTGAATCAACATCCATAACTAACAATCCTTTAACCATATCAAAGCTCCATTTCTGTATTTGTAATAGTATATCATAAAAAGCCAGTATACTTTAGCGTTTGAATAGCTTTAATTTTATAAAATTTGATATAATAACCCTATAATGGAATGGAGTAAATAATGAAAAATGAAACTTTAATGCAATATTTTGAATGGTACCTCCCTGATGATGGTAAACATTGGTAACGCTTAGCAGATGATGCACCTAACCTCTCAAAAAAAGGAATTGTAAAAGTTTGGATGCCACCAGCGTTTAAAGCAACACAATCAAGTGATGTTGGATACGGTGTCTATGATTTATTTGACCTAGGAGAGTTTGACCAAAAAGAGAGTATAAGAACTAAATATGAAACAAAAGATTACTATCTTAAAACCATTTAGATTCTAAGAGAAAATGGAATTGAAGCTATAGCTGATGTTGTTCTTAATCATAAAGCAGCCGCTGATAAGCAGGAGCAATTTTCGGCTGTAGAAGTTAACCCTAATGATAGAGATAGAGTTATTTCTGAACCTTTTGATATCAGTGCATGGAAACATTTTACCTTTGAGGGAAGGAATAAACAATACAATAATTTTGAATAGCACTGGTACCATTTTACTGGTGTCGATTATGATGCTTCTCATAATAAAAAATGGAATCTATATGATTAGAGGTGAAAATAACGGTTGGGCAAATGATAACTTAGTCGATGATGAAAATGGAAATTATGACTATCTTATGTACGACGATATTGACTTTAAACACCCTGAGGTTCGTTAAAATATTTATCAATGGGCAGACTGGTTTATTAAGACCACCGGGGTAAGAGGATTTCGAATGGATGCTGTAAAGCATATTGACTCACGGTTTATGACCGACTTCATTCGATATCTCATGGATACTTACGGTAATGATTTCTATGTTTTTGGAGAATTTTGGAAAGTAGATGAAGCTAGTAATGAAAATTATCTAGAGCACACAGACTTTGAATTTGATTTAGTCGATGTTAGGCTCCATCAGAATCTATTTGATGCTTCTAATGCTTATGAAAACTACGATTTACGTCAAATTTTTAAAGATACACTCGCTCTTGAATTCCCACAATCAGCAGTTACTTTTGTAGATAATCATGACACACAGAGAGGACAAGCTCTAGAATCGACTGTTAATGAATAGTTTAAACCTATAGCATATACCTTAATTCTTCTAGGAGAAGAAGGTTTACCATGTCTATTTTATGGTGACTATTATGGTATAGAAGGAGAATTTGCTCAAGAATCCTTCAAAGAAGTAATTGATAAATTATTAGATATCAGACTTGAATTATCTTATGTTGAACAAAGAGACAGTTTTGATAATCCTAACTGTATTGGATGGACACGAACTGGTGCTGATAAACCGATTGCTATCCTTATCTCAAACCACCAAGAAGATAATAAATGGATGGAAGTGGGAAAAATTTGCTAATTGTACCTTTAGTGATTATCTAGGTAATTCTCAAAACGAGGTTTTAATAAACGAAGATGAATGAGAAAACTTTACCGTCCGAGGACAATCTGTAAGTTTTTGGTCGGTTAAATAACCTAACAGTAAAAAACGGTTAAATTCTTAACCGTTTTTTAAAGCCATAATAGCCTATCTTTAGTGAGAAACATTGGGATGAAAATAAGACTTAAAATAGAAAAAACTTACAAATATAGCTCCTCCTATAATATTTCCAGTATAGACTAGGCTAAAGTTTGATAAAAAATTCCACCACGACGCACCACCCTCTAAAACAGCAGCTGGAATAACAAATGCATTTGCAACGCTATGTTGAAATCCTAATGCGACAAAGGTCATTACAGGAAACCAAATACCAATTAGTTTACCACTTGCTTCACTAGCACCATAACATAGCCATAAAGAAAGACCAACAAACCAATTACAACCAATACCAGACACAATAGCCTGAAGTGGATTAGCCATTAGTTTTGCATGAGCCACTTCTATCACTTCTTTTTGATATATTCCTGATGACGTCAACCCTAAAAAATGGCCGAATACAAAAGCAACAAATAGTGCACCAATGACATTAAACAGTGTAATAGTAAGCCAATTTTTTATTAAATCACTTAATGAAACCTTTTTAGCAAAAAAAGCCGTTGAAACAGCCATCATATTACCTGTAATCAATTCTCCACCTGCCATTAAAATGATAATCAATCCGATTGGAAAAACACATGAACCTAAAAAACTAGCAAATGGTCCAAAACTTGCCATGGCACTTGCAGCCACTCTGATGTACAATAAGTATCCTAAACTTATCATCGCACCTCCAATAAAACCGAGTATTGCTTTGGTTAAAAAAGTTTTATGGATTTTGTGCTCACCGATACTAATTGTTGACTCTAAAATTTCTTCTGGTGTTTTCATAATCTCTCCTTTTTATTTTATATTATTATATCAATTAAACCGAAGTTTGAAAACCTTTTCACATTTTTTATTTCTTTCCTTTAATTTATTTCCTAAAATATATCATTACTAGGATGCTCTTCTAAAAAGTGCTACAATAGATATAAACTACACACTTTTAAAGGAGAGAAAATGAATTTAGAAGAACAAAAACAATTTATCCTATCAGGTGCAATGTACAATGATTTAAGCCCAGAACTAATCAAGGCTCGTGAAGATGCCGTAAACTTAACTAACGAATATAATAAAAGTTACGGTCAAGATGCAAATATCAGAGAAGCTATTTTAGACAAACTTTTGAAAAAAAGAGGGATAAACACTTATTTTGAACCAAACTTCCGTTGTGAGTTTGGTTACAATATCAGTATTGGCGATAGTTTTTATGCCAATTTTGATTGTGTTATATTGGATGGTGGCGCCATTACAATTGGTAATAATGTTTTATTCGGTCCAAGAGTTGGACTATATTCCTCTAATCATGCTACTGATCCAACCGAAAGACGGGAGGGAGCCTGCTACGCCAAACCTATTACTATAGGTAATGATGTCTGGGTTGGGGGTGGTGTTCATATCAATCAAGGAGTCACAATCGGAGATAATGTCATCATTGGTTCAGGAAGCGTTGTTACGAAAGATATTCCTTCCAATGTCATTGCAGCTGGCGTCCCATGTCGTGTCATTAGAACAATAACAGCCGAGGATAAAACTAATTATAAACCCTAACTTAAAAAGAGCCTATCTAACGGATAAGCTCTTTTACATTTTATGAATTATTTTTAACTGACTCACCGTTACTTCTAATCACTTCTTGGTACCAGTAAATGAAGTGATTATTTGAATTATTACTTAAACATTAGCTACAATTAGAACTTTATAATATTATATTTTCTTCTTGAATAGTGATATAAAAAAATGGTATGATGGCATTATATCTTATCAATTATAATGGAGTTTTTATGAACAAATATTTTGTTATTGGGGATGTACATGGTAAAGCTACAATGCTAAATGAACTGTTAAAAAATTGGGATGAAAAGAGTCAACTTATTTTTCTTGGCGATTTAATAGATAGAGGTGAAAATAGTTATTCTGTCTTAAACATGGTATCATCTCTAGTTAAAAATAAAAATGCAGTTTGTTTAATGGGAAATCACGAATACATGTTTTTAAGTTGGATAGATGATCCAGAGGAGAATTATGAGCATTATCAAAGTAATGGGGGAGATTCAACAATTAACTCAATACTAGGTCGACCATTGGAGTTTCCGGTCGACAATCTTCGTGATCATAATGAAATTATCACTAATCATTCGAATCTAATTAGTCTTATAAGACAGATGCCTTACCATCTAGAAACAAAAGATACCATATTTGTCCATGCAGGATTAGACCTTACATTACCTAATTGGAAAGAAACTAGCAATTATCAAAAAGTATGGATTCGTAAACCCTTTCATGAAGGATTGAATCAGACAGGAAAAACTATTATTTTTGGACATACTCCTGTTTATCGTTTACTTAACAATTCTATAGGTATAAAAGAAATCTATCAAAGCAAAGATAATAAAATTGGTATAGATGGGGGGGGTGTATACGGCGGTGTATTGCATGGAATCCTGTTTGAAAACGGCAAAATTAGTAAAGATTACATCATTCATAACGATGGTATTATAGCAATTGATGACTAAATAAAAAAGCACTCATATTTTAATCGAATATGGGTGCTTTTTGGGGGCATCTGATCTCTACAGACAAATCACCACCAAATATAATTATTTAAAAAATTCTTCAAGTTTAGACTTTATTAGTGCTTCTGGGATCAAAAATGGTTTTTTAGTAATATCAATAAAGATAACATCGTCATTAACCTTATAAGTTCCTGTAATAGCAGGAGTTTTAACTTCAAACTTTCCTGACGATTCATCGCCTAATAAAATAGCACCATTATTTTCAGCCATTATTTTAGCATTTTCAAGGATTTTAGAAAAATTTTTAGGCTTTATAATTGAAAATGACATTATATGCTCCTTCGATTTTGCTTTAATTCTATTATATTAAAAATATTATATCATAAAAAATTTCTAATTTGTTTGAAATATCTTTGGGAAGTATTTAGCAAGTGACCATTTGAAATGCCATGAATTATATATCACTATCATATCCAAACTAGACTATAAATAACTTGGATTTTTATTAATCTATTCACTTACTTTTGTTCTGTTTCCGCTTAAAAAATAACGTAATAACCTTACCATTCTGCTTTTTTTCACGTTTTAAGCTGGATTTATGTCAATATTATTGGAAACTGATTCAAAAGGATAATAGAAAACTATCTTTAAACACCTTTTATTCTAGGACTTTCAGAGAAACACTCACACCTAGAGAATGTCTGGGTAAAATCTTCAATCTGATTCCTGAATTAAAAGCTTACTACGACCTCTACCAACTCTTGCTTTTTCACTTGCAAGAGAAGAATACCAATCATTTCTTTGGATTAATAAAGGATGCTCTACCTGTTCTCAATCATACCTTTAAAACGGCTTTAAATACCTTTATTCGCTACAAAAACTACATCACTAATGCCATTGAATTGCCTTATTCTAATGCTAAGCTCGAGGCGACAAACAAACTCATCAAAGACATCAAGTGCAATGCTTTTGGTTATCGGAACTTTGAAAACTTCAAACAACGTATCTATATCGCTTTGAATATCACAAAAGAGAAGACGAACTTCGTCTCCTCTCGTGCTTATTTATAGGTCACCCACTACAGTTGACATAGAGCCATTAATAATTACTAATGAAATCCTTATAAATAGATTTACTTAAGCCTTTCTAAGG
>JAUMZW010000001.1 GCA_030527925.1 Streptococcus sp.
GTGCGTCCAAAATAGGGAAATAAGCAAAAAGTAAGCTTCGAAAGCGAAGCTTACTGGAAACGATGGAGACAAATAGGACTGACTTAACAACTACCTGAAGTTTTTAGAGGTGCCCATATAAATCTAGATGACTTTAAGGTTATTTTAAGCTAGCGACGCTATACTATAGACATCCTAAAACTTTTATTTTTCATAAATCTTCAAGAAGGGAAATCGTTGTATTTTCTTTCTTTTTGTTTTCTCTATTGATAATTTACTATTTATATACTTAGATGTTAAAGACCCAGCTACATTTTGGAACGGTGGAGTTAAACACTTCCAAGTTTCCCAAAAAACATTTGACAATTTCCAAAAGAAATCAAACCTAGATAGATTAGATGATGAAACAGTTGCTAAACTTTTGGGACAGTATCATAAATAAAAAACAGTCACTCGACTTTTTTTTTTTTATTTATAGTTATACTTTAAGCGTAAATTAAGCTTTGTATCCTATACTATAACCATCCTAAAACTTTTATTTTTCATAAATCTCCAAAAAGAGCGATTTTTTTCGTTCTTTTTTTGAACTTTAAGACATAGTCTTTGTAGTTTTTATTGAAATGGTATATAATATATTCGAAAATTATGTATAAATAGGAGATGGAGAATGAAATTACAGGATTTTACTGAGCAGGAACAAGAGATGATTAAGCAAGGATTAACAACATCAGAGATTAGTGATAAGGAAACAGCATCTAAAATTCTTGCTTTAGTGCCTCAAGAATGGATAAAACATATCCCATTTTTAGTGAGAAAACACGCAACAACTCGGACAATAAAGCGAATCTCTATAGAGCATCCAGAGCTATATGCTATTGCAAAAAGAAGTGGTGATATTCCTGAGAAAGAAAGAGAAGAGTTGCGTCAAATCATTTCGGATATTTTCAAAGAAAAAATGGGTAAACATAAAATCGAATAAATTATTATGAAAGTTGTAAAATATATTTTTGAAGAAGCAATAGAACATGAAGTGGTAAGTAGAGAAAAGTTAGAAGATGTTTTGGGGGAGATTGAAAATATCTTTGCCCGAAATATGCCCGAAATCTTTTGTAAACAATAACAGACAATAACAAAAAAATCCCAAAGAATTGGGATTTTTATTTGTTATTTTTTGCTATTTTCGTCAAAACATGCCACCACCGAGAATCGAACTCGGAACGGAGCATTACCATTGCTCTATTATACCATTTAACTATAGCGGCTATGTTTATATCCTACTATAAATTAGAGATAATAGCAAGCTGTTTAATGTAAAATATAAAGCATGCAATAAATCTTCATTTAAAAGACCCTATAGACATAAGGATTGGAAGGTTCTTTTACAGAGTGGCTTGATGAAATGTGTAAAACAGGTAGAGTTTGTTTGAGGGTTTGATGATATTCTAATTCAATTTTACCGGTCATTGTCACCCAAGTATTATCTTTATAAGATATGTTTTGACCTGTTGTGAGTAAGCCGTATACTCCTGAATCAGCGATACAATGGATGATACCAAACCTAAATAAAAACTGATAATTAGTCTTTTCAGTCTCGTTATAGATAAATCCAGTATAAGTAATAGTTTTATGAGTAAATTCATCTGGATAGAGATAAATTAGTTCCATGACTTCCATGTAATTTTCAGCAGTAATATTAAGTTTATCACTATTTTGATAGGCCTTAAGTTCAGATTTCATTTCCTTTTGGTAGGAAGAACTTGTAAAGTACAGGCTCGTATCTGGTTTTAGATATTGTATAGTGATACCATCTTGTTTTGCAGCGGTGCTTGATGAGCCTTGTGCTAGTGGGAAATGGTAACCCTTAGCTGATACCGTTTCAGAATTCAGTGTAACAGTGGGAAAGGAAATACTGATTATGACAGGTATTGCTAGGATAATAGGACTGGAGATTTTAGCAAGACGCCCATTTAGATGGGAGTGCACCTTAATATTTTTCATCCAAATGATAAGTTGAACAATAGCTAAGACAAATGAAATGAAGGATGAAATATAGGCTAAATAAGCATAATGTGTATTGATATATTGGTTTAACTTTCCAGTTAATTGAAGATACATAGTAATCTCAAAGTAACCGACTAAAATCAGAAAACGAATCATACTAGCCCTCCAATTATCAAACAGTAAACAAGTGTTATAAGGAGTGTGATACCTACAAATTGTAGAATAAATCTACTTTTAAATGCATTAAGCATCATTAGTAAATTTTTAATATCGACCATTGGTCCTACAAGTAAAAAGGCAAGGATAGGGGCAATACCAAAAGTTGATAATAACGATGCTCCGATAAAGGCATCTGCCTCACTACAGAGTGATAAGATAAAAGCAAGCAGCATCATTATCAAAACTGCCATGACAGGGTTATGTCCAATACTTGTTAGTAAACGAGTAGGTACATAGATTTGCATTATCGAAGCAACTAAGCTACCAAAGATGAGATAGCGGCCAGTGTCAAAAAATTCATCGATAGCATGGCTTAAGGTTAAAAATAGTTTTTTTAAATAGGTCTCATTTTCATAATGATAATGTTGGTGAGTATTGCACTTAGTTTTTAAGATATTCTCATCACCTAAAAATGCCAAAAAAATTCCAATAATCAGCGAAATAACTATTGCGCCCAAAAATCTTAAAAGGACAAATCTCATTGAATTTCCAAAAGCTGAATAGGTTGCAAATAGGACAATAGGATTGATGATAGGGGCGGTAACTAGGAAAGGTATCGCAGTGTAACTTGGTACATTTTTATCCAAAATGCGGTTAACAATAGGGATAATACCACATTCGCATGAAGGAAAAATAAAACCAATAAACGTTCCAAAAAAAACACGTAAAATTTTATTGTTAGGTAAAAGAGTTGTTATTTTGTTGGGGTTGATAAAAATTTCAATGGCCCCAGATAGTAGTGATCCAATGAGGACAAAGGGTAGTGCTTCAATGATAATTGATAAAAAAATAGCAGAACATTGTAGAACACTGTCAGGAAGTTGTGAAAAAAGACTCATGGTTGTTCCTTATCATTCTTTTGTTCTGCTTCTTTATCGGATTCTAAGGATTTTAGTGTTTCTTCAGGAAAGATTGCAAAATTTGCAAAAAGTTTTTCTAAATTATCTTGTCGTTTATGTGTAATTGCCATGATTATTCTCCTTAATAGTGATTATTAGTATTATACTATCTTCTCTAGAAAATTTCAGCAGTTTACTTTAGGATTCCTTTTAAACTTGTTATTAGAGATATGTTATAATAAAAGTATTATGGAAAAAACTAGAATTATAAAAATAGCTCAAGATTTGGGTGTAACAAAAGCACAAGTTGAAACGGTATTATCCTTAACTCAAGAGGGAAATACTATTCCTTTTATTGCTCGTTATCGAAAAGAAAAGACAAATAATCTTGATGAGGTTGAGATTAAAGCAATTATTGATTTAGAAAAATCAATTCGTACATTAGAGGAGCGAAAAGAAAGTGTTCTCTCAAAAATTGATAGTTTAGGAAAACTAACCAATGAGCTAAAAGATGCGATTCTATCTGCTGAAAAATTAGCTGATGTTGAGGACCTTTATCTGCCATATAAAGAAAAAAGAAGAACGAAAGCAATAATTGCGCGTGAAGCAGGTCTATTTCCAATGGCTCGTCTTATTTTGCAAAATGCTAGTGATTTAGAAAGTCAGGCTCAATCGTTTATCACTGATGGGTTTGAAACCAGTGAAAAAGTTCTCAGTGGAGCTGTTGATATATTAGTTGAGGCCTTATCAGAAGACAATAAGATTCGGACGTGGACATATAATATTGTCCGAGCTTTTAGTACCTTGAAATCAGTTCTAAAAAATGAAGAAAAGGACCCAACAAGGATTTTTCAAATTTATTATGACTTTAGTGATAAGGTTTCTGAGATTCAAGGATACCGTATTTTAGCCTTAAACAGGGGTGAAAATTTGGAAATATTAAAAGTTTCTTTCGAGCATCAGATTGAGAAAATGTTAGCTTTTTATAGGGCTAGATTTAAACAACTTAATCCTTATATAGAGGATGTTATTCAACAAAGTTTAAAGAAAAAAGTCTTACCTGCTATGGAACGTCGTATCCGTACCGAATTGACAGAGCAAGCAGAGGATGGTGCCATTCAACTTTTTTCTGAAAATCTCAGAAACTTATTATTAACTTCTCCTTTGAAAGGAAAAATGGTTTTAGGATTTGACCCTGCATTTCGAACAGGTGCTAAGTTAGCTGTAGTAGATCAGACTGGGAAATTATTAACCACAAGTGTGATATACCCAGTACCGCCTGCTAGTCAAGCAAAAATTGCTCAATCAAAAAAAGCATTTGCACAATTGATAAATGATTTTAAAATTGAAATTGTAGCTATTGGTAATGGTACAGCAAGTCGTGAGAGTGAAGCATTTGTTGCAGAAATTTTGAAAGATTTTGATAATGTTAAGTATGTTATTGTTAATGAAAGTGGAGCATCTGTTTATTCTGCATCAGAATTGGCAAGACAAGAATTTCCAAATTTGACTGTTGAAAAACGTTCAGCTATTTCGATTGCAAGACGTCTCCAAGATCCATTGGCAGAACTAGTTAAAATCGATCCTAAATCTATCGGAGTTGGTCAATACCAACATGATGTTAGTCAAAAGAAATTAAGTGAAAACCTTGATTTTGTTGTCGATACAGTGGTCAACCAAGTTGGTGTGAATATCAATACGGCTAGTTCAGCCTTATTATCACATGTATCTGGTTTAAATAAAACGATTTCAGAAAATATTGTTAAATATCGTGAAGAAAATGGGTTAATAACATCACGTCAAGAAATAAAAAAAGTTCCTCGATTAGGTGCAAAAGCATTTGAACAAGCGGCAGGTTTTTTACGTATACCTGAGAGTAATAATTTTCTTGATAATACTGGTGTACATCCGGAATCTTATCAGGCAGTAAAAACTCTTCTAGCTGAATTAGAGATTTCTAAGTTAGATGAGACGTCAAAGTCTAAATTACAAACTTTGAATGTAAATGAAATGGCTGAAAAATTAGGTGTTGGTTTTGAAACGTTAAGTGATATCTTAGATAATCTATTAAAGCCTGGTAGAGATCTACGTGATGAATTTGAGGCACCTGTTTTAAGACAGGATATTATGGACATAAAGGATTTAGAAATTGGACAGAGATTAGAAGGTACAGTTCGTAATATTGTTGATTTCGGTGCTTTTGTAGATATCGGTCTTCATGATGATGGTTTAATTCATATCTCACAGATGAGTCATTCTTTTATCAAACACCCTAGCCAAGTCTTATCAGTTGGAGATATCGTGACTGTTTGGGTATCAAAAATTGATAACGAGCGTGAAAAAATCAATCTTTCATTAGTAGAGCCACATGAATCTTAAGTATTTTGTTCAGCAAGTCTCAATGGCGGATTTTAAGAAGCCATTTTTACATGAAGCTATTTGGAATAAGCGTCTAAAAACAACTGGGGGCAGATTTTTTCCATCTGATGGGCATCTTGATTTTAATCCTGAAATACTGAAGGTTTTTGGGATAGACATCTTTAGACAAATAGTTAGGCATGAATTGTGTCACTACCATCTTTATTATGCAGGATTAGGTTATCGACATAAGGACAAAGATTTTAAACATTTGTTAAAGGAAGTTGATGGTCTAAGATATGCACCTAAACTCCCTCGACCTAATACAAATGAGTTTGGTTACAAATGTATTACTTGTCACCAGAATTTCATGAGAAAACGTCAAATTAATCTTAAAAAATACCGTTGTGGTAGTTGTGGAGGTTACTTAATTTCTGTTTAAAAATCAGTCGTAAGACTGATGTACCTATTTTCTAAACACGGTATACTAGTTGTAAGAATAAGGGGGAAATTTTATGAAAGTAGAATTATACAAACAAAGAAAAGGAAAAATGCTATCGGGTGTTTTATCTGGTTTAGCGGATAAGTACCATTGGGATATAAATCTTTGCCGAATTTTATTTGGAGTATTTGTTTATTTTTCATTTGGATTTGCAGTTTTTATTTATATTCTTCTAGCATGTATTTTACCTTATAAAGAAGATATTATTGACGAACAATTTGGAAGAGGCCCTCGAAAACGTAAAGAAGCTGAGCGAGTAGAGGACAATGATGGCTGGTTTTGGTAATTGAAAATCCGATAGTGAATGCTATCGGGTTTTTATATTATATTTCATTTGATTTAAAATAGATGGGATATGGTATAATAATTTTAAAGGAGAAATTATGTCAGTAACAGTACAGATGTTAGTTGATAAAGTAAAACTAGATGTCGTCTACGGCAATGAAACTTTATTACAAAAACCCATTACAACAGCAGATATTTCGCGTCCAGGTCTTGAGATGACTGGGTATTTTGATTACTACTCTCCAGAGCGTCTCCAACTTTTAGGAATGAAAGAATGGTCATATTTGGTAAAAATGTCCTCTCATAATCGCTATCAAGTTTTGTCTGAAATGTTTAAGCCAGAAACGCCAGCCATTATTATTGCAAGAGATTTAGAAATCCCAGTAGAAATGCTAAGGGCGGCAGAGGAAAAAAATATTGCAGTCTTAAAGAGTCGTATTCCTACAAGTCGTTTATCTGGAGAGATTTCTTGGTACTTAGATGCTTGTTTAGCTGAGCGTACAAGCGTTCACGGAGTCTTAATGGATATCTATGGTATGGGTGTGCTTATACAAGGTGATTCAGGTATTGGTAAAAGTGAAACTGGTCTTGAATTAGTTAAAAAAGGGCATCGTCTTGTAGCGGATGATAGGGTTGATGTTTATGCTAAGGATGAGGAAACTGTTTGGGGTGAACCTGCTGAAATTTTACGTCATCTTTTAGAAATTCGAGGTGTAGGTATCATTGATGTCATGAGTCTTTATGGTGCTAGTGCTGTCAAGGACTCTTCTCAAGTACAACTTGCAATCTATTTGGAAAATTATGATTCTGAAAAAGTATTTGACCGTTTAGGAAATGGAAACGAAGAAATCGAACTATCAGGAGTTAAGGTCCCATCAATTCGCATTCCTGTAAAAACAGGTCGCAATGTTTCAGTTGTGATTGAAGCTGCAGCAATGAACTATCGTGCAAAACAGATGGGATATGATGCAACAAAAACATTTGAAAATCGTCTAACAAAGCTTATTAAGAGTAATGAGGTGACTAATGATTAATCCTGTTGCTATTCAATTAGGTCCCTTATCAATAAGGTGGTATGCCATTTGTATTGTCTCAGGTTTAGTTTTAGCAGTGTATTTAGCAATGAAAGAGGCTCCCCAAAAAAATATTGCTCCTGATAGAATATTAGATTTTATATTAATTGGATTCCCTATCTCTATCATTGGAGCTAGATTCTATTATGTATTTTTTGAATGGAGTTACTATAAAGACCATTTAGACGAAACCATTGCGATATGGAACGGAGGTATTGCTATTTACGGAGGTTTGCTAACTGGATTGTTGGTACTGTATTTCTTTACTAGGCATTATTTTATTGATACTCTCGATTTTTTAGATATTGCTATACCCGGTGTCTTTATTGCACAATCAATAGGAAGATGGGGAAATTTTTTCAATCAAGAAGCTTATGGTCTTGCAGTGAAGTCTCTAAATTATCTTCCAAAATTTATGAGAGAACAAATGTATATTGATGGCAGCTACCGAGTTCCAACCTTTTTATTTGAATCACTATGGAATCTTTGTGGTTTTATTCTTATTCTATTTCTTAGAAGGGTGAGAGGTTTATTAAAGCAAGGGGAAATTACATGGTTTTATCTCATTTGGTATGGAGCAGGTCGCTTTATCATTGAAGGGATGAGGACAGATAGTTTAATGTTTGTGGGACTAAGAGTATCGCAATGGTTATCTGCCTTATTAATCATTATTGGCTTATTTATGGTAATTTATCGAAGAAAAGATAAATCCATAGCATTTTATACAGAAAAATAGGAGAATTTTATGGTCGGAATAGCTTTACTAATTATTGCAGTTGCATTTTTAATTTTGGTTATTTATTTAGTTATTGTCTTAAAACAGGTTGCTGCTGTTGTTTCAGAAACGAAAAAAACAGTTGAAGTTTTAACGAGTGATATCAATGTGACACTTTTTCAAACAAATGAAATTTTAGCAAAGGCTAACGTATTAGTTGAAGATGTCAATGAAAAGGTATCAACGATTAATCCTTTGTTTGTAGCTGTTGCTGATTTATCTCAAAGTGTATCAGACTTAAATACTGAAGCTAGAAATTTAACTAAGAAAACCGTTTCAGGATCATCAAATATTGGGAAATTAGGAACAGCCTATGCACTTAGCAAAGCAACATTTGGAATGATTAAAAAGAAAGGAAAAAAACAAAAATGAGCAAATTATTGAAAACTGCAGGATTACCTCTTTTAGCCGTAGCAGGAATCTCCTATTTTCTAAAGACTAAACAAGGTAAAAAAGTATTGGAGTCAAGTTTAGATAAAGTTTCGGATATTCTAAATAATAAAGAGACTTATTTACATGAAGCGAGTGAGAAAACACAAGATATCATTCATAATTGGGATAAGTATTGTCCAATTCAAAAAGGTGTGAATTATCTAACATCGTTTACTTCAAAAACTAAATGCGCATGTGATTCCTGTAAATGTGGAAACTCATCAGATCTAGAAACAATTTCTGAATCTGATGATATTCCTGTCCATGTTGATGATATTGTGATAGATTACAAGGGAAACTAAATAAAAAAACTTGGTATGAGAATTACCAAGTTTTTTTATTTTAGTAAGTACCATAAGAAAGTTGAAACCGTAGATGTTACAGCTAAACTAATCAATATAGAAAATAGAAATACAAGAATAGTAGGAAGATTTAAAGCAAGTAGAACAAAAGCTGTAAAGATAGTTAGAATAGCAAAGAGTGTTATTCTAGCAAAAAAAATCAAGTCACGAAATTTTGCATTATAGCTAAAATCTTGAAATGTATGATATTTTTCTTGTGCATGAACGTGGTTTTGTTCATCATGTTTTTCTTTACGTAGAGGTGCTACCATAATTCCTTCCTTTCATCAATTTTAGATTCCTTAAGAGTATAACATAAAAGTAACAAGATGTCATCATTTTTTTAAATATTTAATATATTAAAGAGAAGTTAAGTTTTATTTTATTATCTATGGTAAAATAGCTCTACAAGAAATAACATGAGTTACTATTTACGAATAGTAGTGTGGGAGGAAAAATGTCAGAATTTAAATTTGAAATCGAAGAAAAACTGCTTGTTCTATCTGAAAATGATAAAGGATGGACTAAAGAATTAAACCGTGTAAGTTTTAATGGAGCACCAGCGAAGTTTGATATCCGTACGTGGAGTCCAGATCATTCTAAAATGGGAAAAGGTATCACTTTAACTAATGAAGAATTTCAGGTTATTTTAGATGCATTTAGAAAAGACAATTAACTTTCAAAAAAGAACTTTTTCCTAAAAATTGGAAAAAGTTCTTTTTAATTTAGAAAATATCAAAAATAAGTTTTAAATTGAGCAAAGTTAAAATAATTGCTACGAGGTAACCTAGATAAGTGTTCCATTTCTTATTGACAAACTCTCCCATAAGTGTTTTATTGGATGTAAAATAAACTAAGGGAAAGATAGAAAAAGGTAAAGCAATAGATAGGAATACTTGTGAGTATACGATTAATTGATCAAGCACTTTTTCTTGACTTCCATATAAAATGGCAGCGATAATAACTGGTGCTAGAGCTAAAATTCGAGTAATAAATCGAATCAAAGCTTGTGGTAATTTTAGGTGTAAAAATCCTTCAACTACAATTTGACCTGTAAGTGTTCCAGTAATTGTTGAATTTTGTCCACTAGCTAATAATGCAATAGCAAAAAGTGTTGATAAAAATGAACTAGCAATAACTCC
Source organism: Streptococcus sp. (assembly GCA_030527925.1). Lineage (GTDB taxonomy): Bacteria > Bacillota > Bacilli > Lactobacillales > Streptococcaceae > Streptococcus. The sequence goes on from JAUMZW010000001.1 coordinate 9,947, forward strand.
TGTAACATTATGGTCATTTAGAGCGTTATACATTTGAGAAAAGGCATTGATATCATTAGCATGACCAAAGAATAAGGCAGCTCCTAATATTAAGAGTAATGAATTAACAATAAAAGCAAGTCCCAATTGAATGTTAGAGTCCCAAGTCATAAATTTGACAGCACTTCTAATAGAATCATTGTCTTTGTAATTTACTTTTCTGACTTGAGAAATTGAGGAGTGGAGATAGAGGTTATGTGGCATAACTGTTGCTCCTATGATTCCTAGAGCTAATGTTAGCTTACTATTTTCAGAATGTTGGGAAAAATCTAAGATTGATAAAGATGGAATATGTCCATTTAAAATTCCAGAAAAACTAGGATGAGAAATACCAACTAGATAGATGAAGATGAAGAGAATTGTTAAAATCAGTGTAGTTACAATAGCCTCTATTTTTTTAAATCCTAATTTCATAATTGATAGTAGGATAAAGACATCAAAAATAGTAATGAGTATTGAAAACAGTAGGGGCCAACCAAAAAGTAGGTGTAGAGCGATACCAGAACCTATTACCTCAGCTAAGTCAGTTGCCATTAAGGCTAACTCGATAATGATGAATAAGAGGTATCGGATAGATTTTGGAAGGTGTACTGCTGTAGCTTGTGCTAAATCTAGTCTGGTTACAATTCCAAGTTTTCCAGCCATTTGCTGAAGTTGCATGGCGATTAGAGAAGAAAGGAGAATCACTGATAGTAAAAGATATTTGTAACTAGCTCCCCCCACAACACTAGTAATCCAATTTCCCGGGTCCATATAACCAACAGCAACCAGAGCACCAGGACCGATAAAAGCTTTTAACATTTTAAAAAATGATGCATTTTTGGGAACAGTTATACTTTGGTTAACCTCACTGAGTGAAGTTTTTTCAGGAAAATTCGTATTAATAGGCATAATATACCACTTTCTAATTTGAAAATAAAAACTTATATAGAACGTTTCTAATTAATTGTACCACCAAGTCTAGAAGAATTGCAACATTTAGTCTTTTGCTATTTTCATGTACTGGTCATAGAATGATAAGTGGTATTTTAAAAAGCTCTCATTCATAATGAGAACTTTTTTATAATTAGTTGTTTTTTGTTTCTATTTCATCGTCGGGAAAAGAAACCTGGTTCTACGTTATTTCACGCAAGTCTCTAAAGCCCATTATACCAAGGTTTAGAAACTTTGCTAGGTTTTATATTTTTCCCTAACTTTGTACAAAATTGGTAAATCAGTGGTAAATTTTTGGTAAGTTATTGGTAAGTTTCTTCAAGGTTTGATAGGCTATTTTGAAGGTTTTCTCCGAACTTTTCCATCTCTTTTTCTTTGAGTTCTTTTGTAGCTTCGGCGTAGATATTCATAGTGGTTGAAATATCAGAGTGTCCAAGAATTTCTTGCATCGCCTTCATATTAGTTCCAGCTTCTACCATACGGGTAGTGAAGGTATGACGGAGAGAGTGGTTGCTGAAATTCGGAAGTGTTACCTCACTTTTTATTTTACCATCAAGGACAGCAAAATTGCAATCACGAATAATTCGTTTCAGTGCTTTATTGAGTGTTCCTTGATGGAAGACATTACCAAAACGATTGAGAAAGATAAAATTGGTATAGCCGTCAATCTTACTCTTGCAGACGATTTCAAGCTCTTCTTGACGTTTCTTTTCTAAAATTAGCGCCTCCTTAACTCTTGGTAGTAGTGGGACAGTACGCTCCCCTGCCTTTGTCTTTGGAGTGTTGATTGTAAAAGTGACACCACGATTCGTTCTTGTATCATAATAAACAAGTGTATGGTTGACACTAATAGTATTGCTTTCAAAATCAATGTCTTCCCAACGTAAGCCAGTTACTTCACCGACTCGAAGTCCAGTCCATAACATCGTAATAAATATTGGGTACCAACCTTTATAACGGCTCGTATTCTCTAAAAAATTTTCAAAGAGCTGCTGTTCCTTGAGTATCAAAGCACTGTGTCCTTTTTTCCCAGAAGTACGAGACTGCTTTAGCTCCTTCAAAGCATTGTCTGAGGGATTGTTGAAAATATACTCATCATCTACAGCAACTTGAAGAACTTGATGGAGTACGGTATGGATGCTATCAATGGTACTTACCTTGACGTGTCGTTCTTCGGCTAAGTAATTGTAAAAGGAGCGAACATCACTTTTCTTGAGGTTTGTAATGACGACATTTCCTAATTGACCAGACACGAAATATTCGTATAGGTACTGATAGTTTTTGAAGGTATTATCCTTGAGACCTCGTTTCAAGAGTTTCCATTTTTGGTATAAGTCATCTACAGAAACTTTTTTGGTAACGTTTAATCCGTTGAGAGAATCTTTTATAATTTGCTTTTCTTTTTCTCGTAGCTCAACTAATGACTTGGCATAGATACTATTCATCTTTCTTCGCTTATCACGCCAGCGGTATTCGTAACTACCATTTGGACGTTGATATTCTCCGTCTTTGAGGATGCGATTTTTATTGTCTTTCCGTTTTTTGTTTATCATAGATTTCCTCCATAAAAAAAGAGGGCATAAGCTATTTGATTAGCCTATGCCCTCTGAGTGATTATTAAATTGAATATTGGTTTTCTAGGAATTTCTCAAATTTTGCTCGTTTGATTAGTCGTTTGCTGCCACACCAGAGGACGAAATCGCAATCATCTTCATTGCTGATTTCACGAAGTTTATTGACTCCGATACTGAAATATGAGGCAGCTTCCTCAACAGTTAGGTTTGATTTTTCCCAGAATGGAATTTCTTTTTTCATGTGTTTTCCTCCGTTATTTTTGATAAAACGAAAACAAGCCCATTTCTGAGCTTGCTTCCAAGGAGATTATGAAAAAGAAAAGTTATTTAGGATGATTAAAGTATAACTAGTAATCCATAAAGTATTCTTAACTGTTCTTCATAATCAATAGTAACTAATTTTATTTGATTGCTAGGATTCTTCTTAGAGATTTTTGATAGTTACAAACAAATCAGTCATCTCTGTCAGAACATCGTTAAATGTAATACCTTTAGTGTAACTATACTTTTTAGAGTAGTTTTCCCACTGATGGTTTTGGGTTGAATCTGTTTTGAATGTTTCTAGCAGATTGATGAATTTATCGAAGTCTAATTCAGTACCTCGATAATCGAAGGTACGCTGACAAGCAGTGAGAAGTTGCTGCGAATCAATTTCTGATTTCTTCAATTTTGACAAGATATAGACGTCATAGAAGTCTTTGCTTCGACTATTCAAGAAGCTGCGAGAATAAATGGTTTGTAGTTTCTCTGCTAAGATAGTCTCAATGGTGTAGGCAATGATAGGAAACTGTTCTGATGTGAAGATTGGTTTGTAGTCGTAAGTGATTGGCTGAGGAGTGACAATGTCCCCAGTCGCAATATCTAGGTGGATGACCTGTCTGATGTTCTCAAGCTGGCAAAGGATACTTGCACGATAACCTCCGTAATCATCACTTTCCTTAATTGCTGTGACCGACTGAATAGTGAAAGAAATATCTTCATCGGATTTTTCAAGGATATCCTCCAATTGCTGATACACGGTCTCTTCTGATATGTTCATTTTACTAAAGAGAAAGTCAATATCAACGGTACTACGGGAAGCAACCCCGACGACATTTGAGAGTAGGAAACCTCCTTTGAAAATGTAATTTTGAGCGTATGAGCTTTGACTCAATTTTTTCAAAATGACTTCTAAAAAGTAGTAGGGCATCACAGAATTAAACGTTAATTCTGTTTCCTTTGAAATTTTATGGCAGAGAGCGGTTAATTTTGCTTTGTTCACATTAGCACCTCAAGTATTTGTTTTGTTTGATTGATAATTTTCATTTCTTCAGCGTACTGGTAAAGGTTTGTCAGATTTTTATTTGGGTAGTTGACATAAGCCTTAAGAGTTTTGACGAAAAGTTCATTATCAATTTTTTTACGATTTTGAATGAAGTCACAGATGATACGCTCAAAGTCGTAGGTCTTAACGGTTTGTCCCCAAGGTGTTTTTACAGAGATAACACCGAGGTCAAAAAGTTCTTTTGGAACGGTATGGACAGTGAGATTTTGAAGCGGGTTATTGAAGCGATAGCCTCTTGGTACGGTGACTTCAAAATATTGCGGGATTTCATCCGTGAATCCTTGGAGATAGAGAGCGGAAACATAGGAGTAAATAGCTCTTGAAAATCTGTATTGGAAGAAGTAGTACTCGTCATAGTCACCATCTGTAGAAAGATAGATGCCCTTGTCAACTCGGAAGATTTTTCCTTCACGTTCAAGACGTGATAGATAGACAGTGGGAATACCAAGTACTTTACAGTCTTTATGGGTGATGATACCATTATTCTGTTCAAGATAATTCAGAACAGTTTCTTTATTAGACATACGAACTCTCCTCTTTTGTTATGTTCATACTACAATTTTAACTCTTTTGTCGTATAGACGCAACACTTAACAATCGTAAAAACTATAAAGAATCGTAAAAATTCGTAAATCTTATTGTGCAACCGCAAAACTGTAATAGCTTTGGTTGCTGAGAACGGCATAGTGTGGCTTGTTCTGAACACCTTTAACATTACACTCAGAGATGAGGAAGGTTCCATCTTGATTGACAGCTTCCACAAATGCGACGTGACCGTATTCTGCATAGGTTCCTCCATAACCACCTTGAACGGACATGACGGCGCCAACTTGAGGCTCTGATACTTGTTTCCAACCACGAGAGACAAGACTAGCAACCCAATCTTGACCATTTCCGTTGTAATTGTAGATAGCTGAGTTGGTACAGATACCTGTCTCAATCAGGCGATTGCAAACATACCAGGTACATTGTCCAGCTGGATAGGTATTGTTTCCCTGAGTTGTGACCGAGTTCTCACTAGGGACTCCATATTTGAGTTTTCCAAGGTATTCTGGCGGTAAGTCAAAGGTAGAAGTAAGAGTGCCAGTAGCAAGCCCTGTATCGCCTGAGAAAGCAACAGAGGAGTCGGAGGTGATTGTTCCATCAAACACCTTAAACCACTTGTCAGCATCCGTTTGGAGCTTGTCAGCCTTTGTCTGACCGTCTGAGAGTGCAACACCTTCATAATGTTCTGACCAGTACAAGGCAGCATCCCCTGAGTCAGTTGCTTTTTGCATCTATGTTTTGACTTTTTTGTAGGCACCGTTTAACTCTGTTGACATAAGTTGGAGTTCAACATCAGCATCCAGTGTTCGACTAGAAGCCTGTGCCCAACGGTCACCGTTGACGGTATTAGACCAACCCGACCATTGGAAGTAACCAGCTACCCCACCGCCAGTGTTGATAGCCTTAGGGTCAAAGCCTGACTCACGTTCTGCAACGGCTAAACTACCAGTTGAACCAGCCAGAGTAAAGCCTTCTTTGGATAGCTGGTAATTGAGGATTTTGATGACATCCTCTGCCCGTTCTTCTGTGATTGACGCTTTTTGTGCTACCTCTTTAGCTGTTAGTGTTGTTCGCTTCCCAGTTGAGCTACCATTACTTGATGTGTTAGACGAGTCACCAGCTATCGCAGCTGCACAAATGATGACAAGTAATAGGGGCAACAGAAGCGAAGAGAGAAGACTCAGTTTGAATAGTTTTTTCATGTGTCCCTATCACCTCCTTTAGTGTTTGAGATAGACTTTGAAGATAGCTGTTCCAAAGAGCCATTTGGCATCTAGGACGGCTGGAATAGTACGGCAGAGTTCGATAATCCGTTTGGCTTCTTGGTCATTAACGGGATAAAGGACAGTTACCTTGATAGCTTTTAGGTCATTTTCATAGGCTTGGTAAATGTACTTTTCAAGGACAGGTTGAATCTGACTTCTCGTATATATCCTAATAGTGTCCATTTTGTTCACCTCGCAATCTGTTGAGTTCTTGAGTGAGACGATTCTTGCGCTCGATATTGGCTTTGATTTTGTCGTCCCTGGTCAGAGTTTGACGGAAACTTCTAGTAAAGGCGTTTGAGCCTTGGGCTTGATACATGGCACCTGCATCATCGTAGGCGCTAAGTTCTCTTTCCAAGTGTTCCATCTTCCGTTGTTTACGTGAAGATACCCATTGTTCCTTGAGTTCCTGGAATTCCATCTCAGGTGATGGAGGAGTAGTTGGTTGAGTAGGGATAGCTTCAGGAGTTGGTGTTTTTTCTTGGGGAGGATTATCTGTTGGAATATCCTGTTTTGGAATGCTTGGCTCAGAGGATGTTGGTGGCAGTTGGTCAGGTGTCGGAGCAGGTTGTTCAGTAGGCTGTTCTGTTGGAACGTTTGGTTCCTCAGCTGGCTCAGGATTTGGTTTTGACCGTCTAAAGAAGTTGCCAACTTCCTTGATATGGGAAGAAGCGTTCATAGCAATTCCTGCCACAAAACCAGTACCAGCCATGGCAAAGTTTCCCAAGTGTTGGGCAGTCTCAAAGCTACGTGATGGCATCTGTTGGATGAGGTCTTTGCCCTGGCTAACTTTGTTTTCAACTTGGTTTCCAATGTCTTCCATCTTAATGCGTGCCCGTGAGCCCATGATGAATTCAATGAGTTCGCCTTTATAAATCCAAAGGAAATAATAGACGGCAGCTTTGGCAACGACTGAAAGAATGAGCTTGAAGAGGAGAGCGAATGTTCCTAGAGATGGGAATGTTTCGATGACGCCATCAAAACCAGATGTAATCAGCGTTTCAATGACTTTTTCGATGTAGAAGATAATGAGTGTGATGAGTGTCGTAATCGTCGGAAAAACGAGACCACCAAACATGACCTTAAAAATTCCAAAGATGATGTCTTGCATGGCAGGGACAAAGGAAATGAGAAGAGCGATAGGGAACAGGAGAATCATGACCAAGACTAAGAGCTGGGCAATCAGATTCAGTAGTTGCACCAGGATAATAGGAACCGCAATGACAATAGCTTCAATAATTTTGAATATGACGTAGAAGGTCTTGATGAAAAGGTAATCCCAGACGGCTGATACCCAGCGGTTCTTTTCTTTACCGTAATCAGCCTTGTCACCAAGTTTGTCCAGATAATCTTTTCTATCTTTGTTTTTGACCGCTACAAATTTTCCTGAGTCATCCACGCTTCCCAAGACTTTAGAATCCTCGAAGGTTTCTTCTTCACCTGTTTGGCTATTGACGTACTTTCCGTTTTCTTGACCCGTGTTGACAAAGACATAGGCAGTGTAGGAAGTTTGGGCGATATAGCTATCAGCCATAGATTTTTCGACTTTGATTGATTTGTCCTCGCCATAGGAGACAGAGATATTGGAAATCTTTGAGGTGACAGTGTCTGCGAGATTATCAACCGTATCAAGGATGTAGAGTCCTCCATAAGTAGAAGTGACGGTTCCAAAGTAACCAAATCCAAGCAGTACGACGAGCAGTACATGAAGGACTTTTCGCATGAAATTTCCACGAGAAAAGAAATACTGGTAGAAGAGGTAAAAGGCTCCGATGGTCAGAAGCATGGAAACTAAGAAACCACTTGATAATCCGCCAGAAGTTGAACCTGTTAGTCCCTGCCAGATGGATTTAGCAGCGTTATAGACATAGGTTTTGTAAGATTCGTAGAGGTCAATATTCTCCATAATACGAATCATGAGGGAGAAGAAACCGACCACCAGATTGAGGAGAAAGAAAAAGAGATTGACGAAAATCTCATTCATTGCCACGATAATGGAGGTCTCAATTTTTGACGTCTTTTCCAGATACGATTTTAAGGCGAAGATGTCCACGCCTTTTAGTTTCTCAAAGTCTTCTTGCATGTGAGCCCTCCTTTCTAACTAGCATATTTATTTTCGAGACTAGATGATACCGTAGCTTTCATTGGTTTTAGAAGCATGTCAATGTCTTCAAAAATGTTGTGAATGGAAATCATGTTCAGATTGCCATAGACATCATAGTAGAGGCATTGCCCTGAAATCATGTTGTCAATCCATTCCAGGTTGCTTTCTGTTGGTTCCATATTGACGTGTTTGAGAATATCTTCTCGTTCTGATTTTTCGTAGAAGGCAAAGATAGTTCCAAAGCCAGTGGTGTCATCATCATTTTCAGCATCATGGACAGATTGTGTGATGAGTGCCAGGGTGTTATTTTTCGAGCGACCGATACGGCGCATGTTCTTGATAACGGCTTGACCTTCGGCAGACTTCATAAGAATCCAGGCTTCGTCAAAGAACTCAATGGTATCTCCACTTTCATTGCGTTCTCCAAAGTGGGTACAGAAAGCACCAAGGGCAAACATAAGAGCGATAGAGTTTCGTTCATGGTCTGAAATCTTCGTTGCGTCTGTCTTAGGCAATTTCAGGTTCGCAACTTCAAGAACTGTGACTTGTGACTCATAGTTGAGCCCTTGCGTTGTTCCATCAGAGAAAGCGAGTTCTAGGATGGAATTAGTCACAATAGAAGTGAGGTAGCGACCAACTGAGGCGATTTGGTCATTGTCACTGTCTTTGAGGGATTCCAGAACGTGCTTAAAGCCAACGGTTTGACCTGCTTGTCTCTTATCGACAATGTCGTTGATGGTTTCGGTAATGGCTGTCTTCTGATCCATAGTGACGTTGTCAACCGCTTGGAGCAAGAATTCCAGCATATTCTTAGCGACCTCAACGGCTTGTTCTTTATCTAGTACGACAATAGGGTCAAGCACTCCATGGTTGGAGGTGAGCGAGCTATCGAGAGTGACAAAGTTAAAGGCTTCAATTTGTTTCTTGCGTTCAGGATAGAGACGGGCAAACTCAGGACCACTGATGATTTCTTGGTAGTGATGACGGAGTTCCCGTTTGGGGTCAATGTAGAGCGTCTTCACGTTTTGAAGGGCAACTGACAGAAAGATAATCTGAGCGAGGAATGACTTCCCTTGACCTGTAGCGCCTGTAATGATGATGTGCGGATTCTTGGTAATTTTGCCTGCAATGTCTTCTTTATTACCGACAGTCGCATTAAAGAGGACAATGTTTTTAGAAGCGTTGATGGCTTTTTCGATGTTATCCCAGCGACCAGTCCAGTTATCGACTCGTCCGATATACCAACCAATACGGTTACCAGCGGAGGTGTTGGTAAAAGGCATGAGCTCCGCAAATCCACGACTGGTGACCATGTGTGTCCAGGTTCGAGTTTTCTTCTGCAAGTCTTGACCGTAGAGTAAAGCTTGGAAGAGATAAGGAGTGTCATGGCTAGCCTCACTGATTTCAACGCCCATGTCATCAAAGTAGTTGAGGACGACTTGACGGCGACTTCTCAGATGACTAAGGGAAGAACTAGAGACAATGAGATAAGCACCATATTCGATAATTTCTTCTTTATTCCCTACTTTCTTCATCAGGTCTTTCAGAGAGAAAGAACCCATGATAATTTCGTCTTGTTGGACGGTATCGGTATTCTCAGCTTCTTCCATGATGTTCTTGTAGCGAGTGTTAGAACGTCCCATTTTCCCTTTAATTTTATTACGGTCAATGAATTCAGCCTTGAAGCGCAGTTCCACTGGGAAGTTGAGACGTTGAACAAATTCTCCTAGATGGAAGCCGTTGAAGATGGTGTTGAATCTCCCAACAGGAAGAATGGTTACAAAAGAATTTCCATAGGGACTTTCGAGTTTGAGAAAGCCTCCGTTCATGCTTTTAATCAGTGTGTCTGTGACATTGAAAAGGGAACGGTTAGCAATGACTTCTTTCTTGAGATGGGGAATGTAGCGGAGGTATTGCATCCGCTGGTAGTAGAAGAGTTCATCATCTGTGAGACGGCGGCAACGAAGGGTTGAAAGCACTTGATAGATGACTTGTTCATCAGCGAGATAGTCTTCAAACCAGGGCTTTTCTTCTTCCAGTTCAAAGCCTAGCCCGTTAGCTAGGGTCTCTGAAATCTCAGAGAGTCGTTCATAGGCGAGGTCAGCAAGACTAGCTCCCTTGTCATGCTTTCTCAATCGGACACCGACTAGCCAGTCAAACTGATAAGGAATTTCCATTTCATCTGTCAGTTTATCGACAGTGTAAAGTAGCAGGTCTTCACCCAGTGTTTGATTATTTGGTGAGAGAGCATCCATAAAGTCACGCATCTTTTCTTCTAGGAGATAATCCTTTGGAATAAGTGAGATGTCAAAGTGCTGGTTTTTAGCTAGTTTTTTGAGCATCTGACTGACCGTGATTTTGTGCTTCCCTTTTTTCTCATCATCCGTGATGGTGATAGGCGTATTAGGAATACGGTAGTAAGACATGACTTGCTTGTCTTTGCGAAAAGCTAAGTTTTCGTGTGTGGCTTTAATAGGGTATTGTAGTTTTAGTGCCATAGTGCCTCCTTTCTAAAGGTGTGTCTGTTCAAAGACAATGTCTTCATCGTCATAAGGTTCCACTCGCTCATCATGATAGATGGCTTTCTTGTTCCAGCGGAATTCATAGAGGTAACGGAAGTAATCAGCTAGAAAGATGTGCATTTTCTTACCGTGTGGTTCATACTCTGTGTAGAATTTGGCGAGTTTGTAAGGAACGTAAGCATAGAGCAACATGGAGATAGAGTGGGTGATTTTGGCTAGTGGGACAAGGATGAAAGAAAGTCCCAGAAGCATGATGACAAAGACGAGAATGAAAACAACAAAAAAGGACAGCTGCATCGGTGTTGCGAAGTACCAGATACGTGCCCCTTTTTGTGTCTTGATTTCTTGAATCCAGTAAGGAGCATTTAGCCCCCTAGCGTAGTCATAGAGTGGTTCTTTCTCGTTGTTCATATCAGAGCCCCGTTTCAATACCGATGAGGCGTAGAAACCAACCAATGACAGAGAGAATCTGTTGTCCTTTGGTCATGGACACGATAATCCCCCAAAATCCGATAACGGAAAAGAGTTGGAGCCAGGAGCTATTTTTCCAAGCCTTGATGGCAAGAAGGATTGCCACAGCAGTGATAATCCAAGCACCATCACCTTGAAGGAATTGTTGTAGTGAGCTTGTGTTCATAGATGTTATTCTCCTTCATGTTTTGTATAATCTTTTGGAATGGTATGAGCTACCTTAGTGACGTAGTAGGAATTCCCTTTAGGCGTAAGGGTCAGAGTGAAATTCTCTGAACGAGTGTTAGCGGTAACTTCAAAGGTGACTTGAACGTAGGCGGTAATGGCATCACCATCTTCTATCAGGTAGACATAGTCTAGTGACTTGAAAGTCGTATTTTCAAGCACAACTAAATCTTTACCGACTAAGTCCAGATTGTCTTGGTCTGTGGTGTAGTTGGTAAAGAAGACGTTGAGGAACTTTTTGACTTTCTTGTGTGTCTTTTCTGGGAGATTGTCAGAAGCAGTTAGACTGAGGGCGGATTCTTTGTCAAAGCCTTTGGCTTGGTTATCGCTTAGGCTGGAATACCAGGGAAGTCCTGAAACGTAGTAGGAGCTGTTTTTGGTAGCGTAAGGGATGTTAAACCCTGTGGTGATTTCTTCCTCCTTATCACCGACTTTCTGCTTATAGGTCACTTGATAAGTCGCCGTGTTCTCCGTCAGCAATAATAACCTAGCTGAGATCAGAGACATTGGTGTTCGCTTCTGACCTTGTGACTTAATCTCAGGTTCAACGTCATAGAAGCTATTGAGCTTTTCGATTTGCGCTTCTTGTTCTTCGGCTTTATCAGAGAAAGAGAAGTAGGCTGCGACAAAGTCATTGAGATAATAAGTTAAGCGGTAGTCGGTGTTGGTTGTCGTAGTCACCACTTGGGAGGATTGAGCTTTTTTGACCTCCTTTTCAAGTGAGGTGACTTTACTTGATAGTGTGATGGCACGCAGGGAACCAGTGGCACCGATGAAAACTAAACATCCTAATCCAGTAAGGACTAGGATATTCACGTTTTTCCGTGTTGTCTTGATGAGTTTTGGTGAGCCACGCTTCTTATCTTGTTTCTTGAAACGAGACAAGTAATGGGTGACTTGTTGGATGAGTGTTTTCAGTTTGTTCATAATCCCTCCTTATCAGGCACTAGCTAGTTCAATCAATTTATTGCCTTTGGCATAGAGCTTTTTGTGGAGTTTATTGATTTCTCCGTTGACATAGTAGTAGCCACGAAGTTCTAAACGGATTTTTTCCAAAAGGTCAGCAGGGAGCTTTTCAGCTTCTTCATTTTTGAGCAGGTGATTGAGTTCACCAGCTTTTGTCCAAGCTTCCTTGTCCTTGTGTGCCTTCATGAGTTCGCCTAGTTCAAGGGAAGCAGCTTTGATTTTCTTTTCAATGAGTGATTGTTTTGCCATGATAATTTCCTCCATGAATTGTTCTTGTTGGTCTGAGATGACTTGTCGAAAGAGAGTGACCAGTTTGGTGTCCATGTTTCGGTTAAAGTCTAGTACTTGACCATCAGTGGTAAAGTAAGCATGTTGGTATTTAGCGGGAGAGTCGAGGTCAACGGTCTCACGAGCAAAGGAATCAAAGAAGAAGTCTTTTTCCTTCATGAGTACGATATAGAGATTCCAGAACTCATTAGTATCAGGAAAGCAGGTGATGCCTTCGTAGATTTTTTTGACAAGCATGACTCAGAGATACCTCCTTATCATTCTTCGATTAAGTCATGATAGCCCAGAGCTTGATAAATGTAGTCATCATCAAACCATAGCCAATCATTGATTTGTCCCTCTGTTGGTGTACTTCCTGAGAAGACATCTTCACAGAGGCTAGTGAGTTGGTCAATCCCGCCACGTTCACGGACGGTGTCTAGGGTTTCTCTAGCGCCTGACCAAGCTTTGAAATTGTCGATGCTAGAAAGTTCAACTTTGTATTCCATGATTTTCCTCCTTTTTCTTTAGGTTATAGGATGCTTGCAGGTCTTGAAGAATGCTTTCAGCCCTATCAGTGATTTCACCGTTTTCCTGAATCATCTTGATAAAGTCAGTCTCCATGATTTTGTCAGCTTCCTCTACCAGTTTGAGCGAGTTAGCGACTTGGTACATGAGCCATTTGATTGTTCTATCAATGGAATAAGGTTCAGGTTTCATCCTGAGTTTCAAGGGCTCTGTCCCACCAAACATCCGTTGCCATTTCTGGTCAGGGACAAAAGCACCAAATTTATTGGTACCATCGTAAACCTGCATTTCATGATTGATAACGCCACGAGCGATTTCTGCCAGGTCAACTCCGCTGATATATTCTTCAATGGCAAGCTGAGCTTTTTCTTGGGCGAAGCGCAATTCGTAACGGTTCCAGATACCAAAAATCTCCAAGGATTCTTCCACGGAGATTTGTTCACTTTTGGCGAGCTCATAGCGCTTTTCATAGAAGTTGAAGTAGAGGTTACTTTGGCGACTTCCAAAATAAAGGGAGATACCCTGACTGCCTTCTACCTCATCCATGTTTCTGAGGTTACCACCGCCAATGTGATTCCACGTTCTGATGTTCTTAAAGCTAACCTCGTCCTTATAGACTTTCGCAATCATGTCTGAAAGAAGAAATTGCTCATCTTCTCTATCGTGACCGAGATAGCGTTCATCCATGGCAATGTCTAGCCGTGTTACCCGACTATCTGTTAGGTTAAAGAGCAGGGCTTGAAGAAATTCTTGCCAGCTCAGGTCAACACTTTCCAGAATCAGTTCCATTTCACGGCAACCTTGACCAGACAGTTGCAAAGTCACTTGGTAATTTCCTGTTTCGATTTTGTCAAAAAAATCAAATAACCAAATGTTACCTCGTTTCCAGAGTCTTGTGTAATTCAGAAGTCTGGTTTCAAATTCTTTGAACTCCGTAAAGGAGCAGTGAAGATAGGTCTGACAGAAGTGAGATAGGTCACGGATAGACATGAAGGTCATGCGGAGGTAGTCGATATGAACATCAATCAGGTCATCGGCATTCTCTTGATGAAAGCCAAGCTCCGCTTTGAACTGACCGAATTTTTCTAGGCTTAAACCTCGTGAACCATCTTCATAGCTGCGGTAGGTACGAGTTGAAATCCCAACAGACTCCGCAAATTGTTTCTGCGTCATGCCTGTTTGTTTTCGGAATTTCTTGAGATTGAGTGGGCTAAGTTTATCCATTCATAGGGTAGAACTCCTTTCTAGTGAGTGACACAGTTTTTTAGCGAAAGTGACACACTAAGTAAGTCTTTGAAAAACTTGGTACTATTGGTGTGTTGGGGGTCGGACGTTGTCATTTTGACAAATGCTACCCCCCTATTAGAATTAGGGGGTTGAATCACAATCATGGGCAGTAGGAACTGCGAGCTACGGTCTGCGCCTGACGCTGTCAGGCTTGCCCTTGCTCTTGTCCTAGCCCGTGATTTGCGAGACAGCTCTCAACCGCCTTTGGATAAGACTTCCGTCCTTCCTCCTCAAAGAGTGCCAAGGTTTCAAGAAGCAACTGTTCTTGAAAAGGTGTCACCACAAGAGAGTTATCCTCTTTGTCAAAAGGAACTCTTCGCTCATTCATGAGATAGATGATTTTGCGGAGTGTCTTGACTGTCAGGTCATTTTCCTTGGCAAAATCTGTCAGCAAGCGTCTTTCTTCCAAGACTTCCAAGACATCATCTTCCATTGGTTTGTAGTCTTCTTCAATAGGTTCCACATCTTCCAAGGTGTCCTTGTGTGTGATAAGTTGCTCATCTTCTAGGACAGGCAATTTCATAAATTCCTCCTCAAAAGAAAAACCTTTATTAAAGGGGACGTAAGGGGAGAAGAACTCACCAGCCAACTCACCGTTATTGGCAATATAGCCACGCCCGTGAACCTTTTTACCGTTGATTTTATCCAGCTTTTTGAACTCTTTATTGCGGTTAGCATCGCCAAACATCATGTTGTAACCTGTATCTTCCAAATGTCCGACTGAGAGCCGTTTCATGAAGTTGTCCCGAAGAGCGGTCTTGATATACTCGCCATCAGGACGTTGCATGGCTTGAATAACGAAAACACCAGCTTGACGTCCTTCTAGGACTATCTGGGTCAGGTATTCCGTAGCTTCTGCTTGCAGGCGATAGTCATTTTCAATCTTAGCGATGAAAGCTGCCCACTCGTCAATAACGATGAATTTTGGCTTTAGTCCATACTGGGCAAAGTTCTTCCCTATCTTGTAGTCAGGGTGATTTTGCATGGTCTCATAGCGATTTTCCATTTCGGTGACGTTATCCTTGAGGCAAGTGATAATATCGTCTTTGGAAATGAAGACACGACCCTTGAAGACAGGAACATTTTTAAGACCTGATAAGTCTGCGTTCTTCGGATCGCACAGGTCTATAAAACCAATCTTAGCTAGAGCCAAAACAATGGTCATGAGGATAACCGTTTTACCACCACCAGTTCCCCCACCAATCAGCAAGTGTGGCTCAGCGATATAATCCCAAAAAACGTCTTTCATGAGGCGTATGCCTTGGTCAGTCATGGCAACTTCTGAAACGTTAATACGGGAAGCAATACGATTGATGGCAATTTCATACTGAACAAAGCGCTCATCAAAGGTTTTGTTTCTAAAGTTGCCATTATACATGACTTCAAGGGTAGCCCCAAGATTGATAAATCGGTCTTGGAATTTATTTCCTTCGAGAATAAAGGAAGCAAGCAACTGATACCGACCACGTTTGACGTAAACCTTGGGAAGAACAATTTTCTCAATCGTTTTGCCATCACGTTTGACTGTCTTTGATAGATAGTACCGATTTTCGAGGAGAAAGTTGGTCATAATCCTCAGCGAGTTAAGGCGCTGGAAGAAGAGGGCTTTCTGGTAGAGAATGAGATTGACAATCGGTATAATCACGATAGGTGGCAGAGTAGTTAGTAAGATTTTAGTCAAATAAAACAAAGGGTCAGCGATAATCAAGTCATAGAGGGTATAGTAGTAAAAGACGTTACCAATCAAAAAGGGCGATAACATGAGAAGACTTGTTATCACCCTGATATGACGGTAGAATTTATGGACACGAAGTCCTCGATAGGTAAAGAGGTGCATAATTACCTCCTAGTATCATTTTTTATCTTCTGCTTTTGGTTCTGTTTTGGGAGCAGTTTGAGTCCCTTTTTTCTTAATAGCAGAAGCATAGAGACGGTAGTTGTCGTTTCGACCGATAGCAGAGTAGGTCACGACAATATCAGTAAGTTCCACTTCCTCACGGTAATTGAGTCCAAGGTCATTGAGTTGTTGTTCAGACATATCTACGATAGTGAAGAAGAGTGTTTCGTGTTGGTTAGCTGAGTGAATCCCAACGGTGATACCACGGATTTCACCAGTTGGAACTTGGACATAGGAGCCGTCTTCATTACGCTGGTTACGGTCTGCTTCATAGATGAGTTCAGCTCCTTCAATAGAGCGGAAGGTCAATTTTCCAAAGACTTCATCCAGTTTCAGTGCATCAGTGATAACACGGTAGCTTTTATCAACAATTTGGAGTTTTTCTCCAAAGTTCAATCCAGTTTTAGCCATAATATTTTGTTTCCTTTCTTATTTGATGATTTCGAGTTTTTCCGCAAAGACATTAAGCGCTGGGGCTACGTTTGAGCCATTGACCGCACGGTCTGGGAAGAAGATAGGGTTGACGACTTTGACAAGCGTGTCTTCATCAAAGACGGTATTAGTTGCAGGAGTGATGACATGGAAAGAGCCATGTTCTTGATTGTTCAGGACATGACGTTGGTATTTGCCTTCTTTACCAAAGAAGGTACGTGGGGCATGACCAAGTTTTTCATAATAAGCAGCTCCAATAAATTCTGGTTTCATAGCAAGTGTTTCAGGAATCATAAGTGTTCTCCGTTTCTATATTTGAGTAATAAAAAAGTCAGCATATAACAGGGCTGACTTGAGCAAAGTAAAAGAGATTGATTTTGTTTTTGTAGATTTGACTATAATAAGTCAGTTCAGCAAGTGGATAGCCAGTTGCCTTGAATTTCTTGACGAGCGTGTCAATTTCTTCTTTGGCAGCACTAAAGAGACTTGCCTGTAAGTCTAGGCTGTGAGCGTACATCTTATGAGTGAAGAGATAATTTTGATAGTGACGCTCTAAGCATTGTTCAAAATATGAGGTCATAAATGCCTCCTTTCATTATTGTAAAAACAAAAGCTACTAGAAAAATCCAGTAGCTTGAGCATAGACTACTCCCGTGAAATAAAGAGAAGTAGTCCGTTTGAAAAAGAGTTATTTGGTTGAAAGACTTATCTAGGAACTAGACAAACCTTTCACGGTGGCAACGTTTAGCAAGGTGCTTTGCGTCAATTACCATCGCTTTCCCAGCCAATCATCCA
The DNA here is from genome assembly GCA_030527925.1 of Streptococcus sp. GTDB lineage: Bacteria > Bacillota > Bacilli > Lactobacillales > Streptococcaceae > Streptococcus. Next base: position 27,122 of record JAUMZW010000001.1, read on the forward strand.
GGTAGTCATTATCACGCCTGTCACGATTCTCTTACGCCCTTTGGCGAAGCCAGTTCACTTTACTATTCGGAAAAGTGCTAAAGTCCGAAATGCGTGTGAGCCCACAATTCTTTAGAATTGTTTTACTATCTCAACTTCAACCGAAAACGGACTTGACTTTCTTTTTCAAACAAGATACAATAAAGGTACGAAGTTTAGTGTAGTTTGATAGTCAGTCCTCTGGTTGTCAGACGCACTTTTTATTTAATTTGCAATGAACATTAGTGATTCCAAAAGAAGAACTAAAATTTTTTGAAATCATATACATCAATCTTGATGTACTTATAGTTTACATCATGTGTGATGTAATGTCAAGAGTTTTTTGTAAAAAACTTAAATATTTTTGAGGAACAGAAAATGACATTACCATATCGCTTAAAAGAATTACGTCAACAAAAGAATTTAACTCAAGCCAAAGTGGCAGATTCTCTAGGCATTACTCAACAGAGTTATGCTCGTTGGGAAAATGGAAAAGTTACCCCAACACCAGAAAAATTATCAAAAATTGCTAAATTTTACGGAGTAACTACGGATTATCTATTAGAGGGACAAAAAGACGACATTGATTTATCAAATGTCGAAATATTGTTCCGTATGACTTCCGATGGATTGACAGAGGAAGAAAAGGTAATCTTTCGTGATGAGCTGATTGAATTCATGAAAGAGCGTAAAAAACTTTTCGATGAGGATAAAAAATGAAACTTAAAGAACTTAGACAACAGCATGGAATGGTTCGAGTAGAATTGGCAAAAGAAATCGGAACGACTGTTCGCAGTATCAGCCGTTGGGAAAATGGCGAGACTGATATGCTTTTGGGAACAGCTATTCAGTTGGCTAAGTTTTTTAATGTGAGTTTGGATGAATTTATTGGCGAAAAAATAGGAGACTGATTGTGAGTATTAATAGATTATTTCAAGAAAATAATCCAAAGAAATTTATAAAAAAATTTTTTAAGGTTTTGTGTATTGCAGGGGCTATACTTACTTTTGTATTTACTTGTTATCAATTTACTGATTCAATTTTTAAGAATAAAAGGAATGATGCATCGGAACGGTTACAAAAATTTGTTAAAGCAGGAAAAGACGTATATACGTTACAAGCTAAGAAAGTCTATCTAATGCATCTTCCAGAATTTAGCAAAAGCATAGACCAAAAGCTAGTTGAAATAGAACTAAAGCAGTTATCTTATCAAAATACCTCAGATATTCAAATTTTTGGAAATAGGTTGAACTCACATTATTCGAAAGTCTTAAAAAATGTAGAAGATATCGAGAAAAATTCAGAAGCTCTTTTGGAGTTTTCAGAGACGCCTATACTGGATAAAGAGTCCGAAGAATATAAAAATTGGTACTCGAACAATCAGAAAAGGGTAAAAAAATATGAAGAAAGCCTTATCGACACAACAGTATATTATCAAGAGTTGAAAAAGTATGAAGATGAAGAATTAAAAATAATAGATTCAGATACATTGGGAAATTTTATTCTACATAACCTATTTTTGGTAATTGTTATTCTATTTTTGTTAATTGTTATTGCATTTCTTTATGTACTAGTACAGTCATAAATCTAAAGCAGAATATAAAAATGTTTGGAGAAAATTTTCTCCAAACATTTTTAATTCTTGTTATTAAATTTCTTAATCTCTTCCTTATAAGCCTCACTACCTTTTTTGAAGTATTGACGTTCTAAGCCTGTAATATTTGCTGTGATAACATCATCCTTGTATTCATATTTTACCGTTGGATTGACGAATCCTGATATTTCAAAGGTTTATGTGTCAGTATCAATAGTCATGCTGCTGGTTGAACCTTCGGCATCAACTGTTCCTTTATCACCTTGATTGTGATGACCAGGTTAGTTCCGTAATCTCCAATTTCATAATATTCCCCGTCCATATTTGGTTTACTTGAGCAAGCAACCAGGATGAGAGTAGTAAAAGAAAGGGCAATAAAGCTAAATAATTTTTCCTAAATGCTTCCTCCTAGTTGGAATTTATTTTAGAAGAATAGTGTTACAAATGTGTTAATGAAAGTGTTTCAATCTGGTTGCAAGATAGGCTCGTTGGTTATTAAACTAACTTTCAGTGGACAATCGTCCGCTTTTTTTATATAATTTATTAGTCAACTAAATAGTTGACTAATAAATTTGTGAGGAGGTGTACTGTGAAAGACGTTTATACAAAAGTAACCCAAATTGCAAGAGAACAACTATATCAATTCATGAAGGATAATCAGGTGTCACCCCTGAATTATCACTTTCATTACTATTTTGATGAATGCATCCAGAAATTCGGTATCAAGGTAATGGAGCATCACTTTACCAATCGGAAGATTGAAGGACTTACTATGATTGATGAGAATGGTATTTCAATCTCCTATGAAAGTCAGAACCCGCAAGTAAAGCAGAACTTCACCAAATGCCATGAACTAGGTCACTATATCTTGGGATATTCAGGTAAACAGTTTACACAATTAAGCAGAAAAAAAGATACAGTTGAAGAAAGCGAAGCCAATCTTTTCTCTGCTTATATTCTCATGCCTGATATTGTTTTGCTGTCGAAAATTTATTATCGCTTGGATAGTTTCAAGCAAGTAATGACAGAGCTATCCGTATCAGCGGATGCCTTGAAATTTCGATTACAAGATTTATTTCGCTATTGTTTGAAACGAGACAATCGAGAGATTAGCTCAGCTATTTATCAATATCAAACGGGTCAAAGCAAGTCTGTTCTCAGTCTTTTTGAGGAAGTCCATACTGAGATTGAAGACGAGTACCGAGTCGTGAAAGAGGATGTTCTTGCTAAAGTTCTAAATCGCCTGAGAGAGTGTTATTTTGTGGCAAGTACAGAGTTCCCTGAGTTACTAGAAAATAGCTTTCGCAAGGAGTTGGAACAAGAAGACAATATTGATACTTGGTTAGAGTATGACTTTGGGCAGTCAGTAGGCTACGCCTGGTGTACGGATAAGTCGACCGCAAAGCAAGCGAAATCAAGAGCAAAAACAATACTCCTATTAGAAAAGAGGTAGTTATGTATCAACCTGAAAAATTAAAACTAAAACGAGAAGAACTAGGTTTAGAGCAACAAGAGTTGGCTGAGCTTATCGGTGTTTCAAAGCAGGCTTACTTCAAGTGGGAAAAAGGCATGTCAAAGCCTACTAAAGCCAATATTGCTAAGTTGGAAAAATTCCTAAAGGTTCCAACAGGCTATCTGAGTGAGGATGAAATCTCATCACTCTATAAGCAACTGACAGAACCAAACCAAGAGAAAGCTATTACCTATGTTCGTGACTTGGTAGTATCACAGAAAGTTGTTAGCATTGCAGAAATGCGTTCAGAGTACCACGTTTACGAGAAACTTTCTGCAGGTATTGGTGCCTCTGTTTATGGCGACCTGAACTATGACGTGGTTTACTACAATGAAGAATTATCGCATGACTTTGCTTCTTGGGTTGATGGTAATTCGATGGAGCCAACTTATCAAAACGGAGAAGTGGCACTTATCAGGGAGACAGGTTTCGATTACGACGGGGCGGTTTACGCTGTTGTCTGGAATTCACAGACCTACATTAAGAAAGTTTATCGTGAGGAAGAAGGGCTCCGCTTGGTGTCAATCAATAAGAACTACCCTGATAAGTTTGCGCCATTCGACGAGAATCCACGAGTCGTCGGAAAGATTGTCGGTCACTTCATGCCTTTGGAGGACTAGGTATGGGCTACTTTGATTATTCACGAGAACCGAAAAGTGACATTGCTTTTGTGGATATGAAATCCTTCTATGCTAGTGTGGAGTGTGTTGAACGTGGACTTCACCCATTAAAAACATCTCTTTGTGTCATGAGCCGAGCAGAAAATGCTAACGGCTTGATATTAGCATCCTCACCGATGTTCAAAAAAGTTTTTGGCAAGAATAATGTCAGCCGTTCCTATGACTTGCCTTTTGATATTAAGACTAGGAAGTTTAACTATTACGTTGCACGAAGACAAGGTCTGCCAATTACACTTGATTATGTCCGATTCATTGAAGAATGGGCAAGAATAACCTACATTGTTCCTCCTCGCATGGACTTGTATATTGAGAAGAATATGGAAATTCAGCACATCTTCCAAAACTACGCTAGCCCAGATGACATTCTCCCTTATTCTATTGATGAGGGATTTATTGACCTTACATCATCGCTAAAATACTTTGTACCTGATGAGAATATCAGTCGTAAGGACAAGTTGGACATGATAGCTGCTCGAATTCAGCGTGACATTTACCGAAAAACTGGTGTTTACTCAACGGTAGGTATGTCTAATAGCAATCCACTTTTGGCAAAGCTAGCACTAGATAATGAGGCTAAGAAGACACCGACCATGAGGGCTAATTGGTCTTATGAGAATGTAGAGGAGAAGGTCTGGAAAATTCCAAATCTGACAGACTTCTGGGGCATAGGAGAGCGTACAGAAAAGCGATTGAATAAACTAGGCATTCACTCTATCAAAGAGCTTGCCAATTTTGATGCTGACTTACTCAAAAAGGAATTTGGAGTAGTGGGTGTGGAGCTTTTTTATCATGCTAACGGTATAGATGAAACCGACGTTCATAAGTCATACAAACCCAAATCACACGGTCTTGGAAATTCTCAGGTTTTGCCAAGAGATTATTATAGACGGGCGGATATTGAACTTGTCCTTCGGGAAATGGCGGAGCAAGTAGCTATTCGGTTGAGACGAGCTCATAAGAAATCCTGTACGGTGTCAATTTATATTGGATTTTCAAGGTTTGAAGGTAAGCGACATCTTCAAGCCCAAATGAAAGTAGATCCGACAAATAATACCCGAGTACTGACCGACCATGTTCTTAGTCTTTTCAGGAAGAGGTATGAACTAGGTGCAGTCAGAAGTGTTGCGGTGACTTACTCAAACTTTGTGGATGAGTCATTACAGCTCATTTCACTTTTTGATGATATTGAACAAATTGAGAAAGAAGAAAGGCTCCAAACAGCGATTGATTCTATCCGAGATAAATTTGGCTTTACTTATATTCAGAAGGCTAATTCATTATTGGAAGCCTCACGTAGTGTTGAGAGAAGCAAATTGATTGGAGGTCACTCAGCTGGTGGTTTAGATGGACTAAGATGATTGATAGAAGTTATCTCCCTTTTCAAGCAGCTAGAGATTATCAGGATAGAGGCATGATGAAGTGGATGGGCTTTTTCCTATCCGAACATACCACGTCACTAGACGATGATAGAAATAGGATTGATATGACATCCGATTTAACCGATATGGAGAAGTTAGTCCTGATTGGTCAACTCTACGCTTCGCAACACCAAGGAATGTTCGTCATGAAAGGAAAAAATATTAAGAACACCCACTTTGGAAGGGTGACTGAAATTAGCCCAAAAGAAATTACAATAAAAACAGCTGACAAGTATCAGCTGCTTCAAGTAAAGGATATTTTATCCATCAATATGACGGAGGAGACAGATTTTGAATAGAAAAGAAATTTATGAGGGCAAGTTACAAATGGATTATTTCTCTGATTCTTATCTCAAGTTCGAAGAGGATTTCTATCGCTATTCAGCACTAGGAGAGCCACTGACAACCCTCACTGATGATATCCTCAGAGCAATGGCGATGGGACAGAAGAACTATTTCAAACTCAGCAAGCGTCACAGTAAGGATGGGCGAGACCACTATTTTTATTTTACAATTGAGTTCAGTAAGACAGAAGTAGGAGTGAGGAAGTTTGAGTATAAGCAGCATGTGTATCATCAACCTTCTAAGATGTCAGAATAATACAACAGGTACGGTATATTTTTGACTATAAATAAGCTATAATAAAGGTAATATAGATGCCAAGGATTATAAGTGGCTCAAAAGAGAGGTTAGTTAATGCAGAACCCAACAGAACTAATGAAAAATTTAAAAAATGATGTGTATTCGTTTGAATTGTTGGCTGACTATCTTGGTTATTCAGTGGGTGAAAACCCAATTGAAGAGTTTGGGGAATGGAAAATATTCTTCACGGATAAGTTGGAAGATAACTCAAAAGGTGTGATGGCAGTAAAGCTTGAAGGTGATTTAACACCATCTTCAAAAACGATAGAGATTCGTCGCTTATTTAAGCAAGTGGAGGAGTTGAAAAAGACCTTTACATTAGATTTCGATACTCAACTTGTCGGATTCATCGGAGAAAATCGAGTTGTTATTTTCCCTACATTCAGTGGAAATAGAGACGTTCGACTAGATATAAATCCAGAAACTGCTGATAAGAGTCTATATATTTCGAATTTCAACTTGTTGAAAAATAAATATATTCAGGTTGAAGAAGATGAGTTTGGCTTCGGGAACTCTATCAAAATACCAGATGGCGTTTTTACGCAACAACTTTCAACCCACTTCTTGTCTGTAGTTTCCTACTATCGAAAAAAACTGTCTGAACTGATTACAGCAACAACATTGAAGAATGAATTGAAAGAGTTAGTCGATTTCAAAGCACGTTTTTACCTCGACAACAATGACCTGGTTAATCTTGTTGAAGACGAGACATATACGTCAGTATTGTCAAATGTTGTAGATACAATCATACTTAGACAGTTGATGAGGCGTTTTTTAGAAGGGTATTATGGAAGTGACGCCTTTAATGTAAGTGGTATTGCGCTAGGTATTGGAGATGGTACGCTTGATGGTGCAATTAAGAAAATTGTAGAAGCAGAAGCAACTATTCGTGTTGGTGATGAGGATGCCTTCAAAAAGCTCAACAAGAAAAAAAAAGTGATTGAACCTCAAAATGAAATTACACTTTTTGATATTTTTGATGATGATGAAGTGCAGGCGACTTCTCAAATTAAGCTTGAAACAGATACGAAGATCCAACTCAATGAAATCAATAATAGAGCCACAGAGCAATTTCGTTCTGTCTATGATGGAGATTTGTTTGCTGGAAGTGTTGGTCTAGTGGCAGACACTATTGAAACAAAACTATCTCAAGAATATACTGAGTTTTGGACTAAACTATGGCTAGATACAAATGCACAGGAATATTCTTTCCGTTTTGAAGACCTTCCACCAAATGCTATTGAAAAGCAATACGAAAATTCAATGAGTCAGAATGTCCAAATTCGGATTGAAGAAGGTAATAAGCCAGTTGTCTATTATGGTGAAGATGTCGTTGAACAAAAGAATAAAGGTGCCTACTATACGGATGAACGCTTTGTCTCCTACATGGTAAAGAGAACAGTTGAAGTAGAATTTGAGAAACGTTTCAATGCGATAAAAAAATCAATTAGTGATTCAGACATCGACCATAAGATTGAGCAAGCTGTTAAACATTTATTGGACATGAAGGTTGCCGACTTGTCTTCTGGAGGTGGTTCTTTCCTACGAGGAGCATTCTTACTTTTGGCTAGTAAGCATGGTTTGTTGCCGACTCTCAATCTGCCATCCAGCATTAAAGAAAAATATCCATTTTTCAGCAATGATGATGAATCAATCTATCAATGGGAAAAACATATTCTTGAAAATATGATTTATGGCGTGGACATTGATTATAAAGCTGTCATTATCTCAAGTTTGACTTTGACTTTATCATCCATTGAACATAGACCAAAAGAAGTGAAACTCCCTTCTCTAATTGGACGTAACCTCATTCATCAAAACTCTTTGATAAATTCGGTTCCATACTTCAAACGTGAAGAAATTTACGCAGAGTATCAAAAAGAGATTAAGGAACTGCGTAGACTAAAACTTTTAGGTTCAGATAAGTATCAAGAAAAACGCCAAAAGTTGCAGAGCGAAATGCTGAAATATTTGCCAGAGGATATCAGATTTGAAAGTACTTTTCTACACATTGAAGCTATTGAAATCAATCTTCCAGAGATTTTCTTTGATGAAAATGGTGTTCTGAGAAAAGATGGAGGATTCGATGTTGTAATTGGAAACCCGCCTTGGGAAATTTGGAAACCAAACTCAGATGAATTTTTCTCTCAATATGATGTTAACTATTTAGCATTAAAAACAGCCAAGAAGAAAAAAGAGCGTCAGCTTGAACTGATGGAAGAATTTTTTCGGATTAAGGGGAAATGGGATGAAGAACAAAATAGAATTGAGTTAGGTTCAAACTATTTCAAAGATACTCTGAATTACGCCTATCAAGTATGGGAAGTTGAAGGAAGAAAAACAAGTAGTGATATTAACTTGTAGAAGCTTTCAGTAGAGCGATTCCTACAACTTTTGAAGACAAAACAACACTTATCATTGATAGTTCCAGATAACCTAGTAACTGATTTAGGTGCAACTGGATTGCGACATCTTATCTTTGATAACTATGAGTTAGAAGAATTCCTATCCTTTGAGAATCGTAAGAAAATCTTCCCATCGGTGGATAGTAGGTATAAATTTGCAGTCGTCACTGTTAAAAAAGCTCTAGGGCAAAGTGACAGCTTCAAGGCATTCTTTTATCAACAGGAACTTGATAGCTTAAATGACGAAAATCAGAAATTAACCTATCGACTGAGCATGGTGAAAGTTTCAGAGCCAGAAAAATACTCCTTATTTGAACCACGTAGTCAAAAAGAATTCAATCTTTACCAGAAAATAAAACTCAAGTTTCCACCATTACGAGTCACAGAAGTGATAAAACTTAGACGAGACTTTGATAAAACCAATGACTCTCAACTATTTATGAATGTGGAAGACAGTGATTATCCTTTATACGAGGGAAAAATGATGCATCAGTTTCAACTGCTCGGCGAACCAGTTGAAGGTGTTTCAGAATCAGATGTTATCAGAAAAACAGGTGGGGATTATGAGCACTTCCGTATTGCTATTCGAGCGATAGCAAGCTCAACAAACCAAAGGTCTCTAATTGCTACACTGCTGCCTCAAAATTCCACAGCAGCAAATAGTCTCCTTGTACAAAAGGATGTTACTGATTCAATGATTCAAGAGCAGCTATTTACTCTTGGATTTTTGAACTCATACCCAATAGATTTTGTGTTAAGGAAGTTAGTGAATACAAATATCAACCAAACGTACCTCAAACAGCTTCCGATTCCTAAGATACAGGAAGTAGAACAAGCGGAAAATATTATACAGATAGTTAAGTTCTTGTTATTGGAAAACGGGGATTTGTATAGTGAACTTGATTCACTTATACCAGGGGATAGCTTCAAAGATGTCTCACATGATGAATTGGTTGCAGAATTGAATGCACGTGTCATGCTTGCCTTTGACTTAACACGAGAGGAAGTGCTGGACATGATGAAAAGCTTTGAAACAGCAAAGCATAAAGAGTATGTTGAAGAAGAAACACAACGTATTATTAACGTATATGACAGGATTAGATTAGATGGTAGATAAAAAAGAACTTGAAAGTCAGATATTTCAGAGAAAGGTTATCGACAATAGACAGGTTTTGATGACCGATACTGTGAGATTCCTGATTTCAGAAGATAGTACCCGAACATTGCGATTAGCAGTAGGTTATTTCTATATTTCAGGGTTATTGCTGATTAAAGATGAGTTCACCAAGTTTATGATGGAACACAACGGTTCCGTTCAAGTCATGATGGGGAACCAAACAAATCAGGAAACGGTAGATATTCTTAGTGCTAAGTCTAGTAAAGAATATTTGGAAGAACTACCTAGCTTGATGAGTGATGATATTGATGGTATTTTGGAAGAAGAGGACTTTCTGAAATTGGTTCGCCAATGGATTAACGAAGGCCGTATTGAAGTAAAAGTATATACGGGAGAAGCGAATTACTTCCATGCAAAGTCTTATCTTTTTTCTCAATCGTTTTCAAGCAGTCAAGGGAAAGCTGTTGTCGGTTCATCAAACTTCTCCAAAAATGGACTGGAAGGAAATACCGAACTAAACGTCTTTGGTCAAGATAATTATTTTGCCTTGAATGATTGGTATTCTGAAATATGGGAGTCTGATGAAGTTGAAAGCTTTTCTGCGGAACTTATTGAAATCGTTAAAGGTAAATTTCCAAATTGGCAAACAGGAGAACCGTATAAAACAGTACAAGAAACTTATTATGATTTTGCTCAAATCTATGGTAAGCCCTATGCTGAACTCGATGAGAATAGTGACTGGATAGAGCATCTTTATCCGCATCAAAGAATTGGTGTTATCGATATTTGGGATAAATTGAATACCTATGGTACAGCGATATTGGCAGATGGTGTTGGACTTGGTAAGACAAGGACGACCGCAGGAATTGTGAAGACTAGTCTGGACAAGAATCCTGGACTACGAACACTAATAATTGCTGATAATAAGTTAAAAGTTCAGTGGACAGAGGAATTGGCTATTTTAGGAATTGATTCTTCTAAATTCCAATACCTATCTCGGGAAAAATTTGCCTTATCTAACGGTAAGGAATTAGAACAGATGGCTCAGTTATTTGATTTGATTATTGTTGATGAGGCACACTTGGGCTTCAAAAACAGAGGAACTAGAGCCTATCGCAATCTTCAAATTGTTGACCAACATGCTATCTCTCTTGGTAAAAAAATAAAAGGTCTTATGCTGACCGCTACTCCATGGAATAATAGCCGTAAAGATGTCTTGAACTTAGGTAGCCTGTTTCTAGATATTGATTCAATTCCATCAAACCGTCACTATCAACAGTATTTCCTTTTTGGAAATAACCAACGAGTAATCAATAAATTAGTTAGTGATGATGTAGCATTTAATGAATTTTGGGAAGATTTATTCCTACAAAGAACTCGTAAAACTTATGGCGGGCAGAATGTATCATTTGCACAGCGCCAATTTCCAACAGTTGAGATTCCTTATGAACCACGTAAAAATCGAATTTTCATTGACAACTTTGAAAGAATTTCAAACCTAAAATTTCCATATATGGATGCCATTCGTTACATTAACCCAGAACGTAATGATATGAGTGGAGACCGATTGAAACTTATGTTGTTAAAACGTGCTGATTCAAGCTGGCGTTCATACCTTGTCTCTTTAGAAGGTATCAAGGAAAAGAACAGAGTACTGCTAGAGGATTTAGATAGAGTCAAAAACTCGTCGAATCCAACGAGTGAGTTTAAAATGATGCTATCAAGGCGCTATAACTTGGATGATTATCTCTCTAAACAGATTGGGTTATTGACTGCTGATGTAAGTTTAGAAGACTTTGAAGATGAGACTCTATTATCTCAGTATCAACTTGATTCTAAGATAAAGAAGAGACGTTACTTTGAGAAAATCAGTAATCAAATAGATAGTATTAAGCCAAACACTGCAAAAGCGACTATTAAACTGATGTATGCTGATGCTATTCAAGATGGTCAAGTTCTAGAGCAGCTGATTACAGAATTAAAAGAAGCTTATTCACTTGTAGACGAGAAATTTACAAAAGTCGAAGAGAATATCGTTAAAGAGCTCGAACAAGGACGTAAAGTTATTCTCATCTCTCAATTTGCTGATACTGCTAAGTATTATTATGAAAACTTATTATCTAGTAATAATATTTTGTCTGACAACATTGGACTTATTACAGGTAATGATGAAGACAATAGAATTGGTGAATATCCAGAAACAAAGAAAGAGATACTAGATAGATTCTCTCCTTTATCAAAAAATCGAAAAGATATCTTTGGAACTGTTAAGGAGATAAATTTACTAGTTGGTACGGATACTATCTCTACAGGGCAAAACCTTCAAGATGCTGTAGTACTGATGAATTTGGATTTACCATATAATCCGATGGTGTTGGAACAGCGTATAGGGCGTATTGACAGACCACGGCAAGACTCTTCTGTAAATAATATCTTTGTCTATACGTTCCCAGTATATGAAGCAATTGATGTAGAGTTACAGATGTCAGAGCGCCTTGGAAAGAAAATGGCAGGAGTAATGTCTGATACTGAATTTGATGATATTGTTTTGCCAGAATATACCTCCTATCTTGAAGACGTAAAAAGAGATAAAGGTAAAGCTGTCCAAACGATGCTCGATAGGACTGTAGAAAAGACAATCTATAATCAAGGCACTGTTTCAGAAAAACATTCTACTGATTATAAAGAAGCTAATAAGCGACTTTATGATATGAAAAACTCAGCGATAAAGCGTACCGAGAAGCCAGTATATCCAAAATACAGCTTTTCTAAGAACAATAGTTCTCACACTATTGTAGTAGCTCGTATCAATTATAAGGATGCAAATGGAGCCGCGATCTCTACTGAAGAGAGGATTTTTGATACAAGTGAACTCTCTAACTCTGACATAACTAATGCAGAAAGCCACCTTAGACAATCAAAAATCGGAGGTATAAGTTCAACAGCAGAGTTGTCAAAAGAAAAATCAGAAATTCTTCTGGGCAATGAATTAGAAAAATTGGAGAAGTATAAGCAAAAGTTAGTTGATAATTTCAATCAATCAGTTGATACTGCGGAATCAAATCTTCAGTCTCTACAAAATAAGACCGCTGAGAACGCAGCATTAGAGATTGGTAATTCTGTAAAAGATATAAAAAATAGAAGTTTAATAATAAGCAAGCTTCAAGAGGCAGGGTTAGTGCCAAAAGATGTGAGCAAGATTGCAAATGTAATCCGTATGGTGGATGAAGAGAGTGAGCTGTTCCAATATGTTAAAGAGATAGCAGCAAACGTTGATAGATTTTGGCTTGACTTTACTGATTATGCGGAGCTATTCGATTTTTCAAGATTGGAAAATTCTGTAGGTGCTAAGGTGAAACGAGCATCAAATAGAAAAGCTAATATTGAAAAAACAGAAATAGAAGTTATTATTGGAAATATTGTATTTTCCTAACCAATAACTTTCCTAAAAATCATCATTTTTCTGAAACACATAAATGAAAGTAGAAAATATGCTGTCATTTTTTGCTTTCCAGAAACTAAAAAACTTCCCTTGGAATAATCCAAGAGAAGCTGTAAGTCGTTATAAGTTTTTACAACTACTTGTATAAGTTGTGGTAAATTTTTGGTAAGTTGTACTAATTACTCTCTAGAAACGTTGATATGACAACGTTTCTGAGACGTCTTATTTCATCGTCGGGAATAAAAGAACATCTCTGATGGTAGTAGTATCTGTAAGAAGCATACATAGTCTATCAATTCCGATTCCTAATCCTCCAGTTGGGGGCATACCGTACTCGAGCGCTTCAATATAATCGTAATCAATACCTGTTGCCTCATCATCACCAAGTTCTTTAGCTTTAGCTTGAGCTTTAAATCGTTCTAATTGGTCAATTGGGTCATTTAACTCTGTAAAGGCGTTACCATATTCTTTTGTCATGATAAAGAGCTCAAATCGGTCAGTAAATCGATGGTCTTCTGTGTTTTTCTTTGCTAGTGGAGATACTTCGACAGGATGTCCATAGATAAAGGTAGGTTGAATAAGTGTTTCTTCAACAAATTCTTCAAAGAAGGCATTGATAATATGACCGACACCTGTGAAATGTTTTTCTATAGGTACATTATGTTCTTTAGCGATTTGACAAGCTTCTTCAAGGTTCATTTCTTTCCAGAAATCAACTCCAGTGATTTCTTTGATTGCATCAACCATGTGGATACGCTTAAAGTGTTGGTGGATAGCAATTTCATGACCTTGATAGTTAACAGGACCTTCACCGACAACAGATTTAGCAGCATGTTGAATGATACCTTCGGTTAAGTTCATGATATCTTGAAAATCAGCATATGCTTGGTAGACCTCAATAGATGTAAATTCAGGGTTATGAGTGGCATCCATACCTTCATTACGGAAGATACGACCAATTTCATAAACACGTTCCATTCCACCAACAATAAGGCGCTTAAGGTGTAATTCAGTAGCAATACGAAGTACCATATCAATATTTTGAGCGTTATGATGTGTAATAAATGGTCTTGCAGAAGCTCCACCAGCTTCGTTATGCAAAACAGGAGTTTCAACTTCTAAAAAGCCAAGACTATCAAGATAGCGTCTGATTTCAGAAATAATTTGACTACGTTTCACAAAACGCTCAAAGCTTTCACGATTTGAAATTAAGTCTAAATAGCGTTTACGATAGATTGTTTCAACATCAGTGAGGCCATGGAATTTTTCAGGAAGAGGACGTAATGCTTTGGATAGATGAGTTAGTTTTGTTGCCTTAATAGACAGTTCTCCCATATCAGTTCGCATCACATATCCTTCAATTCCCAAAAAGTCCCCTAAGTCAGCTTTTTTAAAAATTTCGTAATTCTCTTCTCCAACAGCATCACGGCGAACATAGATTTGAATTTGTCCTTCCTTATCCTGAATGTGTCCAAAACCAGTTTTGCCCTTACCACGCTTAGTCATAAGACGTCCTGCAATAGTAGCCATCTCATTTAAATCATGTAATTCTTCTTTTGATTTATCAGCGTATTTTTGTTTCAATTGCCCTGATGTTGCTGTACGTTCAAAACGTTTACCAAATGGGTCAATTCCTTGTTCTTGCAAAGCTGTCATTTTTTCACGACGTACAATTTGTTGGTCGTTTAATTCTTCAATATGTTCGTTTGACATGTTTTCCTCCAATGATTTTTCTCTACAATTATAACATAAAATTGCTATAGTGACACAAGTTATGGTGCTTTCTTAACTAATGATCTTCGTTGAAAATATGGATACAAAATAGTATAATGATAAAGCATAAAATAAGGAGAGATAAAAGATGATAACCTCTATCGTTTTTGATGTTGATGATACGATTTATGACCAGCAAGGTCCATATAGACTTGCAATGGAGAAATGTTTTCCTGATTTTGATATGAGTCATATCAACCAAGCCTATATTCGTTTTAGGCACTATTCTGATATTGGATTTCCAAAAGTTATTGCTGAGAAAATGACGACTGATTATTTTCGATTTTGGAGGTGTAAAGAAACACTTTTAGAGTTTAATTATCGGGAAATTGGTGAAGCAGAAGGTAAATATTTTCAAGAAGTTTATGAATATGAATTAGAACATATTACGATGCTTGATGAGATGAGATTAACACTTGATTTTTTAAAATCAAAAAATATTCCAATCGGTGTCATTACTAATGGTCCTACAGAACATCAGTTAAAAAAAGTTAAAAAATTAGGTTTATATGATTATGTTGAACCACAACGTGTTATTGTTAGTCAAGCTACAGGCTTTCAAAAACCCCAAAAAGAAATTTTTAATTTAGCCGCTAAACAGTTTGGGATGAATCCATCTACAACTCTTTATGTGGGAGATTCTTATGATAATGATGTTATGGGCGCATTTAATGGTGGTTGGCATTCAATGTGGTTTAATCATCGGGGGAGAACATTAAAGCCGGGAACAAAACCGGTATATGATATTGCTATTGATAATTTTGATCAATTATTTGGTGCTGTTAAGGTCTTGTTTGATTTGCCTGATAATAAGTACATTTTTGATGTTAATGACAGAGAGAATCCGATTTTAGAATTAGGAATTAATAACGGATTAATGATAGCTGCAGAAAGACTTTTAGAAAGTAACATGAGTATTGATAGGGTTGTTATTTTACTCCGTTTGACTGCAAAACAAGAAAAAATACTTCGCTTTAAGTATAGTAGGTAACTACTTAATAACATAAAAACAGATTGAAATTTTCAATCTGTTTTTATGTTGGATTAATATCAATAGTATCCTCTAGGTATGATTTATCATTCCATAAAAGACAATTAAATGATTCGCAATCAGTAGTTTCTAAAATGGTAAGGCTTGCGTTATCTAACCCCCCTTTATCACGTAAGTGTCCAGGTTCGAATCCTAATAGGCTTCGTATTGATGCGGTTAGATTAGCACCATGTCCAATAATTAATACGTTTTTATAATGTTTGTTTTTTAAACTGTCTATTAGTTCCTTGACACGATGAGTTGTTTTATAAACGCTTTCAGCTTCGAAAAGATTAGAGTTAAACTTGGCCAAATTATGTCTGAAAGCTTCCATTTGTTTGGAGTAAATAGCACTAGCAGTTGATATTTTTTCTCCCTCTAATTTTCCAAGTTGCCATTCACGTAGTTTAGGGGTTTGAATTAGAGTGTTTGAAAAATGATTATGTTTAATTATGATTTCAGCAGTATCAAATGCTCGTTTTAAATCACTTGAAAAGACAACATCAAAATTAATATCAGCTAAATAGTCTCCTAGTTGTGCTATTTCATCGAGTGAAGATTCAAGTAGTGGTGAATCTCCATTAGCTCCTTGAAAACGGCCTTCCTCGTTCCATTGTGTTTTTCCATGTCTAACAAAATATAGTTTCATTACCTTTCTCCTTTTAATTTTCCGTTAGATTTGCAAATTTAGCATTGATAAAATCAGCTAATGTTTGACTTTCAATTTTGATTGAGCGACCAATTTCACCAGCAGATACAATCATTGTCTTTTTATCAAGGGCTGATTGGTCAATGTAAATTGGGAAGTTATGCTTTTGTCTAATCCCTACAGGATTGTTTGCTCCATGGATATAACCAGTAGTTTTTTGTAGGTCTTTTTGAGGAATCATAGTAATTTTTTTATTACCAGATAATTTCGCCAATTTTTTTTCAGATAGGTGTTCAGTTAAGGGAACAATTCCAATAACTGGACCTGTTTTATCACCAATTAAAGCTAATGTTTTGTAGATTTCTTCTCTTGGGATTTCAAGTTTTACATGCTGTTCTAAAGCATTTATCATAAGACTTTCGTAACTGATATTAGCTTTATCAAGAATCTGTTCAACTAATGTTTTTTTTATACTTTTTTTCTTTGACATTTTACTCCGAAATTAATATATGAAATTTTATTCTTTTATTATTGTACTATATAATAGCTTATTGAGACAAGTGAAATTTTAAAAAAGTTATCTCATAGCTTTGTTTAGACAGTAGACAAATTTGTTAGAGAATACTTTAAGTTTTTTGATTGAATGACATTTTAGTCATTTTAAAATCATTTATTTTGCATTGTAAAACTAAAAAATACTATGAGAAGACTTCTTATTCGACTTAACGTGATATGTCTGATATCTACCATTTTGTATTATTTTCAAAAAAAAACAAACCTCCAAAGAGAAGTTTGTTTTTACTCTGACTTACCAAATAATTTTTCATAGGTAGTTTTGGCATCTTTAGTTACGGCGATTTGATTTAGGTCTAAGACATTGTTAAAACCAGGGATATAGCCTTGTGAAGTGTATTGATGTAAATCATAATCAAGATCAGTTTGAGGAGCTGCTTCATAATAACCAGAGTCATTCCCATATGTAGGAATCCAAATAGCATCGAAATCTTTAACAGAGATATCTTGTTCCGTCATAAAATAAGTACCGATGTAAATACCAACATTTTTAGCTCCTAAACGTTTCAATTCTTCTCTAAAAGCTTGAACACCTTTATTCATGTTAGACATAGTTTTTTCTTCGACGTCAATCCAATAAAAAGTAGGATGATAAGGAGAAGCACTGTCATAGAACGTTTTTGCCTCAGACTTCATATCTTTGACACTTTTACCGAGTGCATAGCTATAGACTGCTACGGGAACTTTATATTTTTGAAATTGTTTAATATGTGTCTTAAATGACTTATCAACTCCAGTTGTATATGCAGCATTATTATTAGATTTTATTTGTGAACCACCATAAACACGAACTATAGCTCCAGAAATATTTTTGGAAAGTGTTTTGTAGTCGATTTCACTAGGGAGTTGCCACCCAGAAACGTCGATAATAGGATTAAGAACAAATTCTTTACTTTCTTTTTTAGTTGTTGAAGTTGACTTACTTGTTATTGTACTTGGGATAGACTCATTGGCTTTTTTTAGTTGATTTTGGAATTGATTATTTGCATGTGATATACTAATAAAAAACAATAAGAATAACAAGCAGAAAAAAACTAAAACAACAATTGGCTTAATTCTTCTTCTCATTATTGATATTGTAACTTAAAAGTGATAAAAAATCAAAGTTTGGTGGTTTTTTTAATACATTTGACCCTAAATTGTAATACTAATTAAGAAAAAGTAGAATGGAAGATATGACTTTAAATTTTAAAGCGAGGTAAAATATGACATTGAAAAGAATGACGAGGATTGCATTGCTAGCAGCCATGTGTGTTGTTTCTAGATATCTTTTTGGAGCTTTTCCAAATGTAAAACCGATGACGGCTATTTTTTTTATTTCTAGTTTATTTTTTGGTTTTTTTGATGGTTTTTTGATTATGTTCATTTGCATGTTAGTAACATCTTTTATTTTTGGTTTTGGTATATGGGTTTATTTTCAGATAATAGCCTATACTCTTATTCTTTTATTATGGACTATTTTAAAATTGATACTGACAAAGCACACCAGATTTGTTATAATGAAGAACGTGATGATACGAGGGATAGTAGCAGGTATGCTTGCTTTTTTATATGGTTTTATTATTGATTTTATAAATGCAGTTTTCTTTCATCTTCCTTGGTGGGGATATGTATTAAATGGTTTAACTTTTAATCTGGCTCATTCTGTATCAACTATCTTATTTTATCCACTTATATTTGAAGCATTTAGGAGATTAGGCTATGAAGAAAATTTATAAATTATGGCTTTTACCATTACTATTATTGGTTTTAGTGGGATGCTCTCAAACAACACTTTCTCCCAAAACAACATCCAGTTCATCGACAGAAGCTGTTAAAACAACTGCAAAATTAATTGTTAAAAAAGATGAAAAAGTGTTAGAAAAAAATGTTACCTTTAAAAAAGGCGAGAGTGTCTTAGATTTATTAAAAACAACTTACACAATCGAAGACAAAGATGGTTTTATCACTTCAATTGATGGTTTAAAGCAGGATGAATCTGCTAACAAATATTGGATGTTTAAAATTAATGACGAAGTGGCATCCAAAGGTGCCAAAGACATTACTGTCAAGAATGGTGATAAGATTGAATTTTATCAGGAAACCTTTAATAACTAAAAAACCAGTAGAATTCTACTGGTTTTTTAGTTATTAAAGGTTTATTTCATTACTATAAGCTATTATTTTTTCAACTGTTTCATCGAGAAATGCTATTGTATCTTTTAGTGGTTTATCAGTTGAGATGTCTGCACCAATAATTTTAGCTGTGTCAAGTGGTGTCAAACTTCCTCCTGATTTTAGAAAAGAAAGCCATTCTTGTGCTCCATTAGGGTTATTTTTGAGATTAAGATATCCAGCAGTTGCAATAACAAGACCTGCTGAATAAGTGTAACTATATAAACCATAATAATAATGACTTTGTCTCATCCAAGTTAACGCAGCATCATCATCTATTTCAAT
Source organism: Streptococcus sp. (assembly GCA_030527925.1). GTDB lineage: Bacteria > Bacillota > Bacilli > Lactobacillales > Streptococcaceae > Streptococcus. Next base: position 46,415 of record JAUMZW010000001.1, read on the forward strand.
AGCATCACCCCAAAACTCAGTTAGTACTTCTTTCATAATATGATTCAATTGATGAGCTCCAAATGTTTTACCTTCTTCAATTAAAGAATAAACGCGACGTTGGAAAGCAGCCTCTAGTAAGTGAGTGATAAAGTTATGGAAGTAAGTATCAGTTAGTCGATGTGCTAAAGCAAAACGTTTTTGTCGAATATCATCAGAGGTTTGTTCCAAATAATCACTTAGTAAAAGCTCATTGAATGTTGAAGGTGCTTCAACGTAGTAGGTTGACATATGAGTATTGAATATGCTTTGAGCATTGTCAGAAAAGATAAATTGTCCAGAATGACCAATTTCATGAATTAAAGTGTAGACATCACTTAGTCGACCTGTCCAACTCATTAAAACGTATGGATGAACTCTATAAGGGTCAGCAGCATAACCTCCTGAATCCTTATTTTCATTTGCAGCAAAGTCAACCCAACGTTCGGTTTGATAACGTTTGATTTCATTTAAATACTCTTCACCCAACGGTTTGATAGATTCCATTACAAGATCATAAGAGTCATCGATACTAACCTCAGGATTAAGTTCAGTGTCTAAATCTAACTTCCAATCAGCGAATGTTAATTTCTTTATACCATTAATTTTAGCCACATGTTTTAGGTATTTTCTTGCAATAGGTGCAAAATCAGTCATGATGAGATCTATTTGACGATTAAACATGCTACGATCGACTTCTTGGGAAACTAATAGTGAGTCAATCACAGATTCGAAACCTCTCATGTCAGATATTAACTTTTCTGATTTTACTTGTGCTAAATAACTAGCTGCAGCTGCATTTTGATGTTTTCGTAATCCATTAGAAAAAGAACGAAAGGCTTTTTCACGGATTTCGGCATTCTCATGATTTTGATAATAATTTTCATAAGTGACAAAGCTATTCTTGTACAGTTTTCCATCAACTTCAAAATCTTCCATCTCAAAGTCACCTGCGCGCATTTTTGTGTAAATGTCACAAGGACTCTCAAAAACTTCTCTTAGATTGGTTAAGGTCTTTTCAATTTCATCACCTAAAAAATGAGTTTTTTTAAGTCGTATTTCACGAATATAAGCACTAAAGTACTTTTTTTTAGCTAGTTGATCTAAGATATGACCTGGAGCGGTGACTAGAGCAGTGTCAAAAAAATTAAGTTCAACAGATGATTTTGTCATAAAATCTTGACCAGCTTGAGCAATTTGAGCAAATTCTTCATTACTAAAATCTGTCGTTTGAGGCATAAACGAATAAGTTGAAAGATGACTGATTTGAATTAAAATTTGTTCATATTCCATAAGTGCAGAATTATAATCATCTAAAGTATTTAAGGAATTGAGATAATTTTTTTTAAAATTTGAAATATCTTCTAAAGCCTTTTCAATATGTCTTAGAAAATCTTCTCTGTCTTGATATAATGCAGATAAATCCCAAAGTTCTTTAGTGGGGAAATCTTCTCTTTTTTTGAGTTCCATAATTAATCTCCTTATAATATTATAATCTAGTATATCAAAAAAGCTTACACATTGTTCTATAAAGTTTAGTAAATTCTGAAAATTTATTTACTTTTTAGCTTAAAGTGGTATCATAATAGGTATATTATCAAAAGGAGAGATTGTTGTGACCGCAAAGAAACTAGAAAGTTATAATAGTCAAGAAATGATTACTGAAGAAGTTGCTATTTTAAAGCAACTTTTAGATCAAACTACGGAACAAATGGTTGATAGTGCGAGCTATCAAAAGATTCAAGAACTTGTTCGTTTATCTACAAGTGAAGATTATATCAGTTTGGATAATCTTATCAGTGGTTTAAGTAATGAAGAAATGGTTATTGCGTCAAGGTATTTTTCTATTCTCCCCCTACTGATTAATATTTCAGAAGATGTCGACTTAGCCTATACAATTAATTATCAAAATAATAAGGAGACTGATTATCTAGGAAAATTATCATCAACGATAGATCTCGTATCTCGTAAAAGGGAAGCGTCAATACTATTAGAAAAAGTCAATGTAGTTCCTGTTCTAACAGCACATCCCACTCAAGTTCAGCGTAAAACAGTGCTAGAATTGACGAATAAAATCCATGATTTACTGAGAAAATATAGAGATGTCAAAAATGGTGTCATAAATAAAAATAAGTGGTATGAGGATTTAAAACGTTACATTGAAGTTATCATGCAGACGGATATCATCCGTGAAAAAAAATTAAAGGTTAAAAATGAAATAACAAATGTAATGGAATATTACAATTCTTCATTGATTCCTGCAATTACGAAATTAACAACGGAATATAAAAAGTTGGCTGCTCAAAAAGGAATTAAATTAGAAAAAGCTAAACCAATAACTATGGGGATGTGGATTGGTGGTGATAGGGATGGGAATCCATTTGTAACTTCAGATACCCTAGAATTATCAGCAATGGTACAAAATGAAGTTATTATTAATTATTATATAGATAAACTATCACATTTGTATCGTACATTTTCTTTGTCCACAAGTTTGACTAAAGCAAGTCCTGAGGTAGAGAAATTAGCTGAAGAATCCTATGATCAGTCAGTTTATCGTGAAAATGAACCGTATCGTAAAGCTTTTAATTTTATTCAAACAAAACTCATAGAAACATTGATTAGATTATCTAATCCACATTCTCATTTTGGAAGAACGAGTGAAAAAAATGCTTTAGCAAGCTTGTTAAATACTTTGGGAAACAGAGGTGTTATTAGTGACTACATAAACGCTAAGATGACTGATGTTGCTCGTGAGATAAAAGATAAGGAAGGTCCATTTTATAGCACAGCTCAAGAACTTAAAAATGATTTAAATATCATCAAGAATTCTTTATTAGAAAATGGTGGAGAAACATTAATTGGTGGTGAATTTGAAGAATTACTAGAAGCAGTGGATGTTTTCGGATTCTATCTGGCAACAATTGATATGCGTCAAGACTCAAGTATTCATGAAGCTTGTGTTTCAGAATTGCTTAAAGCAGCCAACATAGTTGATAATTATATGGAATTATCAGAGTCTGAAAAATGTGCTATTTTAGTTAAAGAATTGACTGAGGATCCAAGACCATTAGGGTCAACTCAAGTCGAAAAATCGGAACTACTTCAAAAAGAATTGGCAATTTTTCGAGTTGCGCGTGACTTAAAAGACAAACTTGGTGAGGAAATTATTAACCAACATATTATTTCACATACAGAAAGTGTTTCGGATATGTTTGAATTAGCTATCTTATTAAAAGAAGTTGGTTTAATTGATAAGGAAAGCGCACGAATTCAAATTGTTCCGTTATTTGAAACTATTGAAGATTTAGAAAATGCTCCAGGTATCATGTATGAGTACTTATCGTACGATTTAGTTAAGAAATGGATACAGAGTAAAAATAATTATCAAGAAATTATGTTGGGTTATTCTGATAGTAATAAGGATGGTGGTTATTTATCATCAGGTTGGACCTTATATAAAGCTCAAAATGAGTTGACTCAACTTGGGGATGAAAATGGTATAAAAATTACATTCTTCCATGGTCGAGGTGGAACTGTTGGTCGAGGTGGTGGACCATCTTATGAAGCAATTACTTCTCAGCCATTTGGTAGTATCAAAGACCGAATCAGGTTAACTGAGCAAGGTGAAATTATTGAGAACAAATACGGTAATAGAGATGTTGCATATTATAATTTAGAAATGCTAATTTCAGCGTCAATTGATAGAATGGTGACACATATGCTAACAAATCCAGATGAAATTGATGATTTTAGAACGACGATGGATAGTATTGTTTTGTCAAGTAATAAAACCTATCGACAACTAGTGTTTGAAAATCCATATTTTTATGATTATTTCTTTGAGGCGAGTCCCATAAAAGAAGTGTCTAGCCTTAATATTGGTTCAAGACCTGCCGCTAGAAAGACGATAACTGAAATTAGTGGTTTAAGGGCAATTCCTTGGGTATTTTCATGGTCTCAAAATAGAATTATGCTGCCAGGTTGGTATGGTGTTGGTTCAGCATTTAAAGAATACATTGACCAGGATAAATCACATTTATCAAAATTACAGCATATGTATAAAAAATGGCCATTTTTTAATTCATTATTATCAAATGTTGATATGGTCTTATCAAAATCTAATATGAATATTGCATTTCAATATGCCCAACTGGCTGAAAATCAAGAAGTACAAGATGTTTTTAATATTATATTAGATGAGTGGCAACTTACTAAAAATATCATTTTAGCAATTGAAAATCAGGAACAATTATTAGCTGAAGTACCTACTTTGAAAGCTAGTTTGGATTATCGTTTACCCTACTTCAATGTGTTAAATTATATTCAAATTGAATTAATTAAGAGATTAAGAAATAATGAACTGGATGAAGATTATGAAAAATTAATTCATATTACGATTAACGGTATTGCAACTGGCTTACGAAATTCTGGTTAAAAAATGAGAAGAAATTCTCATTTTTTTATTGTCTATCTCATTCTTTATTTACACATTATAAAATGCTATAATGAAATGTAAAATGCTAGAATGTAGGAAATATAATGGAAATTAATAAACGGCATCTTTTAAATTATTCTATACTGATTCCATATTTGATTTTATCAATTATTGGATTGATAATAGTGTATTCAACGACAAGCGCTAGTTTGATACAATATGGTCTAAATCCTTTTAAGTCAGTAATCAGTCAAGCAGTATTTTGGATCATTAGTTTGCTTGGTATAGTTTTTATTTACAAGTTAAAATTAGATTTTTTAAAAAATTCAAAAGTTCTTTTATTAGCGATATTTGTTGAATTTATTTTATTAACTATTGCTAGATTTTTTACTAAAGAGGTTAATGGAGCACATGGATGGATTATACTTGGTCCAATTAGTTTCCAGCCAGCAGAATATTTGAAATTATTAGTTGTCTGGTATCTATCATTTGTTTTTTCTAGAAAACAGAAACAAATTGAAATTTATGATTATCAAGCCTTATCATTTCAAGAATCTAAACAAAAAGGGATTCTAAATATTGATTCCTGGTGGTTTTATTCAGGTTTAATGATCTTTATCGTTGCTATGCAGCCTGACTTAGGAAATGCAACAATCATTGTCCTTACGGCAATTATTGTTTATCTTATTAGTGGTGTTTCTTATCGTTGGTTTTCTAGTGTTATTTTAGCAATTCCTATCTTTTCAGCATTATTCTTAGGTGGAATTAAGATGGCAGGAGTTGAGAAAGTTAAGCAAATCCCAGTTTTTGGTTATGTAGCAAAGCGTTTTAGTGCATTTTATAACCCGTTCTTGGATGTGACTGATTCAGGACACCAACTCGTGAATTCTTATTACGCCATGAGTAATGGTGGTTGGTTTGGCTTAGGACTTGGAAATTCGATTGAAAAAAGAGGTTACTTGCCTGAGGCGACAACAGATTTTGTTTTTTCAATTGTTATTGAAGAATTAGGGCTAATTGGAGCAGGATTTATTTTAGCATTATTATTCTTTTTGATTTTACGTATCATGTATGTTGGGATAAAGGCTAAGAATCCTTTTAATGCGATGATTGCTTTAGGAGTAGGTGCGATGTTACTAACTCAAGTATTTGTTAACATCGGTGGAATTTCTGGTTTGATTCCTTCTACTGGTGTAACCTTTCCTTTTTTATCTCAAGGAGGAAATAGTGTTCTTGTCTTATCTATCGCTGTTGCTTTTGTTTTAAATATTGATGCTAATGAGAAGAGAGAATCTATATTAAGTGAAGCTGATAGACAACTTCATGAAGGTATCAAAGAAGACATAAAGAATAATAAAGTTATTAAGTTTAGTGATTTTAAATAAAAAAAGAAGAACATGATGAATTTGTCCTTCTTTTTTTTCCTTATTTTTAATAAATTAAATTAATATAAAGAAAAATGTAACCATATGTTGCATATGTTCGTTTTACTAGTGAGAAGGGAGATGAGCTTATTAAACTTGACAAATATGAAATGGAAATGATTGCTTTTGCAAAGGAAATAGTGTCTTATCTCCAAGCTTCAAATATCCCCAAAGAACAAGCAGAGGATGTTGTTCAGGATGTTTTTATCAAAATGCTAGAAACAGACGCAGTCATTCCAGCAGAAAAAATGAGAGCTTGGATGTATCGTGTGTCAATCCGAAAATACATTGATAAATATAGAAGAGATAGGCACTATATGGAAATATTGAATCGTGAATTTTTTTAAATCGGAAAATTTATTAATAGTTGAAAAAAAGGCTTATTCGCTATTAAACGAAGCAGTAGAAGAATTACCTCAAAATGAACAGGTTATCCTAGACCTTTATTATTTTCAAGGATTTTCAATTGTCGAAATCGCTAATATTCTTCGTTGTTCTCAGAGTAAAATCAAGGTTCAACTGATGAGAAGTCGGAAAAAATTAAAACAATTATTAAAGGAAAAGGGGTATTCTAATGGAAACATTTGAAATCATAGCAAAAAAAAATAAAAAACAATTAACGAAAAAAATCATCATTTGGTCAACATCAATTGTAATTATTTTCTTTAGTATTATTCTCCTAATTCATATTATACTAGGAAGAATGGCAACTACTAATTTTTTAAAAGCCTTACATTATTATGAGAACAGAAGTGCCATATCTTATCCTAACATTTCTTATGATTCAGCTTATAACTTGTCTACTGGTCAATTTAATGGATTACTTCGTCTTAACCGTACAAAAGATATTGATGGAATACAAGTCCCTTATGATGTTACTACTATTTCAATTAATCCCTATGGGTTTCAAAAAGATATAACATCAGATGGATTTTCTTATATTAATAGAGATTTTAATCAAGCTTACGGTTATGGGAATCTAACAAAAATTCCTTTATTTTTTAATAAAAAACTAAAGGACGTTCTAAAATAACACCACCACAAGAAATTTCTTTACTAGGTGAAATGCCAAATCAAGTTGTAGAAGTGGCAATAACATTTGATAAAGAATATACGTATAAAGAATTAAAAAGTATGCTTCCTTCAAATTTAAAAGTGAATTGGTATTGGTTAGGGACGGAATCAAACTACGATATTACAAATATTAAATTATCAGATTTATTCGGGCTTAATTTAGACCCTTCAAATCCTGAAAGCTCATTTGAGTATTTTTACAAATGTTTAGGTAAGAGTATTAAGGAAAATATAAATGGGCAATATGGTGATGGAATATCACAGTATGATACTGTTGATGATTTAACTTTTTTCCATAAATCGTATAAAAAACTTTCTCAAGCTAAATTTTCAGGAGTAATCCTAACTGGTAAGTCTGAGAACTTTGCCCAGTTAGACGGTGAGTCATGGATTTATGTATCTAGTATTGGGGCCTTGATTCCAAATCAGCCTTATTATAAATTGGATAAGGAATAAAAAAAGAAAAAAATGTAAAACACTTGCAATTTAATTATATTTTGATAGAATAGTAGGGTAAAGTTAGACCGTATTGCCTACTGTCTATCTATAAAATATATTTTATTGGAGGCTTTTCCCAAAATGGCAAAAGAAAAATACGATCGTAGTAAACCACACGTTAACATTGGTACAATTGGACACGTTGACCACGGTAAAACTACGTTAACAGCTGCTATCACTACAGTTCTTGCTCGTCGTCTTCCAAGCGCAGTTAACCAACCAAAAGACTACGCTTCAATCGATGCTGCTCCAGAAGAACGTGAACGTGGTATCACAATCAACACTGCTCACGTTGAGTACGAAACAGAAAAACGTCACTATGCACATATCGACGCTCCAGGACACGCGGACTACGTTAAAAATATGATCACTGGTGCGGCTCAAATGGACGGAGCTATCCTTGTAGTTGCTTCAACTGATGGACCAATGCCACAAACTCGTGAGCATATCCTTCTTTCACGTCAAGTAGGTGTTAAATACCTTATCGTCTTCATGAACAAAATCGACTTAGTTGATGATGAAGAATTACTTGAATTAGTTGAAATGGAAATCCGTGACCTTCTTTCAGAGTACGACTTCCCAGGTGATGATTTACCAGTTATCCAAGGTTCAGCTCTTAAAGCTCTTGAAGGTGATTCAGACTACGAAGATATCATCATGGAATTGATGAACACTGTTGATGAGTACATCCCAGAACCAGAACGTGATACTGACAAACCATTACTTCTTCCAGTTGAAGATGTATTCTCAATTACTGGACGTGGTACAGTTGCTTCAGGACGTATCGACCGTGGTACAGTTCGTGTCAATGATGAAATTGAAATCGTTGGTATTAAAGAAGAAACTACTAAAGCAGTTGTAACTGGTGTTGAAATGTTCCGTAAACAACTTGACGAAGGTCTTGCAGGAGATAACGTTGGTGTGCTTTTACGTGGTGTTCAACGTGATGAAATCGAACGTGGTCAAGTTATTGCTAAACCAGGTTCAATCAACCCACACACTAAATTCAAAGGTGAAGTTTACATCCTTAGCAAAGAAGAAGGTGGACGTCATACTCCATTCTTTAACAACTATCGTCCACAATTCTACTTCCGTACAACTGACGTTACTGGTTCAATCGAACTTCCAGCTGGTACAGAAATGGTAATGCCTGGTGATAACGTAACTATCGATGTTGAATTGATTCACCCAATCGCCGTTGAACAAGGTACTACTTTCTCAATTCGTGAAGGTGGACGTACTGTTGGTTCAGGTATTGTTTCAGAAATCGAAGCTTAATTTTAATTAAGTTCCCAAATTAAATAATTATTTGTCAGACAACAAATAAAAAAGAGAGCTTCGGCTCTCTTTTTTATTTGAAATGATTAAATAATTTTTAATTTATGATAAAATAGTAAGGCAGTAAAAATGGAAGGGATAGAAATGTATTGAGAGTAAAAAAAGGTCATGTTAGTATCCTTAGGCGTATTCACCTTTTATTTTTAATCATTGTCATTTTATTTACAATTATCTTGTTAAGACTTGGCTATATGCAATTAATGAATGCTTCTTTTTATACTGCTAAACTAAATGAAACCTATACATATAAAGTAACTTCGTCTAATCCTAGAGGTAAGATTTATGATAGTAACGGGCTTGTCTTAGTTGATAATAGTATAAAAAAGGTAATCTCATTTACACGTGATAATAAAATGACTTCCGATTATTTGCTAGAAGTGGCTAATTATCTTTCGAAGTACTGTGATTTAAATGATATTACAGTATCAAAAAGAGAAAGAATTGATTATTATTTGGCAGATTCAAATCATTATAAACAAGTTGTTAAGAAGCTACCTAATAGTGAGAGATTTGATGGCTATGGTAATAACCTGTCGGAGTCTATTATATACAATAATGCAGTGAATTCTTTAAAAAATAATACATTTAATGATGATACTGAGACTCTAAAAACAATTTATATCTTTACACAATTGAATCGAATTGGAACTTTTTATACTAAAAATATAGACTTGGGAAATCTGTCTGAAGATAAATTAAATGAAATTATTTCACATAAAGGAAATCTTGAAGGTCTTAATATTAGTGAAGATTGGCAACGTAAAAGTGACTCAGCTGGAAATTTAACCTCTATTGTTGGTATGATATCAACTGAAAAATCAGGTTTACCAAAAGAGTTTGTTAAATCTTATATAAAAAAAGGTTATTCTTTAGATGATAGGGTTGGAATATCTTATTTAGAAAAAGTCTATGAATCTTATTTACAAGGAAAACATACTATTCAGACTATTAAAGTCAATAAAAAAGGAAAGGTAGTTTCTGATAAATTAGATCAAAAAGGACACTCTGGAGCGAATTTAAAATTAACCATTGATTCCAATTTTCAAGCTGGAGTTGATGATATTTTAAAAAGGTATTTTTCTAGTGAATTAAGCACAGGGAATGCCAATCTTTCTGAAGGTATTTATGCTGTAGCATTAGAGCCGTCAACAGGTAGAGTACTAGCTTTATCAGGATTATCACATAATCTTGATACGAATGAGACAAGTTCCGATACTTTAGGTACTTTTACAAACTCCTACACACCAGGATCTGTTATTAAAGCGGCAACAATTAGCTCAGGTTGGGAACATCATGTCTTATCTGGAAATGAAGTATTATATGATCACGAAATTGCTAACATTAAGTCATGGTTTACTCAAGGTTTAATACCTATAACAGCAACACAAGCACTAGAATACTCTTCTAATACATATATGGTGCAAATTGCTTTACGTTTAATGGGACAAAACTATAATGTTGGTGACAGTTTAGTTTTAGAGAAATATAAGACAGCAATGAAGAGTCTTAGGGAGTCATTTGCTGAATTTGGTTTAGGGACTGAAACAGGTTTTGATTTAAGTGAAGAAGTTGGTTATTTGCCCAAAACCTATAATTCAGGTGAAGTGCTAAATGAGTCATTTGGTCAATTTGATGCGTACACAACTCTCCAATTAGCTCAGTATGTTGCAACTATAGCTAATGGTGGAAATCGTCTTGCACCTCATATTGCTGATGGGATTTATGATGGACAAGGAGATAATTTAGGTAATCTTATAAAGTCTTTTGAAAATCATACTTTAAATAAAGTACAGATAAGTCCAGAAGATGTTGAATTACTACAAGAAGGTTTTTATAATGTTGTCAATAGTTATAGTGGCTATGCAACAGGATATGCCTTAAGGAGTAACCTAACAACAATTAGTGGTAAAACAGGAACGGCTGAAACATCTGTTACTAAAAATGGTCAAAACGTTAAAACTGTCAACTTAAATGTAGTGGCGTATGATCAAGATAAAAAAATCGCAGTTGCTGTGATGTATCCTCATGCTTCTGATGATGAAACAAAGGCTAGTCAGTATATTGCAAGAGATATTATAGACTTATATGTGAGCAATCACTAATTTTTAAAGGAAGGAATTGATATGTTATATCCGAGTCCAATTGCTAAATTAATTGATAGTTTTACTAAGTTACCTGGAATAGGAATTAAAACAGCTACTCGTCTAGCTTTCCATACGATTGGTATGTCTGATGAGGATGTTAATGATTTCGCGAAGAATCTTTTGGCTGCTAAAAGAGAACTAACTTATTGTTCTGTTTGTGGTAATTTAACTGATGATGACCCTTGTCAGATATGTACAGATACAAATAGAGATAAGAGTATTATTTTAGTTGTTGAAGAGAGTAAAGATGTCTCTGCCATGGAAAAAATACAAGAGTATCGTGGTCTTTATCATGTGTTACACGGTTTAATTTCACCATTAAATGGAGTTGGGCCAGACGATATTAACTTAAAAACCTTATTAAATCGTCTTATGGATGGTGTGGTAGAAGAAGTTTTAATTGCTACAAATGCAACTGCAGATGGTGAAGCAACAGCTATGTATATATCAAGGGTTTTAAAGCCAGCAGGAATCAAAGTCACAAGATTAGCAAGGGGATTAGCAGTAGGTTCTGACATTGAATATGCTGATGAGTTGACTTTGTTAAGAGCTATTGAAAATAGAACAGAGTTATAAATATTTATACTATAAGTCTACCTAATGGGTAGGCTTTTTGTTATAGTTTTTGAGTACTGCGATTTTTTATTTTTTTGAAAGTCGCTTTAAAATGTGATAATATAGAAAATGAAATATTTTGTAGAAAAGAGATACAATGACTAAAGAAACTCTAATTTTACTATATGGTGGTCGTAGTGCTGAACGAGAAGTCTCTGTTTTATCAGCAGAGAGTGTAATGCGTGCTATCAACTATAATCGTTTTTTTGTGAAGACGTTTTTTATTTCTCAAAATGGAGAATTCGTTAAAACACAGGAGTTTAGTGAAAAACCTCTTGAATCTGAAAGATTGATGACCAATGAGACGATTGATTTATCGGGTCAAATTAAACCAAGTGATATTTATGAAGAAAATGCAGTTGTTTTTCCAGTTTTACATGGTCCTATGGGAGAAGATGGCTCTATTCAAGGATTTTTAGAAATAATGAAATTACCTTATGTAGGAGCTAATATTTTATCTTCAAGTACAGCTATGGATAAAATTACGACAAAACATATTTTAGAGACTGTTGGAGTACCTCAAGTCGAGTATGTTACATATATTGAAGGAAACCTTATTGAAGATGCTATAAATGAAGTGGAAGATAAATTGCAATATCCAGTTTTTATTAAGCCATCAAATATGGGTTCAAGTGTTGGTGTATCTAGGGCTTCTAATAAAGAAGAATTATTGTCAGCCTTAGAATTAGCTTTAAAATATGATAATCGTATACTAATTGAGCAAGGTGTTAATGCCCGTGAAATAGAAGTTGGGTTATTAGGAAATTATGATGTTAAGACAACTCTGCCAGGTGAAGTTGTTAAGGACGTTGCCTTTTATGATTACGAAGCAAAATACATTGATAATAAAATTACGATGGATATACCAGCTCATATTGATAATGATATCGTAAAGAAAATGAGAGATTATGCCGCAACTGCTTTTAAAGCTTTAGGTGGAACAGGATTGTCACGCTGTGATTTCTTTTTAACAGAGGATGGGTCAGTTTATTTAAATGAATTGAATACAATGCCTGGATTTACCCAATGGTCAATGTACCCATTGTTATGGGAAAATATGGGTCTAAGTTATAGTGATTTGATTGAAGAATTAGTAAACTTGGCTAAAGTTGTCTATGAAAAAAGAGAAAGTCATCTGATTTAAATTCTAGTTGAAACATATAAATAGAAAGAACATATAATGAAAGTTAGTCTGCATGAAATTGCAAAAGTAGTTGGTGCTAAAAATAATATTGAGGACTTTGAAGATTTTCAGATTGAACAAATTGAGTTTGATAGCCGTAAAGTTAAAAAAGGTGATTTGTTTTTGCCACTAAAGGGCATTAAGGATGGGCATGATTTTATTGAAAAGGCTTTTGAAAATGGTGCAGTAGCAACATTTTCAGAAAAAGAAATTAATCAATCTCCTCATTTATTGGTCGAAGATTGTTTAGGTGCTTTTCAGAAGTTGGCAGCTTATTACTTAGAAAAAATGCGTGTGGATGTTATTTCTGTAACAGGATCTAATGGGAAAACAACTACCAAGGATATGATTGCAGATGTCTTATCAGCTTCCTATAAAACTTACAAAACTCAAGGTAATTATAATAACGAAATAGGACTACCTTATACAGTGTGTCATATGCCAGAAGATACTGAAAAAATAGTTCTAGAAATGGGTCAGGATCATTTAGGTGATATTCATCTCCTTTCTTTGATTGCCAAACCTCATATTGCTGTTGTAACAATGATAGGTGAGGCTCATCTAGAGTTTTTCGGAAGTCGTCAAAAAATTGCTAAAGGAAAGATGCAAATTATTGACGGAATGGATTCAAATGGTATTTTAATTGTTCCAAATGACCCTATTATCGATTCCTATCTTCCTCAAAACCAAAAAGTGATTCGCTTTGGTAAGAACCAAGAAATTCAATTATTTGATGTGATTGAGGAACAAAAATCATTAACATTTACATCCAATATTTTAAATCAGCCTGTCAGACTTCCTGTGACAGGAAAGTACAATGCAACTAATGCGCTGATTGCTGCATGTGTGGGTAAATTATTAGCAGTCTCAGAGGGTGACATTATTGAAGCTCTTGAGGGAATTTCTTTAACACAAAATCGTACAGAGTGGAAACAAGCTGCCAATGGTGCAGATATTTTATCAGATGTTTACAACGCTAATCCAACTGCAATGAACTTAATTTTAGAAACTTTTGCGTCAATTCCTAAAAATAAGGATGGAAAAAAAATTGTCGTGTTGGCTGATATGAAAGAATTGGGTGAGCAATCCATTGAACTACATAATAGTATTATTTTAAAGCTTAGTCCAGATAACTTTGATACAGTTATTTGTTATGGAGAAGATATAGAAGGTCTTTCCCAACTAGCAAGTCAAATATTTCCTATTGGAAGTGTTTACTTTTATCAGAAGAATAAAGAAATCGATCAATTTGATTTATTAAAAGAAAAAGTGAAAGAAATCCTAAAACCAGAAGATCAGATACTTATTAAAGGAAGTAACTCGATGAATTTATCTGATTTGGTAATGTATTTACAAAATAAGGAGTAAAAATGAGTTTAAATGATGAAATAAAAAAACGTCGAACGTTTGCGATTATTTCCCATCCTGATGCAGGTAAAACAACGATTACTGAGCAGTTGCTTTATTTTGGTGGAGAAATTCGTGAAGCGGGAACTGTTAAGGGGAAAAAGACAGGGACATTTGCAAAGTCTGACTGGATGGATATTGAAAAACAACGCGGGATTTCTGTAACTTCTTCAGTGATGCAATTTGATTATGCTGGAAAGCGTGTTAATATCTTGGATACACCAGGACATGAAGATTTTTCTGAAGATACTTACCGTACTTTAATGGCAGTAGATGCAGCAGTAATGGTCATTGATTCTGCAAAAGGGATTGAGGCACAGACTAAGAAATTATTTGAAGTTGTAAAACATCGGAATATTCCTGTTTTTACCTTTATCAATAAATTAGACCGTGATGGACGTGAACCTCTTGAGCTACTTGAAGAGTTAGAAAATATCTTGGGTATTGCTTCATATCCAATGAATTGGCCTATTGGGATGGGTAAATCGTTTGAGGGATTATATGATTTTTATAATAAACGCTTAGAGCTATATAAAGGTGATGAGCGTTTTGCAGAATTGACTGATGGAGAAATCTTATTTGCGAATAATCCGTTTTATGATCAAGTCCTAGAGGATGTTGAACTTCTTGGAGAGGCAGGAAATGAGTTCTCAAGAGAAGCTATTTTATCAGGTGAATTGACTCCTGTGTTTTTCGGTTCTGCCTTAACTAATTTTGGTGTTCAAACATTCTTAGATAGTTTCTTAGAATTTGCACCAGAGCCACATGGTCATAAAACGACAGAAGGTGATTTGATTAGTCCATTTGATAATAATTTTTCTGGATTTGTATTTAAAATACAAGCTAATATGGATCCTAGACATCGTGATAGAATTGCATTTGTTAGAATCGTATCGGGTGAATTTGAACGTGGAATGTCTGTTAATTTAACCCGTACTAAAAAATCAGCAAAGTTATCAAACGTGACACAATTTATGGCTGAGAGTCGTGAAAATGTTGAAAATGCTGTAGCAGGAGATATTATAGGGGTTTATGATACTGGTACTTATCAAGTCGGTGACACATTAACTGTTGGGAAAAATAAATTTGAGTTTGAACCACTTCCAACATTTACTCCTGAATTATTTATGAAAGTTTCTGCCAAAAATGTCATGAAGCAAAAATCTTTTCATAAAGGTATTGAACAACTTGTTCAAGAAGGAGCTATTCAGCTTTATAAAAATTACCAAACAGGTGAGTACATGCTTGGAGCTGTTGGTCAATTGCAATTTGAAGTATTTAAACATCGTATGGAAGGTGAATACAATGCGGAAGTGGTGATGACACCTATGGGTAAGAAAACAGTTCGTTGGATTAAACCTGAGGACTTGGATGAACGTATGAGTTCAAGTCGTAATATTCTCGCTAAAGATCGATTTGATCAGCCTGTATTTCTCTTTGAAAATGATTTTGCATTACGTTGGTTTACTGATAAGTATCCAGATGTCAATTTAGAAGAGAAAATGTAGTATATTAAAAAACTAAAAAAGTCTTTCATAAAATGAAAGGCTTTTTATGTTTTGATAATTACTAATAAAAATAAAATAATATATTGACAAAAAACAACAATAGGTGTAAACTGATACATAACCAGTTAATTAAATAGTTAAGGAGTTTTTATGAGAATAAGGAAACTAATCTATCTTCTTGGCTTTTTTTTATGTCTAATAAGTTTGGTAGCTTGCCAAAAAAAGATACAAAAAAGTTCAGAACATAATAATGGTTTAAAAATTGTAACTAGTTTTTATCCCATATATGCAATGGTTAGGGATATTTCGGGTGATTTGAACGATGTTAGGATGATTCAATCTCAGTCAGGGATTCATTCATTTGAGCCGTCTGTTAATGATATCAAAGCTATTTATGATGCAGATGTGTTTGTATATCATTCACACACACTAGAAAGTTGGGCAGGAAAATTAGATCCGACTTTGGAAGATTCAAAAGTTAAGGTTATTGAAGCATCTGTTGGTATGGAACTTCAAAAAGTTACTGGATTGGAAGATGTAGAGGCGACCGATGGGATTGATCCTGCAACCTTATATGATCCCCATACATGGCTTGATCCAGTTTTAGTAGGACAAGAAGCTAACTTAATCGCTAAGCAGTTAGCAAAAGTCGATGAAAAACATGCAAATGTGTATAAAGCTAATGCTAAGAAACTACAGGAAAAAGCAAATCAGTTATCTGACAAATATATAAAAGCATTCAAAAAGACAAAAAATAAGACTTTTGTTACTCAACATACGGCATTTGCTTATACAGCAAAACGCTTTGGTTTATCTCAGTTGGGGATAGCAAGTGTTTCTAATGAAGAACCAAGTCCAAGGCAGTTAGCTGAAATTAGAGATTTTGTTAAAAATTATAAGGTTAAAACTATTTTTGTTGAGAAAGGTGTTTCACAAAAATTAGCCAAGTCTTTAGCAACATCTACAGGAGTTTCTTTAAAAGAATTAAATCCACTTGAAGGAGATCCTGAAAACAATTTAACTTATTTAGAAAATCTTAACAAAGATTTTAAAACGCTACTAAATGAATTAGAAAAATGAGAGAGGTAATTATGAAGAAAAAATATATTTTAGGTTCAGCAGCATCAGCAATAATTATTGGTTTATGTGGGTATGAATTAGGACGTTTTCAAAATACTCAAGAATCTCAATCAAATAAAGATAATAGTATCAAGTATATTGACAATAAAACAACTAAGAAATCAAAAGTTAAGAAAAATGAAGATTTGACACCTGACCAAGTAAGTGCAAAAGAAGGGATTACTGCCGAGCAAATCGTCGTTAAAATAACTGACCAAGGTTATGTTACATCTCATGGTGATCATTATCATTATTATAATGGAAAGGTACCATTTGATGCTATTATTAGTGAAGATTTAGTAATGAAAGATCCTAATTATGTCTTAAATCAAGAAGATATTGTAAATGATGTCAAAGATGGATATATCATCAAAGTTAATGGTCAGTATTATTTATATCTTAAGAATCCTGGTCATACGACTAACGTAAGAACTAGGGAGCAGATTGCTAAAGAAAGAGAAAAAGGAACGCAACAGGCTAAAGCCAAAAATGGTGGTAAGGTAAGTGCGTCAGGTAAGTCAGCTTCATCTAGTAAGTTAGGATCTTCTGGTAAGACTTCACAATTTGCTAATGGAAATTCAACTCATTCTGTTGCAAGTACTGGAAAATCTAAATCAGGTGAAAAACGTTATACAACGGATGATGGTTATGTCTTTAGTCCAACTGATGTTATTAATGATTTGGGAGATGGATTTATAGTACCTCATGGTGATCATTTCCATTTTATACCAAAGGCAGACTTGTCTCCAAGTGAATTAGCGGCAGCTCAAAGTTATTGGAATAGTAAATCTGGGCAAGCACAACAAGTTGATACTAGTCGTTTGACTTCAACACCTAACGCTCCAATATCCAACTTACCAGTTCAGCCAAATTATTCTACCAGTCAAGCAGGAGTACCAAATACACCAATCTATAATTCAGCTCCACAATCAGGAAACTTGAATGGGCCGATTTACAATCCTGGAGTTGCTCATACTTCACCAATAACAAATCAGGGTGGAGGTATTTCTTCACTATTAAGCCAATTATATTCACTTCCTGTTTCAATGCGTCATGTTGAGGCTGATGGATTAGTGTTTGACCCTGCTCAAATAACGAAGAGAACTGATATTGGTGTAGTAGTACCACATGGTGATCATTTCCATTTTATTCCATATAGTCAGATGTCTGCTCTAGAAGCTCAAATTGCTAAAAGTATTGGAATTGGAGGATATAATTCAACTCATTCCTATACTCCACCTACAATTATTAATAGACCCCAGATAAGTCCAGTAGTTCCCTCAGTTGTTGTTAATAAACCCCATGTAAGTCCAGTAGTTCCCCCAGTTGTTGTTAATAAACCCCAGGTTAGCCCAGTAGTTCCACCTACAGTAAGTGAAAAGCCTAAAAATAATAAGAAATTGAACACAGTCTATTCAGAAGCTGAGTTAGCAAAAGCTAAAGCTGATGGACGTTATATTTCAGATGAAGATGGTTATATTTTTAAAGCTTCTGATATTATAAGTGATGAAGCGATTCAATATATCGTTAAACATGGAGATTATGTTGGTTGGATACCTAAAGAGTCTTTATCAGATAAAGAATTGAAGGAAGCAGAGTTTTTCTGTAAAACACATGGTATTTTAGAACCTAAAGAGAATGATATTTCTTATTTTGATGCATCTAAAGATGATGCAACTAAGGTATATGAGAGAGCGAAAGTATCAAAAATTATTCCTGTCGATCATATGCCATATAATGCTGTTTATGCTGTTGCATATAAGAATGGTCATATAATTATTCCACATCATACGCATTTCCATAATATTGCAGTAGACTGGTTTAATGATCCAGAAGCTTTTAAAGCCCCAATTGGATATAGCTTAGAAGATTTCTTCTCAACAGTAAAATACTATTTGGCACATCCTGAAGAAAGACCGGTTTCTAGATATGGATGGGGAGGTAAAAAAACAGAGGAGGTTTCACATACTAATGAGGTTTCTAAACCAGTTGAAAGTATTCCGGTAAAACCTTTGGAAAATAGCCATCCTGAAAGAATTGGTAAGCCAAATACTCAAATTGTCTATACTGAAGAAGAAGTAGAGGCTGCTAAGGCTGCAGGAAAATATACGACAGATGATGGTTATATATTCGATCCACATGATGTCTCTAGTGATGCTGGCGATGCCTTTATTGTTCCACATTTAAACCATAGTCATTGGATTCCAAAAGCTGATTTATCAAAATCTGAATTAGAAGCAGCTTTAGCTTATCTAAAAACTAAGGAAGTTTCAACTGATTCCGTTGTTACACCGACACCTTCTTCAGGTAAATCAGAAGAAGAAAAATCAACTTCTAGTGTAGATAAAAGAGACGACTCTACTGATGCATTTGATAATAAAGATGAAGTGGTAACACCTAGTGAATCAGCCGAATCTGTATACAATCGTGTTACAGCAGCTAACATTATTCCAGAAGAAAAATTACCGTATGGTTTATCTGGTGCTAAATCTTATCAAAATGGACGTATTTCTATTCCAGATTCATTGATATTTAGCAGTTTATCTTTACATGGATTTGATGATGGATTATATAACGTTCCTGAAGGGTATTCTTTAGAAGATTTGATGGCAACGATTAAGTATTATATTGAAAAAGCGCAATCACCAATAAATAACAATGAGATAGTTGATACTAAAGAAGATGATTCTTTAACAACAAGTACAGCAACTTCTAATGCTTCAGAAGATGAAGAAGAGTCAGAAGATGAGGATGAATATACCGTAGAATTAAAACGTATTGCTGATAGCTTCGGAGTAAGTGTTGATTTAGTTCAACAAAAATTAACGAATTTATCTTTAAAATATGGTGTGACATCTTCAGAATTTCGATATGATTTTAGTGCAAGAACAATTAGTCTTATAACAAGTCAAGGTGAAGAAAAGGTTATTAATTTTGATACCCTATCAGAAGTAAATTAGTTTTAAAAAATCGTCTAAATCTTGTTTAGGCGATTTTTTTTGAAAACGTATTTTTTATAAAAAGATGAGATATGTCTGTTATTTCATTTCCATTATGTTATAATGGATAAGTTATTAAAAATGACAAAATTTAAAAGGGTTATGAGACAGCTTCGCACTGTCTTTTAGAAAAGAGAAACAGTTGAAATTTAAAGAATTAAATTTATCAGAAGATATTTTGAAATCTGTTGAAAAAGCAGGTTTTGTAGAACCGTCACCAATTCAAGAATTGACGATTCCACTAGCACTTGATGGCAAGGATGTCATTGGCCAAGCTCAGACAGGAACTGGTAAGACAGCCGCATTTGGTTTACCTACATTAAATAAAATTAGAACTGAGCAAAATACGATTCAGGCCTTAGTAATTGCGCCTACACGTGAATTAGCTGTACAAAGTCAAGAAGAACTTTTCCGTTTTGGACGTGATAAAGGAGTCAAAGTCCGTTCTGTATATGGTGGTTCAAGTATTGAAAAACAAATTAAAGCTTTAAAATCAGGAGCACATATTGTCGTTGGGACACCAGGTCGTCTTCTTGATTTAATCAAACGTAAAGCATTAAAATTAGATAATATCGAAACTTTAATTCTTGATGAAGCAGATGAAATGCTTAATATGGGATTTTTAGAGGATATTGAAGCAATCATTAGTCGTGTTCCAGAAACTAGACAAACACTTTTATTTTCGGCTACCATGCCAGATGCTATTAAGCGCATTGGTGTTAAGTTTATGAAGGACCCTGAACATGTTAAAATTGCTGCTAAAGAATTAACGACAGACCTTGTAGACCAATACTTTATTCGTGTTAAGGAAAATGAAAAATTTGATACTATGACACGTTTAATGGATGTTGACCAACCAGAATTATCAATTGTTTTTGGTCGTACAAAACGTCGGGTTGATGAACTTACACGTGGTTTAAAGCTTCGTGGTTATCGAGCAGAAGGCATTCATGGAGATTTGGATCAAGGGAAACGCCTTCGTGTTCTACGTGACTTTAAAAATGACAATTTAGATATTTTAGTTGCTACTGATGTTGCAGCGCGTGGTTTAGATATTTCTGGCGTTACACATGTTTATAACTATGATATACCACAAGATCCTGAAAGTTATGTTCATCGTATCGGACGTACTGGTCGAGCTGGTAAATCAGGCCAATCAATTACTTTTGTATCTCCAAATGAAATGGGATATTTAAAAATTATTGAAGACTTAACTAAAAAACGTATGACTGGTATGAAACCAGCATCAGCTAAAGAAGCTTTTGAAGCAACTAAAAAAGTTGCTCTCAAAAAGATTGAGCGTGATTTTGCGGATGATAATATCCGTGCCAATTTCGAAAAATTTAAAGATGATGCTACTAAGCTTTTAGAAGAATTTTCACCAGAAGAGTTAGCCTTATATGTTCTTAGTCTGACTGTACAAGACCCTGAAACAATGCCAAAAGTTGAAATTGCAAACGAAAAACCACTGCCGTTCAAATATGTGGGACATGGCCATAATGGGAAAAATGGTAAAGGAAGACGTCAAGGTGGAGGACGTCGTAATAGAGATGGAGAACGTCGACGTGATAACGATAGACGTGATAGAGACGGTGGAAAACGTGATTTTAAACGTAAGTCAAATAAAAGTCGTAAGGATTTTGAAAATAAAGATAATAAACGACCTCACAGAACATCAAGTGAGAAACAAAATGGATTTGTTATCCGTAACAAAGGAGAGAGATAATAGGATTGTTATTTCTCATAAAAAAATCAAGCATTAGGTTGCTTGATTTTTTATTATATTGCCCATTCTCCCTGTCTGAAAATGGGGATTCGTTGCCCGTCTTTAGTAATACCATCAATATCCATTTTATCAGAACCAATCATAAAATCGACATGGGTTGATGAGCGATTTAATCCAGCTTCTTTTAACTCTTCTTGCGACATATTGGTACCATTTTTCACACTAAAAGCATAAGCTTGCCCAATTGCTAAATGATTAGATGCGTTTTCGTCAAATAATGTGTTAAAGAAAGTTAAACCTGATAATGAAATGGGTGTTTTATGGGGAACTAGAGCGACTTCTCCCAATGATTTTGCTCCCTCATTTTCAGTAATTAGTTTTTTTAAGGTTTTCTCCCCTGTTTTAGCTGTTGCTTCTATAATTTTACCATCTTTAAATGTAAATTTCATATCTTCAATGATAACACCAGCATAACTTAGTGGTTTTGTACTAGAAACATAACCGTCTGCTCTTTTATAGTCTGGAGCAGTAAAAACTTCTTCAGTTGGCATATTTGCAATAAAATGTTGTCCTTGAGCATTGTAGCTACCAGCTGCTTCCCATATATGATTTTTAGGTAGACCAAGTGTGAGATCTGTTCCTGGAGCTGTGTAATGAAGAGCATCAAATTGTGCTTCATTTAAAATATTAGCTTTTTCAATTAGTAATTTTTCATGAGTTTCCCAAGCTTCAATAGGGTTTTCGTCATAAACACGATTTAACTTAAAAATAGTATCCCAAAGAGCATCTAATTGTTCAGTCTGGCTATTAAGATTAGGAAAAACAAGTTTTGCCTATTCTTTGCCAGCAGCAGCTACTAAGCACCAACTAATTTGATTTGATTGACTAGCTTGTCTTTGTTGTGTTAAAGCAAGTGCCAATGCTTTTGTATGTCGAGCTAATCTATCGCTATCAACTGTTGCAAAAGCATTTGGGTTATTGGAACGAACAACAAGTCGACTAGCTTTTTCATTTAGAAGATAAAGTGATTTATCAACTAAAAATTGTGGTACAGAATCAATAACGTCATCTGTTGCATAAAGTAATTCTTCTTTTAAAATAACATCATCAGTGTAGTCTACAAAAACTTTTTTTGCTCCAGCTTTATATGCATAATGGGTTAAAAGTCTTGCAAACTTAGTTTGTTCAACAGAAATTGTGATAATGAGTGTTTGTTTGTTAGTAATATTGATTCCTTTTTTAATGATTAATTCAGCATATTTTGCTAAATGAGTATCAAAGTTTTCCAAGGTCATATATTCTCCTTAATTTAATGTTATAAATTTATGATATCATAAATTTATAAAAATGTTTCATCTCACAAACATTGAAATTTGCTAAATGTCCTTAATAATGGTATTATAAGAGGAAAAGAAGATTGAAAAAGAGGTAGTCAAATTGGCATTTGGAGAGAATGGACCACGTAAAAAGACAGCTTTTGAAAAATTAACACTAGTTGTAATTATTGTCATGTTATTGGTAACTGTTGGCGGATTAATTATTACAGCACTAGGCGCATTACGTTCATGATATAATTGACAGCTTGTCAAAAGATGAAAACGCTGTAAGGCGTTTTTTTATGCTAATTGATAAATCGAGGTAATAAAATGAGTATGTTTTTAGATACTGCCAAAATAAGTGTTAAGGCAGGAAGAGGTGGCGACGGTATGGTAGCCTTCCGTCGTGAAAAATATGTTCCCAATGGAGGACCGTGGGGTGGTGATGGCGGACATGGAGGTCATGTCATTTTTAAGGTAGATGAAGGACTTCGTACCTTAATGGATTTTAGATATAATCGTCAATTTAAGGCTAAACCTGGTGAAAAAGGAATGACTAAAGGAATGCATGGGAGAGGTGCTGAGGACTTAATTGTTAAAATTCCACCTGGAACAACAATAAAAGATGCAGAGACTGATAAAGTTATCACAGATCTTGTCGAAAATGGTCAAGAATTTATTATTGCAAAAGGTGGTCGAGGAGGCAGAGGGAATATCCGCTTTGCGACGCCAAGAAATCCTGCTCCTGAAATTGCAGAAAACGGTGAGCCAGGAGAAGAAAGAGAGTTACAGCTTGAGTTAAAAATTTTGGCTGATGTTGGTTTAGTTGGTTTTCCATCTGTTGGAAAATCCACTTTATTAAGTGTGGTTTCTGCAGCTAAACCTAAAATTGGAGCATACCATTTTACAACGATTGTTCCAAATTTAGGAATGGTTCGTACAAAGTCTGGTGAGAGTTTTGCAATGGCTGATTTACCAGGATTGATTGAAGGTGCTAGTCAAGGTATTGGATTAGGAACGCAGTTTTTACGTCATATTGAGCGAACTAGAGTTATTTTACATGTTATCGATATGTCAGCTAGTGAGGGACGAGATCCTTATGAAGATTACCTTTCCATCAATAATGAGCTTGAGACCTATAACCTTCGTTTGATGGAACGTCCACAAATTATTGTTGCTAATAAAATGGATATGCCTGATTCAGCAGAAAATTTAGAGGAATTTAAAAGAAAATTAGCTGCAAATTATGATGAATTTGATGATATGCCGATGATTTTTCCGATTTCTAGTTTAGCGCATCAAGGTTTAGAGAATCTATTAGATGCAACCGCTGAACTTTTAGATCAGACAGATGAATTCTTATTGTATGATGAGTCAGAGTTAGAACAAGAAGAAGTTTATTATGGCTTTGATGATGAAGAAAAACCATTTGAGATAACACGTGATGATGATGCGACATGGGTATTGTCAGGTGAAAAACTGGAACGTTTATTTGTTATGACTAATATGGAACGAGATGAATCAGTGATGAAATTTGCAAGACAGTTACGAGGAATGGGTGTTGATGAAGCGCTTCGTGACCGAGGAGCAAAAGATGGAGATATCGTTCGTATTGGTAACTTTGAATTTGAATTTGTCGATTAAATTTAAGGAGAATGCAAAATGGGAGATAAACCAATATCTTTTAAAGATAAGGATGGAAATTTTGTCTCGGCTGCAGATGTTTGGAATGAAGAAAAATTGACAGAATTATTTAATCGTTTGAATCCTAATCGAAAGTTTCGATTAGAGCGTGAAAAAGTAGATGGGGGTGATAGTTAATCCCATTATGAAAAAAATGTTACTTCAATATAAGTTTGATCATAAAAAGTTTAAACTTGGAATGAGGACGGTTAAGAGCGGGTTGGCTATTTTTATAGTGATTTTATTATTCCATCTTTTGGGCTGGCATGGGATACAAATTGGTACTTTAACTGCTGTCTTTAGTTTAAGAGAGGATTTTGATAAAAGTGTTAGTTTTGGTTTATCTCGTGTAATTGGAAATAGTATTGGTGGTATACTAGCTTTAATTTTTCTTATAATCCATCAATTTTTTCATGAAAATTTTCTTGTCACACTTTTTTTGATTCCTATTTTTTCAATGCTTGTTATTATGATTAATGTTGCAATTTCTAATAAAGCAGGTGTAATAGGAAGTATAGCAGCTTTCTTAATTATTAGTACTTCAATTCCTGTTGGGGATACAACCATGTATGCCATTGCCCGAATTTTTGAAACCTTCTGTGGTGTTTTCATTGCAACACTTGTTAATGCAGATATTGATAGGTTGAGGAAAAAATTAAAAAAATAAATGTGTTGATCATGTTATATTTTATAACATCAAAGGTTGACATATTTTTTTTTTTAGTTATAATAAAATAGAAAGGAGGGTCACCATGAAAGAAAAAGAACTCAGACGTTCAATGGCAGTATTTCCGATAGGTACTGTCATGCAATTAACAGATTTATCGGCTCGCCAGATTCGTTATTATGAAGATCAAAATTTGATTAAACCAGAGCGTAATTCGGGTAATAGACGAATGTATTCGCTAAACGATATGGATAGATTGCTTGAAATCAAAGATTTTTTATCGGATGGATTTAATATTGCGGCTATTAAGCGTAAGTATTCTGAACGAGAAGAAAATAAATTAAACAAGCAAAAATCTTTGACTGATGCTGACGTTCGACGTATTCTACATGATGAACTCCAAAATCAAGGAAGGTTTTCTTCCCCGTCGCAACAGTTTGGCAATTTACGTTTTAGATAACGTAAGATTTTTTAAAATAAGGAGTAGTTATGACAATCACAGCAGCTGACATTCGTCGTGAAGTTAAAGAAAAAAATGTTACATTTTTACGTTTGATGTTTACGGATATTTTAGGAATTATGAAAAATGTTGAAATTCCTGCTACTGACGAACAGCTTGAAAAAGTACTTTCAAACAAAGTGATGTTCGATGGATCTTCCATTGAAGGATTTGTTCGTATTAATGAGTCTGATATGTATCTTTATCCAGATTTGGATACCTGGATTGTCTTTCCATGGGGAGATGAAAATGGGGCAGTTGCAGGTTTAATCTGTGATGTTTATACACCTGAAGGTAAACCTTTTGCTGGAGACCCGCGTGGTAATTTGAAAAAATCTTTAAAACGTATGGAAGAAATGGGATATAAGTCATTTAACTTAGGTCCAGAGCCAGAATTCTTCTTATTTAAAAAAGATGAGGATGGTAATCCAACTCTTGACGTTAATGATAAGGGTGGTTATTTTGATTTAGCACCGATTGATTTAGCCGATAATACTCGTCGTGAAATCGTTAATGTTTTAACTAAAATGGGATTTGAAGTAGAAGCTAGTCACCATGAAGTAGCAGTAGGTCAGCATGAAATAGACTTTAAATATGCTGATGTTTTAAAAGCTTGTGATAATATTCAATTATTTAAACTTGTTGTTAAGACAATTGCTCATAAACATGGCTTATATGCGACATTTATGGCTAAACCTAAATTTGGTATTTCAGGATCTGGTATGCATTGTAACATGTCATTATTTACAAAAGATGGTCAAAATGCATTCTTTGATTCAAATGATGAAAAAGGTATGCAATTATCAGCAGATGCTTACCATTTCCTAGGTGGCTTGATGAAACATGCTTACAACTATACAGCAATCATTAACCCAACTGTTAATTCTTATAAGCGTTTAGTGCCAGGTTATGAAGCTCCTGTTTATGTTGCATGGGCTGGTCGTAACAGATCACCATTAATTCGTGTACCTGCTTCTCGTGGCATGGGTACTCGTTTGGAATTACGTTCAGTGGACCCAACGGCTAATCCATACCTAGCACTTGCAGTTCTTCTTAGTTCAGGTCTTGACGGTATTGAAAATAAAATTGAAGCTCCAGCTCCTGTTGAAACTAATATTTACGCAATGTCTGCTGAGGAACGTCATGCAGCAGGAATTATTGATCTACCTTCAACTTTACATAATGCATTAAAAGCATTACAAACAGATGAAGTAGTTAAAGATGCTTTAGGTGAGCATATTTATACTAATTTCCTTGAAGCAAAACGTATTGAGTGGTCAAGTTATGCAACATTCGTTTCACAATGGGAAATTGATAATTATTTAGATATCTATTAATTTTGTAGGTGAAAATAAAAATGCAGAAGTCAGGTTTAAAATATAGTTGAACTAAAATTTTGTTTATGTTAATTCTTAATCAATAAAAAATTCTTAGAAAAACTTTATTAAAGTTTTTCTAAGAATTTTTTTATATGTGGATTAAAGAAAGATGCCGTATATAAGATTTTTCACCTTTTTGGAAATATAAGAACTTGCGTTATTAATATGCAAGTAAAATTTTAACATTTCATTTGTTTGACCTTGTTTTGATATAATCTAATTTTTCTTGTCTTGATTTTTTTTTGAATTGAAATTCTGCCTTCATAGCTTCTTTTTTTGACTTAAATTTTTCTTGATAGATAAGTTTCACCGGAAGTCTAGATTTAGTATACTTTGCTCCCTTTCCTGAATTATGAGTTTTTAATCTTTTTGTAACATCAGTACTGTAGCCAGTGTATAAGGTTTTATCGGCACATTCTAAAACATAAAGATAGGCTTCTTTTTCTTTAGGGTTCCCATAATAAATATTGTGAATTTCATCAGTGTATTCTCCATTTTCTTTATGAACAAATAGAGGATTCAAGATTTTCATACCATCTATCGACCCATCTTTTATAGCTTCTATAAGTAATAGATTTGCTTCTTTTCCAATTTTTGGGAAAAGAAATTGAATTTTTTTAGGAGCTAAGTTATATTTTCTTAAGGTATCAAGGATATCTAAGAATCGGTCAGGTCGATGAACAAGAGCTAGTCTTCCATTTGATTTGAGAGCTTGTTGGCTAACTTTACAAATTTCATCTAAGTTAGTAGTGATTTCATGCCTTGCAAGAAGATAATATTGACTGATATTTTTTTTTGAACTTTCCTGAGTTTTAAAATAAGGGGGATTACAAAAGATGAGGTCTACATTTGATCGTGGAACATGATTGAGTAAATTTTTTAAGTCATCGTTAACCATTGTTACTTGATTTTCTAAATGGTTTAGTAATATACTACGTTGTCCCATTTCAGCAAGACGTTCTTGTAATTCGATTTCTAATATTTTTGCCTTGGTATTTGAAGATGCAAATAGTCCAACAGCCCCATTTCCAGAACATAAATCAACAATTAAGCCTTTGCTAGGCAGTTTAGGAAATCTGGAGAGGAGAACACTATCAATTGAATAGGAGAAAACTTCTCTATTTTGTATAATTTTGACATCTGTGGAAAAGAGTTGGTCAATTCGTTCATTTTCTTTTAAAATAGTATTTTTCATAGTCTTATTATATCAAAAGTCTATTTGCTTTAATACGACAAATTCTTTTCATTACTTGGTATTCATGGTAAAATGAAGTAATTAAAATTTAAGGAGTGTCATGTGTTTTATACTTATTTACGTGGTTTAGTTGTTTTTTTATTATGGATTATCAATGGCAACGCACATTACCATAATGAAGATAAAATTTTACCAAATGATGAAAATTATATTTTAGTTGCTCCACATCGAACTTGGTGGGACCCAGTTTATATGGCTTTTGCTGCTAGACCAAAACAATTTATGTTTATGGCAAAGAAAGAATTGTTTACGAACCGAATCTTTGGGTGGTGGATTAGGATGTGTGGTGCTTTTCCAATTGACCGTAAAAATCCAGGTCAAGAAGCGATTAAATATCCTGTTAATATGCTTAAAAAAAGCAATCGTTCACTCGTAATGTTTCCAAGTGGAAGTAGACATTCAAAAGATGTTAAGGGTGGGGTTGCTGTCATTGCAAAAATGGCTAAAGTTAAGATTATGCCAGTTGTCTATGGTGGACCAATGGAAATTAAAGGTTTACTCAAAGGAGAACGTGTTGATATGAACTTTGGTAATCCTATTGATGTATCAGATATCAAACGCTTAAATGATGAAGGGATAGAAATAATTTCCCATCGTATTCAATCTGAATTTTACAGATTAGATGAAGAAAACAAAGCTAACTTTTCTATAAAAAAACCAAATCCACTAACGTACATTTATCGCATTCCTTTAGGAATTGTTGCTATTGTGGTTGTTCTTTTAACATTGTTGTTTAGTTTCTTAGCAAGTTTTGTATGGCAACCGGAAAAACATTTGAAATAGAAATAGAATAATCTACATGGAATACCGTAATCATTTTGGCGTCTATGGCATTTGTTATAGAGATAATAAACTGCTTTGCATTAGGAAAAATAAGAATTCAGGCCCCTACTCAGGCTATTATGATTTACCAGGTGGGAGTCAAAAATCAGGTGAAAGTTTAAAGGATACCTTAAAGCGAGAATTATTAGAAGAGACTGGATATCTAGTAAAGCAAGTAACTGATAGTACCATTCGTGATGTCTTTGTGCAGGAACAAGGGAAGTCTTATTGTGTGCATCACATTGGCGCGCTCTATACAGTTGTACTGTCAAAAAATCCTGTTACACAAATTGTTAGAAATATTGATGATGGGAAATGTAATGATGCACTAGCTTGTTACTGGCTAGATATTAATTTAGAGCTATACAACAATGCTTCTCCCTTATTAAGATTTTATCTTGATAGGCTAGAAGATGGTCAAACTAAGCACTATTCAAATTGGAAACGAAAAATTTAGCTAGGCTTAAGCCTAGTTTTTTTATTTTTTTATCATAAAATGACTTTACTTATAGGAAAAATATAACAGGCTATAAAAAAAATGTATAGATGTCAGTATCACAATAGGATAAATAGTGTGTTATAATGAGACAAATCTTACTAAATGGAGGGATTATTCATGACAGATAGTTTAAATTTAATTGGTAATACACCAGTTTATCAACTTCCAGGGACATCAATTTTCTTAAAATTAGAAAAATATAATCTTGGTGGTAGTGTTAAGGATAGAGCTGTTCTTGGAATGTTATTAGAAGCAAAAGAACAAGGTAAGTTAAATGAGAATTCTATAATTGTTGAGGCAACAAGTGGAAATACTGGAATTGCGACAGCCCTACTAGCTTCTATTTTTGGCTATAAGGCAATTATTGTCATGCCAGAGAGCATGAGTATTGAACGACGAGCAGTCATTAAATCATACGGAGCTCAATTAGTTTTGACACCAAAAGAATTGGGAATAAAAGGGTCTATTGATAAAGCTAAAGAAATTTTGGAAACATTTGATAATACACTTTCTCTTAGTCAGTTTGATAATCCAGCAAATCCAAATTACCATTACAAAACTACAGCTAAAGAAATTTTAAATCAAGTCCCAGATATTGATATTTTTGTAGCTGGTGTAGGTACGGGTGGAACTTTTACAGGTGTATCAAAGTTTTTAAAAGAGAAAAAAGATATTTTAGCAGTTGCAATCGAACCAGCTGAATCTCCTGCTATTTCACAAGGACATGGAGGTTCACATCGTATCCAAGGTATTGGAACTGGTTTTTTACCAAAAAATTTTGACAATTCTTTAATGGATGAAGTTTATACGGTATCATCAGAAGAAGCTATGGAAGAAGCAAAAAACTTTATCCGTTCAACTGGTATTGGAGTTGGTATTTCATCTGGAGCAGCAATTTCAGGTGCAAAAAAAGTTGCAGCTAACTATCCAAATAGAACAATTGTAACGGTATTACCTGATGGTGCAGAAAAATATTATTCTCTCTTTGATTTTGAAGAAGTGACTTATTTGTAAATCTAATGGCATTTATTTTACAATTAAGATATAATATCCAACGTGTTTTCGGCTTAGACCCAAGTGCCAAGTCGTGGTTGATGGTACTATTAACTTATCCTCATATTACAGCTCTAAATTATCATTTTTTTGCTCATAAATGTTATCAAAAAGGGTTTTATACCTTTGCACGTATGATTGCTAAACGGGCAAGACGTTTGACTGGTATTGAGATTCATCCAGGTGCGCAAATCGGAAAAGGTCTTTTTATTGATCATGGTATGGGTGTTGTTATTGGAGAGACAGCAATCATTGGTGATAATGTCATGCTTTTTCATGGTGTAACTTTAGGTGGAACAAAACAAGAACCGATAAAACGTCATCCCACAATTGAAGATAATGTTCTTATAGGGGCTGGTAGTAAGATTTTAGGGAACATTGTCATTGGAAAAAATACTAAGATTGGTTGTAATGTCGTTATCAAAAAGAGCATTAAACCTAATTCAATTGTTTATGATACACGACCTTTGGTTGTTGAGAATAAATCGTTTTAAATAAAAAAGAGGATTCTTATAATCCTCTTTTTGTGTGAGATAAGATATATTTTGATATAATATAGGGAAGTTAAACTGATGTACGGAGGGATTTTATGGACAAAGAAAAAATTGATTTAGTCATTGTTACAGGAATGAGTGGAGCTGGTAAAACTGTTGCGATCCAGTCATTTGAAGATTTAGGTTATTTTACAATCGATAATATGCCACCAACCCTTCTTCCTAAGTTTTTAAAATTGATTGAACAAACAGGGGAAAATAATAAGGTTGCCTTGGTAGTTGATATGAGAAGTCGTTTATTTTTTAATGAAATAAATCAAATTTTAGATAAGATTGAAGATAATACTACAATTGATTTTAAGATTCTCTTTTTAGATGCTACAGATGCTGAATTAATCTCACGTTATAAAGAAACAAGACGTAGTCATCCTTTAGCTGCTGATGGTAGGGTCTTAGATGGGATTAAACTTGAAAGAGAATTATTATCACCATTAAAAAGTATGAGTCAAAATGTTGTTGATACAACTGATTTAACGCCAAGACAGTTACGTTTGGAAATTTCTGAACAGTTTAGTTCATTAGAAACTGCTGTTCCTTTTAGGATTGAGGTTTTAAGTTTTGGCTTTAAGTATGGTTTACCTCTAGATGCAGACCTAGTGTTTGATGTGAGATTCTTGAAGAACCCTTATTACCTACCAGAATTAAGAGAATTGACTGGTTTAGATAAGCCTGTCTTTGATTATGTCATGGAACCAGTGACATCTGAAAAATTCTACACTAATTTACTTGCCTTAATTAAGCCAATTTTACCTGATTATCAAGCTGAAGGTAAATCTGTTTTAACAATTGCTGTAGGTTGTACAGGTGGGCAGCATCGTAGCGTCGCTTTTGCTCATCGATTATCAGAAGATTTAAAAGATGATTGGATTGTTCATGAGCATCATCGTGATATCAAAAAACGTAAGGAAACGGTAAATCGCTCATGAGAAAACCTAAGATTACAGTTATTGGTGGTGGGACAGGTATTCCTGTTATTTTAGATAGTTTACGTCATGAGGATGTGGATATTACTGCAGTTGTAACGGTTGCTGATGATGGTGGTTCGTCTGGGGAGTTAAGGCAAACAATGAAGTTAACGCCACCAGGAGACTTAAGAAACGTCTTAGTTGCTATGAGTGATATGCCTAAATTCTATGAGAATATCTTTCAATATCGTTTTGCTGATGGAGATGGTGATTTTTCAGGACATCCACTTGGTAATTTGATTATTGCAGGGATTTCAGAGATGCAAGGTTCAACTTATAATGCTATCCAAATCTTGACAAAATTCTTTCATATCACGGGTAAAATTTATCCTTCCAGTGAACAAGCATTGACGTTACATGCTGTTTTTAAAGATGGACATGAGGTATCAGGTGAAAGTCAAATTTCAAAATATCAAGGAATGATTGATCATGTATATGTAACAAATACTTATAATCAAGATCAGCCAAAGGCAAGCCGTAAAGTTGTTGAGACGATTTTAGAGAGTGATATGATTGTTTTAGGACCGGGTTCTTTATTTACTTCAATTTTACCTAATCTAGTTATTCCAGAGATAAGAGAAGCATTATTGAAAACGGATGCAGAGGTAGCCTATGTATGTAATATTATGACACAATTGGGTGAGACAGAACATTTTACAGATGCAAATCATGTTGAAGTTTTAAATCAGCATCTTGGCAAGGATGTGATTGATACTGTATTAGTAAATATTGAAAAAGTTCCTGAATCCTATATGTCTTCTAATAGGTTTAATGAATATTTGGTTCAAGTGGAGCATGATTTTAATGCGTTAAGAAAACAAGCAAAGCGTGTCATCTCATCTAATTTTTTAGACTTGCGTAATGGGGGAGCTTTTCATCATGGTCAATATGTGGTTGAAGAATTAATGAACTTAGTAAAAGTGAGACATTCATGACATTTACCGCAGATATTAAAGAGGAGTTAATTCATTTATCGGAATGCGATAAACCAGAGTTAACAGCAATTATAAAGATGTCAGGTGTGGTAGGGTTAACGCATAGTGGTCTTAGTTTGTCTATCACAACTGAAAATGCTAAAATTGCACGTTATATTTATGAGAGTTTTGAAAATCTCTATCGGTTACAACCAGAAATTAAATACCATAATAAAACGAATCTAAAAAAAAATAGAGTCTATACTGTTTTTTTAGAACACGATGTTGATAAGGTATTAACTGATTTAAAATTAGCAGATGCTTTTTTTAGCATTGATACAGGTATCAATCCAAGTATTTTAGAACATGATGAGCAAGGTCAGTCTTATCTTAGAGGAGCTTTTTTAGCAAGTGGTTCGGTTACTGACCCTCATAAGGGGAAATATCAACTTGAATTTTTTTCTGTTTACAAAGATCATGCGGATGATTTAAAAAGTTTAATGAATAAATTTATGTTGGATGCAAAGGTTTTTGAGCGTAAAAATGGAAGTATCACCTATTTGCAAAAAGCTGAGGATATTATGGATGTGCTTTTGGTGATGGGGGCCATGACAGCTAAACAAAATTTTGAGGAAATTAAGATATTTCGTGAGGCCAGAAATGATTTGAATCGTGCCAATAATGCTGAGACAGCTAATATTGCAAGGACTGTTAATGCTAGCATGAAAACAATAAATAACCTAATTAAAATTATGGACACTATTGGTCTGGATAGTCTTCCAATAGAATTACAACAATTGGCAAGATTAAGGATAGAAAATCCGGATTATTCAATTGCTCAATTAGCAGAAATTCTTGACCCCCCATTAACAAAAAGTGGTGTTAATCACAGATTAAGAAAGCTAAATAAAATAGCAGATACATTGTAAAGGAGAAGTTATGAAAAAAAGACAGGCAGCAGATTCCTGCACAACATTATTAGTTGGTAGAAAAGCTTCATTTGATGGCTCAACTCTGATTGCAAGAACAGAGGATTCTCAAAGTGGTCAGTTCACACCTAAAATTTTTAAATGTGTATCTGATAAAGAACAGCCGAGACATTATCAATCGGTTTTATCAACATTTTCAATTGATTTACCAGACAATCCTATTCCTTATACATCTTTACCAGATGCTTTAGGTACAGATGGGATTTGGGCCGAAGCTGGGATTAATAGGATAAATGTTGGTATGAGCGCGACAGAAACCATAACGACAAATCCAAGGGTATTAGGGGTTGATCCTTTGGTTGAGTCTGGAATTGGTGAAGAAGATATGTTAACACTTGTTTTACCCTACATACAAAGTGCTAAAGAGGGCGTTCTTAGATTAGGTAAGTTATTAAAAGAATTTGGGACATATGAGTCTAACGGTATTGCCTTTTCAGATGTGAATGAAATTTGGTGGATGGAAACCGTGGGTGGACATCATTGGATTGCAAGACGTGTACCCGACGATTCCTATGTTGTAAATCCTAATCAATTAGGCATAGACCATTTTGAATTTAATAATCCAGACGATTATTTATGTTCAGAAGATTTAAAAGAGTTTATAGATGATAATAATCTGGATTTAACGTATTCAAATGAGCATTTTAACCCAAGATATGCTTTTGGAAGTCAAAAAGATAAAGATAAAGTTTATAATACGCCACGTGCATGGATTGTTCAAAAATTTTTAAATCCAGAGATTGTGCAAGAACCAACTAGTTTTTTCCATTCATGGGCACAAAAACCCTATCGTAAGATTACTGTGGAGGATATAAAGTATCTTTTAAGTCATCACTACCAAGGAACACCATTTGATCCTTATGGACATGTAAAAGATTCTTCATTACAAGGTAAATTTAGAACGATTGGTATCAATCGTACTAGTCAGACTAGTTTATTACAAATTCGTTCAAATAGACCTTTTGAGTCTACAGGAATTCAATGGATAGCCTATGGTTCCATGCCATTTACGACAATGGTTCCTTTTTTTACACATATTACAGAAACTCCTAATTATTTATCAAATACGACGGAAAAAGTATCAACCGATAATTTTTATTGGTCTAGTCGACTAATTGCAGGTTTGGCAGATAGTCATTTAGCTTATCACGAATCAAGTATTGATGTTTACATTCAGGAAACAATGGCACATGGACATGCAATGATTGCTCGTGTTGACAAAGCATTGAAAGCCAAAGAAAAAGTTGATTTTAATAAAGAAAATCAAGAAATGTGTGACTTTCTTGAGAAAAAAACACAAGAACTCTTACAAAAAATTTTATTTGATGAAAGTAATTTGATGACTAATCGTTATTCAGTTAGTGATTAATAGTTAATATAAAATTACCAAATTTTTTGGTAATTTTTTTCTTTTTTCTTGCTTTTTTTTTTCTATATGGTATACTTAACCAGTGAAAAATTAACTGGTTAATAAAGGAGGAGTTATGAGAAAAAAATTCACATTGTTTTTAGTTTTTGTTGCTTGTTTAATGGCAATCCAAGTTGCACATGCTAAGGCTATATTAGCTGATAGTAAATTAAAAGTGGTTACAACGTTTTATCCTGTTTATGAATTTACCAAACAAGTTCTAGGAGATACGTCTGAGGTTTCTATGTTAATTAAAGCAGGTACAGAACCACACGATTTTGAACCTTCAACTAAAAATATTGCTAGCATTCAAAAAGCCGATGCTTTTGTTTATATGAATGATAATATGGAGACTTGGGCTAAAAAAACTACTAAAGATACGAATGTAAAAGTTATCAATGCTAGTGAGGATATGCTTTTAGCAAAGGGAGTCGCAGAAGATGATGAGGATAAGCATGAAGGACATTCTCATGTACTTGATCCACATGTTTGGCTCTCACCAAAGCGCGCTATTACACTTGTAGAGCACATTCGTGATAAATTTGTTGTAGATTATCCTGATAAAGCAGATGTTTTTAAAGCAAATGCAGATACTTATATAGAAAAACTTGAAGAGTTAGATAAAACTTATACAGATAACTTATCTGCAGCAAAACAAAAAAGTTTTGTAACACAACATGCTGCTTTTGGAT
This sequence comes from Streptococcus sp., assembly GCA_030527925.1. Taxonomy (GTDB): domain Bacteria; phylum Bacillota; class Bacilli; order Lactobacillales; family Streptococcaceae; genus Streptococcus. Next base: position 82,601 of record JAUMZW010000001.1, read on the forward strand.
ATTTAGCCTTAGATTATGGATTGAAACAAATTCCAATTTCTGGACTTTCACCTGATGAAGAACCTTCTGCAAAACGTTTAGCATCATTATCAAAATATATTAAAAATAACGGTATAAAATACATTTATTTTGAAGAAAATGCATCTAGTAAAGTTGCTAAAACTTTAGCAAATGAAGCAGGAGTTAAGACAAAAGTACTTAATCCTTTAGAAAGTTTAACAGTTGATGAAGAAAAAGCAGGTGAAAATTATATTTCAGTGATGAAAAGTAATTTAAAAGCTTTAAAACTTACAACAGATGTTGAAGGAAAAGAAATTACGGAGGAAGTTGATTCAACTAAGACAGTAGAAAAAGGATATTTCGAAACAAAAGATGTATCAGACCGCAAATTAAGTGATTGGACTGGTGATTGGCAATCTGTGTATCCCTATCTTGAAGATAGCACATTAGATAGTGTATGGGATTATAAAGCTAAGGCAAATAAAGATATGACAGCTCAAGAGTATAAAACTTACTACACGACAGGCTACAAAACAGATGTTAATAAAATTGTCATTGATGGTAAAAATAAAACAATTGCATTTACAAAAGATGGTAAGGAATCAAAATTCACTTACAAATATGTTGGGTATAAAATCTTAACATATAAAAAAGGTAATCGAGGAGTACGTTATTTATTTGAAACGTCTGATGACAATGCAGGAGAATTTAAATATGTCCAATTTAGTGACCACGGTATAAAATCTCAAAAAGCTGAACATTTTCACTTATTCTGGGGTAGTGAGAGCCAAGAGAAACTTTTAGAGGAAATGAACAATTGGCCAACTTATTATCCTTCTAAATTAACAGGAAAAGAAATTGCACAAGAAATTGTAGCTCATTAATATAACATAAAAAGAGTTCTTTAACAGAACTCTTTTTACATGTTATCGTTGTTTATTGGTGAATTAAACATCAAAATGATTTAGAATGTATTGGATTATAGTATCAAGACTTGGAGATTGAAAGATAATATCATCGTATTGAATTAAAAAATATTGTTCTATTTTTGGCTCTTTATCACCAGATGATAAGAACGTTTCATTTACATGATAGCCATCTTGACCTTGTTCAATTAGTTTAATTTCAAAATAATCAAATTTTTCAAGACGTTTTGTGATGGATAATTTGTGTGCTTTTAAAATGTCGTTTAAAGTTAATTTTTGCATAGTTGATCCTAATTTCTAAAAAACACCATCTTAAGTAAAGATGGTGTTCTAAAGTTCTTATTTGAGACCGTATTTTTTGTTGAAGCGGTCCACACGTCCATCCACTTGAGTGAATTTTTGACGTCCTGTATAAAATGGATGTGAATCTGATGAAATTTCCACACGGATAAGTGGGTAAGTTTCTCCCTCAAACTCAACAGTTTCTTTAGTTGATTTTGTAGAACCACTAAGGAATTGGTAACCTGTAGTTGTATCCATAAATACAACTGGACGATAATCTGGATGAATGTCTTTTCTCATCTTTAAAATTTCCTTTCTGCCATAGTCCTTTAAGACCATAGTTAATAACTATTTCATTCTAACAAATAACACTTCTTTTGGCAAGCTTTTTAATTGAAAAGTTGTTTAATTTCATCAAAAATCATCTGATTTTCTTTAATACTGTATGAGTTAGCACCACTTGCTAGAGGATGTCCTCCACCATCATGTTTTTTTGCAATTGTATTGATAGGATATTTTTTACTTCTGAGTCGGACACGATAATGTCCGTCAGCTTGTTGTACAAAAATGGCCCATGCTGAAATATTGTCAATGCGTCCAGGTGCACTTACAATAGCAGCAGTTTCAGAGTCTGAAATATTTTTTTCTTGAAGGTGTTCAAATGGTATTGTGACACAAGCTGCACCGCTATTATCTATGATAAGGTGCTCGTATACGAAAGACTGCAGTTGAGCAATTTTTAGGGACATGGTCTCCATTTGTCGTGAAACCTCAGAAAAGTCAAAAGGTTGAGTGACAAGAAAACTAGCTATTTCAAAAGTCTTGCTACTTGTTGCAGGATATAAAAATCTTCCTGTATCTCCAATGATTCCTGCATATAAATATCTTGCAGCTTTACTATTTATTTTTAGGTGATTTTTGAGAGCAAAATCAGTAATAATTTCACTGGCACTTGAAGCATTTGTATTGACATAAACAAAATCACCATAAGGTTCATCATTTGGGTGATGGTCAATTTTTATAATATAATCTCCATATAAGTAACGTTTGTCATCAATTCTAGCAGTATTTGCAGTATCTGTAATAATGATTAGTGCATGTTTGAATTCTTGGTCTAAAACATTATCCATATGCCCTAACCAATTAAGTGTCGGCTCATTATAACCAGTGGCTTTGACGGTTTTATGAGGAAAATTTTCAAGAATGATTTCTTTTAATCCTAATTGACTCCCTAAGGCATCTGGGTCGGGTTTCATATGTCTATGAATAATAATGGTATCATATTGTTGTATTTTATCTAAGATTGTTTCCATGTTTTTCTCCTTGCTTTTCTATGTTTATACTAGCAAAAACTACATTCTTTCGCAAATAAGTGTTTAAAAAATAATGACTTTTTGGTATCATAGTAAAAATATCGAAAAGGAGCATGACTTGGACACAAAAATTTTAAAACGATTACCAAAGACAGAATTACATTGTCATTTGGATGGCTCTTTATCTTTTTCAATGATAAGAACATTAGCTGGATTAGCAAATATAAGTCTTCCTGAAAGTGATGACGATTTAAAAAAATTAGTTGTTGCTCCTGAAAATACAGAAAGCCTATTGGAATATTTAAGGAATTTTGATTTTATTAGACCCTTATTACAGAGCAAAGAGGCTTTGACTTTAGCTGCTTATGACGTTGCAAGACAAGCTGCGTTAGAGAATGTTATCTATTTAGAAATTCGCTTTGCACCGGAACTGTCTATGGATGAAGGATTAACAGCATCTGAGACGATTTTAGCTGTACTAGAAGGATTGGAGAAGGCAAATATAGAATTTGATATGACAAGTAGACTACTTATTTGTGGTTTACGTCAATCTTCTTATGATACACTTCAAAGTGTTTTTGAACAAGCAATTATTTTCGCAGAAAAAGGTGTGGTTGGTTTTGATTTTGCGGGAGATGAATATAACTATCCCCCTGAAAAAATTAAAAGAATAATTGATTTAGCAAGTTCTAAGGGGTTACCTTTAACTTTTCATGCAGGTGAATGTGGGTGTCCTCGTAATATCAGTGATGCTATTTCATTTGGTGTAAAGCGTATAGGTCACGTCACTGCAATCTATGATCAAGAAGAAATATTGGAAGAATTTATCAAAAATGATATTGTTGCAGAACTTTGTCTAACGAGTAATTTGCAAACTAAGGCAGCGGACTCACTTAGCAAATTTCCTTATTATGCACTATATGAAAAAGGAGCTAATATAACAATTAGCACAGATAATAGAACGGTTTCAGATACGTCTTTGACAGCAGAATATGCTTTATATATGAAACATTTCGGAACAAGTTATGAAGACTTTTTAGCTTTTAATTATAATGCTATTAAAGGTGCCTTTATATCAGAAAAGGATAAAAAAAGATTACGTGTTGAGTTAGAAAAAAAACATCAGTCAATCTTAAATGAAGATTAATTTTTTATAAAAATTATGATAAAATAAAAGTAATAGACAAATCGGAGGAAGCTATGGCGTTAGTTAAGATAGTTTACGCAAGTATGACAGGAAATACGGAAGAAATTGCTGATATTGTAGGGAATAAATTTCAAGAATTGGGTCATACTGTAGAAGTAGATGAGTGTACAACAGTGGATGCATCAGATTTCGAAGATGCTGATGTTACAATTGTGGCAAGTTATACTTATGGAGATGGTGATTTACCTGATGAAATTGTAGATTTCTATGAGGATTTAGCAGATTTAGATTTAAGTGGTAAGCTATACGGTGTGGTTGGTTCAGGTGATACATTTTATGACCATTTTTGTCAATCTGTTATTGATTTTGAGATGCAATTTGAAAGAACTGGTGCAACACGTGGAGCAGAATGCGTCAAAGTTGATTTGGCAGTAGAGGATGAGGATATTGAGCGTTTAGAGGAATTTGTAGAGACCATTTCTTCTAAACTCTAATAATTAAAGACGGTTTACTTAGGTAAGTAGTTTTTAAACTTAAAGGAGTTTCAATGAATTTAGATGATATAAGAGAAAACATAAATTTGGTTGATGATAAAATAGTTGCTTTGCTAGAGGAACGTATGATCTTGGTGTCTAAAGTTTCTGAATTTAAAAAATCAACAGGAAAAGCAACATTAGATGAAGGAAGAGAACAAACTATTTTGTCTCGTGTAAATGATGGTGTTCAAAATAAGCAGTATGCTCCTTTTATTGTAAATAATTTTATTGATATTATGAAACAATCAAGAGATTATCAGGAAAGTCTGAAATAGCTATGAGCAAAAAACCAATTCTTTATTTTCTAGTATTTTCTTTTTTAGGAGGTTTATGTAGGTATAGTGCTAATTATTTTCTATCTTTTTTTATTCCTAGTATTTTAGCTACTAATCTCTTAAATTGGTTCGGAACATTTTTATTAATTGTTTTCGTAAAAGGCTATATGAATGTGAGACAAAAGGATAAAGAAATAGCTTTTGCTTTGGGAACAGGTTTTTGTGGTTCATTTACAACATTATCTTCAACACTATTAGATTTATATCGATTAATACTTCAAGGGGAAATAGCTCAGTTTCTTTTTTATCTACTATTAGTTGTTTTTGGTGGTTTAGGAGTGGCAATTTTAAGTTTGAACTTATCAGAGAGGTATTTTAAATGATCACTCTTGCATTAATGGGAATCTTATGTACTTGTGGGGCAATGTTAAGATTTTATCTATCTCGCTATAATGTAAAATTATCATATGGAACCTTATTTGCAAACTGTTTAGGGTCTTTTCTTATTGGGTATTGTTATAGTCATTTTTTTTCAAGTGACCTCTATACAGTTTTAGCTACTGGTTTTTGTGGCGGTTTAACTACTTACTCGACATTCAATTTTGAATGGGCTAACCAAAAAAAACACATTAAAATGTTTGTAATTTATGGATTACTAACTTATGGACTTAGTTTTTTATGCCTTTATTTTGGTGCTGAATTATAAAAAGCAACTCATTGAGTTGCTTTTTATTTATCTGAAAATCCTGAACTTTTCTTATCACTTAATTTTCCATTCTCAAAAACTAAGGTTATTGTTGCTCCTTTTGTTTTGCTTTTTATACCACTTCCCCAAATAGCACGGAGTTCTTCTTTTTCTGATGAAGAAGATTGGGAATAGTCATCAGGTTCTCCAAGAAGTGCTACAACAGATTCGTAGGATGAGTCTTTATTGATACTGTCATACATTTTTTTAGTAATTGTTTCTTTTCGGATAAAGCTAAAATTTGAAATGGCCTTTCCAATAGCACTATTGTCGAAAAGTTGGGCATTTATTGTCACACCATTAACTTCCCAACTATATGAATTGACAGTAACATCTCCTGCTGGAATATCTTCTTGTGACTTAGGTTCCCCGTATAAATTTTTTAATTCTTCAAGACTTGTTCCACCTTTAAACTCTGATGCTGCATTAGCAAGATGAATGGTATTGAATTTTAGTCTAACATCTTCGTTCTTTGACTTAAATACCTGAGCAGAAGTATCTGATTTGATGTCTGTAACTTTAGGTTTAGATGAACATGCTGAGAGTCCTAATAAGGAAAATAAGATAGAAGTTATAATGATTGTTTTTTTTGTAGTCATGTTTTCACTCACTTTTATTTTTTTCTATTATAACATATCTTAATGAAATTTAAGTATCAGAAGAAGTGATTAAAATGGTATAATGATAAGTAATGTAAAAAAGAGGTTAAAAAATGCGAGGAAAAAGAGGCAATATATATAATCATATTGATCATATACTACTGTTCCCTGTAATCATTTTAATTGGAATTGGATTAGTGGCGATTTATAGTGTGATGTCTAATGATTACCCAGATAGGGTTATACCTGCAATGTTTCAACAGGCTATTTGGATTTTACTTGGATGTGGGTTAGCGGGTGTATTGATGTTTTGTACGACAAAATTTCTATGGAAGGCAACTCCTATTTTTTATGCGATAGGTTTAATCTTATTGGTCCTTCCTTTGTATTTTTATAGTCCAAGCTTAGTTGCATCAACAGGAGCCAAAAATTGGATTACAGTAGAAGGTTTAACTTTATTTCAACCGTCAGAGTTTATGAAAATAGCCTATATTCTAATGTTAGCTCGATTTTCTATTTGGTTTCAACAAAAGAATACTCAAAATAGTTTGGATGCGGATTGGAATTTGTTAGGAATATATAGTCTGATAACTTTACCTGTTTTAATACTATTAGCTCTACAAAGAGATTTAGGGACATCGATTGTTTTTTTATCTATTCTAGTTGGAGTCATTATTTTATCAGGTATTTCCTGGTGGATAATTCTGCCTTTTGCGGGAGGGTTTTTAGTATTATTTGTGCTCTTCTTAGGGATTTTTCTTATGCCTAGTGGTAAAGAATTTCTCTATCATATGGGGATGGATACATATCAAATAAATAGGATATTATCTTGGATAGATCCCTTTAGTTATGCCAAAACTATTGCTTATCAGCAAACTCAAGGGATGATTTCAATTGGTACAGGTGGTCTTACAGGAAAGGGGTTTAATCACTTAGAGTTGTCCGTTCCTGTCAGAGAGAGTGATATGATTTTTACAGTTATTGCAGAAGATTTTGGATTTATTGGTTCTGCTTTTATATTAGGATTGTATCTTATTTTGATTTACCGTATGCTTAAGGTAACTTTGGAATCTAATAATAAGTTTTATAGTTTTATCTCAGTTGGTTTTACTATGATGCTACTTTTCCATGTTTTTGAAAACATTGGTGCAACGATAGGCATTCTACCTCTAACAGGTATTCCGCTTCCTTTTATTTCACAAGGTGGAAGTTCACTTGTGTCTAATTTAATTGGTGTAGGCATTGTATTATCCATTTATTATCAAAATAAGATTAAAAATGAACAACGTATTGATGATTACTTTAAACAGTTTGAGTAAGTTTTAAATTTTGTTTTGTCCTTTTTTCCCTACTTTAAATTATTTGAAGTAGGGAATTTTTGTTTATTTAAGATTGTATGACTCTTTCCTTCTTTATTAAGGTAACTATTTGGGAATTTTATTTTTTATGTTAAAATAATAGAAGAAATACAAAAAGATAGGAACTTGCCTATGAAATTTTTAGAATTAAATAAAAAACGTCATGCGGTGAAATCGTTCAACGATAAAAAAGTTGATTATAATGATTTACGAACTGCAATTGAAGTAGCAACTCTGGCTCCAAGTGCACATAATATTCAGCCGTGGAAATTTGTTGTTATTGATGAAGAAAAAAATGAAGTTGCCAATTCATTGCCTCTTAGCAACAAAGAGCAAGTTTTACAAGCTTCTTATACTGTAGCTTTATTCACAGATACTGACTTAGCACAGCGTGCCCGAAAGATTGCAAGAATTGGTGTGAAATCTTTATCTGATGATTTAATCTCACGTTATATAGAAACCCTTCCTCCACAATTCAAACAATATAGTGACCAACAAGTAAGTGATTATTTGGCATTAAATGCTGGAATTATTGCAATGAATTTAGTACTAGCGTTAACTGATCAGGGAATTGGATCAAATATGATTTTAGGATTTGATAAAACTGTTTTAAATGACATTTTGTCAATTGATAAACGATTTCGTCCAGAATTATTGATAACTGTAGGTTACAGTGATTTAAAGCAAGAACCTAGCTATCGTTTGCCAGTTGATGAATTGATTGAAAAACGTTGATAAAAGGAGACTATAATGGAAATAAATTTTAGAGCAGAAGTTGATAAACGTAAAGAAGATTTAATGTCAGACTTATTCTCTATTTTACGTATTAACTCAGAAAGAGATGATTCAAAAAAAGATGCTGAGCATCCTTTTGGACCTGGGCCTGTCAAAGCTCTACATCATTTTTTAGCTATGGCAGAACGAGATGGTTATCAAACAAAAAATATTGATAACTATGCTGGTCAGTTTGAATATGGAGAAGGCGATGAAGTTTTAGGTGTCTTTGCTCATTTAGATGTAGTACCTGCAGGTAGTGGTTGGGATACAGACCCTTACGAGCCAGTTATTAAAGATGGTATGTTATATGCGCGTGGGTCTTCTGATGATAAAGGTCCAACTATGGCTTGTTATTACGCTTTAAAAATCATTACAGAATTAGGTTTACCGGTATCTAAAAAGGTGCGTTTTATCGTTGGTACAGATGAAGAGTCTGGTTGGGCTGATATGGAATATTATTTTGAGCATTGTGGTGAAAAAATCCCTGATTTTGGATTTTCACCAGATGCAGAATTCCCAATTATTAATGGTGAAAAAGGGAATATTACAGAATACCTTCACTTTGGTGGAGAAAACTCAGGTAGTTTCAAATTGCATCATTTTGCAGGTGGGCTTCGTGAGAACATGGTTCCAGAATCAGCAACAGCAGTTTTTTCTGGGCCAATCAGTTTAACTGAATTACAAGAAAAATTAGACCAATTTACTTCTAAAAATCCAATTCAAACTACGATTTCACAAGAAGGTACGAAATTTATCGTTAAAGTCATTGGTAAATCTGCCCATGGAATGTCACCTTTTGCTGGTATAAATGGTGCCACTTATTTAGCTCACTTTTTAGGGCAATTTGATTTTGGAGCTTCCGCTGCTGATTATATAAATATTGCTGGACAAGTTATCCATTTGGATCATTTTGGTAAAGCATTAGGTTTAGCTTTTGAAGATGAGGTTATGGGTAAGTTAACTATGAATGCAGGAGTTTTTTCATTTGAAGAAGAATCTTCTGATAATACAATTGCTCTAAACTTTAGATATCCAAAAGGTATAGATTCTAATACTATTAAATTAGGTTTGGAAAAATTAGACGGAATTACTAAAGTAACGTTATCTGAACATGAACATTTACCACATTATGTCCCATTAGATGATCCATTGGTTAAGACTTTACTTGATGTTTATGAAAAGCATACTGGTTTGAAAGGTCACGAACAAGTCATTGGTGGTGGTACTTTTGGTCGATTACTAAAACGTGGTGTAGCTTATGGAGCAATGTTCCCAGGATATGAAAATACCATGCACCAAGCAAACGAACACACTAATGTGGAAGACTTATATCGTGCAGCTGCTATATATGCAGAAGCAATATATGAGTTGATTAAATAGTTTTAAGTTTTAAAGAGGGATAAATCCCTCTTTTTTAGCAATGATATAATAGTATGGTATAATGAGTTTATTATGCTTGCTATTGATAGAATAAAAAAACTAGATGTAAATACCCTAAAACCCATTACACTAATCTCAGGATCTGATATTGGCCAATATCAAATTTTAAAGGAACAGTTATTAAAACAGATTGGTTATGATACTTCTCAACTTAATTATTCTTATTTTGATTTATCCACAACAGATTTTAAAGGAATTATGCTTGATTTAGAGAGTCTTTCTTTCTTTGGAGATAATAAGATTGTAATTATTGATGAATTTTTAGATTTAACAACTCAGAGAAAATCCTATTTGGATGAAACAGATATGAAACGATTTGAAGAATATGTTAAGAATCCTATTATATCAACTCATCTTATTATTTTATCCTCTGGTAGTTTAGATGGAAAAAGACGAATCGTGAAATTGCTAAAGAGAGAAGCTGACTTATTTGAGGCTATTCCATTATCTAATAAAGAATATGATGTCTATTTTAAAACATATATGATGGATTTAGGTTTGACATGTGACAATTTAACTTTTGAATATTTAAAGGAAAAATCAAATGCAAACTTTAGTGATACTGAAAAGAATTTAAATTTTTTAAAATCAGTTATTGGTCAAGGTGAGGTAACAGTAACGGATATTGAACAAATTATTCCTAAAACTTTACAAGATAATATTTTTGAATTATCATCATTCTTGCTAAAAGGGAATGTTGATAAAGTGAATACTTTAATTCGCGAATTACGCTTACAAAAACAAGATGAAATTCAGTTTATTGCTTACCTTCTATCACGATTTAGATTAATGTTACAACTTAGATTATTAAATGATCAAGGTCTGCGTTTTTCATCTTTAGAGGCAGATCTTTCAGAATATACTGGAAGTAAAGCCAATTCCTATTATGTCAAAAGGACATTACAGGATGCTCAAAAGGTTTCACTTTCATTTTTAAAAAGAGCCATTATATTATTAATTGAATGTGATTATGAGATAAAATTGGGTAAATTCGATAAAGATTATTTATTTGATATTGTGATATTGAAAATAATCAGTGAATATAAGTGTCTATCAAATCTTAATCAAAATATTTGAAAGCTTTGCTAAATTTAGGTACTATAAATAGTATAAATAAGAAAAGAGGACATTTATTATGGCAATTATTTTACCAGAACTTCCTTATGCATATGATGCACTTGAGCCATATATTGATGCGGAAACTATGACATTGCATCATGATAAACATCATGCAACTTATGTTGCTAATGTGAATGCTGCTTTAGAAAAACATCCTGAAATCGGTGAGGATTTAGAAGCTTTATTGGCCAATGTTGATGCAATACCAGCTGATATCCGTCAAGCTGTTATTAATAATGGTGGTGGTCATTTAAATCATGCCTTATTTTGGGAATTGTTGAGTAAAGAAGAATCAACGATTTCACCAGAATTGGCATCTGATATTGATACTACTTTTGGTTCATTTGATGCTTTTAAAGAAGAATTTACAGCAGCAGCAACAACTCGCTTTGGTTCAGGATGGGCGTGGCTTGTCTTAAATACAGAAGGTAAGTTGGAAGTGATTTCAACACCAAATCAAGATAGTCCAATTATGCAAGGATATAAGGTTATTTTAGGACTAGATGTTTGGGAACATGCCTATTACTTAACTTACAGAAATGTACGTCCTAACTACATTAAAGCATTTTTTGACATTATTAATTGGAATACTGTCAATAAACGTTATGAAGATGCAAAATAACCAATAGCAATTAAAAATAACAAAATGAGTTTTCTATCTTTTAGATAAAAGATCTAATATTTATGGTAGTAGTCATTTTGTTTTTTTTTTGTGACTCTTTGTTAACTGTAGTGAGTGACTTATATCTAAGCACGAGAGAGGACGAACCTCGTCTTCTCTTTTGTGATATTCAAAGCGATATAGATACATCGTTTAAGGTGGCTCTATAATATCTGTAGTGGGTAACCCATTATAGAGATTATGGAGCATTTTTGGTTTAAAGTTGAGTTTATTGTGTATTTGATAAGATTTTATTTTTTGATATGCTATATCAAGTACTTAGATTTTAACAAGAAGTAGGAAAGAGAATAAAATGGAGTATTATAACAGAAATGCGATTGTTTTAGCAGGAGATTATGCGTATATTCGTCAAATTGAGACGACTTTAAAATCTATTTGCTATTATAATAACAATCTTAAAATTTATATTTTTAACCAAGATATTCCAGGTGATTGGTTTACAATGTTACGATCTAAGTTATCTCTAGTCGGTGTGGAGTTAATAGATATTAAATTATTGGATGAAGAATTTGATTTAGAATGGACTGCGGGCTTTTCACATATTAATTATATGGCTTTTGCCAGGTATTTTATTCCTAAATATGTAGATGAAGACATTGTTTTATATCTTGATTCTGATTTAGTAGTTACTGGTAATATTCTTCATCTTTTTGAAACAGATTTAGGAGAAAATTCTCTTGGTGCGGTATATGCTCTTCATGGAATGACTGCATTCTTTAATTCGGGAGTGTTATTAATTAACAACAAGAGGTGGAAAGAGGAGAATGTTTTTGACCATTTAATTGATTTGACTCGGAAAGAATGGAAAAATGTTGATGAGGGTGATCAAAGCATTCTAAATATGCTTTTTAAAGGGAAATGGACTCCACTTGAAAGTAAGTATAACTTTCCTATAGGCTACGATTATGGTGCTTTTTGTTTAAATCAAGATAGTGTTTTTGAAATTCCTTTAGATCCGATTCCGCTAATTTTACATTATATTTCATCTGATAAGCCTTGGTTGACATACTCAAAAGGTCGATTAAGGGAGGTGTGGTGGTTTTATAATGGCTTGGATTGGTCAGAAATTATTGAAAAATCTGGAGTAGAAGTTGATAAACAAATTAAATTAATTGAGTTTAGAAAACAAGCTTTTACCTTAACTAATGCTCAAGAAATGGAGCATTTACTAGAATTAGTAGCAAGTTTACCAGAATATCATTTCCATATTGCTGCATACACTCCTATGGGGAATATTTTACTTAGATATGAGCAATATCCTAATGTCAGTCTCTATCCAAATGTAATGCCAGTTATTATAGATCAACTAATTACTCAGTCAGATGTTTATTTAGATATTAATCACGGTAATAAATTCACAGATATTATCTTAAAAGCAAAAGAAAAAGGCAAAGAGATTATTGCTTTTGATACAACTCAACAAGAGGATGTTGAGGAACAAATTTTCCCTACGAGTGAACCTGAAAAATTAATTAATTATTTGAAAAATTTATAAAAAACACAAGATAATGTATACTTTTATGGTGTTATAACAAAAAACTTAACTAGAGGAATAGAAGAAAATAGATTGTAGAAATTAAAAATCCATTGAAGAAGGACTTCAATGGATTTTTGTAACGTTATTTGTTTTAAACTAATCTCTTCATCATTTCAATAAAGGCTTGTCTAGTCTCTTCAGTGAGAGTTTTTAGTGATATACCATTCCTGCTAAATTGTTTATTTGTTTTACTCTTTTGCTGTTTTAATGAAGGTGTTGTAAATGGTAAACCATGGTTGTTAATAGCGTCAGTAATGAATATGGGGTCATTATAATCAATTGGCTCAATATCTAAGTAATCGTGATTTATATCATTTTGATTAGCATAATTAAAACTGGCACTGTTAACGATTGCATTTTTTTTAGTCTCTTTTATGTCAGTAGCAATTAGAAATTGTCCGCTACTTGTTAAAATAAATTCTGAATGAAATGAAATTAAAATTTTAAAATTTGTGACTTCAATATGGTCAGGATAAATAGGAATGATATGATCCTCCTTATCGTATCCCTTAGCAATTTTATTATGGTATCTTGCAGATTCTAAAAGAGTATATTGGTTTTCTTCAAGAGTGTTCAGATATCTAGCTAAAGCATTGGCATCATTATCTCTTTTTAGTTTAAAATGTTTTCTAATCCAAGTTGCTTGTTGGAGAGAAAAAAGATAACGTAGTTGGTGTGTTTTTCTGGCTAGATCGGTACTTTGAGACAATTCATGTTCAGGAAATGCTGTAGTCACAATTTGACTAAAATCTTCCCAAAAGGGGTCTGTGGGTCTTAAATCATCATCAAAATGATTCAGCATACTAGTAATTTGTCTCTTATTTAAACTTAACATTTTAGGAAAATGTATATAAGACAATAAGAATTTTAAACTTTCTTTTGCTTGTTTTTGATTTTTTCTTGTCGTTTGATATTGCCAAAGTTTTAAAAATTTGGGATTGCCAATTTTTTGGGATTCTTGGAATTGTTGCTTAATTAAATTAGTATTTAGTCGATTATTGAGATGACTTAGTTCTAAAGAAGTGAGATAGTGTTGGTTGATAACTTGTTTTTTCCATCCCTGTTGTCTTAACTGACTAATTTGCTTCAAGATAACTGGCTTTACGTTAATTTTTTCTATAAAGTTTAATTTTTGATAGTCTTTATTATGCTTTGTAAAGTATGTGTATTCAGAAAAATAAGGTTGATAATGATTAACTTTTTTTTGATAATCTGAGTAGTGATTATAGGCAATAAGTGATAAAAGAAATAAAATTAATGCAGTGTACCCAATTTTTATAATTCTCATTGGACAAACATGGCATCGCCAAAACTAAAGAAACGGTAATTTTCTTCAACTGCATGTTTGTAGGCATCTAGTACAAATTCACGGCCAGCAAAAGCTGAAACTAACATGACTAAAGTAGATTTTGGAAGATGAAAATTAGTAGAAAAAGCATCAACGATTTTAAATTGGTAACCTGGCTTGATAAAAATATTTGTCCAACCAGAATCGGCTTTAATGTCCCCGTTAAATTTATTACCAATTGTTTCTAACGTACGGATTGAAGTAGTACCGACAGCTACTATTCGTCCATTATTAGCTTTAACTTCCCGTAAGGTTTTGGCAGCCTCCTCGGATAAATGATAAAATTCAGAATGCATTTCATGTTCGTCAACATTATCGACAGAAACAGGTCTAAAAGTTCCGAGTCCAACATGTAACGTTAAGTAAACGAGTTTAATTCCCTTGGTTTGAATTTTTTCTAAAAGATCTTGTGTAAAGTGTAGTCCAGCTGTTGGAGCAGCTGCAGAGCCGTTCTCTTTGGCATAGACAGTTTGGTAACGTTCTTTATCTTCTAATTTCTCATGGATATATGGTGGAAGAGGCATTTCACCTAGGCTTTCTAAAACTTCAAGGAAAATCCCTTCGTAAGAGAATTCAACAATTCGTCCCCCATGATCTAATTCTTCAATAATAGTTGCTTTTAATCGTCCATCTCCAAATTCGACTTGACTTCCAACTTTTAGTCGTTTTGCTGGTTTAGCAAGGACTTCCCATTGATCATTTTGAGTATTTTTTAAAAGAAGGAGTTCAACATGTCTCTTTGTCTCTTCTTTTTGCCCATACAACCTTGCAGGTAAAACGCGAGTATTATTCATAACAAGAGCATCTCCTGGATTTAGTTGTTCAATGATATGGTCAAAATGAGTGTCCACCATAGTTTTTTTTGTGTGGTCAATAACAAGTAGTTTTGAGCTATCTCTTTTTTCTAATGGAGTTTGTGCAATTAATCTTTCAGGCAAATCAAAATCAAAATCATTCGTGTTCATAGTGGTCTTCCTTTTATTAGTTTAGCTTATCCATTATATCATGTTATAAAAATCATGACAAAAGTATTGACAAAAATTGGTATATACCATATAATAATATAAAAAACAAGGAGAGAATATGATGAATATTATTACAGTTAAAAATCAAGATGAAGGTGGTAAAGTTTGCTTTAATTTATTAAAAGAAGCACTTAACAATGGGGCAAAGACTTTGGGACTAGCAACTGGAAGTTCACCAATTACTTTTTACGATGAGCTTATTGCTAGTGACTTGGACTTCACAGAGCTATCTAGTATCAATTTAGATGAATATGTTGGTTTATCAGAGGAGGATGAACAGAGTTATCACTACTTTATGAATGAGCATTTATTTAATAAGAAGCCTTTTAAAGAGAATTTTTTACCTAATGGATTAGCTAACAATTTGGATGAAGAGGTTAAGCGTTATGATGCTCTAATCAAAGAAAAAGGGATTGATTTTCAAATTTTAGGTATTGGTCGTAATGGACATATTGGTTTTAATGAACCAGGAACAAATTTTGACTCTGGAACACATTTGGTAGATTTAGCTCAAGATACAATTGAAGCTAATAGTCGCTTTTTTGATAGTATAGAAGAAGTACCTACTCAAGCATTATCAATGGGAATTGCTTCAATTATGAGTGCTAAGAAGATTGTATTAATGGCTTATGGGAAAGATAAGGCAGATGCAATTGCAAAAACTGTAAATGGAGACATTTCTGAAATGGTTCCAGCTAGTGTTTTACAAAATCATCAAGATGTAACATTTATTATTGATGAAGCTGCAGGGGAATTATTATAAAAAAACCAATTGTTTGAAACTAGTTTCAAACAATTGGTTTTTTTTTATTAAACTTGAAACAGCAACCCAAAACACGAATAACATTGTAAGCGCTTAACTTAATTGATATAATATCATTGTAAGAAGTTAAAGAAAGGAAAATACGATGGTTACTTACCGTAAAGAGGATGTTATTTCAGCGATTAAAGATGGAATTATCGTGTCATGTCAAGCTTTAGAACATGAACCATTATATAGCCCAACAGGTGGTGTCATACCATTGTTGGCTAAAGCAGCTGATGAAGGTGGAGCTGTAGGGATTAGAGCTAATACTGTAAGAGATATTAAAGAGATTCAAGCAGTTACAAATCTGCCTATTATAGGAATCATAAAAAGAGATTATCCCCCACAAGAGCCTTATATTACACCAACGATGAAAGAAGTTGATGAGCTAGCGGCATTAGATATAGCTGTCATTGCATTAGATTGCACAAGACGGGAACGTCATGATGGACTAGATATTGGTGATTTTATTAAACAAGTCAAAGAGAAATATCCTGATCAATTATTAATGGCTGATATCTCTACTTATGAAGAAGGTATTAAAGCATTTAGGTCAGGAGTTGATTTTGTAGGGACAACTTTATCAGGCTATACAGATTATAGTCCAAAGGTCGAAGGACCAGATTTTGAATTAGTTGAAAAACTTTGCCAAGCCGGAGTTGATGTTATTGCTGAAGGTAAGATTCATTATCCAGAACAAGCCCATCAAATGCAAAAACTAGGAGTAAAAGGAATTGTTGTTGGTGGTGCTATAACAAGACCTAAAGAAATCACAGAGCGTTTTGTAGCAGCTCTAGATTAGAAAAAGGAGAGATTATGACAACATTGAAATTAAATAAACTGTATAAACGTTACCCAAACAGTGATTTTTATTCAGTAGAAAATTTCGATTTAGATATCAAAGATAAAGAGTTTATTGTCTTTGTAGGACCATCAGGATGTGGAAAATCAACGACGCTTCGTATGATAGCAGGTCTTGAGGATATTACCGAAGGTGAATTATATATTGATCAAGATTTGGTAAATGATATCGCACCTAAAGACCGTGATATTGCTATGGTTTTCCAAAATTATGCCTTATATCCACATATGACAGTTTATGACAATATGGCTTTTGGATTGAAACTTCGAAAATATGATAAGGCTGATATTGATAAGCGTGTTCGAGAAGCTGCCGAAATTTTGAGTTTAACAGAATTCTTAGAGCGTAAGCCAGCTGATTTATCAGGAGGTCAACGTCAACGTGTAGCTATGGGTCGTGCGATTGTTCGAGATGCTAAAGTTTTCTTGATGGACGAACCCTTATCAAACTTAGATGCGAAATTAAGGGTATCTATGCGTGCTGAAATTGCAAAGATTCATAGACGTATTGGAGCAACTACCATTTATGTTACTCATGACCAAACAGAAGCTATGACATTGGCAGATCGAATTGTTATTATGAGTGCGACAAAGAATGAAGCAGGAACAGGAACAATTGGTCGTATAGAACAAATTGGAAGTCCACAAGAACTGTATAATCAACCAGCCAATAAATTTGTAGCAGGTTTTATAGGAAGTCCAGCGATGAACTTCTTTGAGTTAAAGGTTGATGGTGATTATTTGACCGATGGAAAAGGTATTCATGTAGAAATTGCAGCAGGTCAAAAGAAAGTTTTAGATCAAAACGGTTATCAAGGTAAAGAAATTATCTTAGGCTTACGTCCAGAAGATATCTCGGCAGACTTGATAGTTGAAAATGCTTTTCCAAATAGTGTTGTGGAAGGGGATGTCGTAATTTCAGAGCTTTTAGGAAGTGATTCAGTTCTTTACTGTCGTGTAGGAGACCAAGAGTTTTCTGCTAAGGTAGAATCATCATTCTATGTAGAGCCAGGAGTGAGAACAAAATTCACCTTCAAGCTTAATAAAGGGCATTTCTTTGATATCCAAACTGAAAAGAGAATTAATTAAAGGAGTGGTTTTATAGAAAGAAAACGTGTTGTCAATTCGCATTTAGAAAAGGAGAAAAAAATGAAAGTTAAAAAGATTCTTTGTTCATTAGTAACAGGTGCTGCTATTCTATCATTGGCAGCGTGTGGTAACAGTAACTCTAGTACAAGCTCTAGTGATAAAATGAGTGATGCTAAAGGTAAGACAGAAATCACTTGGTGGGCATTCCCAACTTACACACAAGAAAAAGCAAGTGATGGTGTTGGAACTTATGAAAAGAAAATCATTGAAGCGTTTGAAAAAGCTAATCCAGATGTTTCTGTTAAATTAGAAACAATTGATTTCACTTCAGGTCCTGAAAAAATTACAACAGCAATTGAAGCTGGAACAGCACCAGATGTCTTATTTGATGCACCAGGTCGTATTATTCAATATGGAAAAAATGGTAAATTAGCAGATTTAAATGACTTGTTTACGGATGACTTTGTCAAAGATGTGAATAATGACCAAATTATTAAAGCAAGTAAAGCTGGTGATAAAGCTTATATGTATCCAATTTCTTCAGCACCATTTTATATGGCATTTAACAAAAAAATGTTAAAAGATGCTGGTGTTGACGACCTTGTTAAAGAAGGCTGGACAGTATCTGATTTTGAAAAAGTTTTAAAAGCACTTAAAGATAAAGGTTATACTCCAGGTTCATTATTTAGTAATGGTCAAGGTGGTGACCAAGGAACTCGTGCCTTCATCTCTAATTTAGGTGGTGGCTCAGTAACAAATGAAGAAGTTACAAAATACACAACTGACACAGATAAGTTTGTCAAAGGTTTAGATACTGCAGTTAAATATATCAAAGATGGTCTTTTATTAAATGGATCTCAATATGATGGTGGTGCAGATATTCAAAACTTTGCAAATGGACAAACATCATATACTATTCTTTGGGCACCTGCTCAAAAAGGAACTCAAGCTAAACTTTTAGAAGCTAGTGGTGTTGATGTTGTTGAAGTGCCATTCCCATCTGAAAGTGGTAAACCTGCTCTTGAATACCTTGTAAATGGATTTGCAGTATTTAACAATGGAAATGATAAGAAAATCAAAGCATCTAAGAAATTTATCCAATTCATGGCTGATGATAAAACTTGGGGTCCAAAAGATGTTGTTCGTACAGGTGCATTCCCAGTTCGTACTTCATTTGGAAAACTTTATGATGATAAACGTATGGAAATGATTGGTTCTTGGACTCAATACTATTCTCCATATTACAACACAATTGATGGTTTTGCTGAAATGAGAACATTATGGTTCCCAATGTTGCAATCTGTATCAAATGGCGATGAAAAAGTAGATGCTGCATTGAAGACATTTACTGAAAAAGCTAATGATACTATTAAAAAATAAGTAATTTTATGAATTAGAGCCCCTATCTAATATCATGCTTATGAATAGTTAGGGGCTCAATTTATTGAAATCCGATTTAGAAAAGAGGTATTTGGTGTGAAGGTTAATAAAATTAGAATGAGGGAAACCTTAGTATCTTATGCATTTTTAGCACCGATATTAATATTTTTCACTTTATTTGTATTAGCTCCGATGGTTATGGGATTTGTGACAAGTTTCTTTAACTATACAATGACATCATTCCAGTTTGTTGGATTAGCTAATTATAATAGGATGTTTCATGATCCTGTCTTTATGAAATCATTGATCAATACAGTTATCATTGTTATAGGATCCGTTCCGATTGTTGTTTTATTTTCATTGTTTGTAGCATCACAAACCTATCAACAAAATGCTGTAGCTCGTTCATTTTATCGCTTTGTTTTCTTCCTTCCAGTTGTTACTGGTAGTGTTGCTGTAACCGTTGTTTGGAAATGGATTTATGATCCGCTGTCAGGTATTCTAAACTTTGTTTTGAAATCAGGTCATGTTATTCATCAAAATATTAGTTGGCTAGGTGATAAACATTGGGCATTATTAGCCATTATTATAATCCTATTGACAACTTCTGTAGGACAACCAATTATCCTATATATTGCTGCAATGGGAAATATTGATAATTCATTGGTCGAAGCTGCTCGAGTTGATGGTGCAACGGAATACCAAGTTTTTTGGAAAATTAAATGGCCAAGTTTATTACCAACAACGCTCTATATTGCTGTAATCACTACAATAAACTCATTCCAAATTTTTGCATTGATTCAGCTTTTGACATCAGGTGGACCTAACTATTCAACAAGCACATTGATGTATTACCTATATGAAAAAGCGTTCAAATTATCTGACTATGGTTATGCTAATACTATGGGGGTCTTTCTAGCTGTTATGATTGCCTTGATTAGTTTTGCCCAATTCAAGATTCTTGGAAATGATGTTGAATACTAGTTTAAAAAGAAGGAGAAGGAAATGAAAAACAAAACACTCACTCCCTTTACAGTGATTTCAACTATTATTTTATTACTGTTAACAATTTTATTTATTTTTCCATTTTACTGGATTATGACAGGAGCATTTAAGGCTCAGCCTGATACAATTGTTATTCCACCACAATGGATTCCGGCACATCCAACAACTGAAAATTTCAAACAATTAACCGTACAAAATCCAGCTATGCAATGGATGTGGAATAGTGTCTTTATCTCACTTGCAACAATGTTTTTAGTTTGTGCAACATCATCTTTAGCAGGATATGTTTTAGCAAAAAAACGTTTTTATGGTCAACGTATTCTATTTGCTATCTTTATTGGAGCAATGGCTCTACCTAAACAAGTTGTACTTGTTCCTTTGGTTAGAATTGTTAACTTTTTGGGTATTCATGATACATTAGCCGCAGTAATCTTACCTCTGGTTGGTTGGCCATTTGGTGTTTTCTTAATGAAACAATTTAGCGAAAACATTCCAACTGAATTATTAGAATCTGCAAAAATTGATGGTTGTGGTGAAATGAGAACATTTTGGAGTGTAGCTTTTCCTATTGTTAAACCAGGATTTGCAGCCTTAGCAATTTTTACCTTTATTAACACTTGGAACGATTACTTTATGCAATTGGTTATGTTAACATCTAGACAGAATTTAACAATTTCTTTGGGTGTTGCAACCATGCAAGCTGAAATGGCAACTAATTATGGTTTAATTATGGCTGGTGCAGCTTTGGCTGCAGTACCAATTGTTGCAGTATTTCTTGTATTTCAAAAATCATTCACTCAAGGTATTACAATGGGAGCAGTTAAGGGGTAGAAGATGTTATACGATAAGATTGAAAACATTTCACGTTACTTAGGCATTAGTAAAAATTTAGATACAGCAATACGTTATATACAAGATAATGATTTAAGTAAACTTGAATTTGGTACTCATAAAATTGATGACGATAATGTTCTTGTATTTGTTCAAGACAATACTCTGATTATAGAAGATAGTCCACAATTTGAATACCATAAAAATTTTATGGATATTCAACTTATTGATGAGGGTTATGAGAAAATTTCTTATGGACAAGGTGATTCTAAAGAAGTTATCCCATATGATTTGGAAAAAGAGATTGGTTTTAACAATTGTTCTGAGTCAGTTTCTTATTTCCTTGATACCACTAATTTTGTAGCATTTTTCCCTGGTGAGTATCACCAACCTAATCACTTTGCAGGTAGGGATTATAAAGTTAGAAAATATGTTTTTAAAGTAAGGTTTCATTAGAATGGAGAGTTAAAATGACAAGTAAAGGCTCACAACTGATTAAGACAGTATTTAATACGGATAATAAAGTGATGAGAGTTTGTGAGAGAATCTTTGACTTTGTGTGTTTAAATTTAATTTTTCTCTTATCGTGTCTTCCATTATTAACAATTGGAGCAGCAAAAATTGCCTTATATACTGTTTTAGAAGAAATGAGAAATCAGCAACATGTTACAGTGATAAAAAGCTATGTAGATTCATTTAAAAGTTCCTTAAAATTAGGATTAATATTATTTAGTTTTGAAATTTTATATTTTGGTATTATCATACTGGATTTATGGTTTATCTATAGACAAACAACTTTACCTTTTTTGGTAATGAAAATCATATGTTTAGGACTACTCTTTTTGGGCTTATTATTCAGTCAAATCATTTATCCTTTGGCTAAACAGCACCGGGGAGATATAAGCTCATTGTTTAAAATGACTCTATTACAAATTTCTTTTAATATGCTAAGAAGTTTTCTATTATTAGCTATTTTACTTGTTGTATTTTTACTTTACCTTAGTACAAGTGTAACCTTAGTGTTTGGAACATTTTATTTAATAATTGCAGGATTTTCAAATTTTGCTTATTTACAAATTGTAACAATTGAAAAAATGAAAACTCCTCAAATTGTGGAGTAACATAAGGAGAGAAAATGAAAAAAATAGAAAGATATCAAGGTATCATACCAGCCTTTTATGCCTGTTATGATGAAGAAGGAGAAATAAGTTCAGAAGGGATAAGAGCACTTGTTCAATATTTTATCGATAAAGGTGTCCAAGGATTATATGTAAATGGTTCATCTGGTGAATGTATTTATCAAAGTGTTGCTGACCGTAAATTCATCTTAGAAGAAGTTATGGCAGTAGCTAAAGGGAAATTGACTATTATTGCTCATGTGGCATGTAACAATACAAAAGATAGTGTTGAATTAGCGCGTCATGCAGAAAGTCTAGGTGTTGATGCCATCGCTGCAATTCCACCAATTTATTTCAGACTACCAGAGTATTCTATCGCAGCATACTGGAATGATATTAGTGAAGCTGCACCAAACACAGACTTTGTTATTTATAATATTCCGCAACTGGCGGGAGTTTCATTAACACCAAGTCTGTACCGAGAAATGCTTAAAAATCCAAGAGTGATAGGTGTTAAAAATTCATCAATGCCAGTTCAAGATATTGAAACTTTTAACAGTATTTCTGGAGATGATCATATTATTTTCAACGGTCCAGATGAACAATTCCTAGGTGGTCGCTTAATGGGAGCAAAAGCAGGTATTGGAGGGACATATGGTGCAATGCCAGAACTTTTTGTCAAGTTAAATCAAGCGATTCATGATAAAGAGTTGGAAAAAGCTCAAGCAATCCAATATGCGATTAACAAAATTATTTCTCGTTTAGTAAGTGGTCATGGAAATATGTATGCCATGATTAAAGAGGTACTTCGTATAAATGAAGGATTAGAATTAGGGTCTGTACGTTCACCACTAACACCGTTAACAGATGAGGATAAAGTGATTGCCCAAGAAATAGCAGAATTAATTCGTCAAAGTATTGCTTCATTTTAGTAAATGAATGGAGGAATTGTAATGAGAAAATATGTAGCAATTGATATTGGCGGAACTAATATTAAGTATGGATTGATTGATGATAGTGCCAATCTATTAGAAACTCATGAAATTCCTACGGAAGCTCATCAAGGTGGTCCAGGTATTCTATCTAAGGTAGAGACAATTGTTAGTGAATACCAAAAAACTCATGATTTATCAGGGATATGCCTTTCATCAGCAGGAATGGTTGATCCTGATAAGGGCGAAATATTTTATTCGGGACCTCAAATTCCTAATTATGCAGGAACTCAATTTAAAAAGGTCTTAGAGGAAAAATTCTCACTTCCTACTGAGATTGAAAATGATGTAAACTGCGCAGGTTTGGCAGAAGCTAAGTCAGGAAATGCAAAAGACAGTCAGTATGCCGTATGCTTAACAATTGGAACAGGCATTGGAGGATGTTTAGTATTAGACCAAAAAGTATTCCATGGTTTTAGTAACTCTGCTTGTGAAGTTGGATATTTACATTTATCAGATGGTGCATTTCAAGATTTGGCATCCACTACAGCCTTGGTTTCTTATGTTGCTCAGGAACACGGAGATACAAAAGAGCAATGGAATGGTAGAAGAATCTTCAAAGAGGCAACCGAGGGAAATAGTATCTGTATTCAAGGGATAGAGCGAATGGTTGACTATTTAGCACAAGGAATCGCTAATATTTGTTATGTCATCAATCCACAAGTTGTTGTTTTGGGTGGAGGTATAATGGGTCAAGAAGCTATTTTAAAACCTAAAATAGAAACAGCATTAGAAAAGTATCTAATCTCTAGTTTATTAGACAAGACAAAATTAGCTTTTGCCTATTACCAAAATACAGCAGGAATGATGGGAGCATATTATCATTTTCTAGAAAAACATCAAAATTAAAAACAGATCATTTGATCTGTTTTTAATTTTGATAAGATAAGTTAAATAATATAGATACTTCCTTGGAAATGATTTGTATTTATTGTTAACTAGAACAATGACTATTAAGGGTTCTGCCTATAATTTTGTTAAAGTTTATTAAGTTATAAACTCATGCTTTATAAACCTGTTACTCAGTTTTAAAATTGGTGTCTTCAAACTATTAACCAAGCAACGTTCAAGAGATTCTTTGATAAGGAATGCTACTCTCTACTTTGTTTGTCTATTTATTTACTTATTTAAGAATTAAATGAGCTTAGTCCTATGTGGAAATTCTAATAAGATTAATAAATGGCTTGTTTAGGATAAATTGTTTATTATCTTCTTATATTGAGGTGACCAGTCATTCATAAAGGTTTCTAGATTTTTAAAACTTTATCCATGTAACTTGACTGATATGCCTTTTTAAATCGTTCTAGTATAACTTAATTGTCCACTCTCTTCACTTCATTTGCAAGGTTTTTAGCACTATGAACGAGACAAGGATATTGTTTAGTCATAGGATAATTAGCTATTTCAATTTGATAAATGTTCATTCTCTACAAAATGTTGAAATTGAGCTGTTTTTTCTTCAGGTTTATTCTCTAAATAATGTTTATAGATAATATCGGTAATGATAAGGAAAGGAAATTGGGGAGAGATGAATTGACCAGTCTGTAAATTTGGTAGACTTGCAACGGTTAATATTTGGTGACATTCTAAATTTACATTAGGATTTCCTGTTATAAGAATAGTTTTAGCCCCTAATTGATAAGCTTTTGTTAAGCTTTTTAGTATAGAATCTGTTTCTCCTGATAAAGAAATTCCAAATATGAGACAATCACTGTCAATAATATTTAATGTCCAAGTAAAACTTTCTTGCTCAGTTAATGCCTCACAGACCAAACCTAATCTGGTTAGCCTTAATTTTAGTTCCCGAGCAACAAGACCTGAGCTACCTACTCCAAAAAAATAAATTCTCTTTGCGTTTTCGAGTAAGCAATTGACGATTTTCATTTGATTATGGTCAATAAGTTGTTTTTGGTCTTCAATGAGTTTTATGTAGGCTTGAACAATATCGTTATAATGATTATCTGTCTTTTTACTATAAACACTGTTCTTTTCTTGACTAGAGTAAAAGAATACAAATTCTCTATACCCTTGAAATTCACATTTTTTTGCGAATCGTGTCAGGGCAGCCTTTGAAATGTGGAGTCGGTCAATCATAGACTGAGCACTTAATTCTTCAACATCGTAGTTGTGCTCTAAGATATCAGTTGCAATCAGCTTTTCGACATCAGTAAATAACGGATAAAATTGTTTAATAAGATTCACAATAGATTGGCTTAGAGACATATTACTTCCTTTTTAATAAGTTATCTTAATTATTATATCATATTATATTTAAAAGCAAGTAGTTAGAAGTGGGTTTCATTTTCTAATAATATGTTAAAAATTTGTTGATATTCTGATTTAAAGTGGCTATCTTTTCGCCAAATAAATGTAAAATTATGTGAAATTGCCTCTTCTCCTAAAGGAATGGCTTTTAGTTTTCCTTCATTTATTTCTTTTTTTACAGCACATTCATAAATAAAAGATATCCCTAGGTTTTTTGCAACAAGTTGCTTGATTGTGTTTAAGTTACCCAGTTCGATTTTTTGTTTAAAATCAGTTAAAGCAATTTGATGTTGTTTTAACTCATTTTCTATAATTTCACGTGTCCCTGATCCTTGTTCACGGACTAGTAAGATTTCATCTAATAATTCTTCATATGAATAATTATTATTCGTCAAATGGGAAAGATTTGAAGCAATACCAATAAATGGTTCTTTTTTGTAATGTAAAAAGTCGTATCTTTCTTTCGAGAAAAAACCTTCAACAATAGCAAAATCAATTTCTCCCCTATCTAAAGCAAGTAATATATTTTGAGTATTGTCAACTTTCATCGTAATATCAAATTTAGAATCTTCATGGATTAATCGACTTAAAGGTTCAGGGATAACAAATTCTCCAATTGTCAAGGTCGTTCCAAAATTAATTGGAAAAGTTTCTTGGCTAGCTTTAGCTTTAAAATGTTTAATATCATTTGTCATCGTATGAAGCATATTTAATAATTCTTGTCCGTGAGGTGTTACTACACATTTTTTCCCTTCAAAGGTCAATAGAGAACAATTATAAAATTCTTCAAGGTATTTTATATGTTGACTGACTGCTGGCTGTGTGATGTGAAGTTGGCTAGCAGCTTGTGTAAAATTTAAGGTTTCACAAACTGTTAAAAAAGTTTTAATACGATAATCTAGCATAAGTCTCCTAAGTATAAGTTTTTTTTATTTTATCATAAAAAATCATCATTTTACATTATAGTATAAAAGTTTATAATTAGACATATGTAAAGGAGAAAAGATGATAAGTATAAAAGAAAAAAGTTTAGGGATAATATTGTGTTTGTTTATTGCCATACCAGCATGGTTAATTGGCGAGTATTTTCCAATTGTTGGTTCACCTGTTTTTGCTATATTATTTGGCATGTTAGTTGGATTAATTTATACAAATCGTGAAAAGACAAGTTCAGGAATTACATTTACATCTAAATATATTCTTCAGCTATCTGTAGTACTTTTAGGTTTTGGTTTAAATCTATCTAAGGTTTTAAAAGTAGGATTAACATCATTGCCAATTATAATTTCTACCATTTCAATAGCGTTATTAACAGCATATACGCTACAAAAATTATTAAAAATAGACGTTAATACTGCAGTACTTGTCGGAGTAGGGTCGTCAATATGTGGTGGTTCAGCTATAGCAGCTACAGCACCAGTTATAGATGCAAAAGAAGAAGAAGTGGCTAAAGCAATTTCCGTGATTTTTTTATTTAATATTTTGGCTGCTCTTATTTTTCCAACTTTTGGTCAAATGATTGGATTATCAAATGAAGGATTCGCTATTTTTGCAGGAACTGCAGTTAATGATACTTCATCTGTTACAGCAACTGCATCAGCATGGGATTCACTTCATTACTCACATGCTTTAGAAGGAGCTACAATTGTAAAATTAACTCGTACCTTAGCTATTATTCCAATTACATTGTGTTTATCCTTATATCGTGTTCATCAATCAAAAAAAAATGAAACTAGGCAAAATTTTTCCTTTAAAAAAGTCTTTCCAATGTTCATTCTCTATTTTATTTTAGCATCGGTTATCACAAGTGTATTTTCTTCACTTGGTTCAAATTTGGTCATTTTTAGCTATCTAAAATATTTTTCAAAATTTTTTATAGTAATGGCAATGGCTGCGATAGGTTTAAATACAAATCCAATTAAACTTATCAAAACGGGAGGTCAAGCTATAATAGTAGGGGGGACTTGTTGGACAATGATAACAGTAGTTAGTTTGGTAATGCAGTACCTCCTAAGACTTTGGTAAGTATTATTAGAAATGAAAAAAGACACTGAAATGAACCTCTCTTGATCGTTAGATTTTTCTGTCTAACTTTTGTAGGGAAATACAAAACAAAGTGTCTTTTTATTTTTTTTAAAAAAAGATTGACAAAAATTATCAGAAAATTTATAATATTCTTGTAATTAAATTTGGAGGTCTTAGTATGACAACAGGTAGAGAATATGTAACAAGTGTATTTGAAAAGGTAAAAGCTCAAAATGCTCACGAATCAGAGTTTCTTCAAGCAGTAGAGGAAGTTTTTGAATCACTTGTTCCAGTGTTTGATAAATATCCAAAATATATTAAAGAAAACTTATTGGAAAGACTTGTCGAACCTGAAAGAATTGTATCTTTCCGAGTTCCTTGGGTAGATGACAATGGGGAAGTTCAAGTTAATAGAGGTTTTCGTGTCCAATTTTCATCAGCTATAGGACCATATAAAGGAGGACTACGATTCCACCCTTCAGTGAATCAATCCATTGTAAAATTTTTAGGTTTTGAGCAAATCTTTAAAAATTCTTTGACTGGTCAACCAATCGGCGGTGGTAAAGGTGGTTCAAACTTTGATCCTAAAGGGAAATCTGATAATGAGGTTATGCGATTTACACAAAGCTTTATGACTGAGCTTCAAAAATATATTGGACCAGATATCGATGTTCCAGCAGGAGATATTGGTGTAGGTGGTCGTGAAATTGGTTATCTTTTTGGACAATATAAACGTTTAAATGGATATGAAAATGGTGTATTAAGTGGAAAAGGTTTGACTTATGGAGGTTCATTGGCTCGTACTGAAGCAACAGGATATGGGGCAGTTTATTTTGCAGAACAAATGTTAAAAGCACGAGGAGAAGACTTTACGGGAAAAGTTGCTATTGTGTCAGGTTCAGGTAATGTTGCTATTTATGCAACTGAGAAACTACATGAACTTGGAGCAAAAGTAGTTGCAGTTTCTGATTCTTCAGGTTACGTCTATGACGAAAATGGAATTAATGTTGATACTCTAAAACAATTGAAAGAAGTTGAACGTGCACGTATTGTAAAATATACAGAAATTCATCCAACAGCAACATTTACACCTGTTGGAGAAGGAAGAATCTGGTCAATTAAAGCAGATCTTGCTTTCCCTTGTGCAACACAAAACGAACTTGATGAGAATGATGCTAAGGCACTCGTTGAAAATGGCTGTATCGCTGTAACTGAGGGAGCAAACATGCCATCTACGTTGGCTGCAATTGATGTTTTCCATGAAGCAGGTGTATCATTTGGTCCAGCTAAGGCCGCTAACGCTGGTGGGGTGGCAGTATCAGCTCTTGAAATGGCACAAAATAGTGGACGTACAGCATGGACATTTGAGGAAGTCGATTCAAAACTATATCATATTATGAAAGATATCTATTTGAATTCTGCAAATGCTGCTAAAGAGTTTGGGGAAGAAGGAAATCTTGTAGTTGGAGCTAATATTGCTGGATTCCTTAAAGTAGCAGAAGCAATGTCACAACAAGGTGTGGTTTAAAAATAGAAACAGCTAATCAATTAGCTGTTTTTTTACGTTTTAAAATATGTTATACTTATTAAAGACCATCTTTAGTGTAATGGATATCACGCAAGATTCCGGTTCTTGAAATGGGAGTTCGATTCTCTCAAGGTGGATGAAAAAGCAAATTTATTAAAATAAGTAAAGACTCTTGAAAATTCTAATTTTTAAGAGTTTTTAATAAAAGGCTTTTAAGAAGAGTATAAAAATAAATAAAAAAATGGTATAATAATAGATATGAAATATCATGATTATATATGGGATTTAGGGGGAACCCTTCTTGATAATTATGAGTTATCTGCTCAAGCTTTTTTAGAGACATTATTGGAATTTGGTATAACTGCAAATCACGATATTGTGTATAAAAAATTAAAAGATTCAACAGCTTCGGCCATAACTTTTTTTATCCCAAACGAACCTAACTTTTTAAAATTATATAAAGAAAAAGAGGCTTCACACTTATCTAAGCCTATTTTATTTAATGGTGCTAGAGAAGTTCTTTCTAAAATCTGTGATGAAGGCAGTAGAAATTTTTTAATTAGTCATAGAGATAATCATGTTTTAGAAATATTACGTAAAACTCAGATTGAAGATTATTTTACAGAAATCGTTACATCTGAAAGTCATTTTAAACGGAAACCTGACCCAGAAAGTATGTTATATTTAAAACGTAAATATAACATCGAAAGTTGTTTAGTAATTGGGGATAGAACGATTGATCAAATTGCTGGTCAAATTGCTGGCTTTGATACCTTACTTGTTGAAGGTGATAAGAGTTTATTAGAAGTGGTGAGATAAATGTCAGAAATTAATGGAAAGTTAGAACAAAGTGCTAAAGACTATGACGCTAGTCAGATACAAGTCTTAGAAGGTCTAGAAGCTGTTAGGATGAGACCAGGAATGTATATTGGCTCGACGTCAAAAGAAGGTTTACATCATTTAGTTTGGGAAATTGTAGACAATTCTATTGACGAGGCTTTAGCTGGTTTTGCAACTCATATAGAAGTTTCTATTGAGCCTGATAACTCTATTACAGTGGTGGATGACGGTCGTGGTATTCCAGTTGACATACAAGAAAAAACAGGGCGTCCAGCTGTTGAGACAGTTTTTACAATATTACATGCTGGAGGAAAGTTTGGAGGAGGAGGCTATAAAGTTTCTGGAGGTCTTCACGGTGTAGGTTCTTCAGTTGTAAATGCTTTATCGACACAACTTGATGTGACAGTTTTCAAAAACGGAAAAGTGTATTATCAAGAGTATAAACGTGGTACTGTTATTGACGATTTGAAGATTATTGGTGATACAGATAGAACAGGGACAACTGTACACTTTATACCTGATCCTGAGATTTTTACGGAAACTACAGTTTTCGATTTTGATAAATTATCTAAACGAATACAGGAATTGGCCTTTCTGAATAAGGGATTACAGATTTCAATTACAGACAAGAGAGAGGGAAATAATAAAACTTTAGATTTTCACTATGATGGTGGTATCTCAAGTTATGTTGAGTTTTTAAATCACAAGAAAGAAGTGATTTTTGATGAACCTATTTATACTGATGGTGAACTTGATGATATAACTGTTGAGGTCGCTATGCAATATACGACTGGTTATCATGAAGTGGTCATGAGCTTTGCTAATAATATTCATACTCATGAGGGAGGTACTCATGAGCAAGGTTTTAGAACTGCATTAACCCGTGTTATAAACGATTATGCTAAGAAAAATAAAATCCTTAAAGAAAATGATGATAATTTAACTGGTGAGGATGTTCGTGAAGGCTTAACAGCTGTTATTTCGGTGAAGCACCCTAACCCTCAATTTGAAGGACAAACAAAGACTAAATTAGGGAATAGTGAGGTTGTGAAAATCACTAATCGTTTATTTAGCGATGCATTTAATCGTTTCTTACTTGAAAACCCTAAAATTGCTCGAAAAATTGTTGAAAAAGGAATTTTAGCTTCTAAAGCAAGAATTGCGGCTAAGAGAGCTAGGGAAGTAACACGTAAAAAATCTGGACTAGAGATTTCTAATTTACCAGGTAAATTAGCTGATTGTTCGTCAAATACTCCAGAACAGAATGAACTCTTTATTGTTGAGGGGGATTCTGCTGGTGGTTCAGCTAAGTCGGGTAGAAATCGAGAATTTCAAGCAATTTTACCAATTAGAGGTAAAATTTTGAATGTTGAAAAAGCAACAATGGATAAAATTCTTGCAAATGAAGAAATTAGAAGTTTATTTACAGCAATGGGTACAGGTTTTGGTTCGGATTTTGACGTTTCAAAAGCAAGATACCATAAGTTAGTTATTATGACAGATGCTGATGTTGATGGTGCTCATATTAGAACTTTACTTTTAACATTGATTTATAGATTTATGAGACCAGTGCTAGAAGCTGGATATGTTTATATTGCTCAACCTCCGATTTATGGAGTTAAGGTTGGAAGTGAGATTAAAGAATATATTCAACCTGGTTCAGATCAAGAAATAAGACTAAAAGAAGCATTGGATAAATATACTGTTGGTCGTTCAAAGCCTACTGTTCAACGCTATAAAGGTTTGGGAGAAATGGATGATCATCAGTTATGGGAAACAACCATGGATCCTGAGAAACGATTAATGGCGAAAGTTACTGTAGATGATGCTGCAGAAGCTGATAAAATTTTTGATATGTTAATGGGAGAAAAAGTTGAGCCACGTCGTGAATTTATTGAAGAGAATGCTCAATATAGTACACTTGATATTTAATGAATGAATATTAAAAATTGAGGGTTTTTGAGGAAATCATTTCTCAAAAACTCTTATTTTTATGGTCACAAATTTGTATTTTGATGCTTTATAGTTTTGAAAAGGTTTTTAAAATATGATATAATGTAAACAACTTAGTGCAGTTTTTAATAAAATCTTAAGGAGAAATAAATGTCGAGCGGGATTATCTTGCTACTCGTAACATTAGTATTACTGGTTATTGTAATCTATTTAGCGGGTGTGATTATTCGAAAACGAAATGATGCGTTAATCACGAAACTAAAAGCAAAAAAAGAACAGCTTTTTCAGCTACCAATAGCTGATGAAATCGAAGAAGTAAAAAATCTTCAATTTATTGGTCAAAGTCAAGTCGCTTTTAGGGAATGGAATCAAAAATGGACAGACTTATCATCTAATTCATTCACAGAGTTTGACCGTCAGATTGATGAAGCACAAAATTTTAATGATACTTTTCATTTCATTAAATGTAAACATTTAGTAGACCGTCTAGAGAGTCAACTTACTTTAATTGATGAAGACTGTCATTCTATTTCTGAAGCTTTATCAATTTTACGAGAACAAGAAGAAAAAAATAGCGCTAGAGTAACTCATGCTTTAGATTTATATGAAAAATTACAACAATCTATTGAAGATAAGGTAGATAATTTTGGGACAACTATGCCTGAGATTGAAAAACAATTAAAAAATATTGAAACCGAATTTTCTCAATTCGTATTGTTAAACTCAACAGGAGATCCGGTAGAGGCTTCAGAAGTTTTAGATAGA
The DNA here is from genome assembly GCA_030527925.1 of Streptococcus sp. Classification (GTDB taxonomy): domain Bacteria; phylum Bacillota; class Bacilli; order Lactobacillales; family Streptococcaceae; genus Streptococcus. The sequence goes on from JAUMZW010000001.1 coordinate 115,167, forward strand.
GCTGAGGAGCATACGATAGCTTTAGGTCAAATTACAGAGCAAATTCCACCGATAGTAGCTAAACTAGAAGATGATTTTCCAGATCAACTTGATGATTTAGAAAGTGGCTATAGACAGCTATTGGAACAAGAGTATTATTTTTCTGAAAAAAATATAGAGTCACGTTTTCAATCTATAAGAGAGTCTATTCGTGAAAATTCTTCAGAATTGGTGACATTAGATTTAGACCGTGCTCGTGAAGAGAATGAACATATTCAAGAAAAAATTGATTTACTTTATACTTTTTTTGAGGAAGAAATTAATGCCTATAAACATGTTGTTAAAGATTGTAAAGTAATTCCTAAGTTTCTTGAACATGCTAAGACTAATAATAGTCAGTTGGAAAAAGAGATTACAAGATTAGGTCATAAGTATATTTTTAATGCTAATGAAAACTTATCTTTAACCTCATTTACCAAAACATTGTCTGAGATTGAAGAAAAAACTCTTCCTATTGTCAATGATTATAAATCTGTTGAAAAACCATTTTCAGAGCTTCATAACTTTTTTATAAATGAAATTTCCAAGCTAAAAGAAATTGAAGAAGGGCAGATGGATATCTTTAATGAAATAAAAGATATTGAAAAAGTTGAACAAAATGGACGTCAAAAACTAAATAAATACATAAATGACCTTCATATGATTAAACGTTATATGGAAAAGAAAAATCTTCCAGGAATACCACAAGATTTTTTAAGTATCTACTTTACAACAAGTTCACAATTAGAGGCTTTAATGGATGAATTGAGTAAAGGAAAAATTAATATTGATGCTGTTGCTCGTCTAACAGATGTTTCAACTGTTGCCATATCTAATCTAGAAGATACGACTTACCGAATTGTACAATATGCGACTTTAACTGAACAATTGCTACAATATTCAAATCGTTATAGAAGTTTTGAATCAAATGTTCAAACAGCATTTAATCATGCATTAAAGATTTTTGAAGTTGACCATGATTATAAAACTTCTTTTAATGAAATATCATTGGCATTAGAAACAGTTGAACCTGGTGTTACTGATCGTTTTGTTAGCTCTTATGAAAAAACACGTGAGACAATATTATTTTAAAAACAAAGCTTTCCTAGATTAGGAAAGCTTTGTTTTTGCTATTTTTTACTAAAGTTAAAGAGTTTTTTAAAGAAAGATGTTTTTTTAGACTGATTGCTTATATTTGTGAGTTGAAAAAGACAAAGGAATTTCTCTAAGTCGTAAGGAAATTTGTTTGAATCTAAGGCGTGGTCAGTATGAAAGACAACACCATACGGAGAGTGAGATAAATTATCACTAATAACAGAACTTGAGATGTTATATTTTTCAGAAAGTTTTAATAGCATTATCTGATGTTCAAGTTTTACTTTTTGAGAAATTTTTAAAAAGAGGAGATTATTTTCAGAAATTTCGCAAACTTTTGAAACGATTTTAGGTAATAAATGAATATTATCTGAATTTTTCATTTCATCTAAAGTGATTTTAAGAAGAATACGTCCTGATAAGGTTCCAAGATTTTCTTGTTGTTCGTTTGCATGAAAACGTGAATCCAATTTTGCGAGGTTTAAAATTTTTTCTTCTAGTTTTGACATAGAACCGTCCATTTATGCTTTTAGTTTTATTATATCATATATTAATAATGAAAATAATTGAAAATAAAATGATTTTCATTTTTATTTGGTTTTAGTTTGCTTTACGCTAAAGTTTGTGGTATTATTAACATGTAAAAATTTAACTCATAAGGAGAGTATTATAATGTCAATTATTACTGATGTTTACGCTCGCGAAGTCTTAGACTCACGCGGTAACCCAACACTTGAAGTAGAAGTTTATACTGAATCAGGTGCTTTCGGACGTGGTATGGTTCCTTCAGGAGCTTCAACAGGAGAGCACGAAGCAGTTGAACTTCGCGATGGTGACAAATCTCGTTACAACGGACTTGGAACTCAAAAAGCTGTTGATAATGTAAACAATGTTATCGCTGAAGCTATTATCGGTTTCGATGTTCGTGATCAACAAGGTATTGACCGTGCTATGATTGCTCTTGATGGTACACCAAACAAAGGTAAATTAGGAGCTAACGCTATCCTTGGTGTTTCTATTGCAGTAGCTCGTGCAGCAGCTGATTATCTTGAAGTACCACTTTACAACTACCTTGGTGGATTTAATGCTAAAGTTCTTCCAACACCAATGATGAATATCATTAATGGTGGATCACATTCTGATGCACCTATTGCTTTCCAAGAGTTCATGATTTTACCTGCTGGAGCTCCAACTTTTAAAGAAGCTTTACGTTGGGGTGCTGAAATTTTCCATACACTTAAGAAAATTCTTAAAGACCGTGGACTTGAAACTGCAGTAGGTGATGAAGGTGGATTTGCACCTAAATTTGATGGAACTGAAGATGCTGTTGAAACTATTCTTAAGGCTATCGAAACAGCTGGTTACAAACCAGGTGAAGAAGTATTTATCGGATTTGACTGTGCATCATCAGAATTCTACTCAGATGGTATTTATGACTATAGCAAATTTGAAGGTGAAGGTGGTGCAAAACGTACTGCTGCTGAACAAATTGACTATTTAGAAGAATTAGTTAATAAATACCCAATTATTACTATCGAAGATGGTATGGATGAAAACGATTGGGATGGTTGGAAAGCTCTTACTGAACGTTTAGGAGATCGTGTACAATTAGTTGGTGATGACTTCTTTGTTACTAATACAGACTACCTTGCAAAAGGTATCAAAGAGGGTGCTGCAAACTCAATCCTTATCAAAGTTAACCAAATTGGCACATTAACTGAAACTTTTGAAGCTATTGAAATGGCTAAAGAAGCTGGTTATACTGCAGTAGTATCACACCGTTCTGGTGAAACTGAAGATTCTACAATTTCAGACATCGCTGTTGCAACAAATGCAGGACAAATTAAAACTGGTTCATTATCACGTACAGACCGTATTGCGAAATATAACCAATTACTTCGTATCGAAGATCAACTTGGTGATATTGCTGAATATCGTGGATTGAAATCTTTCTACAACTTAAAAAAATAATCTTTTAAGTTACTGAAACTATACAATTTTTGTAAAAACATTCTGGTTTAAACTAGAATGTTTTTTTTGCTATTATTCTAAGTTTTATGTATTTATAGTTAAAATCCCTGCTTTCTAACAGATAATTTTTAATTTTAGTAAAATTAATGAATGTTTTGTGGTAAAATAATAGAAAAGTTTAGACGGGGAATGAGATGAAGTTAAAGACAAATGTTGAAAAGCTGGTAGGGAGTTTAAAAGTTCCAGGGGATAAATCGATTAGCCATAGGTCAATTATCTTTGGAAGTATCTCCAAGGGTAAAACTAAGGTTTTTGATATCTTAAGAGGTGAAGATGTTTTATCAACTATAGCCGCTTTTAGGGAATTAGGTGTTCCTATTTCAGATGATGGTGAAGTGGTTACGATAGATGGCGTTGGATTTAATGGTTTAAAAAAGCCAAATAAACCTTTAGATATGGGGAATTCTGGTACTTCAATTCGTCTTATCTCAGGTGTATTAGCGGGCAAAAATTTTAGTGTTGACATGTTTGGAGACGATTCACTATCAAAGAGACCTATGGACCGTATTACACTTCCTCTAAGGCAAATGGGTGTAGAGATTTCTGGATTAACGGATTGTGATTTTCCACCGCTAAGGATATTAGGGACATCTGATTTAAAACAGATTACTTATCATTTACCAGTAGCTTCTGCTCAGGTTAAATCGGCTCTCATTTTTGCAGCACTCCAAGCCCATGGTGAGTCAGTTATTTACGAAAAAGAATTGACTAGAAATCATACTGAGGATATGTTGTTAGAATTTGGTGGTGATATTGATGTTATTGGCAAGGAAATACATGTTAGAGGGCCTCAACAATTAATTGCTAAAGATATTGTTGTTCCAGGTGATATTTCTAGTGCTGCTTTTTGGATAGTTGCAGGTCTAATTATTCCAAATTCAACTTTGACTTTAAAAAATGTTGGTATTAATGAAACAAGAACTGGTATTATTGATGTTGTTAAAGCGATGGGTGGAGATATCACTATAACTGATATTAACCCTATTAGTAAGTCGGCAACAATAATTGTCAAATCTTCTACTTTAACTGGTACAGAAATAAAAGGAGATTTAATTCCACGTCTTATTGATGAGTTACCAATTATTACGTTATTGGCTACGCAGGCTAATGGTAGGACTATAATATCCGATGCAGAGGAATTACGAGTAAAAGAGACTGATCGTATTCAAGTTGTAAGTGATGCTCTTAATGCAATGGGGGCTAGGATTACTCCTAAAGAAGATGGCATGGTTATTGAAGGTAAAACTTCTTTACATGGAGCACAAATTAATACAAAAGGTGACCATAGAATTGGGATGATGGTTGCTATTGCTGCCTTGCTAGTTAAAGATGGTGATGTTGTTTTAGAGAGAGCAGAAGCTATTAAGACCAGCTATCCAAGCTTTTTTGAAGATTTAGAAAGTATTTGCCATGCCTAAAATATTATTAGGATTCATGGGTTCCGGAAAATCAACTATTGCAAATTTACTTGATAAAGACTTTATTGATATGGATGCTTTTATTGAAAAACGCATAGGAACTTCAATAAAGGAATTTTTTGAAGAAAATGATGAAGTTCGTTTTCGTGAAATTGAATCTGAAGTTTTAAAAGAATTATTGGATCTACCTTCTCAAAAAGTTGTTGCAACGGGTGGAGGTGTAGTTATGTCCGATGAAAATCGTAGGTTGCTCCGAAAAAATAAGAATGATAATATTTTTCTAGATGCCTCATTTGATGTTATTTATCAAAGGATAATACAAGATAAGAAAAACCAACGCCCTTTATTTTTAAAACATTCAAAAGAAGAGTTTAAAGGTATTTTTGATATGAGATATGATTGGTACTGTACTTTAGCAGGACAAATTATTTGTGTGGATAACTTATCTCCAAATGAAATTAGGAGTAAAATCAAATGAAGATTGGCTACTTAGGTCCGAATGGTTCATTTACTCACAATGTTGCACTGGCTGTATTTCCACAAGAGGAATTAATTGCATTTGATAGCATTACAAATGTGATTCAAAATAAGGAAAATGATTTTGTAGATTATGCAATTGTTCCTGTTGAGAATGCTATTGAAGGCTCTGTTCATGAAAGTATCGATTATCTCTTCCATCAATCGAATCTTGAAGCGATATACGAAATCATTCAGCCAATTAAGCAGTGTTTATTGGTAACTGATTTATCAAAAGAAATTGAAGTTGTTTATTCACATCCTCAGGCTATTGCACAGTCACGTAAATTTATTGAAAAGTATTATCAAAATATTAGTTTTGAGGTAACTTCTAGTACTGCTTTTGCAGCAAAGTTTATATCTGAAAATCCTGAAAAACCCTTTGCAGCAATAGCTCCATTAGCTGCACAGAAGGAATACGGTCTAAAAATTTTAGAAAAAGATATTCAAGAAATTGATGCAAATTTTACACGTTTTTGGATTTTAGGTTCAAGGAAATATGAAAAGCAGATTAGTTTAGAAAGAAAAAAATCTAAAATGTCACTTGCGTTAACACTTCCGAATAATTTACCTGGTGCTTTATATAAAGCCTTATCAGTTTTTGCATGGAGAGGTATTGATTTAACTAAAATTGAAAGTAGACCTCTAAAGACGGTATTGGGTGAGTACTATTTTATTATTGATCTATTATTGGAAAATGAAACCCTGTTGACATATGCATTAGAAGAATTACTTAATATGGGGATTAATTTTAAAGTTTTAGGAAAATATCCTGTATATATCATGGGTGATTAAGAAAATCTAAGTAGGAGTGGATAATGACTAAAGATAAAAATCTTGAGCATCATGAAGAGTTAAGATATACCTATTTGATTCAAAATTTTAACTATCTAAATGATGAACAAAAAAGGGAGTTTTCATATCTTCATCATAAGAAACAATCTATAACTCAAAAAAATAGAATTGATAATCATTCTGGTCCTAGGAAAGTTGATTATGTTAAAGTTGAAGCAGAAAATTTATCAGATAATGAAGTTGTTCCAGGATTGCCTAAATATCCTGTGAAATCACTAAGGAAGTCAAATAAGGGGATTATAAATCACACGACTTCTTCAAACGTGACTAAAAAAGTAAAAAATTCTCCAAAGAAGAAAAGAAAAAAGCGTTTCTCTTTAAAACGTGTTTTTAAATTAGTTTCTTTGTTGATTGTAATCATTTTTATTGGGATGATTATAATGTTTTTTAAAGGAGTAACGGATATTTCTAGTGGAAAAACTAATTATAGCCCGGCTGTAAAAGAGGTTTTTAATGGGAAATCAAGTCAAGATGGAACGAATATTTTAATTTTGGGTAGTGATAAAAGAATTTCTGAAAATTCTTCTGATGCCAGAACAGATACGATCATGGTTGCTAATACGGGAAGTAAAGATGGTAAAATTAAGTTAGTTAGTTTTATGCGAGATACTCTAGTTAATATAAAGGGTGTTAGTGAAAACGGTCAATTTGATCAAAAATTAAATGTTTCTTTTAATATAGGAGAACAAAATAATCATCAAGGCGCAGAACTCGTTAGACAGACTTTAAAAAGAAACTACGATATTGATATTAAATATTATATGATGGTGGATTTCGAAACTTTTGCAGAAGCTATTGACACTCTTTTTCCAAGTGGTGTTTTGATTGATGCTCAATTTGCAACTGTTGATGGGAAAGAAGTTTCATCAGTAAAAGTTCCTGATGACTTGCGCATGAAAGATGGTATTGTACCTAATCAAAAAATATCCATTGGAAAACAAAAAATGGATGGTAGGACTCTTTTGAATTACGCCCGTTTTCGAAAAGATGATGAAGGAGATTACGGACGTACAAAAAGACAACAGCAGGTTTTACAGACAATCTTGTCCCAGGTTAAGGATCCAACAAAACTCTTTTCAGGTTCTGCAGCTATTGGAAAAATTTATGCTTTAACGTCAACAAATTTATCTTACCCAGTTTTAGCAAAAGATGGTTTAAAGGCTTTAATAAGTGGAAATAAAGGTGTTGAACAGATAACTATTCCAGAAAATGGAGATTGGGTAGATGATTATGATATGTATGGTGGTTTAGGTATCTCTGTTGATTTTGGTAAATATAAATTAAAATTGAAAGAGTTAGGCTTGAGATAGGAAATACTATTGGGTATCTCTTATACTTGTATACTCTTTTTTTAAAGGTAAAAGATGGAAAATTTAATACGAAAAAATGATATTATTGAAGTAACCATTGATGACTTAAGTCATGATGGTTTGGGAATTGCTAAGGTAAATGGTTTTGTTTTCTTTATTGAGAATGCTTTGGTAAATGAACGTCTTTTGATGCGAGTGTTGAAAGTTAAGAAAAATGTTGGCTATGGGAAAGTTGAAACATTTATTGAGTATTCTCCTAGTCGAAATCAGAAATTGAGTAAGGATTATATACGGTCTGGTATTGCTGATTTAGGGCATCTTAATTATGAAGATCAATTGAAGTTTAAACAAAAAATTGTTAGAGATAGTCTTTACAAAATAGCTCATGTTAATGATATTGATGTTCCGCTTACTTTAGGTATGGAAGTCCCTAATTCCTATCGAAATAAGGCACAAATACCTGTAAGAAGAGTGGATGGAAAACTGGAGACTGGTTTTTTTAGAAAAAATTCTCATGATTTACTTCCTATTACAGATTATTATATTCAAGACAAAGAAATTGATCGACTAATTAATGTAACAAGGGATATATTACGTCGATTTGATATAAAACCTTATGATGAGCTTGCAGATTCAGGTTTGATTAGACATTTGGTGGTTAGAAAAGGATATTATAGTGGTGAGTTAATGTTAATATTTGTAACGACACGACCAAAATTTTTTCGTATCGACCAAATTATTGCAAGATTAACTGAGGAATTCCCAAATTTGGTTTCAATACTTCAAAATATAAATGATAAAAAGACAAATGTGATCATGGGAAATGAAACACGGTTGTTATACGGTAATGAGACTATAAATGATAAGATGCTTGGGAATCAATATGAGATTTCAGCCCAATCTTTTTACCAAGTCAATACTGTAATGGCTGAAAAATTATATCAAACAGCAATTGATTTTTCTGAATTAGAAAGTACAGATACTGTAATTGATGCTTATTGTGGAATTGGTACAATTGGTTTATCATTTGCTCAACATGTCAAAAAAGTTTACGGTGTAGAGATTGTGGATGCAGCTATTAGAGATGCAGTAGAAAATGCAAAGCGAAATTCTATTACAAATGTTGAATATGAATGTAGTAGTGCTGAAGTAGCAATGAAAAAATGGCATAAAGAAGGTATAATGCCAGATGTGCTTATAGTAGACCCACCAAGAAAAGGTTTGACTGATAGTTTTATAAAAGCTAGTGTAGAGATGAATCCTAAAAAGATAACATACATTTCATGTAACCCTGCAACCATGGCTCGAGATATAGCTATTTATAAGGAATTTGGGTATCGTTTAACGAAGGTTCAGCCTGTTGATTTATTTCCTCAAACACATCACGTGGAGTGCGTAGTGTTGCTACAACGAAGCAACGGGTAAAAATCCTTTATTTTAAGCACTTTTTCAAGCATTTTGTCTTTATTGAAAAGAGTGATTTTGACATAAAAAAGGTGCAAAAAAAGTACATTGATGTGAACGTCTGTTTGGATGTCGACTGCGTAGACAAAAAATAGATACGTCATAAAATATAATAGTTCAGCGAGAACATTTTAATAAGTGTTCTCGTTTTTTTATTTTCAGGAGGAATTCATGCAAAAGCAAGAACAATCATCACGCCAAATCGTGATGTGTCATCTCGTGACTATCTTAGGAGTTGATATTGAGAAAGCAACTCAGCTAATTGATGAAATGGAACAAGTAGGTTTAATCCGATTTGATGAATTTGGAAATGTTGGAATTTTAGTCTTGGGGGGACAATCATGAAACGTATTATCGCTAATCAGTATCAGACATCAGAGCGTTATTATAAACTCCCTAAAATTTTGTTTGAGAGTGAACGTTATAAGGATATGAAGCTGGAAGTTAAGGTAGCCTACGCGGTTTTAAAAGATCGGTTGGAGTTGTCTTTGAGTAAAGGCTGGATTGATGAGGATGGGGCTATTTATTTGATTTATTCCAATTCAAATCTGATGGCACTATTAGGCTGTTCAAAGTCAAAATTACTCTCTATCAAGAAAACCTTACGCGAATATGGCTTAATTGATGAAGTCCAACAGTCCTCTAGTGAAAGAGGTCGAATGGCAAATAAAATTTACTTGGGGGAATTAGAACATGAAACTACCCCAGTCTTACATTCAGACGGGGCTAGTGTTAAAAAAACACTAGGGGGGTCTCAAAGAAAGACGGGGCCGGTCTTATATTCAGCCCCTAGTGAGACTGAAGGAAGTGAGACTAAATATAGTGAAACTAAAGGGAGTGATTTCCTTATTGAGGACGAGGAGGAGAGGCAGCTAGTAGATGAGAAAAAAGAAGAAAACTTTACTTCAAAAGTTGATGGCGTGACCAAGTACGATCGAGACTATATTTGGGGTTTGGTTCATGACCAGTTAAGACAGACAGGTCTATCTCAGTCTGCTAGTGACTATGCCATGATTTATTTTAGTGACCGTTATCAGTATGCATTGGAACATATGCGATTTGCTCGGTCAGCGGAAGTAATAGCTGAATACGTATTTAATGGTGTGTTGTCAGAGTGGACCAAGCAACTGAGACGACAAGAAGTAAAAGGAGGTGAATAAGATGATTTGGTGGATACTAGGTGGAATCTATCTGATTTCTATCATCATTTTGATTGTTGAAATCATCCGTGCACCAGAAATGGATGATCATATATAAGCAAGAGTTTTACAAGTGTAAGGCTCTTTTTTAGTTGGAAAGAGAGGAAAAATGAAATTTTTAGATTTATTTGCTGGGATAGGTGGTTTTAGGCTAGGGTTGGAATCACAGGGTCATAAATGCCTGGGCTTTTGTGAAATTGATAAGTTCGCTAGAACATCTTATAAAGCCATGTTTAACACAGAAGGGGAAATAGAATATCATGACATTAAAGAGGTCACAGACCATGACTTTAGACAATTTAGAGGGCAAGTGGACATCATCTGCGGGGGATTTCCTTGCCAAGCATTTTCACTCGCAGGCAGACGATTGGGATTTGAAGATACTCGAGGGACTCTCTTTTTTGAGATTGCTCGAGCGGCCAAACAAATCCAACCACGTTTTCTATTTTTGGAAAACGTCAAAGGCCTACTCAATCACGACGAGGGACGGACGTTCGCCACAATCCTCTCCACGATGGATGAATTGGGGTATGATGTCGAATGGCAGGTGCTTAACAGTAAGGACTTCCAAGTCCCGCAAAACAGAGAGCGGGTCTTTATTATCGGACATTCTAGAAGATACCGTTCCAGATTCATATTTCCTCTCAGAAGAGAAAACAGCCCAGCTCATCTTGAAAGGCTAGGAAATATCAATCCCTCTAAACGTGGTTTGAATGGTGAAGTCTATCTAACGACTGGACTTGCTCCTACACTAACGAGAGGTAAAGGAGAGGGGGGAAAAATCGCCATTCCAGTCTTAACACCAGATAGACTTGAAAAACGGCAACATGGGCGTCGCTTTAAGGACAATCAAGACCCTATGTTTACTTTGACAAGTCAAGACAGACACGGAGTTGTTGTCGCAGGAAATCTGCCGACTAGCTTTGACCAGACCGGTAGAGTATTTGACATTTCTGGCTTGTCACCGACCTTGACCACCATGCAAGGTGGAGACAAGGTGCCAAAGATTTTACTGAGGGAGGAGCTGCCATTTCTGAAGATCAAGGAAGCCACAAAAACAGGGTACGCAAAGGCCACTCTTGGAGACTCTGTCAATCTGGCTTATCCAGACTCAACCAAACGTAGGGGACGAGTGGGAAAGGGAATATCCAATACTCTGACTACTTCAGACAATATGGGAGTGGTGGTTGCTGCTCTGGAATATCGACAGGATAAGTGGTATGAAGTCACAGGCATTGTCTTAGAGGGGAAACTTTATCGCCTGAGAATTAGACGACTGACACCAAGAGAGTGTTTCAGACTTCAAGGTTTTCCTGATTGGGCTTATGAAAGAGCAGAAAGTGTTTCTAGTAAAAGCCAACTATACAAACAGGCAGGCAATAGCGTGACTGTCACAGTTATTGAAGCCATTGCCAGAGAATTTAGAAGAATTGAAGAGGAAGAAAAACATGAACCTACTACATAAGAAAAGTATCCTAGAGTGTACTGAATTAGAGGAACGTATTCACCAAGTTGGAACCAATCAGTTATTACAAAAGATATTGTCGCTCCCCAATTTTGATTGTGACTTTGAGGTGACTTTTGAAGATGATTACCACAAAGAGATGAATGATCCCCTATTCTACGAATCCAATCTTCATCGGATTTCGGATTTTTTGGAAACTAGGGATATTAAAAATGGTGTAGATACACTATTGACGAAAGACAATCACCTGGTCTTTCGTGCCTTTGGTCAAAATTATACTGCTAGGGGAAAGGATGGTATTTTAACGACTTTGGTGACGGTCAAGTGCTTTGATGAAGGACGGATGCCCATTGATATGAGTCGCTATTTCTCAACTCCTGAACCAACAGTTGAAAATAGCTTAACCCTATAAGGAGGAGCCTATGCTTGAGGTATATCTAGGAAATAATACCAATACAAATCAAGAGTTACTAACTATTTTGACGACCTATGAAGTGGCTTATCGTTGTACAAAAGCATGTGATGTAAACCGTGAAATCTTACTGTCACTCTTTGCCAAAACCACGGATTGCTTTGAGTTGTTGTCGCCACGATTTCTACGCTTTAAACGTCAATATTCGATAAGTTTGAATGAGATGATTCAGCTCATTCTCCAAAAGCCAGACCAAAACCTTCGTCTGCCTCTCATTGTCTGTCAGAATCACGTCTATCCAGCTATTGGGCTAGACGAAGTACGTACTTTTCTTCCCAGACAGGTAAAAGAAGAGTTGTTTCAGGCCAGTCTGATGAAACAAGTGACAGGGTAGGTGTGAAGATGAATGAACGATTTTGGGACAATTTAGAAATCATTCTGGCTGAAAAAGACCTCACTTGGGCAGAACTAGCTCGCAAAGTATTCAACGGTCAATATGTTTATCCAAGTGAATTTAATCGCCTCTATCAAAAATTACGGCATTACAAATCTAATCGTCTGATGCCACAAATAAGATGGGTTGAGCGTATTGTTCTAGTCTTAGATATTGATTATGAAGATTTATTTAAGAGGTGACAATGATAAGGATAGTGTTGTTTTATCTAGCCATACAGCTTAACGGTCTTCTGGTGAGTTTATACCTGAAAGAGTATCTGACAATAGAGGGAATAGTCTTGCTACAATTGATCCTATTAAGTGTGACTTGCTTAGAGATTGCCCGTCATAAAACTCTTCAAGCAAAAAATATAACCTTAAGAAATCGCCTAAGTTGGTTGCTTCTTGGTTTTGTGTGCATGGTTGCTTTTGCAGTCTTCATCAGCTTCCTATTTCCAGTTCAGACTAGGAATCAAGCGGTATTGGTACAAGTAGGAAAACAGGTTCTTCCTATTATCTTTTTATTGTTTCTGGCCAATGCAAGTATCCTTGAAGAGATTGTTTATAGGCAATCGCTGTGGGAAAAATTGATATTGCCTTTTGTACAAATAGGCGTGACCAGTTTTCTCTTTGCTCTATCCCATGGACCCAATCAGTTAGGGAGTTGGCTCATGTATATCTGTCTTGGCTTGACCTTGGCTGTTGTTCGATTGAAAACTGATTGTATGACGGCAATCGCCTTACATTTACTTTGGAATAGTTTGGCTTATGTCGTAACTTTCTTGTGATACCAAAATCAAGAGTGCTTCCGTATTATGGAAGCACCTTATGTTTGATAGGGAATCGAAAAAAGAGGAGGCCACTATGTCATCTGAACAACAAGAACGTCAAGCGATGCAATACGTAGAAAGAAGTAGTTTATTGACAGTCAGAACCCTCTTAAAACTCTTAGAATGGTCGGCTAGGCAAGCCTTAGCTCAAGATTCAGCTTATAAGATTGGGGTTCAAAAAATGGAAGAACTCCTTCAAAGTCCTTACGCCATTGAAGCGATTGATGTTAGTAAAGACATACTGGATAAGCCAATCGATGTGGAGAAATTTAAGGAGTTGATGGAGTCAGAAAAACTGCCAATCGCAATTAGTTGGCAAAAAGACTATCTCTACTTTTATGCCAAGGATAAGACCTTGCTCGATCATCACTTGGATGAATTGTTGAAGAAACTGATGTCTAATCCAGAGAAGCTAGAAGGTTTAACCTTTGATAAAACCTTGGATCAAGAGATAGAACTGGCCAAAGAGAAAATTAGAGTGACAGAACCTTCGGCAGTCAAAACCAAAGAGGTGACCTTGTAATGTATTCCAGGCAAAAAGCATTTGTCTTTGGTCTCTTGGGTCTCGCCTTTGGCTATTTCTGTCATCGTCTAACTCTACTCTATGATAGTTTAACCAATGCCCCACCTATGGAACGATTTGCCTACCTCTTAGGAGAGGAGTTAAATCAGGTTTTCAATCCTTTATGGCTATTTTCCTTTACTCAAAAATCTCTTCTTGCCTTTATCCTTGGGGTTCTAACGATGACACTAGTCTATCTTTATGTATCGTCAGGACAGAAGGTCTATCGAGAAGGGGAAGAATACGGTTCTGCACGATTTGGAACCAGTAAGGAAAAGCGGAACTTTTACAGTAAGAATCCTTTCAATGACACGATTTTGGCTCGTGATGTTCGTCTAACCTTGTTGGAAAAGAAGAAACCCCAGTTTGACCGAAATAAAAATTTGATTGTCATTGGGGGTTCTGGGGCAGGTAAGACCTTTCGCTTTGTGAAACCCAACCTTATCCAACTTAACTGTTCCAATATTGTCGTAGATCCGAAAGACCATTTGGCTGAGAAGACAGGTAAACTCTTTTTAGAAAACGGTTATCAGGTTAAGGTTTTAGACTTGGTTAATATGACCAATTCAGACGGTTTTAATCCCTTTCGTTATGTAGAAACAGAGAATGATTTGAACCGTATGTTAACGGTCTATTTTAATAATACCAAAGGAAATGGTTCTCGCAGTGATCCGTTTTGGGATGAGGCTTCCATGACATTGGTGAGAGCTATTGCCTCTTATTTGGTAGATTTTTACAATCCACCAGGAAGTTCCAAGCAAGGGCAGGTAGCAAGACGTAAGCGTGGCCGTTATCCAGCCTTTTCTGAGATTGGGAAACTCATTAAACTGTTATCAAAGGGAGATAATCAGGACAAAAGTGTTCTTGAAGTCCTGTTTGAAGATTACGCTAAAAAATACGGTCACGAGAACTTTACCATGAGAAACTGGGCAGATTTTCAAAACTATAAGGATAAGACCTTGGATTCGGTGATTGCGGTCACAACAGCTAAATTTGCCCTCTTTAATATTCAATCGGTGATTGATTTGACGCAAAGAGACACTATGGATTTGAAAACGTGGGGCACTCAAAAGACCATGGTCTATCTTGTTATTCCAGACAATGATACGACCTTTCGTTTCCTATCTGCTTTATTTTTCTCTACGGTTTTCTCCACTTTGACCAGACAGGCTGATGTTGACTTTAAAGGGCAACTGCCTATTCATGTTAGAAGCTATCTGGATGAGTTTGCAAATGTCGGAGAAATCCCAGACTTTGCTGAACAAACCTCAACAGTTCGCTCTAGGAACATGAGTCTAGTTCCAATCTTGCAAAATATTGCTCAACTCCAAGGACTTTATAAGGAAAAAGAGGCTTGGAAAACTATACTGGGGAACTGTGACAGCCTCCTCTATTTGGGTGGAAATGACGAGGAAACTTTCAAATTTATGAGTGGTCTATTAGGCAAACAAACCATTGATGTCAGAAGTACCAGTCGTTCTTTTGGGCAGACTGGCTCAAGTTCTACCTCTCACCAGAAAATTGCCCGTGACTTGATGACGGCTGATGAAGTCGGGAATATGAAACGAGATGAATGCCTCGTACGCATTGCAGGAGTTCCTGTTTTTCGAACCAAGAAATATTTTCCACCCAAACATAAGAATTGGAAATGGCTTGTGGATAAGGAAACCGATGAACGCTGGTGGCACTATCATATCAATCCCCTAACCGCTGAGGAAGAGTTAGATTTGTCAGGCCATAAAATAAGGGATTTAAGCACAGAAACGACACTACATTAATAGAAATGAGGAATTATATGAATCAAAAACTATCAGGCTTTGTTTACGGAGTGGATGCCAGCTCCATGTTCTCCCAAGCCATGTCTCTATTACAAAAAGGCTTAATTGCAGTAGGAGCCTTTCTTGTAGTCATGGGCATCATCAACCTTTCAACAAACATTAAAGATGGTGGGCCAGGTGTCCGAAATGCCATTCTAGAAATTGTTGGTGGGGTCATGGTGGGAGCCGCTGGTGCTTTTGTGACTCAGATTACCATTTAGGGGAGGACAGCACATGACATGATAATGAATTTTACGTCACCTTTTGTATTTCTAGCCTCTGAAAAAGTATCTAGCGACAGCCTTTTTGAAGGGTTTCAAGTGGATTTAGAATCAACCGCCAACTTGATTAAGTCACTAGCGGAATTTAATCCGACGGTGTGGTCTTACATGACGGCCATTACCAAGGGGATTATGCAGCCCTTGGGAGTAGCTATTCTTGCGGTTGTTCTCGTACTCGAATTTTCAAAAATGGCCAAGAAAATCGCAAACTCAGGTGGTGCAATGACCTTTGAAGCCATAGCACCTATGATTGTCAGCTACATCATGGTCGCGGTCGTGATTACCAATACGACGGTTATTGTGGAAGCCATTATTGCCATTGCCTCATATGTTATTGAACAAGTGGCAAGTCTTGTCACGAATGGTGGTGCTAATTATGATACCATCTCAGGCATTAAGGGATCTGGAATTGTAGGAAAAATGATTATTGGCTTTTTTGCGATTCTCATTTGGTTGGTACGAATGGCCAGTATTATGGTTGTCAATATCTTGATTACCATTCGCTTTATCCAACTCTATCTGATGATTCCTTTTGCCCCTGTTACCATTCCGACCTTCCTTAGTGATGACTGGAGAAGTGTTGGGATTGGTTACCTTAAAAACATCATGGTCTATGCCGTTCAAGGTATTTTGATTTTTCTAATTGTATCTCTTGTCCCCTTGTTTGAATCGGCTGGAAAGATTGCCGTATCAAATGGAGCTGGAGTTATGTAATCACTCGCCATTATGTTTGGTGGCTTGGTACAGGCCATATTGTTAATCATTGCCTTGGTTGGCAGTCAACGGACCGCCCGAAGTATTTTGGGGATGTAGGAGGAAGGGAGTCAATATCTTGCCTCCTCTTTTTATAGTTTACTTAGATTGGAGAACATTTATGAACACACGTGTCTTTAAGGACATCTCAAAGGTTCAACACAGGGCATGGCTAGGATTTACAACTAGACAGGTTATTTTTGTATTTCCAGCCGTCGCCATAACCATTTTGGTATTGGTTTTTAACCTATTTTACTGGCAATTTGGGGATTGGTTTGTCTATGGTTTTGTTTTTAGCTTTACCATTCCACTCATGTTATTTGGGGTCTATCGCCCCAACGATTTACCATTTGAAATATACCTCAAGTACCGTTTTCATTATGAACTAACGGTGCCAGACCGCACATTTACTGGAAGAAAAGGAGACCAACGTGAAAAAATTAAAACACTCAATGAAATCAAAGACCTCTTCTAATGACAAAAAGCAAAAGACGAAAACACAGAAACAGGAAATCAGCCCTTCTACCGTAAATACGTTAGCCTATCAAGGACTTTTTCAGAATGGCCTTATGCAGGTCAGTCCAAGCTATTTCTCACAAACCTATCTTTTAGGAGATGTTAATTATCAAACAGTTGGCTTAGATGATAAGGGAGCTATCGTTGAGAAATATTCCGATTTAATCAATTCACTGGATGATAAGACCAATTTCCAACTGACTATTTTCAATCAAAAAGTTAATTTGGAAAAATTTCGTAAGAGTATTCTCTATCCCTTGCAGGAAGATGGGTTTGATACTTATCGTGATGAATTGAATCGCATGATGGATGCCAACTTAGAGGCGGGTGAGAACAACTTTTCAGCTGTCAAGTTTCTTTCATTTGGCAAGAGCGACCAAACACCAAAACTAGCTTTTCGTTCTCTGTCACAGATTGGGGAATATTTCAAGAGTGGCTTTTCAGAGATTGATGTATCTCTTGGTTTACTTGGTGGAGAGGAGCGAGTGAATGTCCTTTCGGATATGTTACGAGGCGAAAATCATTTACCGTTTTCTTACAAGGATTTGACTCTCTCAGGTCAATCCACCAAACACTTTATTGCCCCAACCTACCTTTCCTTTAAACACAAGAATCATATTGAATTGGACGATCGATTATTACAGATTGTTTATGTTCGCGACTATGGCATGGAGTTAGGGGATAAATTTATTCGAGACCTCATGCAGTCAGATTTGGAAGTGATGATTAGCCTACATGCCAAAGGCTCTACTAAGTCTGAAACCATGACCAAGCTACGAACCAAGAAGACCTTGATGGAATCACAAAAGATTGGTGAACAACAAAAAATGGCTCGGACTGGAATCTATTTGGAGAAGGTCGGCCATGTTCTTGAGAACAACATCGATGAAGCTGAAGCTCTTCTTCAAACCATGACCCAAACAGGAGATAAACTGTTTGACACCGTATTTCTAATTGGCGTGCTGGCGGATACTGAAGATCAACTCAAACAATCTCTTGATATTATCAAGCAAGTGGCAGGGTCTAATGATATGATTATCGATAACTTGACCTATATGCAAGAAGCTGCTTTTAATAGTCTCTTGCCATTTGGGAAGAACTATCTTGAAGGTGTTTCTCGGTCTCTATTGACTTCAAACATTGCCGTGAATGCACCTTGGACTTCCGTAGATATTCAGGACAAGGGTGGGAAGTTTTATGGCATCAATCAAATCTCAAGTAATATCATCAGTATTGACCGTGGCAAGTTAAATACTCCATCAGGTTTGATTTTAGGGACTTCTGGAGCTGGCAAAGGGATGGCGACAAAACACGAAATCATCTCAACTAAGCTCAAGGAAGCAGATAGTGATACTGAAATTATTATTGTTGACCCAGAAAATGAGTACAGTATTATCGGTCAAGCCTTTGGTGGGGAGAGTATTGATATTGCCCCAGACTCTACCACCTTCTTAAATGTCTTAGAACTATCTGATGAGAATATGGATGAGGACCCAGTTAAGGTCAAATCCGAATTTCTCTTGTCTTGGATTGGAAAGCTCTTGGACCGCAAAATGGATGGTCGTGAAAAATCCTTGATAGATCGTGTGACACGCTTGACATATAAGCATTTTGACACACCGTCCTTGGTCGAATGGGTCTTTGTCTTATCTCAACAACCTGAACAGGAAGCTAAGGACTTGGCACTGGATATGGAACTCTATGTGGAAGGGTCGCTGGACATATTTTCACATCGGACCAATATTAAAACAGACAGTCATTTCCTGATTTACAATGTCAAAAAGCTAGGCGATGAGTTAAAACAAATTGCCCTCATGGTTATCTTTGACCAAATTTGGAATCGGGTGGTCAAAAACCAAAAGCTAGGGAAGAAGACCTGGATTTACTTTGATGAAATGCAGCTACTCTTATTGGACAAGTATGCCTCTGATTTTTTCTTTAAACTCTGGAGTCGTGTCCGTAAGTATGGGGCGATACCGACAGGCATTACTCAGAATGTAGAAACGCTTCTTTTGGATGCCAATGGCAGACGTATTATTGCCAATAGCGAGTTTATGGTTCTTTTAAAACAGGCCAAGAGCGATCGCGAAGAATTGGTGCATATGCTTGGACTTTCCAAGGAACTGGAGAAATACTTGGTCAATCCTGAAAAAGGGGCTGGCCTAATCAAGGCTGGTTCCACCGTTGTCCCATTCAAAAATAAGATTCCACAACACACCAAGCTCTTTGACATCATGAGTACGGACCCTGAAAAAATGAGGACATGAGATGAAAGAGGATAAAAAGCTAGTCAAACAGGCTAGGCAAAACTTTCGAAGCAACTTAAAATTAGCCCGTATGCATTATCGGAAAGAAGTTAGGACCCTAAGACAGACTGTTCCTAAAAAAGGACGATTTCGAAAACCAGCCCAAAATTCTCTTTTTCAGGAAAAGAAAACAGAGTTAAAAGAAAATCTACTCAGTAGCCAAAAGGAAGCAGAAGAGAAGTTCCTAAAGGAAATTACCTATGTTTCTCCTAAACTGTTGAAGGTAAAGGAAATCAAGAACTATCGACTTCCGCAAGCTCAAGAACGTTTGCGGACGGCAAGAAAACATCTGTCAGAAGTGAAACTAAGTGAGAAACAGCAGGTAGTTAATCCCAAGTTTACTTTCCAAAAAGAAAATCCTTCCCTGAAGTCTCGCTTTCAGTTTCACCAAGAAAAATCATTTGATCGGCTAAGTGCAGAAAAAGACGTAAGTTCTGCCAAGCGTGAGGTTAAACAACTCAAGAAAGTCCAAAAGACTAAGAAAAACTCTACCAAAGTCAAAGCTGGATTAGGCTTGGCTGCATCTGAATCCCTTGACCTGATAGAACAGGAGGATGATTTAGATGGTCTAAGAACCATGAAGGATACTAGTTTGAAAGCCAGACGCTATGGCAGGTTTACTTATCAAGCAGGTAAGGTGGCAGTAAAAAGTGGACAGACTGGTGTGCGGTTTACCAAAACAAAATTTTCTCATGGAAAGGAACGATTCCAGAACTTCAAAAAGGGAAAAGGATTCACACGCCAGAAACCTCTTAAACCAAGAAGACGCTACCAAACCTTTTTAAATCATGTCAGAAAACAAAGTGTCGCAGGTTTTAAAGGAATCGTCCAAGCCATTAAGGGAAGTATGACTTTCTTTTCTGTCCTTGCGGGAAATCCTTTGACTTGGATTGTCTCAGGCATTCTCTTGATACTCCTTTTGATGATGAGCTTTTTCATGAGTGTTTCAGGTAGTAGTGTCATTCAACAAGATGAAATAGAATTGAGTAAGAGCTATACCCACATGACGTGGGAAGATGCGGAGCATACAAGAACCAACGAAAAGGGAATTACCTATTTCACCAAGATTGATGAGGTTATGGTTTACATGAATCATCAATACCAAGACTATCAGCTTGACGATTTCATGGAAATGGGTGGTACGACCTACAAAGCGTTTCTCAGTCAAGTGTGGACAGACTTAAATGGTGGAGATTCTATTAAATCCATGTCTGACTTATATAAAGAACCTACTTACAAGCTGTCTGATGAGGACCAGGAAGAGTTAAAGGAGTTGACAGAAGAAGGCAACTATCTAGCCCTTCAAGAATTGGACAATCCCTTTCAGGGACAGACCGATGAGGATAGCTTAAGCATGACCTACCGATATGGGTATGAGGTCATTGATGAGAAACCAACGCTTCATCATCATATCATCTTAGAAGCAAAAGAAGGTCAAGTCATTGTAGCTCCGATGGATGGCAAGGTATCTCTTGATGGAGAGAACGTTGTTTTGACATCTGGTAAGGGAGTGAATAAGACTAAACTAACCTTGTTTGGCATTCATTCAGGCCGAGTGAGTGAACATCAACAAGTCTTGGCAGGAGACATTATTGGTGAGACCAAGGATGGAACAGGTCTAAAGGTCACCTATCAAAAGGTTGATGATGACACGGATAAGTTGGTCTATGTCAATCCAGCATTCTACTTTCCAAAAGTGATTCAGGTTCAGACCACCATTCTTCCAACTATCGGTCAGTTTGGCGGCGATGAGTTCGAGAGAGCCAAGGCAATTTATGACTATCTTAAAAGCAAAGGTGCGACCAATCAAGCTATCGCAGCCATTCTAGGTAACTGGTCGGTAGAATCCTCCATTAATCCAAAACGAGCTGAAGGCGACTATTTATCTCCCCCTATTGGTGCGACAGACAGTTCGTGGGATGATGAGGGCTGGCTCTCACTTAATGGTCCAACTATATACAATGGACGTTACCCAAATATTCTCAAACGTGGTTTAGGCTTAGGCCAATGGACAGATACCGCGGATGGGTCACGCAGACATACTTTATTGTTGGAATATGCCAAAGGAAAACATCAAAAGTGGTATGACTTAGGGTTACAACTGGATTTCATGTTGCATGGGGATAGTCCTTATTACACCAACTGGTTAAAGGACTTCTTCAAAAATACAGGTAGTCCAGCTAGTCTTGCCCAACTCTTTCTCATTTACTGGGAAGGAAATAGTGGTGATAAGCTACTTGAACGTCAGACACGAGCAAGTGAGTGGTATTACCAAATTGAAAAAGGCTTTAGTCAACCTAACGGTGGGACAGCACAAAGCGATCCAAAAGCACTTGAAGCTGTACGAGAAGACCTTTTTGAAAACTCTATTCCAGGAGGTGGTGACGGTATGGGTTACGCTTACGGCCAATGTACTTGGGGAGTCGCAGCCCGTATCAATCAACTGGGTCTAAAACTCAAAGGTAAAAACGGTGAGAAGATTCCAATTATCAGTACCATGGGCAATGGCCAAGATTGGGTACGAACAGCCGCAAGTCTAGGTGGAGAGACAGGGACAAGTCCGCAAGCAGGAGCTATACTTTCATTTGCGGGAGGAGGACATGGCACACCAGCAGAATACGGACATGTGGCTTTTGTGGAGAAAGTCTACCCAGACGGCTCATTCCTTATCTCCGAAACCAACTACAATGGCAATCCCAACTACACCTTCCGTAAATTATCGGGAGTGGATAGTAGCTTGAGTTTTGCTTATACGACGAAATAAAAAAGGATATGCTAACAATAATTGGATTTGTTAGCATATTGTTTTGTAAATATTTCGTGAGAAATTCTACCTTTTAGTTACTTTGATAAGTTTAGTGATATGGTATAATACTAAGGAGAGGTTACTGAATATTTTAAATGGAAACAATTATTGAAAAAATGAAAAAAGAGTCGAAAACTGGTTTAACTTCTGGGGATATAGTTGACCATATCTTTAAAAATCATAAAATAGATATTCAAGATGGTGACTCTGTCACACTCTTAAATATGGGATATTATCATGGTTATAAACGATATAGATTTGTTAAAAAATCTAATTCAGATGGGATTCTGCCCGTTACTTCATTTAAGGAAATTGAAGCAATCTACAATTTTGATATGGAGTTAAAAGGACTTTTTTATCCAATAGTGATGCTTGTAGAGACAGCATTAAAAAATCGGACTATCGATTCAATAGTCGCAGAATCTAGTAGTGGGATAGAAGATATATTAGAACATCAATTAGCTTGTTACAAGGACTATCCTGAAGACCATGAAAAATATGGTAATAAACTCAATCAGTATAATGAAACTAGACAAAATGTATTGGATACAATTGACTATTACTCAGATAAAAATGAGGTCATTAAGCATTATTTAAAAAGTGATTATCAAATTCCTCTCTGGGCTTATTTTGAAGTTATTACTTTAGGACAGTTTAGTAGATTTTTAGGAAGTTTAACTAAGTCAAGTCGTGAAAAATTGAATCAAGATTTCAAGATCATTCCAAATAGGTCAAACTCTCTTGAGTTAGTTGTCAATGCGCTTATTGAGTTAAGGAATGCTACCATGCACAACAGTGCGATTTTTGATGCCAATTTTTCAAGCGGTGTATCTAAAGCACTCAAAAAACAGATAAAACAAGATTTAGGATTATCTACATTCACTTGTGTTTTCATTGAAGATTATTTCATTCTACTAATTTGGACTTTGAACATTCTAAAATTTGATACAGTAGTCCTCAATAACTACATCAATCAATTCAATGAAATTGTTGAACGATTTGATGTTTCCCTCAATAATCGTGATATTCTCTTTAAGATTGTCAGTACAAATAGAAAAACATCGATTCAACAATTAAGTAAATTTATTGACGAAAAACGAAATTAGTGGTATCATAGTTGTATCGAATTGGGGCGTGCTAGTCACGTCTGGGAGGGTCTGATGCGTCAGTCCTCCTCTTTTTTTATTTTTAAGTATTCTTCAGAGGTTATCGGTTGTGCTTCCGATAGCTTTTTTCTTTCCCCTGAACTGATTGTGATAACAAAATCAAGCCTTCTTTTTTATGATGAAGAAAGAGTGACAGTTTGTTGCTAATGAAAAAAGAAAAGAAGGACACTTTATGACCAAAACATGTAATCATCACTTTCTTGTCAATCAGGAAAAAGGCGAGAAACACGTCTTTCGCAAGAGTAAAAAACATCGTACTTTATGTTCCGTTGCCCTTGGAACTATGGTGACGGCTGTTGTTGCTTGGGGAGGAACGGTTGCATCTGCTGATGAAGTTACAACTTCAGTTGACACCACCATTCAACGAACGGAGAATCCAGCCACGAATTTATCAGAAGCACAACCAACCCCTGTTTCTGAACAAACTGAAAGTTTAGTTTCAACTGGACAATCTAACGGTGCGATTGCTGTCACCGTACCACATGATACGGTAACACAAGCAGTGGAACAGGCAAAGGCTGAAGGTGTTTCTACTGTTGAAGATAGTCCAACGGATTTGGGCAATACGACATCTGCGACTGAAACCAACCAACAAATTTCAAAAGCAGAAGCAGATGCCCAAAACCAAGTTGAGGCTATCAACGAAGTTACTGAAACCTACAAAGCTGACAAAGCAGCTTATGTGGATGAAAAAGCTCGCATCGAACAGGAAAATAAGGAGCTGTCACAGGCCTACGAAGGGGCCAACCAAACTGGTAAAGAGACAAATACTTGGGTTGATACCAAAGTCAAAGACTTAAAATCCCAGTATGCAGATGCTGATGTGACAGTAAAAGAACAGGTAGTTTCATCAGGAAATGGGACATCTGAACTTGACTATACAAACTATGGCAAGGCTGTTGAAACCATTCAATCTACTAACGAACAAGCTGTAGCGGATTATCTAACAAAGAAAACCAAGGCAGATGATATTGTTGCGAAAAATCAGGTCATTCAAAAAGAAAATGAAGCTGGACTTGCTAAGGCAAAGGCAGATAATGAAGCCATTGAAAAGCGGAATCAGGCAGGTCAAGCAGCTGTTGATTCTGAAAACCGTGCAGGTCAAGCCGCAGTAGATCAAGCTAATCAGGAGAAACAACAATTAGTTTCAGATCGTGCAGCCGAGATTGAAGCTATTACAAAACGTAATCAAGAAAAAGAAGCCGCAGCCAGAAAAGAAAATGAAGCGATTGATGCCTACAATACCAAAGAAAAGGAACGCTATCAACGTGACTTGGCCGAGATTTCGAAAGGTGAAGAAGGTTATATTTCTGAAGCCCTTGCTCAAGCCCTCAATCTCAATAACGGTGAGCCACAAGCACAACATGGGGCCATTATCCGAAATCCTGATCAGATCATTTCAACTGGCGATGCTTTGCTAGGTGGCTACTCAAGAATATTGGATTCCACAGGATTCTTTGTCTATGATAGCTTCAAAACAGGTGAGACACTTAGTTTTAACTATCAAAATCTTCAAAATGCACGATTTGATGGGAAAAAGATTAGTCGTGTGACTTATGATATTACCAACCTTGTATCACCTGCTGGAACCGATGCTGTGAAATTGGTTGTACCAAACGATCCCACAGAGGGCTTTATTGCCTATCGAAATGACGGAAACGGTGATTGGCGAACAGACAAGATGGAGTTTCGTGTAGTTGCCAAGTATTTCTTGGAAGACGGTTCACAAGTTACCTTCTCCAATGAAAAACCAGGTGTCTTCACGCATTCTTCCCTCAATCATAATGACATTGGTCTAGAATATGTCAAAGATTCATCTGGGAAATTTGTGCCGATTAATGGTTCTACCGTTCAAGTGACTAATGAAGGTCTGGCCCGTTCGTTGGGTTCAAACCGTGCAAGTGATTTGAATTTACCTGAGGAATGGGATACCACATCAAGTCGTTATGCTTATAAAGGAGCAATTGTCTCAACAGTTACATCAGGCAATACCTATACAGTCACCTTTGGGCAAGGTGATATGCCACAGAATGTTGGCTTGTCATACTGGTTCGCCTTAAATACCCTACCAGTTGCACGTACAGTAACACCGTATAGTCCCAAACCTCATGTAACAGTGGAACTTGAACCCATTCCAGAACCTATTACGGTAACACCAGATGTCTTTACTCCTAAAACATTTACACCAGAAAAGCCTGTGACCTTCACACCAAAGCCTTTGGATGAATTAGTGCAGCCTAGTCTAACTTTGACCAAGGTAACCTTACCTGTCAAACCTATTCCAAAAGAACTTCCAACGCCACCACAAGTACCGACAGTCCATTATCATGCATACCGTTTGACGACAACTCCAGAGATTATGAAAGAAGTGGTCAATAGTGACCAAGCTAATCTTCATGAGAAAACTGTCGCAAAAGATTCAACGGTGATTTATCCTTTAACAGTTGATGCCTTATCGCCCAATCGTGCCCAAACGACTAGTCTCATTTTTGAGGACTACTTGCCTGCTGGTTACCTCTTTGATAAGGAAACAACACAAAAAGAGAATGGAAACTATGTCCTTAGCTTTGATGAGACTAAGAATTTTGTGACCTTGACCGCAAAGGAAAACTTGTTGCAGGAGGTAAATAAAGATTTAACCAAGGTTTATCAACTGACTGCTCCAAAACTCTATGGTTCTGTTCAAAATGATGGGGCAACCTATTCCAATAGTTACAAACTCCTTTTGAACAAGGGTACAACCAATGCTTACACAGTCACTTCAAATGTTGTAACGGTTCGTACACCAGGTGATGGGGAGACAACCACACTCATTACACCAGATAAAAACAATGAAAATGCGGATGGCGTCCTCATTAATGACACGGTCGTAGCCCTTAGCACAACCAACCACTATCGTTTGACTTGGGATTTGGACCAGTATAAGGGAGATCAATCTGCTAAAGAGACAATTGCACGAGGCTTCTTCTTTGTGGACGATTACCCAGAGGAAGTGCTAGATGTGGTGGAAAATGGCACGGCTGTTACTACCCTTGACGGTCAGAAGGTATCAGGAATAACGGTTAAAAACTATGCTTCACTAAATGAAGCTCCTAAGGAACTTCGAGATAAATTTGCTCGTGCTAAGACTACACCGACAGGTGCCTTTCAAGTCTTTTTGCCGGATGACAACCAAGCCTTTTATGACCAGTATGTTCAAACAGGAACTTCTTTAGCTCTTTTGACCAAAATGACGGTGAAAGATAGTCTCTATGGTCAAACTAAGACCTATACAAACAAGGCTTATCAAGTTGATTTTGGAAATGGCTATGAAACCAAGGAAGTGACCAACACCCTTGTTTCTCCAGAACCCAAGAAACAAAACCTCAACAAAGACAAAGTGGACATCAATGGGAAGCCCATGCTAGTGAGAAGTCAAAATCACTATACTCTCTCATGGGACTTGGACCAATACCGAGGGATTAAAGCAGACAACACTCAGATTGCACAAGGTTTTTACTTTGTGGATGATTATCCAGAAGAAGCATTATTGCCGGATGAAGCAGCTATTCAGTTTATCACATCTGATGGCAAAACAGTTTCAGGAATCACGGTGAAGTCTTATTCTCAATTATCAGAAGCTCCTAGAACGCTACAAGCAGCCCTTTCCAAACAAAAAATTCAGCCTAAAGGAGCTTTTCAAGTTTTCATGCCTGAAGACCCACAAGCCTTTTATGAATCTTATGTGACCAAGGGGGAGAATATTACCATTGTCACTCCGATGACGGTTTTGGAAACCATGCTTAATTCAGGGAAGTCTTATGAAAACGTGGCTTATCAGCTGGACTTTGGGCAAGCCTATGAAACCAATACGGTGACCAATTTTGTCCCTAAAGTAACTCCACATAAGTCTAATACCGATCAAGAAGGTATTTCAATTGATGGAAAGACTGTTCTTCCGAATACGGTCAATTATTACAAAATTGTCTTGGATTACAGTCAATACAAGGACATGGTCGTGAC
This sequence comes from Streptococcus sp., assembly GCA_030527925.1. Classification (GTDB taxonomy): domain Bacteria; phylum Bacillota; class Bacilli; order Lactobacillales; family Streptococcaceae; genus Streptococcus. The sequence continues at coordinate 142,424 of JAUMZW010000001.1, forward strand.
GGATGATGTTCTTGCCAAGGGATTTTACATGGTAGACGATTACCCAGAAGAAGCCCTTACCCTAAATCCTGATGGCATTCAAGTTTTGGATAAGGATGGCAATCGTGTATCTGGTATCTCTGTCAGCACATACGCTAGTTTGTCAGAAGCTCCGAAAGTCGTCCAAGATGCCATGGCTAAACGTCAGTTTACACCTAAAGGAGTCATTCAAGTTCTTTGTAGCGATGATCCAAAAGCCTTTTATGAGACCTATGTGAAGACTGGTCAAACCTTAGTTGTCACGCTTCCGATGACTGTTAAAAATGAGTTGACCAAAACAGGTGGTCAGTATGAAAATACAGCCTATCAGATTGATTTTGGCTTGGCCTATGTCACGGAAACAGTAGTTAATAATGTTCCAAAATTAGACCCACAAAAAGATGTGGTGATCGACTTGTCTCATAAGGATGACAGCCTTGATGGTAAAGAAGTGGCCTTGAATCAAACCTTTAACTATCGCTTGGTTGGAGCATTGATTCCAAGCAATCGTGCGACTGATTTATTTGAATATGGTTTTGAAGATAACTATGATGAAAAGCATGATGAGTATAATGGTGTTTATCGCAGCTATCTGATGACGGATGTCATCCTCAAAGACGGTTCTGTCTTAAAAGAGGGGACAGAAGTCACGAAATATACCTTGCAACAGGTGGATACAGAAAATGGCCTAGTGTCAATTTCATTTGATAAATCCTTCTTAGAGACTATCTCTGATGATTCAGCCTTTCAGGCAGATGTTTACCTTCAAATGAAACGGATTGCGTCTGGTCAGGTGGAGAATACCTATCTCCATACAGTGAATGGCTATGTCATCAGTTCAAATATAGTTGTAACACATACACCTCAACCTGAAGAACCAAGTCCAAATCAACCCACACCACCTCAACCACCAATTGAGACTATTGAACCGCCTGTTCCAGCAAGCATTTTGCCAAATACAGGGGAACAGGAATCCCTTTTGGGCTTGATTGGAGCTGGTATTCTACTTGGTACGGCTTATGGACTGAAGAAAAAGGAGGAGAAGTAGATGAATCCAAAAACTATTTATGAAAAGGATTCAGACCAAGATGGTTTGACAGATGCTCAGGAACTAGCTTTGGGAACCAATCTGCAGTCTGTTGACACAGATGGTGATGGTCAAGCTGATTTAGAAGAGCTACAATCTGGACATTCACCACTAGTCCCACAAAAGGAGTTGTGTGATGGCTTGGAACTTTGACACCATGAAAGAGGCTTTGTCTGAAATGGAGAAGGTCGATTACCAAGAGTTTATCAAAGCCTTTCTCTCTTTGGAATTAAGTATTTCTGATAGAACAATCCTCAATCAGGTTTATCAAGATTATATGGATGAGGATGACCTATCCTTGATTAGTGATGAGCTACGAGTTAAAGTGGATAGTTATCAGGATGAAGTACAGGCAGATATGACTGACATTCTGGAAAAGTTGTACCGAACAGGTGAATGCTCTAGTTTTATTATGGATTTAATGTCCTCAAATAGTCTCTCAGACACCTTGGAACAGTATGAGGTTTTGGATAGTGACGATTGTTCACCACTTAGCCTTGAAACCTTACAGGTCATAATTCAACAGGAATTGGTTATTTCCAGTCAGGATTATTTTGGAGATTTGGTTCACCTTGCCTTGCAAAAAGATTTACTAGACCAGAAAAGTCATTTCTTACAACACTATGTGGCAACTGTAATGGAAGGTATTCCACAAGAAAGAGACCAACGAGCCTTGGTCCTAGATTAACACAAAGGGCTGAGAAAAACTCTCAGCCCTTTTAAAATGGGAGGGAAAATGAATCAAGAAGTCTTACTACAAATGATGAGAGCCACCATTCCTCGTGATAGAGCCCTGCTTGAGGCATTTTTATATTACCAAGCAGAGCATTTTGATGAGGAGTGGGATAGTCTTATTTGTCAGTTTATGAATAATAGGCAGGAATTCAAAAGTCCTGTTCAGGTACTTCACTTTGAGACAGATGTTTCAGCTTTTGTCCAGGCTAGTCCTTATGATACTGCTCATGATCTATTGACCTATACACAAGTATTCGGCCAAAATGGCCTCCAAAAACTTGACAAACTATCGCCGTCTGAAAAAGACTTGGTGATTGAAGTGGCCTTGTTCAATCTGGCCACTCGTTTTCAATTATTAGACTCAAATGGACACTACCAAACTATTTCACCAGATTCTCTATTACAAAAGAGTAGGGGAGCTAATTTGGTCAATGTTTATCGAGTGGCTAATAATTTAGCTGATCGGATTAGCCGAGATATTGAGCAGTTTCTCTTGACTTACGAGCCTGAGCTTGAAACGAGAGCTGATGAAACAGTTCTAGAAAATGAAGAAACTGTTGATGAGCACAAAGTGAGTAGTAATCAAGCAATATCTTTTCGAGAAGAGGGCTCTCTGGTTATTGCTAGTTTGGATGTAGATTTGTCCCAACTGGATATCCGAACTGGAAAAACAAATCATCTACCAGCCTATGAAGAGTTATCTTTACGACGTAAATTTGAGATTCTAACATATTTTGACCATATTCGAAATGAACGTTCCAGAGTTCCAAGTTTTAGACGAGGTGATTTTGATACTGAGATGGAAATGACATCAGTCTTTGATGGCGAGGAGTTACTTACCTATCTAGAGACTGATGGTAGTCCCTATGAGTTGAAAAGAACTTTGACTAGAGTCGAAGAAAAGGAATTAGAAAAAATTGGACAAGCCATTAGGATAGAAAATCAAGAAAAATTGACTCAAGTGGGGAATGAGCTATCTCAGTTTGACCCAGACCAAGTCGGTATTTTATTGGATGCGGCTGGTCGTTTTCGTTTAAAAAATGCGGACCTTGCTTTATTAGGTGGTTATCCCAAAGCCTCGGTAACTCAACTAGCCTTTGCGACAGAACTACTCCAAATGGGACTAAGTCATGAAAAGGTTGAATTTTTCTTTGGTAGCCAGCTTTCCTTTGAAGTGCTACGACAAATTGCCTACGCCTTTTTACACGAAGAAATCAGCAGAGAAGATGCGGAACAATTTGAAAAAGATAAACGCAATCAGCCAGATTTAACGCTCAGAGATTGGAAGAGCAAGCTAGAGAAAGTTGAGGGAAAAGAAGTAGCTGATGAAGAATTCGCGGAAAATCCACTAGTCCAGAGAGTATTGGACACTTATCCTCTGGGGTCATTGGTTTCCTATAAGGGACAGGACTTTGAGGTCGTGTCGGTCAGCGATGCTCGATTGAATGGTTTGATTCGGATTGAGTTAGTCAATGATTTTTCGGATATCATTGAACAAAATCCAGTTCTTTATGTGAGGACCTGGGAAGAAGTCAGTCAGGCACTTCATCAGCCAAAGGCTGAACCACAAACAGAGTTAGAAGAAGCGGACCAAGAAATAAATCTTTTTTCATTTCTGGAAGAGGAGCCAGTTCAGAGCATTGGACTATTGGAACCAGATAGTTCAGAAAAAGGTCATAATGATACTGATCTTGAAGAATCAGATAGTCAAATTCCTGAAGAGGTAGTAGTCGAAACAATTCCAGAGATTCCAGTAATGGACTTTTATTTTCCAGAAGATATGACGGACTTTTATCCAAAGACTGCTAGAGATAAGGTTGAGACAAACATTGCGGCTATTCGTTTGGTAAAAAATCTAGAAGTAGAGCACCGCAATGCTACACCAAGTGAACAAGAACTCCTTGCCAAATATGTAGGCTGGGGTGGACTAGCCAATGAATTTTTTGATGACTATAATCCAAAATTTTCTAAGGAACGAGAAGACCTGAAAAGCCTAGTCACAGATAAAGAGTATTCGAATATGAAACAGTCCTCTCTGACAGCCTATTACACAGACCCAGTCCTGATCCGTCAGATGTGGGATAAGTTGGAAAGAGATGGCTTTACAGGTGGCAAAATCCTAGATCCTTCCATGGGAACAGGGAATTTCTTTGCGGCTATGCCAAAACACTTAAGAGAAAAGAGTGAGTTATATGGTGTGGAATTAGATACTATTACAGGAGCTATTGCCAAACACCTTCATCCCAATAGTCATATTGAAATTAAGGGCTTTGAGACGGTGGCTTTTAACGACAATAGTTTTGATTTGGTGATTTCAAATGTGCCATTTGCCAATATACGAATTGCGGATAACAGATACGATAGGCCTTACATGATTCATGATTACTTTGTCAAAAAATCACTTGATTTGGTTCATGATGGTGGACAAGTAGCGTTTATCTCTTCTACAGGAACTATGGATAAGCGAACAGAAAATATTTTACAAGATATTTGTGAGACAACTGAATTTCTTGGAGGGGTTCGACTGCCTGATTCTGCCTTTAAGGCCATTGCAGGAACGAGTGTCACAACGGATATGTTATTCTTCCAGAAACACTTAGACAAGGGATATGTGGCAGACGACTTAGCCTTTTCAGGTTCTATTCGCTATGAGAAGGATAGTCGCATTTGGCTCAATCCTTACTTTGATGGAGAATACAATAGCCAAGTGCTAGGAACCTACGAGGTCAGAAATTTTAACGGCGGAACACTTTCTGTTAAGGGGACTAGTGATGACTTGATTGAAAGTGTTGAAGCAGCTCTACATCAAGTAAAAGCCCCAAGAGAGATTCATAGAAATGAAGTCATCATTAACCCAGATGTGTTGATTAAACAAGTCATTGATACCTCCATTCCAGTTGAAATGAGGGAGAATCTGGGTCAGTACAGTTTTGGTTACCAGGGTGCTACGGTCTACTATCGAGATAATAAAGGCATTCGAGTGGGGACCAAGACGGAAGAAATCAGTTACTATGTCGATGAAGATGGTAACTTCAAAGCCTGGGACACCAAGCATTCCCAAAAGCAGATTGATCGCTTTAATGCCTTAGAAGTAACTGATAGCACTGCTCTAGATGTTTATGTTACAGATGATGCAGCCAAACGTGGTCAGTTTAAAGGGTTATATAAAAAGACAGTTTTCTATGAAGCTCCCTTATCTGAGAAAGAAGTAGCACGAATCAAAGGAATGGTGGACATTCGTAATGCCTATCAAGAAGTCATAGCCATTCAACGCTATTATGACTATGATAAGGAGAGCTTTAACCACTTGTTAGGCAAACTCAATCGTACCTATGATAGCTTTGTCAAACGCTATGGGTATTTGAATAGTGCTGTGAACCGCAATCTTTTTGATAGTGATGATAAGTATTCGCTTCTTGCTAGTTTGGAAGATGAAAGTCTAGATCCAAGTGGAAAGTCTGTTATCTATACTAAATCCCTTGCCTTTGAAAAGGCTCTGGTGCGTCCTGAAAAAGAGGTTAAAAAGGTACATACTGCCCTTGATGCCTTAAATTCCAGCTTGGCTGACGGACGAGGTGTTGATCTCGATTATATGATGTCCATCTATCAGGTTGATTCGAAGATGACTTTGATTGAGGAGTTAGGCGACCTCATTATGCCTGATCCTGAGAAGTATTTGAATGGGGAGCTGTCCTATGTTTCTCGCCAAGACTTCCTGTCAGGTGATGTCGTTACCAAGTTAGAAGTGGTGGACCTATTTGTGAAACAAGGCAATCAGGACTTTAACTGGCCGCATTATGCAGGACTTCTAGAAGCTATCAAACCAGCACGCATTACTTTAGCAGACATTGATTATCGAATCGGTTCACGCTGGATTCCTTTGTCTGTTTATGGAAAATTTGCCCAAGAAACCTTTATGGGGAAAGGCTATGAACTGTCTGACCAAGAAGTAGCGACAGTCCTTGAAGTCAGTCCCATTGACGGGGTTATCACTTACCAATCTAAGTTTGCCTACACCTATTCCAACGCAACGGATAGGAGTTTAGGTGTCCCTGCTTCACGCTATGATAGTGGTCGAAAAATCTTTGAAAATATCCTGAATTCCAATCAACCAACGATCACAAAACAAATTGTCGAAGGGGATAAGAAAAAGAATGTGACGGATGTGGAGAAAACAACGGTCCTGCGTGCCAAGGAAACGCACCTACAAGAGCTATTTCAAGACTATGTGTCAAGGTATCCAGACGTCCAACAGATGATTGAAGATACCTATAATAGTCTCTATAATCGTACAGTTTCTAAGGTTTATGATGGTAGCCATTTAACCATTGATGGACTCGCCCAGAATATTTCCTTACGTCCTCACCAAAAGAATGCCATTCAACGGATTGTGGAGGAAAAACGAGCCCTCCTAGCTCATGAAGTTGGGTCTGGAAAAACCTTGACCATGATCGGAGCTGGTTTCAAATTGAAAGAATTAGGGATGGTGCATAAACCTCTTTATGTGGTTCCTTCTAGTTTGACTGCTCAGTTTGGTCAAGAAATTATGAAGTTCTTCCCAACCAAGAAAGTCTATGTGACCACCAAGAAAGATTTTGCCAAGGCCAAACGCAAACAGTTTGTATCACGTATTATCACAGGGGACTATGATGCCATTGTCATTGGGGATTCACAATTTGAGAAAATACCGATGAGTCGAGAGAAACAGGTCACCTATATCAATGATAAACTCGAACAACTCAGAGAAATCAAGCTAGGAAGTGACAGTGATTATACGGTGAAAGAAGCGGAGCGTTCGATTAAGGGATTGGAGAACCAGTTGGAAGAACTCCAAAAACTGGAACGAGATACCTTTATTGAATTTGAAAACCTTGGCATTGATTTTCTCTTTGTGGATGAGGCTCATCACTTCAAGAATATCCGTCCAATCACTGGACTTGGGAATGTAGCTGGAATTACTAATACCACTTCAAAAAAGAACGTGGATATGGAGATGAAGGTGAGACAGGTTCAGGCAGAGCATGGTGATAGAAATGTCGTTTTTGCGACAGGAACACCAGTCTCAAACTCCATTAGTGAACTTTTCACCATGATGAATTACATTCAACCTGATGTCTTGGAACGATACCAGGTATCCAATTTTGACTCTTGGGTTGGTGCTTTTGGGAATATCGAAAACTCTATGGAACTAGCCCCGACAGGTGATAAATACCAACCTAAGAAACGGTTTAAGAAATTTGTCAACTTGCCTGAACTCATGCGAATTTACAAGGAAACAGCAGACATTCAGACTTCAGACATGCTTGATTTACCTGTACCTGAAGCCAAGATTATTGCGGTGGAAAGCGAGTTAACACAAGCTCAGAAATACTATTTAGAAGAACTGGTAGAACGTTCAGACGCTATCAAGTCAGGTAGTGTTGATCCAAGTAGAGATAACATGCTTAAAATCACAGGTGAAGCCAGAAAATTAGCTATTGATATGCGGTTGATTGACCCTGCTTATTCCTTATCGGATAATCAGAAAATCCTTCAAGTAGTTGATAATGTCGAGCGGATTTACCGTGAAGGAGCTGAAAACAAAGCCACTCAGATGATTTTCTCTGATATTGGAACCCCTAAAAGTAAGGAAGAAGGGTTTGATGTCTACAATGAACTTAAGGACTTACTAGTTGATCGAGGGATTCCAAAAGAAGAAATTGCCTTTGTCCATGATGCCAATACTGATGAGAAGAAAAACTCTCTCTCACGAAAGGTCAATAGTGGGGAAGTACGGATTCTCATGGCTTCTACGGAAAAAGGTGGAACGGGTCTAAACGTGCAATCACGCATGAAAGCTGTCCACCACTTAGATGTTCCCTGGCGTCCTTCTGATATTGTACAGCGAAATGGTAGATTGATTCGTCAGGGAAACATGCACCAGGAGGTAGATATTTATCACTATATTACTAAAGGGAGCTTCGACAATTACCTCTGGCAGACACAGGAGAATAAGCTCAAATATATTACGCAGATAATGACCTCAAAAGATCCTGTGAGATCAGCTGAAGACATTGATGAACAAACCATGACCGCCTCAGACTTTAAGGCATTGGCAACTGGGAACCCTTATCTCAAACTCAAAATGGAGTTGGAAAATGAACTGACAGTTTTAGAGAATCAAAAACGAGCCTTTAATCGCTCCAAAGACGAGTATCGCCATACCATTTCCTATAGCGAGAAGCACCTCCCTATTATGGAAAAACGGTTGAGTCAATATGATAAAGATATTGCCCAATCTTTGGCAACAAAGTCGCAAGATTTTGTCATGCGATTTGACAATCAAGCAATGGATAATCGCGCAGAAGCAGGGGACTACCTGCGAAAACTCATTACCTATAACCGCTCAGAGACCAAGGAAGTCAAAACACTTGCCAGTTTTAGAGGATTTGATTTAAAAATGACAACACGAGCTCCTAGTGAGCCCTTGCCAGAGACCGTTTCTTTGATGATTGTAGGTGATAACCAATATACGGTCGCCCTTGATTTGAAATCAGACGTTGGAACTATTCAACGGATTAGTAATGCCATTGACCATATCCTGGATGACCAAGAAAAGACAGAAGAGCTGGTAAAGGATTTAAAAGATAAGCTACGAGTAGCCAAAGTAGAAGTTGAAAAAGTCTTTCCCAAGGAAGAAGATTATCAACTTGTAAAGGCTAAGTATGATGTTTTGGCTCCCTTGGTTGAAAAAGAAGCAGAGATTGAGGAGATAGATGCAGCTTTAGCCAAGTTTAGTGAAGATACAACACCCCAAATGAAGCAACAAATAGCACTCGAGATATAAGAAACATACTAAGATTAGTAGTGAAGAAAAGTTCGACGGAACCGCTCTTCACTACTTTTTTCATTATCGAAATGATAAAGTAGAGGTGTCTTGTTAAGTCGAAGGTTTTTTAGGCGCTAGACGTCGTATAAGAAACAGGCAAGACACCTGTTTTAGGAAGAATTTTATCAAAGTATGTGGGACGCTAGACGTCGAGTATTGAAAATGAAATCTCTAAAACAAGGAATCATTCAAGACAAAGGGGTAAACATTATGCGGACAGTTTTCGGAATTGATGTCAGTAAAGCAAGCTCAGAAGTGGCCATTCTTGTGAATGGTGAAAAGGTTCATGGCTATGCCATGCCCAATGATGTCATTGGGTTTAATCGCCTACTAGAAGACCTGAAGCAAGTTAGAACACCAGAGATTGTCTTCGAGTCTACTGGTGTCTATTCTCGCCGTCTTCAAGCTTTTCTGGAGGATAATGGCTACGCTTATACACGTCTGAATCCTCTGGAAGCTAAGAAGCAGTTGGATAGCTTGCGAGTACGGAAAACCGATCAGATTGACGCAGAAAGACTAGCTTCTTCTCAGTTCTCACTTAATCGAAAGCCAACTTATGTTCAGGAAAAAGTCTATCAAGACTTACGTGACCTTAGTCGCTTCTATCAGAATCTGACTGAGGATATCGTGCGGACTAAGAATAGATTGCACAAGGTACTTCAAGTGGCCTTTCCTGAAATCGAGAATCTACTCTCTTCTCCTACTGGTGAGCAATATTGGAATCTCGTGACTACATTCCCAAACAAACATTGGGTGCTGGAATTGTTAGAGCTTGAGCTGAAAGAAGTCATTCGACAGTCAACTTCTAAACGCATTTCTGAGAGCAGACTCGAGCGACTGGCTGAAAAGTTGCACGAACTAGCTAAACAATCCTATCCTACCATTTCAAAAACCTCTCCTATGACAGAAGAGGTCAAGTACTATGCACAGGAACTCCTGAGATTAACAAATCGAAGAGAACTAGTCTTGGTACAAATGATTGAACTGGCAGAGCCACTACCTGAATATGAGATTCTTCTCTCTATTCCTGGCATCGCTGAAACAACGGCTACTAGTATCATTGGCGAATTGGGCGATATTCGTCGCTTTAAGTCTGCCAATCAGATTAATGCCTTTATTGGTATTGACCTCAGACACTACGAATCTGGAAACTTCCTCGCACAGGAACACATTACTAAACGAGGCAATCCCTATGCGAGAAAGATTCTTTACAAGTGTATCCACAACATCGCAGCTGCTAGTCACACCAACCCTTGCCACATTGCGGACTTCTATGAGAAACGAAAAAGACAATCGCAGACGACTTCAACTAAGCCACATACGATTGCCTCTATACATCGTCTCATTCGGACAATGTATTACCTCATAACGCATAACAAACTTTACGACTACACTTCAACCAAAAGTCAATAAAGTCGTTTATGCTTTATAATTGTAACACCTTGTTTCAAAATATGCTAGATAAGGTGTGCTTTTCGTGTACCCAAATTTCCTCCAAAAATAGCTGAACTCATCCTCAAATGACTTAATTGATACACATCTGGAAATATTTTTAGCGAAAAACTGCATTAAGCTTGACAAATGGTAGAAAAAAAGGCTGACAAATAATTTTGAACGCGGTAAAATGAAGTCAAGAAATCACATAAGGAGAATAGATCATGGCTCAAACACTAGAAGAAATGCGTTATCAACTAGAAGAATGGTTGACACAAGGCTATACAAGTCCAGAAGATAGGGCAAACTACCAAACTTTAAAGGAACAGTATGAAGATGAAACTCTTGATTTTAGCTTTTCAAAGCGTGAAATTACTGGACAGCTGGAACTCATCATCACAAGTCGTGAGAATGATTTTCCAAACTTAGATAAGGTGACAAAGACGGAATACCTTGATTTGGTTGCCCAACTTGATGATTTAGACAAGAGACAGGCTGACTACTATCGCAAGCAATTAGCCTAGAAAGAGGTGTAAGATGTTGGAGCAAATTCTACAAAGCCTTTTGATTATTGCAGCAATAGGACTAATGTTGCTTGTACTGTATCAGATTGTGAAAGTTTCAGGTACTTTGTTTCTTATCGGACTCATCAGTGGATTAGTCTTTATTGAAATCTATGGAATTTACCTCTTCTTTACTGAGAGATACCTCTATTCAGAAGATTTAGCAACTAATGGAGTTTGGAGTTTTACAGGATTTTTTATTGCTTTGAATCTATTTCTTGTTTTTAGCATTATTATGAAGTGGTGGAGAAATAGAATAGTTTAACACGGAGGATTACCAATGGGTAGTCCTTTTTCTTGTGATAAAATCTCCAAGCTAATCTTGATATGATGAAGCTATCACTAATAGAGGAGTAAGCCATGTTAAATAAAGTGAAAGCTCGATTTCTGATTGGAGTAGGAGGTTTAATCGCAGCCAGTTTTATGGTCATGATTGGCTATACGATTGGCTCACAATCCGTTTCAAAACAAACTGAGCACCAAATACGAGCAGAAGCCAATAAACTTGTGACAAAGGAAAAGCAGGAGGAAAGAGCGACAGTCCTATCAGACGAGCTTGTCAAAGAATTTCTCACACAATATTTCACCAAGGTCCAGCTAGGAGAAAATAACACTCGTATCAAGCCTTACATGACGGATTCGGCCTTTTCAGAAGAGGAAGCAAATCAGAATAAAGCGATCAATCAAGTTTATAAAGACTATATGCTTGACTACCGATTTGAATCAGCCAGTATCTATGTCAATACAGAAAGCCATGTTGCACTTGCGGAAGTTTCCTATCAAGTAACTTATGTTTCTGATTTGAGTGAGCAACAACAGCGAACAACTCAGACAGAAACCAAGACAGTTATGTTATCCTACTCCAAAGTTTCCGACAAGCTTCTAGTTAATCAGTTGACCATTTGGAATGGGAAACTGGAGGACATGAAAGAAGCAACAGATGGAGCCAATTCCAGCATACCAACGATCTAAGGAACAACGACTAGCGAGAACAACTAGCAGGAGACAGTCTTCTGCTTTTTTTGATAGGGAGACAAGATGACACGAATTAAAGCAGTAAAACAAAAGGCCATTTTAGATGTGGCTGAGAGTCTGGGTTATTCCTTCAGACGTTTATCAGGACAAATTTATGAACACCCAGACCATGATTCATTTTGAATTTTTGCCGATACCAATACTTTCAAATGGTTTTCAAGAGATATACAAGGGGATGTGATTGACTTTGTTCAATTAGTGGCAGGTGTTACTTTCATTGAGGCTGTATCCTATCTTGAAACTCGGGATTTTGAACAAGCTAAGGTGATAGAAGAAACTTATAAACCCTTCCAATATTATTTGCATGAAGAACCGTTTCAGCAAGCACGTACTTACTTGAATGAAGTTCGTGGCCTAAGTGATCAGATTATCAATACCTTTGGTAGACAAGGATTGCTTGCTCAAGCTATTTATCAAGCGGAGTCGGTTTTAGTGTTTAAAAGCTATGACCATAATGGGATTTTACAGGCCGCTAGCCTTCAAGGTCTCGTCAAAAACGAAGAAAAGCACGATCGAGGGTATCTCAAAAGAATCATGAAAGGATCTCATGGCCATGTCGGTATTAGTTTCGATATTGGGAATCCCAAGCGACTCATTTTTTGTGAATCAGTTATCGATATGATGAGTTATTATCAGCTTCATCAAAAGCAGCTATCAGATGTTCGCCTGATTTCAATGGAAGGCTTAAAACTTTCAGTGATTGCTTACCAAATTTTGCGTCTAGCAGCCGAGGAACAAGGGAAATTGGCATTTCTAGATACAGTAAAACCAAGCAGACTTACCCATTATCTTCAGGCAATACTAGAGACGACAAACTTTTTCCAAACCCATTCAAACGCATTAACTTTGGCTGTAGACAATGATGAGGCAGGAAGAGAATTTTGTCAGAAACTGTCAGATAAAGGATTTCCGATTTCTCAAGATTTACCACCATTGCAGGGCCTTGAAACAAAGTCAGATTGGAATGATATTGTGAGACGACAAAAGGAATTATCTTTAAGAGATCTTATCCAGTCAGCCCAAACAAAAGTCATTAGAAATCATCCTCCACCTAAACGAGAGCACGCTTTGGAATTGTGATAACAAAATCAAGTCCACTATCATAATCTAGAAAGTGACAAGGAGGACACCCTATGAGTGTGATTGAACGTCTGGCTGAAAAAGTAGCTAGGCAAGAAGAAAAGGTCTCACGTGAGACTGAGAAATTGGAACACTATCGAGACCAACTACAAACTGCAATGTATAGCACCTTTATCAAACGACAACAATCAAGTCAGTTGTCATTTCATGAAGCACTAGAGCAAGCCTTTGGTAAAGAAACCACACTACACCCAAATTACAGAAATGAGGATACAGAATGAGTAAAACATGGAATTTTGATCAGCCACTAGACGATGTGAAACCAACATCGTCCCATGAAGAACGAGCTAAAATCGCAGCACTTTTTCATAAACAGGATGAAAAACCAATTGAAGAAGTAGATTATGTGGCTGCTTTTGAACAGCAACAAAAGGAGTCAGAATCAAAAGATGTACAAACGCTCGCATCAACCGTTAAACAAAATCAGCCGAAGAAGGTAAATATCACAAGTGACTATAAACAACACTTGGCTGATACCATTGCACAAAACAACAAGGATATTTCCGCCTGTCAGAAGCAAATTGAAGAACTTCATCAATTGATTGATGAAAAGAAAATCCAAAATAAAAAGTTACAGGCTATTTCAGTAGCCATTGATGATTTATAAGTCAGGTAGTCCTATGCGGGCTACCTTTTTACGATTTAAGGAGAAGAAAATGAAATTCTTTCAAAAGAAAAAACAGAACCAGGATCAATTTAAACGACTGATTCATCGACTATCTGAGATGTCAGATAGTGAACTAACCAAAGTAGAGCAACTCCTTGATGTGGTTTTTGATCCAAGTTTCAAGCCTAGCAAGAACGTAGAAGTGTCTCGAAACATTACAAACACAGAGGAACATAATCTTGATAAGTCAATTCAAGAAGCGAAAAATAAACTGAATACTGAGCAGTTTGAAAAAAACATTGAGAGATTTAGACAAGGTAGGCGAGAGAGCAATAATAACAAATAACAGACCAATTATTTTGGCCTGTTTTTTGAAATATGTGTCATCGTTGAATCGTAACAGTATAGCCTAACTAGATTATTATCTCGTGAAGGTTCCACATTGAACATAAAATAATGGTCACGATGGTCTTTCGAATTTTCCTTATTTAGCTTAAAATAGGGCTTTTGAGATTTTGCCATGGCAAGCATAATATCATCTGTTAAAAAAGTAAGTGGAGTATCTAGGGCTGAGTAGCGATAGAAATCCTCTTCAAATTTTCTGTAGCTATCACTAAAATAATCCATTTGTAATTGATTTTTATTAAACTCAAGCTGATTCATATTCCACCTCCAATCTTGTTATTGAACAGTAAAAAATATAGAAAAAGTAGGGACTTCGAACGATTGAAGCTTTCACTTTCTTTTGTTAGTTTTCGATACTTCGCAATTTTTTAAAAGCATTTTGATATTGCATATTAGTATATTTTGCTATCTCTTCAAAATCATTATTTCTTAACCTTACAAATCGTACGGGGAATAAATCGGAAAACAAACGCAATAATCGTTGCTTACATTTATAAAAAAGACTTGACATATTTCGTTTACAATGGTAGACTCATTTTGAACATATTCGTTTACATTTGTAAACAACAAGGAGGAAAGGAAAATGAGCACAATAGAACTTAATACTTCTATCACAGATGCTGAATGGGAAGTAATGCGTGTAGTTTGGGCAAATGGTCTAGTAACTAGTAAAACAGTCATCTCTGTTTTGAAAGAAAAAATGAACTGGACAGAATCCACTATCAAAACGATCTTAGGTCGATTAGTTGAAAAAGGCGTACTAAATACAGAGCAAGAAGGTAGAAAGTTTATTTACACTGCCAATATTGTAGAGAAAGAAGCCGTAAGGGATTTTGCAGAAGATATTTTTAACCGTATTTGCAAAAAGAAAGTCGGAAATGTAATAGGAAGCATCATTGAAGATCATGTCTTGAGCTTCGATGATATAGATCGACTAGAAAAAATATTAGAGATAAAAAAATCTTTCGCAGTAGAAGAAGTGGATTGCAATTGTCCAGAAAGACAATGCGAGTGTCATTTACATCATCATTAAGAATAAGGAGGAATTTAAAATGAACAATAACAACAAACATTTATCCCACTGTCACCATAATCATGGCGACATGGATCATTCAAAACATGAGCACGTAAGCACGGAAGAACATGGAGACCATAAGAATCAACATCAAGAACATCATGCTAAGCATGATCACAGTGGGCATGAACACCGTGGGCACGGAGGGCATGAACACCATCATCACGGTAACTTTAAGGAACTTTTCTTAAAATCATTGCCACTAGGAATCATTATTATGCTCTTATCCCCTATGGCTGGGTTTGACCTACCATTCCAGTTTACTTTTCCATATTCTGATATTGTAGTAGCTATTTTATCTACTATATTAATTATTTATGGTGGACGTCCATTCTATCAAGGCGCAGTTGACGAATTTAAACAAAAAGAACCTGGAATGATGGCTCTGGTTTCTTTAGGTATAAGTGTTTCATATTTATACAGTATTTATGCTGTTATCATTACCTACGTAACGGGTGGACACGTGATGAACTTTTTCTTTGAATTTGCTTCATTATTATTAATCATGTTATTAGGTCACTGGATTGAGATGAAAGCTATTGGAGAAGCAGGAGACGCACAAGCAGCATTGGCTAAGTTGGTACCAAAAGATGCTCACGTTGTGTTAGAAGATGATTCAATTGAAATACGTCCAGTTGCTGACTTACAGGTAGGTGATTTAATTCGTGTTCAAGCCGGAGAAAATGTGCCAGCAGACGGAACTATCGAGCGTGGCGAATCACGTGTAAATGAAGCTCTTTTGACTGGAGAATCAAAAGCAGTTAAAAAAGGTCCTGGCGATGAAGTAATCGGAGGCTCAACAAATGGAGAAGGGGTTCTTTATATTAAAGTGAATGAGACAGGTGATCAATCCTTCATCTCTCAAGTTCAGAATTTAATCAGCCAAGCTCAAAGTCAGCCTTCCAGAGCAGAAAATATTGCTCAAAAGGTTGCAGGATGGCTCTTCTATATTGCGATCATTGTCGCACTAATAGCTTTTGTAGTGTGGATGGTTATTGGAGATATCCCAACAGCAGTTATCTTTACTATCACGACATTAGTTATAGCTTGTCCACACGCATTGGGTCTGGCTATTCCATTGGTAACTGCCCGTAGCACAAGCTTAGGAGCTGGCCGTGGCTTACTAGTAAAAGACCGCCAAGCCTTAGAAATAGCTCAAGATGCAGATGTGATGATTTTAGATAAAACGGGTACTTTAACAACTGGTGAATTTAAAGTATTAGATGTAAAACTTCTTAATGACAAATATACAAAAGAGGAAATCATTGCCTTATTGGCAGGTATTGAAGGAGGATCTAGCCACCCAATTGCTCAATCAATTATAAGTTTCGCCGAGCAGCAAAATATACGTCCAGCATCTTTTGATTCGATTGATGTGATTTCCGGTGCTGGAGTAGAGGGTAAAGCAGGTGGGCACCGTTACCAATTAATCAGTCAAAAAGCCTATGGACGTAATCTTGATATGGATATTCCAAAAGGAGCAACTCTTAGTGTCTTAGTAGAGAACGATGATGCCATTGGTGCTGTAGCTTTAGGGGACGATTTAAAACCAACGAGTAAAGAGTTAATTAAAGCTCTTAAAAAGAACAATATTCAACCAATTATGGCAACAGGTGATAATGAAAAAGCGGCTCAAGGCGCAGCAGTAGATTTAGGGATTGAATATAGATCAAATCAATCTCCACAAGACAAATATGAGTTAGTTAAAACACTTAAAGATGAAGGAAAGAAAGTTATCATGGTAGGTGATGGTGTAAATGATGCTCCTTCTCTTGCCTTAGCAGATGTTGGTATAGCTATAGGTGCTGGAACTCAAGTTGCATTGGATTCAGCTGATGTCATATTGACTCAATCCGATCCAGGAGATATTGAATCATTCATTGAATTAGCACACAAAACAACTCGTAAAATGAAACAAAACCTATTTTGGGGAGCTGGTTATAACTTTATAGCTATCCCTCTAGCTGCAGGAATTTTGGCTCCTATTGGTATCACATTAAGCCCTGCATTAGGAGCAATCCTAATGTCTGTGTCAACAGTCATCGTCGCCATTAATGCTATGTTATTAAGTTTAGATCCAAAAAATAACGGTTAACAGATCGAATGATTGAAACTCCTTAAAGTATTAAGATACAATAGTTTTACAGGAGAAAAAGAGATGTAAGTACTGGCTCTTTGTAAAATCGTGTTGGTAGAAGTAGACGATTTTTCTACCAACACGATTTTTAATTTATTTAGAACTGATTTGAAATCACATCAACATTACCATCTGCACAATACTGAATAATTGTTTTTTGTTCTTCATCTACTACGACTGTTGGGTAATCAATTAGCACCTTGTGGTTAAAGTTATAACAAGTAAACTAAAAGAAATCCCAGTCCAAAATAGTAGAAATAATCTCAGGAGTCTTCACCGCATAAACCCTATCAAATCTTTCAAAAGTACTTTGTTTTCCGCAATTAGTGCAGTTTGTTTTTGTTAAAAAAATTGTTGTCATTCTACTTTTCCTCTTCATCATTAATAAGTCAGCAATTTGCTTTCACTTATTATATTCGCAAGTCAAAATAAATTTTCGAATTTTTTTCAAAAAAAGTTAAGTTGTATTGTATCAATTTCAGAACTCACACTTGGGTATTAGTGTAGTTGTTTCTGGTTCTGTAATTTAAAGTAGTTTTGTACAGTCGTTCTTTTCCCTGAATCTGGACTCGCATTTCTTTTTCTTCATACAATTGTAATTCAGCTATTTCATCTAATAGAGGTTCAGGAATTGAAGCTCCTTTAGGTTTGTAATAAAGATCTAGTTCACCTGCTATGGCATTATCAAGGATTGCTAGATAATCTTTACAGATAAATTTGAACTCCAATTCTCCGTCAAATGATTCTGAATTTTTGAAGATAGATTCTTGACTCCTCCAATCAATATGAGCGAATCCTTTCTGGTATTTGCGTTTTTGAATAAAATTGAGAAATAGGAAATTCAATTCATCTTCCGTGGTAGGGAGAGGCTTTATGCGAATTGAGATATTCTTTATATCTTCTTTTTTCTTAATTCTTTTCTTTTTCTTGTCACTAGCTAGCAAAACGTTCTTAATGACTTTTGGTGTTAGTGAAGCATAAGTGATAGTAGGACTATCGTCTTTCAAGTACACTACAAAGTAGAGCACACCACCTTCAGTAAGATAATGCTCTAAATTAATCCTGCTTATAGGGTATCCAACATTTTCATTATAATAATCATCACAACCTTTAAACTGAACAGGAATTCGCTCCAAAAAATCAATATTTCGTCTTTCTATATTTTTGTAAAAGTATATGTGACCATCCCAGATTGGTTCTTTATCTCCCTCAGAAATTTCTCTGTTAATATGTTTTGATTTTTTTAACGCCATTTTTAAATAATCGATAGCATCTTCTTCAATTTGTTTAGATGATTTGGACATAATGCACCTCTTTGAAAATATTCCTATAAAAGTATTATATCAATTTTGTGATACCTTTTCCAAATCATCCCTGTTATCCTTATATCATTCATATGAAAATCAAGTGTTGATTTTCTACTGGGGGGTTGGGGGCGAAGCCACCAAGTTATCTTATCGTTGGCTGTCAAAACTGGAAGGTTTTGGTCGGCTGGCGATATGATTTTTTGGGTATTGTGACCACAATGCCTGAGCTCGCAAAGACCGAACAAGAAGAGAGCGAAGTCTTTAGGAATCGTACTGACAATGTGAGGCAGCCTGACACTGTCAGACAAGTATAATGTTGAAAGGATAGTAGGATGGGACAAGAAATTAAGTTGATTCGTAAGCAATTTAGAATCACGAGACAAGAAGAAAAACAGATCAAAGAAATGATGAGGGAACAAAAACTGGATAGTTTCTCAGAATTTCTTCGTCAAAATTTGTTGAAAAAGAATTATCAGGATAGAATTTTTGAAAGTTGGTTTTCTCTTTGGCAATCTCAAAAGTTTGAACAAATTAGTCGAGATGTGCATGAAGTTCTAGTTGTCGCAAGAGAAAATCACCAAGTGACTCAAGAACACGTGTCAATCTTATTGACCTGCGTTCAAGAATTGATTGAGGAAGTCAATCAAGTACAACCACTCAGTCGTGAGTTTCGTGAAAAATATATGGGCTAGGAGGGTGTAATGGTTTATCGCTATCGTACCAATCTCAAAAAAGTATTTTTAACAGATTCAGAGTTACATCAATTGAATGAACGAATTGCTAAGAGTCATTGTCAAAATTTTTCAGTCTATGCCAGAAAAGTGTTGCTGAATCCCAATATGTCATTTATCACCATTAACACGGATATCTATGACCAGTTAGTTTTTGAATTGAGACGGATTGGAAATAACATTAATCAAATTGCGCGTGCCATCAATCAAAGCCATCTGATTTCCCAGGAACAGTTACAAGAATTAAGTAAGGGAGTTAGTGAATTAATTACTGGAGTAGAGAAAGAATTTCAAGTGGAAGTGAAAAGACTGAAGGAGTTTCATGGTAGTCACTAAACACTTTGCGACACATGGAAAAAAATATCGTAGGCGTCTGATTAAGTATATCCTCAATCCCGATAAAACGGATAATTTGAAATTGGTATCTGATTTTGGCATAAGCAATTACTTAGACTTTCCTAACTATGAAGAAATGGTTGACATGTACAATGTCAATTTTACCAATAATGACAAGTTGTACGAATCTAGAAATGACCGACAAGAAAAACACCAACAAAATATTCATGCCCATCACCTCATTCAATCATTTTCTCCTGAGGATAATCTGACACCTGAAGAAATTAACCGCATTGGTTATGAGACCATGATGGAATTAACAGGAGGCCGTTTTCGTTTCATCGTGGCAACTCACACAGACAAAAATCATCTTCATAATCACATCTTAATCAACGCCATAGACAGTAACTCAGATAAAAAATTGATATGGAATTATGCCTTGGAACGAAATCTCCGTATGATTTCAGACCGTATTTCTAAAATGGCGGGGGCAAAAATTATTGAGAAGCGTTATTCCTATCGTGACTATCAAAAATATAGGCAGTCTAGTCATAAATTTGAATTGAAACAACGTCTTTATTTTTTGATGCAGCAGTCAAAGTCCTTTGATGATTTTTTGGAAAAAGCAGAGCAGTTACATGTTCATATTGATTTTAGTCAGAAGCATAGTCGATTCATGATGACAGATAGAGCTATGACAAAGTCAATTAGAGGACGCCAACTCAGTAAACGAGATTTATATGATGAAGAATTTTTTCGTACACATTTTGCCAAGCAAGAGATTGAAAGTCAATTAGAATTTCTGTTGAACCGTGTTAATTCATTAGAGGAGCTACTATTAAAAGCAAAAGAATTGAATCTAACTATAGACTTAAAGCACAAAAATGTAACTTTTATCCTGGAAGAAGATAATCAAAAGATAAGTTTGGGTCATAAAAAAATAAGTGATAAGAAATTATATGATGTCAATTTTTTTCAATATTACTTTAAAAATAAGGAAGTCGGGGATTCAGAAAGATTAGAGAATTTACAGGAACAGTACCATGCTTTTCAAGAAAAACGAGATAAGGATAAGGTATCCATTGAAGAGATTGAGGAAGCCTTTGAGACATTTAAGGAAAAACGAGATGCCGTTCATGAATTTGAAGTGGAACTTGCAGAGCACCAAATAGAGAGGCTAGTTGATGAGGGAATTTATATCAAGGTGTCTTTTGGTATTAATCAGAGTGGTCTTATTTTCATTCCCAACTATCAATTAGATATTCTTGAAGAAGAGAATCAGACAAAATATAAAGTCTATATCCGTGAGACAACCTCATATTTTGTCTATAACAAAGAACATTCGGATAAGAATCAGTATATAAAAGGACGAACCTTGATTAGACAGCTAACCAACGATAGTCGAGTAATACCATACAGAAGACCGACTGTTGAGCGACTTCAAGAAAAGATTTTTGAGATTAACCTCTTGATTGAGTTAACAGAGACAGACAAAAGATACCAAGACATTAAAGACGAGTTGGTTACAGAAATAGCAGAGCTAGATATCAAACTAACTAAAATAAATGAAAAAATCGCCACCTTAAACAAGATGGCGGAAGTGCTTGTCAATTTGAAGAGTGATTCTCCGAGCAGTCGAAAACTAGCAAGGTATGACTTTTCAAAACTGAATTTAACAGAATCCATTACACTAGAACAAGTGACTGAAGAAATAAGAGTGTTGCAAGAGGAGCTAGGTCATTATTTTGATGAGTATGAAGGACTTGCTCGAAGGTTAGAAACATTTGTGAAGATTCTCAATACACATAAACACATATATTTCAATGTCCAAGGAGATATCTTTCTAGAATAAAAAATAGTCCTATCAAGTAGTTAGTCTGATAGTGGAAGTATCAGTGATTGACTCAGTTGAGATAGTTCAGGTTCTATGTACTAACGTTAAAATATAGTTGAATCGCTATTTTATTGAGCCTTTTTGATTAATAAAATGTTAAAAGATTGATTATAGTTTCACTTATTCTCTGTTTACCAATTTATTAAAATGGTCAGTGTAGTGTAATTTTAATTTATCCTCTCCCAAAACATCAAGAACTTGTATGGCTTGTTTCATTTTTTCAATTCCACTAGTTGATTGGCAACGTTTAAATTCAAAGTAACCAGTTGCATAGAGAAAAACAGTCTGTTCATAAAAGTTTAATTCATTATCTAACAAGGTTTTTATCTCACCAATTAAGTAGGAGCAATTAGAAAATTCTTCCTTATCTATGCTAAGAATTAAACAATTTATAGCAAGCTGAGAGACGATTCGCTTATTGGTTTTATTTAGAGATGAGTAAATGTAGTTGTTTAACATCTCTTTAGTTAATAAGAAGTAGTAGTTGTAGTTAATTGTGCGTACACAGTTGCCTAATAAAATGATTTCATAGTAGCCCCATTTTTCAACTTTGAAAAGATAGTCTGTCAGTTGAAGAAGCTCTTCATCTGATGGAATGATGTTCGAATCCATTGTGTGTAAAATGGATTTTACCATTATTTTCTCAAAAGAATTCAGAGTGTAATCAGAAGTGTCGGAAAGTAGACATGCTATATTATTGATATTTTGTGAAGAATATTGCTTACGGATGTATTGTACTAAGTTGGCAAATGATTCAGTTTTGGTGTAGTCTTCATCATGTAAAATAAGAAACTCATCTAAAGTAATGTGTAATTTGTCTAAAATGTTGATCAGTCGTATACATGATATTTCTGACTCTCCACGTTCAAATCGGGATATTTGCGACTTTGAAAGATGCTCATCAGCAACAGAGCATAGACTGATTTGTTTGCCGTGACGAAGTTTTCTAAGTGTGATGCCAAGTTTTGATTTCATGATTTTTCCCATTTTCCCAACAAAAAATTGACTTAGTTTTATTTATTGTACAATAAATAAAAAAAGAAAGGAAGTCTGAGTATGAAGAAAATTTCAAAATTTTTTCCGATTTTGATTTTGGTAATGGATATTATCATTATCGTTGGTGGATAAAATACACTTTAATATGTATTTTAGTATAGAAGAGTAAGGAAAATTATAATAGTAGTATTCAGGCAGGAAGAAGGGAAATATTTTGGAAAAAAAGTATATAGTGAAGCCATATTTATCTATTAGAAAAGTAAAAAATAATCTTAATATTGGAACATTACCTCCGATAGGGCTTGTAATAGAAGAATACCCAACTTATTTAATTGATTTATTAGACTTTTTATCAGTTGGACGTAGCAAAAAAGAAATACTAAATTTTATTTGTGAAATTGGTAAATTAACCTTATCAGAAGCGGAAACAGTCTTTTCCGATTTAGGAGATAATGGTATACTCTCAGATTTTGAATATGATAAAAATGAACGCTATTCAAGACATAGATTGTATTATGATTTGATATCAAGTGATGTTAAAGATTTTCAAGAAGAATTATCTAAAAAAACAGTTGGTTTGATTGGTATGGGAGGAATGGGATCTAATATTGCCATGAATTTAGTAGCAGCTGGTATAGGTACACTAGTGTTTTCAGATGGTGATATTATTGAGAAGTCAAATTTAACAAGACAATACTTATACAGGGAATCTGATATAGGAAAGTACAAGGTGGATATTGCGAAGGACAGACTTAAAGAACTCAATAGTGAAGTTAATATTATACCTATTAGAGAGGCAGTTTCAGGTCCAGAATTTTTTTATAAATATAAAGAATTAAGTGAATGTGATTTTATAGTTATTTCTGCAGATAGTCCAGCAAAAATCCACGACTGGATTAATGATGCTTCCATTGATATTGGTTTTCCATATTCTAATGCAGGATATATAGAAAAATATGGGATTGTTGGTCCTCTTGTTGTACCAGGCGATACGGCATGTTATGAGTGCTATAAATTTACTGAGTACAATGAAAATATAAATCAATTTGAGTATGAAGAACAAGGAGAAGAGTTAAATAGGAATATTCAAGCTTCCTCTTATGGCCCCCTTAATGCATTGGTAGCTTCTATTCAAAGTAATGAGGTTATACGCTATCTCTTAAAATTTGAAACTAAGACTAAGGGTGAGAGATTATTAATTGATTCTGAAAATTATAGAATATACGAAGAGGAGGTTTTAAAGCGATCATCTTGTAAAACTTGCGGTTTTATAACTACAGAACTTGCAGAAGAAATTCGAGACGAAAGTAGTTTAGTCGAAATATACTCAGATCATAATTCTTCAAACTTAAATGATGTGATTTTAAACCCTTTGATGATTAAGTTGATGGAATGTTATTCAGGCGGTCAAGTGTTAGAAATTGGAGCCGCCACGGGCAAATTAGGAATGACTTTAAAAGATAAAGGATTTCAAGTAGATTTTAATGATATTTCAGAAGAGATGCTCAATAAAATTACAGTAGATGAGAGTTCTAAAATTTTAGGAGATTTTACACTGTTAGAGAAAAATAAAAAATATGATTTTGTTATATGTAACAATGTACTGGATTATGTTAGTGATATTAATTTTGCGCTAAAAAAATTACGTGATTTTATGTCTCAAGATGGCTATCTATTCTTAACATTACCACATCCGATAAAAGGAAATGGTTGCTGGAAAAAGTATAAATATAATGGCAGATGGCACTATGAGACTTATGAAATTTCTAATTATTTTGATGAAGGCGAAGTATTTAAAGAAAGAGAAGACTCTAGAGGAAATATTATTTTAAGTCAGATAAAGACTCATCATAGAACATTAGAAACGTACATGAATACAATTATAAAAGCTGGATTTAACATTGATTCTGTATTTGAAGCTAAAGGTGATGGTTATTTAGAGAAAACTGAGGAAATTCTTTTTGAAAAATCATCAAAAATTCCATACTTTCTAACATTTAAACTTACTTTAATTAAAGAATAATATTATTAAGCGAATTTTTGGGTTAATACTTTCCCACCAAAAAAGTAAATATCTAATCTTTGATTAGTAGAAAGGTGTTTTTTATACGCTTAAAATTAAAAAAGTTGAAGTAATTGTTGCTTCATCTACTCGTGTTCTTAACTAGAAAATAGTTAAGAAATAATTCGATATGAAAATATTGGATTACCTATTTCATCAAGTTATACAACTTGGAGATATTTTTTAAGCGGGATGTCAGACAATTTATCTGAAAGTCTACTCCCGCTTTTTGAAGTGCATAATAAAATTGAAGGATATAGGAGAAATAAAATGAAAATTCTTGGAATAAACGCATGTCTATGTTTAGATTTAGATGGGAATATTAGGAATATTGACGGTGGTGGAGCATGTTTGATGATTGATGGAAAAATTAGCATCGGCATTACAGAGGAAAGAATCACGAAAAAAAATATGATGGTGGTTTTCATAATGCCGTAGATTATATCTTAACTAATAGTGATTTAAAAATGGATGAAATCGATTATATAGTATGCTCCTTTTATGGTGTTCCATATAAAATACCAGAAAAATTGCTTGATCAAGTAAAAATAATGCTAGGCCTTGAAAAAGATGATAAAAGATTTATTGTAATGCCTTCTCATCATCTTTCGCATGCTTATTCAGCATATTTCTTAAGTTCGTTTAATAATGGGCTAATCATCGTTAATGATAATGAAGGGCAAATTATTGTTGGAGACAACTCTGTTCCTCTATACCAAACAGCTTGCGAAAGAAATTCATATTATATTGCAGAAAAAAATAATATTGAATTAATTAAAAGAGATTTCGATTATTCAGGAGCAATTGGATTTGGGAAAATGTATAATAAATTCACTAGATATCTAGGGTTTGATAGTTATCATAATGCTGGGAAAACTATGGGGTTAGCTCCATATAGTCAGTACGATTTTAGCGTTTACGGTGATCTATATTATTTTGACAAAGATGATAAGTTAAAATCAATTATTGAAGATTCTGGGGATTATGTGTCAGATATAAAAACTATTTTAAAGTTAGTAGGTTTTCCAGATATATCACCAAGATTAAATAAGGCTCCAATGACTCAAATTTATGCAGAAGTAGCCGGTTATGTCCAATATCAATTAGAAAAATGGCAAGAAGCAGTAGTGAAAAAACTTCATAAAAATTATTCTTTCAAAAACATATGTATTTCAGGAGGTGTAGCTTTAAATTGTCCAAC
Source organism: Streptococcus sp. (assembly GCA_030527925.1). Lineage (GTDB taxonomy): Bacteria > Bacillota > Bacilli > Lactobacillales > Streptococcaceae > Streptococcus. Next base: position 168,055 of record JAUMZW010000001.1, read on the forward strand.
GAATTCGAGAATGTTATCATTAGATTTTATTGATAATGTTTTCGTACCAGCTGCTCCTCTGGATCAAGGATTATGTATAGGAAATGTAATTTATGGAGATATACTTCATAATAATCTCACTGATAAAGATAGAAAATACTATAAAGAGCAATTATACTTAGGCAAGGAATATGTTCTTAGTAAAGAAGATATTATTAATATGTTATTAAAATATAATAATTTGCGATTTTTTACGATGACGTCAGATAAAAAAAATAAAATATTATCAAAATTATTAAGTGAAGGAAATATAATTGCTCTATTTCAAGGAAGGAGTGAATTTGGACCTAGAGCATTAGGAAATAGAAGTATTATTGCGGACCCAAGAGATTATTTTATCAAAGATAGGATTAATGTTGATATTAAAAAAAGAGAAACCTTTAGACCTTTTGCACCTAGTGTGCTCAAGGATAGAGCTGCGGAGTATTTTAATTTTTGTGGAGAAAGTCCATCAATGATGTTTACTGCAGAAATCAAAGATAAATATATTTCAACATTACCTGCAATTACTCACGTGAATTATAGCTCTCGACTTCAAACGGTAAGTGAAGATAGTAATTTAGAATATTATAATTTAATCATGGAATTTGGAAAAATAACTGGAATTGAAATGATTTTAAATACATCTTTTAATTTAAATGGAATGCCTATTGTGGAAACGCCTGAAGATGCAATTGAGTGTTTCGTAAATTCAGACTTAGACTATTTAGCTTTAGATAATTTTCTAATTTCCAGAACTTAGAGGTTTTAACATGAAATATAAGATGAAAGACTTAGTTACAGATAGATTATTCTTAAGAAGATTAGAAATATCTGATTCTACAGAGATGTTTAATAATTGGTCATCTAGTGAGGCAGTAACAAGATATTTAACATGGAAACCTCATACCACTGAGATGGATGCAATAAGTAGTTTAAAGAAGAGAGAGTCTCTTTACAAGAAAGATAGAATATTTGATTGGGGAATTGTATTAAGAAATACAAATTTACTTATCGGTACCATCACTGTAACAAATGTTATTGAAGATATTAACACTGCTGAGATAGGCTATGTAATCGGAGAAAAATGGTGGGGAAAGGGTATTGTTGTTCAAGTTATAGATTTTATTTTTTCTTCAACAAGTATACAAAGAATTGAAGCATCACATGATATAGATAATATCCAATCTGGAAGAGTATTACAGAAAGCTGGTTTTGTTCGAGAGGGATTGTTGAGACAAAGAAAGCGAAATAATTGTGGTATAGTTGACATTGAAATGTATTCTATAATTAAAGAGTCTTATATTAAGGGAAGAGACACGATTTTTGATTCTGAAAATTATATCAATAGCTTTAATTTTGATTCAAATGTAACGGCTGTATTTGATGATATGGTTGAAAGGAGTGTCCCGTTTTATCATGAAGTTCAAGAACTAGTTTGTAACTATTTAAAATCATATTACAGTGAAAAAGAAATAAAAATTTTAGACCTTGGTTGTTCTACGGGAAATCTTTTGAAAAAATTAGAGATACATTTTCCAAATGCTAAATTAACAGGAATCGATAAATCAAAAAGTATGGTAGAAAGTGCAAGAGAAAAAATTAAATCAGCTGAAATTGTTGAAGGCGATGTTCTTTATACAGAATTCCAAAAACAAGATGTAATCATACTTAGTTTAATTTTGCAATTTATTAGACCTATTGATAGAGAGCAGGTACTTTCAAAAATTTATAACTTTCTTACTAATGGAGGAAGGGTAATTTTATTTGAAAAAATTAAATTTGAAGATTCAGTAACTGATAGAAAAATTATTGATTTATATTATGATTTTAAAGAGAAAAATGGTTACAGTAAAACTTCAATATATAGAAAGCGAGAATCACTGGAAAATGTTTTAATTCCATATACGATCAATGAAAATATCTATATGTTGCAAAAAGTAGGATTTTCAAAAGTGACAGAATTATTTAGATATCTTAATTTTTCTCTAATTGTTGCAGAAAGGTAATGTACAGTGATGAATAAAAAAAACATATTACTGCTGATTTCTAGGGGACAAACTAATAATTTTGGAAACAAAGTGTATGACTATGCAAATAAAATTTTTATTGCTACATTACCAAATTCGTCAATGTTTTTTATGTCATTATATCAGTCAACAGAAATAATAGCACAAATATTTTTTAATTTAATAGGGGGACTTATTGCTGATTTTGGAAATAGAAAAAAGATACTCATCATAACTGATATAATTGCTTCAATTTCAACATTTATTGCTTTTTTATTTTTAGATTTACCAAATAGCGTAGTTGTACTAGTTATTGTAAATATAACTTTAGCTATTCTAAATTCTTTTAATAACCCTGCGTATAAGGCGATAGTTAGAGATTTATTAGATAAAGAATCAATTTATATATATAACTCCTATAGTAGAAGTATTGCGGAGATATTTAACATAATAGTTCCGTTTTTGGGAATTTGGATTATTAGCTTATTTGGTTTTAAAGTTTCAATGCTTATTAACTCGTTAAGTTTTGCCATTTCTGCAATTATAGAGTTCAAGTTTGATATAAAAAAAACAGTTCTCGAAAATAAAAAAAATGCAAAAACGGTTGGTGTCAATAAAAGTGTTATTGAAGGATTCAAATATATTTTTAAAAGGAAAGATCTGTTTATCATTCTTATTTTAGTATCAATTTTAAACTTTTTCTTTGCCGGCGTAGATCTTTATTTGCCATATTTAAATAAATTTTTTAATGAATCATATGTATATGGTTATGTATTGGTTAGTCAAACTATTGGAAAAATAATTGGGGCATATATAAATAAATTTTTTAGAAATAATTTTACCATGTCTAAATGCTGTAACTTTTTAATAATTTCCTCAGTCATTTTATTTCCAATTTTCATTATTAAAGATATGTACTTGATAATTTTTCTTTTTGGACTTAGCTCATTGTTTATTATGATATTTGATGTTCAAATATTCTCAAAAATTCAATCAGAGATTTCAGAGGAATTCTTAGGAAGAGTTTTTAGCACAGTGTCTCTGTTATCTCTAGTCTTGTATCCGATTGGAACATTTGTTTTTTCTACTTTAAAAATTAATTCAGTTATTATTTTTTCTATTATATCAATATTGCAAGTTCTGTTTTGCCTCATTATAAAAGTCTTGTTCTTTTTTACCAACAGTCAACAAACTGAGTAATGTTAATATGAAAGTCACATAGTTTATCACACACAAAGTGGATGTGTAAATACCACATTGTGTTTCTCCCTAAGTATAGACGAAAAGTTATCTATTAACCAATATCGAGGTAGTCTCGGTGACATTTTTGACGTTTATGTAGTTATAAAGGAGTCGAAATAATAAAAGGACACTTTATGCCAGACCATGTTCATATGTTAGTTAGTATCCCACCAAGAATCAGTGTTTCAAGTTTCAGGGGCCATTCAAAAGGTAAGAGTTCTTTAATGATATTTGACAAGCACGCGAATCTCAAATATAAATTTGGGAATCGTCATTTTGGGCAGAAGGTTATTATGTAAGTACAGTTGATCTGAATGAAGCCACGATTAAAAAAACTCATTGTCAGCTGTGGTGGGTTATCTGAAAGCAGAATACTTTAACATATGGAGAAGGCCACCTTGGTCTTCTCCTTTTTGGTACGACTTATCCCGCGGAGGTCTTATCGTAACCGCTCTATGACAGAGTATATTGAAACTTCCAAAGGCTTTATCGACTCTGGAAGTTTATAAAAGAAAATATATGTTTTATTCGAATTTCTATTCTTGACTTTCCCTAAAGGACAGTAAGAGCATAGGCTATGCTAATGATATTAGAGTTGGTTTGTAAAAATTGATATCGAAGTAATTATTTTTGTAAATATTTAATTTTATCTCTTCTAATTTTCTTATGCCAATTTGGCATAAAATCCAAGATTCGTTCAGATCTTAACTATAATTTTCTTAGGAGTGAACGAATGTGTAGGCGTATCAAGGATCTTAGGGAAGATAAAGATTTAACCCAAGAATATCTCGCAAAATATTTATCATGTAGTCAATCAGCCTATTCTAAAATTGAGGCAGGGAAACGTCAGTTATCAATTGACTATCTTATAAAACTTTCAGAACTTTATCGTGTTAGCACCGATTACATTTTAGGTCTAACAGATTGTCCTACTCGATTAAAAAAGAAATATTAGTCTCTCCTTGATTTGTTCATTGACAACTGAATAAACCGAGGTGGGACTTTCTTATTTGTCGAGCAATTTAGTGAGACACGCCGTGATAAGAGCGATAATTGTCAGCTATAAAATAGAGTGGTTCTCTATCTGCCATGATAACAAATAAGGACAATGATACTTCTGAACGTTCAGGTTGCCAGCGTAAAAGGACAGCGGGTGAGACGCCCATGAATGATCTAACCAGTCATACCCACGGAGGAAATTATAGAATAGCACGTTATCAGGAGGGAAAGTTTTGGAACAATCAGTAGTAAAATATAGTCTGCAATTATCAATGCTTAATTTTTTATACTCTAAAGAATTATTGTCTAAAAATGAATATGAAAAAATCAGAAAAAAACTGCGTATTAAGTACACAAAATAGCTGACCTTTTTATTTGAACGCGGTAATATAGAATCAAAAGGAGGAATTTCAGTATGAAAACAAATAATGTTGAAATAATAAAAGCTGATTCTTTAGCTCGACGTAGAGGTGTCAATGTAGAAAGACATTTAAAAAGGGTTGCTGCTTATTGCCGAGTTAGTTCTGATAGCGATGATCAGAAAAACAGTTATGAATCTCAAGTTAGACATTATAAAGATTACATTTCTCAGCGTTCGGATTGGGAACTAGCAGATATTTACGCAGATGAGGGAATTTCAGGAACTCAAGTAGGAAAGAGACAAGATTTTCAACGTTTAATCAATGATTGTGTAAATGGAGAAATTGACTATATTGTAACAAAAGCAATTGCTAGATTTGCAAGAAACACCTTAGATACTTTGAAGTATGTCAGAATGTTAAAGGATATGCAAATTGGAGTTTATTTTGAGGAAGAGAACATAGATACCCTTACTATGGATGGAGAACTACTTCTAACAATTCTTAGCTCTGTTGCACAGCAAGAAGTAGAAAATACATCTGCACATGTGAAAAAGGGATTAAAAATGAAGATGCAACGTGGTGAACTGATAGGGTTTCAAGGGTGCTTGGGGTATGACTATGATGTAGAAACCAAGCAACTTTCTATCAATAAAAAAGAAGCAAAAATAGTTCGTTATATCTTTGAAAGGTACTTGGAAGGTATTGGAGGGAAAGTTATAGCAAGGGAACTTGATGAACTAGGTTACAAATCTCCAAGAGGATTAGATCATTGGAATGATACAACGGTCTTAGGAATCATAAAAAATGAAAAATATAAGGGCGATATTCTAATGGGAAAAACTTTTACAGTTGATCCAATAAGTAAGAGACGATTGAGTAATTTGGGTGAAGAAGATAAGTACTACATCAAAGATAATCATGAACCTATAATATCTAAAGAGGACTTTGAAAAAGCACAGGCGATTAGGTTGCGAAGGGCAGGAAATAAAAAGACAGCTGCAAATGTGAATGGAAAACGTGAACGCTATTCAAAAATGTATGCTTTCAGTAGTATGTTAGAATGTGTCTTTTGTGGTTCATTATTGTCTAGGAGAAGTTGGCACTGTCGTTCAGATTATCGAAAAGTTGTGTGGCATTGTGTTACTTCGATAAAAAAAGGGAAACAATACTGTAAACATAGTAAAGGATTAGAGGAACTGGCTATTGAGGGAGCTTTCATGGAAGCTTACAGACAACTCTATCATTCGAATGAAAATATAGTGTCAGATTTACTTGAAACGATTGAATCTGAATTAAATGACAATAGCCTCAACAAGGAACTAAAAAAGATTACTAATAAGCTTCGTACTCTACTAAAAAAAGAGGAGAATCTTGTAAATTTAAAACTAGAAGGGAAAATAAGTGATTCTATTTATAATGAAAAATATAATGAGCTCTTCTCAGAAAAAGAATATCTTGAAGAAGAAAAAGTAAATGTTGAAACAACATTGAAGTCAGAAATTGATGTTAAGAAAAGACTAGCTGAGTTTAAACAATTACTATCTTCACAAAAAATGCTCACTGAGTTTGATCGTACAGTTTTTGAGAGCATAGTTGAGAAAATTATTGTAGGTGGTGTTAATAGAGATGGTGAAATTGATCCTGCAATGTTAACCATAATTTTCAAAACAGGAGAAACTCAAAATAAGGATGGCAAACAATTCAAAAGTAAACGTAAAAATGCTAAACTAGAACCAGATAAATTGTGTCCTCAAAACTGTGACGAGGACAAAAAATTGTATTCTCAAGGAATAGACAACACACGTGGAGTGTGTAGCTCTGCTCGTAAAAGCCTAAAACCTTTGAACGTAAAGGATAATGAAAAGCCTTGATTGCAAGGCTTTTTTCTTATAGGGGGATAAGTATAAGAGTAAGAGTTGATGTTGTGGTGGTAGCCTTGATAGTGTTGGAAAAGTAGAATTTGTTTCCACAAACCCTAGGGGTATATATTTATTTCCATAGACAAGTGGTTAATGGGAATAAATACATACCCACCGTAATTTCACCTAAACGATCAATTGAAGTAACAGTGCTGTAATTGATACAAAAAAATAAACATAACAGTCCAAAATTTTTATGAATCCATTGTTCTTTTTACAATTTACCAAAGAACATTGTTGTTGATTTCAAGAGTGGTGTAAGTATGGCGGTTGAAGTATAGAAATTAAAAGTTAATGCTTGCTGCAATCCGTGAGTATGTTTCTTTTTCTATAATATTAATCCTGAACCGTTCCAAAGGTAGATACATGTTATAATAGAATTAATGATTTAAATTAAGGGGGGAAGTAATTTGACACTACTTCAAGAAGAACTACAAATAATCAATGTCGACACTCTGATGAAGTTGAATCTTAAAATTCCTGAATATCAACGTCCATACCGTTGGTCTTCAAGTTCAACAAATACTTTATTTACAGATACTTACGAAGCTTTCAAGTCTAAAATTAATGAGTATCGGTTGGGTTCAGTAATTCTACATAAATCAAAAAACCTAAACACTCAGGAATATGAGTATAATTTGGTTGATGGGCAACAAAGAACAACTACTCTTTCCATTTTATTGTTTGCATTAGGGGAAGATTTTCAAGTTCTTCTGAATGAGGAGTTTAAGCCGACTTCTCTGAACTCCATTAATAATAACTATATGTTATTTCAGAAACGAGTTAATGAATTGCAAGATGACGAGAGGGTTAGTTACAAAAAATATCTTAAAGAAAATTGTACGGTTGTAAAGATTGTTACTGATAGTGAACAAGAAGCATTCCAATTCTTTGATTCGCAGAACTCTCGTGGAAAGGCACTTAAACCTCATGATCTCTTAAAGTCGTACCATCTAAGAGAAATGACAAGAGATCCTGAAGAATTAAAAATTAAGTTGATATCTGAGTGGGAAGACACTAATCAAAATTCTTTGGAAGAATTGTTTAGAACGTATCTTTATCCGGTTATGCGTTGGTTTAGAAATCGTGACGGTTTGAATTACTCATCTGATAAGATTCAGGATTTTAAGGGAATTAAACAAGCTAATACGTACAATTATGCTATTTTTCATAAAGCGAGTAATATTTTTATTGAGCAAGTTAATTCAAGTGGTTCGAGTGAACTACTCAGTTCTGGAAAGCTAAATCAATTTCAATTAACTCAGCCAATTATTGCAGGTAAAAGATTTTTTGCATAGACTCTGCATTACTCAGTTTTATTGGAGCAAGTGAAGAATAAAATTGATAACTACCATAATCATAATAAATATGAAATCCCAGACAAATATACTGGGGACATTTATATCAAACAGCTTTATGAAGCATCATTAATGTTTTTTGCAGATAGATTTGGTTTTGATGCGATTGATGATTCAATTATGCATCAATTGTATACGTGGAGCTATTCGCTAAGGTTAAAGATGAAGGCAGTTTATCCTCAAACGATAAATAAGTATGCTCGTGGACAACATGATCGAATTAATAAGGATAAAGACATGTTCAATTTGTTAAGCGAAATGATAGATCCTCAAGAATTGAAAGCAGTAATTATGGAAAAAGTGGATGAATCTGATGTGCAAAATAATCGATACAAAACATCTATGAGTTAATGAAACGATGGAATGGGTGGAAATAATGGATAAGAATTTAAAGATGATACCGGTATCAAGGATATTTTCTAATGTACATTATGAAATACCAATTTATCAGAGAAATTATGCTTGGGAGACCGATCAGATAGAACAATTAATTGAGGATATTAATAGCTCTAAAGATGATTACTTCCTTGGAAATTTAATAGTCAATCAAAAAGATAACAATGTTTACGAAGTCATTGACGGTCAGCAGCGTTTAACCACTTTATACTTACTTGAAAGATATTTAGGTATTCCATTTGCAAAGGATGCACTAAGATTTGAAGCCAGAGAAAAATCCAATAGAACCTTATCTGCTTTGCCTGATACTAATCAATTAACGGATGAATTGCAATCTGCTGAAATTAAATCAGGTTTTAAAATTATTGATGATTACTTTGAAAAGATGGGACTAAAATCCGATCAGGAATCTTTCATTAGACGATTGGACAAAGTCAATCTTATTCGTGTTCAGGTTCCAGCTAAGATTGACTTAAATCATTATTTTGAAATTATGAATACTCGAGGCGAGCAACTTGAACTCCATGAAATTGCAAAGGCCAATTTTCTATCAAAAATCGAATCTAAAGAAGATAAGGCCATCGCAAATGATATTTGGGAATACTGCTCTAATATGGATTCGTATATTCAAATGAATTATCCAAAAGATAAGAGGGATAAAATCTTCAATAGTGATTGGAGCGATTTGTCAGTTAAAACTGTAAATTTTGATTCGTTAAGATTCTATTATCATGATGTAGTTATAGTAGATGAGAAAATGTCTCTCAGAGATATTCTACAAGGAAAAGGAAAAACAAAAGATTCTAATAACGATTCTGAAGAACCAGAAAATGAACGCTTTGAGTCTATTATTTCATTTCCTAACTTTTTATTGCAAGTCAACGAGGCAATTACTAGGTCAAGCAATGATGACGATGACTCAAGCCTTGATGATAAGAATTTTTTAATCAATTTAGAAAAAAACTGGAAAGATGAATCTTCAGCTAAGGACTTCTTGTTCATGTTGTTGAAGTCACGTGTTTTATTTGATAAGTTCGTTTTGAAACGTGAGTATGCTCCTGATTATAAAGAAACAGGGAAATGGTCACTTCAAAAGCTTGAGAAATATACAGATAATAAAGGTGATAAGCCAAAATACGTTGGGACTTTTGGTGGCGATGAAGATAATCGAAATAAACAAATTCGCACATTACAATCTGCACTTCGTATTACCTACACATCACCTAAAACTATGCATTGGATTTCTCTAATTCTGACAAGCTGTTTAAATAATGATGATTCTGATATTTTACAAATTCTTGAAGCTTATGGTCAAACTAAAGTAGATGCTTCGGGATACACAACGGCTACTGGATTCAATTTTGAAAGAATTGTATTTAGCTATTTGGATTATCTTCTTTATCGAAACGGATACTCATATAATGGAAAAGAAGTGGTAAGACCTCTTGCTGATGACTGGCAATTCCAGTTTAGAAGTTCAATAGAACATTTTTATCCACAGCATCCTACTGAATTGGCGGTATGGGCTAATGAAGATTTGAACTGTTTCGGGAACTTAGCACTAATTACAGTTTCAGGGAATTCAACGTTTAACAATGCGATGCCGGTTGGTAAAGCTAGCACCAACCCTGGAATTATTGAACAAAGTTTGAAGCTAAAAATAATGACTGAGATGATGAGACAGAATGATAATAACTGGAATCAAGAATTAGCTCATAAACATCAAAGGGAAATGTTTAACGTTCTTGGGAAAGACTGATTTGTTCCCACAAATCTATTCAATCTATCAACTTAAAAATTATAAACAACCGTCATTATAGTAGTAAGATACAGAGTGTACTTTCAACGCATGTCTAGTGTGTAGCTCTGCTCGTGAAAGCCTAGAAACCTTTGAACGTAAAGGGTAATGAAAAGCCTTGATTGCAAGGCTTTTTTCGTATAGGGGGGTAAGTATAAGAGTAAGAGTTGATGTGTTGTTGGTAGCCTTGATAGTGTTGAGAAAGTAGAATTTGTTTCCGCAAATACTAGGGGGATATATTTGTTTCCATGGACAATTGGTTAATTGGAATATAAATGTACCCTCTGATAAATGAAACTCAAGAAAGGTTTGGTTTAGGGGAAATCAGTAGAAGATATATGATAGATAAATTGTTAGAACAGAGAATTTTGTTATAATATTTACATACAGATTTTTTAATTTATAAAGGAGTAGTTATGAAACATAGAATTGCCATTTTATCTGATATTCATGGGAATACAACAGCCCTAAAGTCAGTGATTATGGATGCGCGTGCTCAAGGAGCGACGGAATACTGGATTTTAGGTGACATTTTACTGCCGGGGCCAGGAAGAGAAGACCTTTTTGAGTTGCTGGAATCAATTCCAATTACAGCGGCTGTTCGTGGGAATTGGGATGATTGTATCTTAGAAGCTCTGGATGGCAAGTACGGTCTAGAGGATCCACAAGAGATCCAGCTTCTTCGTCTCACTCAGTATGTCATGGGAGGAATTGATCCTAAGCGGATCGATTGGCTTCGCTCACTTCCATTGGTAGAGAAGAGGGAGGTTAATGGTATTCGCTTTTCATTGACCCATAACTTACCAGAAAAGAATTATGGTGGAGACTTGCGTTCGGCTAATGAGACGGAGAACTTTGACCAACTACTGGATGAGCAGACTGATATAGCGATTTACGGTCATATCCATAAGCAGTTACTTCGCTATGGCAGTCAGGACCAGCAAATCCTTAATCCAGGAACTATTGGTATGCCTTATTTCGAATGGGAAGCTCTCAAAAATCACAGGGCCCAGTATGCTTTAATTGATATCGAGGAAGATGGGCTAACCAACCTGCAATTTCGTAAGGTAGCTTATGACTATGAAGCAGAACTCCAAGATGCCAAGGACAAGGGACTGCCTTTTATTGAGATGTACGAAGAATTGAGACGAGAGGATAACTATCAGGGCCATAACAAAGAGTTGCTAACTTCCTTGATTGAAAAATACGACTATATAACGGATGTTAATTCTTTCCTTTAATATATCCGATGTTAGTATGATTTTATGGAAACGTTTTGTTAGAGTAGTATCTAATCAAAGGAGAGTACAAATGAGCCAAAAATATACCAAACAGTTCAAGGAAACTATTGTTGAATTACATGAAACAGGTTAGCCTATTTAAGATCTAGTCAAAGGGTATGGAGTTGCCAACCAAACCTTTTACAAATGGCTTTAACTATGAGGGAAGTCTGGCAAATCTAAATCTGAAAATACATCACTTCATGAACCCTAATAAATGCGCAAAGAGATGGTTAAAATGAAGGAGGAAAAAGAAATCTTAAAAAAAGCCTTAACAATCTTTGCGAAGAAATCATGAACTCTACCATCTTCCAAATGAACGATTATCTATATGTTAGTCATCAGTTTTCTATCAAGGTGATGTGTAGTTATTATAAGTTTAAAGGTCTAGCTTCTACGCTTTTAAAAGTCACCGATCAAGCCAACGAGATCAAGAAAATAAACTTATTAAAAAGAAAATCATGATCTCTTATTATGATTCTTCCAAACGATACGGGGCTCTAAAGATTCATAAAGATTTATTGGAAAAGGGATATCACATTTCTGAAAAAAGAGTTCAAAAACTGATGAAAAAATTAAATAGTCATTCGATTGTACGAAAGAATGGCCTCTTTTATTACCAAAACAAGAAGTAAAAGAATATCTCAATTTATTAAAACGTAATTTTTCAACAGATAAAATCAAGCAAAGTGGGTAACTGACATTACAAATATTTACACACTTGCGGATGGATGATACTTTTTATCAAGTATTTTAGAACATCATTATCGAAAAATTATTGCTTGGAAACTTTCTAAATAAATGAAAACAGACTAGTTATAGAAGCACTACAATTTGCCTTAAGTAAGCGAACTGTACCAGATGGACTCATTCTTCAATCAGACAAAGGGAGTCAATATACTAGAACATCTTACAAGGAGTCCAGTAACCGAAGGGAATTAGCCTTCAAATTTTCCTCCCCAAAATGTGTCTAAAATATTGACAGAATTCCACTCTGTTGTCCAAACAATCAACTGCACACCATATTCCAGTAGATATCAATGAAAATAATATTCAACTACTTAATGTAAAAATGAAATTACATATCAAGAAATAAAAGACTACGTTTTAAAAAAATTTGACCAAAAATTATCACTATGGACATAGAAAATTTTCAAAATAGAATAAATAATTTTCTATTTTATCTATCTAAATTAAGGATTATATAATGAAATTAAAATATTACTTACTTCCATTACTAATTATTTTTATCTTATCTGCCTGTTCAGTAAAGCACCCCCCTAAAATTATCACTAGTAAAAGTTCTAGTTTTAGTTCTCGCTCAAGTTCAAGTTCAAGTTCTACAACACAAAAAACAGATAGTTCAAATGAATATGATGTTATTTTAACAGGAGATTTAACTTTTTTTGAGGGGAACTTTACAACTAATAATCTTAATCAAACGATAGTAGATTCGGAATTTACTTATGGTGGATATACACCTCAAGATTATTACAATAATCAAACAACAGTTTTTCCTTCGATTAATGATAATACTTATTGGAATGGAATAGTGTCGCATGGTAGTTATGAAATTAGAGATAATGACTTACCAACTAAGGTTAACGACTACTATGAAGTTCATTTTTATGGAACAAATTTAGGGGCTAATAATGGTGAAATGAAATTTTATTTAGTTCCGCCAAATGTTAAAGGACCAGATAATCATACTGTTAATACTAAACAAGTTTTTCAGATAAAAGATGATGGAGCTCTATTACTGTTACAATATCAGACAAAAGATTGGTGGAAAAATTATCAGTCTAATAAGACAACTTCTGTAAATACATCAATAAATGAAGATGACTTAGATACAAATGCTATTTTAGATGGGGATTTTCATACATTAACTGGAAACTGGAAAAATGGTAATGGTAATATGATTACTATAGATGATGAAGGTCGTATTAGTGGTGATGGAATTATTCAACTTCCAGCTGCTAAATATGATTCTTCAATCCCAGCTGTTTCTGTTAGATATGGTAATACAAGCTCACCTCTTTTATTATTTAAGATTGGTTTCAAAAATCCAGAAGGTGACCAATCGGATTCATCAAGGCCTAGAATAATGATCAGTCAAACATATGGTAATTATCCAGCTGAACTTTATTTTTATCGAAATTAATAATATAAATTTTAAAATTTAGGTAAAAATAAAAGCTATGTACTTTAAATAAACACTTAGTGATATTTTAATGTTGAAAGCCTAACTTAAAAGTGATAAATTGTAAAATATAGTACAACAAAAAACTCATAGCGTTCCATTGGTTAAAACTGTTAGTAACTACACAAACAGAACTCGAGAAAAAACTATGAGCTACTCCCGTCTTACTATAACCGACTACTCTCCTGAACAGATTTGTGGGCGCTATCAGCGTAGCTTTTAAAACCATCTATAACTGGCTCTATGCTGGTTTGATTGATTTGGATTTAAGCGTCCTTCGTCGTAAAGGAAGAACTCGACAATCCAAAGAAACACGTGGGACATTTAGGATTGGCAGACCTATTGCTAAACGTCCTAAAGAGGTTCGAAATCGTGAAACTTTTGGTCACTGGGAACTTGATACTGTAGTGTCTTCTAGAGGTAAAAGCAAGGGGTGTTTAGCGACTTTTCTAGAGCGAAAAACGCGTTTTTACTTAGCTTTCAAGATACCAGATAGAACATCCAAAGCCATGTTTTCAGCCATCGAACAACTTTGTAAGCTATTTCCAAAAGCGACTCTTAAAACCTTCACTTCAGACAGGGGAAAAGAGTTCGCTTGCTATTCTCTGGTAGAGAATTTAGGAATTTCCTTTTTCTTTGCAGACGCTTATTCATCTTGTCAGATAGAAAGTAATGAAAATGTAAATGGTTTACTAAGAAAATATTTCCCCAAGAAAACAAATTTAGCTGCCATCTCTGATGAGGCTTTGAACAAGGCCTTATATGATATCAATCACCGACCAAGAAAATGTTTAGCTTACAGAACGGCTTATGAAGCTCTAGTGGATGAGTTAGAGTAAGTGTTGCACTTATTCTTGCAATTTATCGTATGAAAAAGAGTTTTTAAGACTAATCTAATTGTTTCTAAAAATCATTTGGACAAAGATAATTCAGTTTATTTTTGGAAGATGGTAGAGTTCATGATTTCTTCGTAAAGATCGTTAAGGCCTTTTTAAGATTTCATTTTCCTCCCTCATTTTAGCCATTTCCATACGGTTTTGTCGAAGTTCATGAAGGGAGATGTTATCAGAATGGGAGTTTTCAGACTTACTATAGAGTTGAATCCATTTATAGATTACTGACTTAGCAATACCATACTTTTTAACAAGTTCTGCAACAGAATGACCTAATTTATGCAATTGAACAATAGTTTCTTTAAATTTTTGTGTCTATTGTTGGGGTATTTAGACCTCTCCTTTGGTTAGATACTATTCTACCAAAACGTGTCCATAAAATCATACTAACATCAGTGAGAACCAATTTGGAGGAGAGTTCGTCACTTACGAGGGAACAGGGACTGCCAAACGTTGGGAGAGACTTGAAAGCTACAGTCCAAAGTTTGTCGAGAATATCGTCCAAGCTATCAGTCGTGACATCCTTGCCTATTCTATAAATTAACTGAAATCGTTCCAGATTGTGGGTCATGTTCACGATGAAGTCATTATCGAATGTGACATGGAACAAAGTCTTGATGAGATTGCAACTTTGATGGAAATCGCACCAGAATGGATGTCCGACATCAATCTTCGAGCCGATGGTTACGGATGTTTCTTTTACCAAAAAGATTAAAAAAATCGCCACCTCACAATCGAGATGGCGATTTTCAATTATTGATTTAGTTCTAAATAGGTATCGTATCCTTCGGCTAAAGCATTAGCAATTTTCTTATATCCTGCAGATTTCTGAACCCCAAATTTCTCGAAAATTTCTTTACTTTCATAGCCTTCAAATAGCATCTCCAAAATGAGTGGAGTCTGATAACGAGAATCACTCAGTTTATTTTTCAGAAAGTCGAACTGTTCCATTAACAAGAACCATTCTAACCCCTCATCATCAGTTTGATAATCTCGTTTTTCTGTCAGTTCTTCCCAAGAAGTTACTTCAATAGCATCTGCTCCCAGCTTACGATAAGGTTTGAGATAATCATTAACAGAGTTATTAAACCAGCAAACAGTTTGTTCGTATTCTTCTTCCAAAATAGGGACAAAGACTATTAGGATAGAAATCCCCATGATTCGAAATTGACTAAACGTGCTACGAATCAATCCAGAAGTATCTGATGACGTAGAGTACCCCTGTACAAACATAGGTGCTAAAACTTCTCCTTCTCTTAGTTCTACACCAGTTGAAGACAGTTGTGATTGACAATAGTTGAAAAATTTTACATTGATTATCATGATTGATTTGCATTTCAGTTAATACCGAAAGCACAAATGACAATTCAAAGCACGCTAAAAATATTCTTGACCGCATAGTTACTTTCCTCTATGTTATCGGTCAGTAATTCTCACAATCTGACAATGTACTGATGTTAGTATGATTTTATGGACACGTTTTGGTAGAATAGTATCTAACCAAAAGAAAGGTCTAAATGCCACAACAATAGACACAAGAGTTCAAACAAAACATCGTTCAATTGCATAAATCAGGTCAGTCTGTTGCAGAACTTGTTAAAGAGTACGGTATTGCTAAGTCAGTAATCTATAAATGGATTCA